>NZ_JAGFOU010000013.1:43167-90931 GCF_017592395.1 Actinomyces bowdenii
CCCCCGCCCTCCCCCCCCCCCCCCCCCCGGGCCCGCCCCGCGCCCCCGCCCCGGGGGCCCCGCCCGCGGGTCCGCCTGGCACGAGTCACACGATGCGGCGGGCCACCGCCCATCGGGTCAGCTCATTGCGATTGGACAGCTGGAGCTTGCGCAGCACCGCCGAGACATGCGTCTCCACCGTCTTGATGGAGATGAACAGCTCCGAGGCGCACTCCTTGTAGGTGTAGCCCCGGGCGATGAGGCGCATGACCTCGCGCTCACGGGCCGAGAGCCGGTCGAGCTCGGAATCGGCCACCGCCACCTCGCCCGCCCCGGCCCCGAAGGCGTCCAGGACGAAGCCGGCCAGGCGCGGGGAGAAGGCCGCGTCCCCGGCGGCCACGCGGCGCACCGCCTGGGCCAGGTCCTCGGTGGAGATCGCCTTGGTGACGTACCCGCGGGCACCGGCGCGGATGACGCCGACGACGTCCTCGGAGGCGTCCGAGACCGACAGGGCCAGGAAGCGGGTGCCGGGCACCTCGTGGCAGGCGGCCACGACCTCGGCGCCTCCCCCGCCGTCGCCGCCGGGCAGGTGCACGTCCAGCAGGACGACGTCGGGGCGCAGGGCGTGGACGGCGGCGATGGCGCCCTCGACGTCGTCGGCCTCGGCGACGACGTCGAGGTCCGGGGCGTGGGCGGTCAGCTCGGCGCGCACCCCGGTGCGCACCAGGGCGTGGTCGTCGACGACCAGGACGCGCAGGGCAGGGCCCTCCTGGCACTCGACGCGGGGGTCGGCGGGATCGGTGGAAGGGGGTGGGGTGGTCATGGGAACTCCTGTCTTTCTCAACTCTTCCTCGATGCTCGTCAGCGCTTCCGCGGTGCCTGCGGCGCCTCCGCGGCGCGCCGGCGGTCTCAGTCCGGGGCGGGCAGGACCAGGTGGACCTCGGTGCCCCGCTCCAGGCGGCGCAGGCGGGCCTGGCCCCCATGGCGCTCCATGCGGGCGATGATGGACTCCCGCACGCCGTGGCGGTCGGGGGCGATCTCGGCCAGATCCTCCAGCTCGAAGCCCTCACCGCGGTCACGGATGAACACCTCGGTGCCCCGGGCCCCGGCCTCCACGTAGAGGGAGACCGGCGGGGCGCCGTGGCGCACGGCGTTGGACAGCGCCTCGCGCGCCGCGGCCACCACCGCCTCGGTGGAGCGGTCGGGGACGCGGTCGCCGACGCAGACGGCATCCACCGCCACCCCGTAACGGTCCTCGATCTCACCGGCGAGATCCTGGAAGGCCTCGGCCACCGAGGCGCCCGGCTCGGGGCGGTCGGTGTAGAGCCAGGCCCGCAGCTCGCGCTCCTGGGAGCGGGCCAGGCGGGCGACCACCTCCGGCTCGCCCGAGCGCCGGCGGATGAGGGTGAGGGTCTGGAGGACCGAGTCATGCAGGTGGGCGGCGATATCGGCGCGCTCGGCCTGGCGGGCCTCGGCGGCGCGGGTCTCGGCCAGGGCGCGGTTGGTGCGCAGCCACAGGGGCGCCAGCACCAGGCCGATGCCCACCACCAGGGCACCGCCCGTGAGGCCGCCGGCCAGCAGCGCTCGTGGCGGGGTCTCGGAGGCCGCCCACAGCACGATGCCCACGGCGGCCAGCACCACTCCCCCCGCCAGGCGCAGCCCGGCGCCGGGGCGGCGCGCCGGGCCGGTGAGCGCATCGGCCTGGGACCAGGCCAGGGCCGCCCCGGCCACGATGATGACCAGGGGCAGCAGGACGCCGCCGTCCCGCAGGCCACCGGTGCGCCACAGGGCGGCCAGGCCCGCCATGGCCAGGAGGGCGCCTCCGCCCAGGGCCGTGCCCAGGCGGTGCGGGACGGCGGAGCCCGCGGTGGGGCGTGGGGCCAGGCGCCGGCGGGCCGGGGCGGTGGTGCCCCAGGCCTCGGCCCAGGGGTCGCCCGCGGGCACCGCCACCCACAGCAGGAGGTAGAGCAGCAGGCCCGCGCCCCCGGCCAGGGCCAGCAGGACGGCGGCCAGGCGCATCTGCCTCACCGGCAGGCCCAGGTGGGCCCCCACTCCCGCGCACACCCCGGCGAGGAGGGCGGGGCGGCGGGAGGAGGCGGGCTCGGGCGCTGGGACGTGGAGCGGGGCAGGGGCCAGGCGCCGCCCGGGGCGCCGGAGCGGCAGGCGCCGGGAGGCCGGGGCGGCGGGGCCGGACGGCGCGGCGCGGCTGGCGGGGCCCTGTGGACCGGCCTGCCCCAGGACGCGGCCGGGCTGCGTCGTCATCATGGCCTCATCATGCCCCCATCCCGTCCGGATGCGGGCCCCAGGGGCCTGGATCAGGGGAGGCCCGCCCCGATATCCGGGGCCTATCAGGGGGTTCCCTGATCGCGCGGCCAACGGGCGCGGCGCAGGATGAGGGCATGGATGACAGCGCCCCGCACCACCACATCCCCTCCTCCCCGACCGGCGGCCCCGCCCCAGGCGATCCCCCGCATCGCCTGGACCAGGTCGCGGGACCCCACCAGCGCCCCGGCCCAGGCGGGCGCATGGGGCCCGGACGGCGCCTGAGCCTGGTGGTCCTGGCCCTGTCCCTGCTGGCCACGGCCCTCCTGTGCCTCCTGCTGGCGCGCGGCGCCGTCGGCCTGGTCAACGGGGGCCTGCTCCTGATCGGCCTGCCGGTGGCGATCCTGGGTGCCGGGATCATCGTCAGCGGGCTGCGGCGCCGCCGCGGCGGATGGATGAGCCTGCTGGGCTGGCCCGCCCTCCTGGTGGCCCTGCCCGTCCTGGCCCTGGGGGCCGTGGTCCCCACCGCGGTGCGGGCCATCCCGCCCCGGGGGATGGAGCAGGCGGTGGGACGGACCACCTACACCTGGCAGGACCTGGTCGAGGCCGGCAGCGGGACGAGCCGGGAGCTGCCGGTGGTCGCCGCGGGCGAGGTGGTCCTGGACCTGCGCGAGATGCCGCAGGAGGCCCGGGGCGCCGAGGCCGGGGACCTGGCACTGAGCGCGATCGATGTGGAGCTCGGCGCTGGCGAGGTGCGGATCCTGGCCGGCGAGGACGCCCCCATCACGGTGGAGGCCGAGTCCTCCAGGGCCAGGTTCTCGGCCCGCGTGCCCCAGGCCTGGTCCATTGACGAGGCGGTGAGCCATGGCGCCGGGGACCGGGGCGGCTGGGATATGTGGGACACGGATGTCCCGGACGTGTGGGATGAGGACGAGTACACGCCGGACGGCTCCCCCGCCCGGATGACCACCAGGTCCGAGGGCGCGCTGGACTCGGCGGTCCTGCGCTCACCGGCCGCGCAGTCCAGCGGCACGGGTCTGACGGTGCGGGCGCGCCTGGGTGCCGGCCGGATCATCGTCAACGGCCCCCAGGAGGTGACCTGGGAGGGGGACGCCTCCCAGGAGGTGTGGGTCGTGGAGTACTGGCGCGATGAGACCGGGCGGATCCATCTCGATGACCATGACCTCGTCGTCCCGGGCATGACCCACCCGGCGATCGGCGCCCGCAGGGCGCAGCAGTGCGTGGAGCAGGCCCGAGGCGCCGCCTCCAGCACCGCCGATGATGACGCGCCGTGGGACTCCGATGAGGACCGGGACCACTACGACCGCGACTGGGAGGCGTGGGAGGACCTCGATGAGCTCACCGCCGAGCAGAGGCGGGCCTACAGCGACTGCGCACGGCAGGCCGCCACGGACCAGGGGCAGGCGGCCACCGCCAGTCCCGCGCCCAGCCCCGCGCCATCAGCCGCGCCCTCGGCCAGCGCCACTGACTGACCCCGCCACCGCAACCCGAGCATTCCCCCACCCATGTTGACGACAACGACGACCTTCAGGAGCCAGCCATGAGCGCCGATGACCCCCAGCACCCCTCCCCCGGCGACGGCGGCGCCGAGCACCGCGACGGTGCGGATCGGGGCGCTGCGGCCTCCACGCCGCCCCACCAGCCGGCCGATCACCCGGCCGATCATCCGGCTGAGGACCGCCCGGCGCCCGACGGCCACCATGCCGGCCAGCACCGCCCGCAGGACCGGCCCGGTCCGGGCAGCCAGGCGCCCCCGGGCGCTGAGGCGCCCGGCGACCCGCGGATCAACCCCTTCGCCACGGCGCCCGGCGGCGCGGGGGGTCCGGGCCGGGGCCGCACCCCAGAGGCGCTGAGCGGCTTCTTCGCCTCCATCCGCCGCTCCGGCCTGGTGCGCACCCAGGAGCGCTGGGTGGGCGGAGTGGCCGGGGGCGTGGCCCGCCGCCTGGACCTCGACCCGGCCCTGGTGCGCTGCGTGTGGGTGGTCATCACCGTCATCTCAGGGCTCGGCCTCATCGTCTACGGCCTGGCCTGGGCCCTGCTGCCCGAGGAGTCCGACGGGCGCATCCACGCCGAGCAGGCACTGGCCGGGAGCTTCGATGCGGGCCTGGCGGGGGCGATGGGGTCGATGGCGATCGGTCTGCCCCTGCTCGACGGCGGCCTGGTGCCCACCTGGTACGTCGAGGCCTGGGGCCTGCCGGTCTTCGGCGGCCTCCTGTGGGGCCTGTTCTGGATCGGCGCTCTGATCCTGGTGATCGTGGGCTGGACCAACTACTCCAAGGATCGCGGCCGTCGCGGTCCCGCCCAGCGCCCGGCGCCCTTGAGCGCTCAGGCCTCCGGCGGTTGGCCAGCGCCGAGCCCTGAGCCTGCCGCGCACCACGGGTCCGCGGCGCACCCTGGACCCGGTGCGGGGATGTCCCAGGCCGCGGCCGGCCACCAGCCTCACGGCGCAACGGCTCCGCCTCTCGGCGCCGCGCCCTCCCCCGTGCCCCGACCCACGGCTCACCCCAGCGCCGCCTATCCCGGCGCACCGGGGCCTGTGAGGCCGGGACACCGGCCTGGGCACAGCCCCCGGCCCCCGCACCGCCCGGGCCCTGGCCGGGGCACCAGCCTGGCTGTCCTGGGGCTGGTCCTCCTGGCCTGCGCCGGCGCGCTGCTGGCGCTCAGCTCCGGGGCCCTCGGCGTCGTGGAGAGCCTGATCTGCCTGATCGGGGCGGTGCTCATCATCCTGGGCGGGGGGACCATTGCCAGTGCCCTGCGGCGGCGCCGGGGCGGCTGGATCGCGGGCGTGGGCGTGCCGGTGCTCCTGCTGGCGGTGCCCGCCCTCACCACGGGACTGGTCCTCCAGCATCGGGCCCACTGGCAGCAGGACGAGGTGATCGTCGAGGGGAGCGAGACGGTCTACACCTGGGAGGACCTGGTCTCCGGCACCGAGCAGATCCAGGAGCTCAGGAGTGGCGCGGATGCCATCATCCTGGATCTGCGGGATATGCCCGCTGAGGCCAGCGGTGCGCACAGCCTGTCGGTCGAGCTGGTGACGGGCAGGCTGCAGGTCCTCACCCACCCCGGCCGCTCCCTGCGGATCACCTCCGAGACCGGGGCGGGAGCCGTGAGCGCCGACCTCGTGAGCCAGTGGCGCGCCACGAGCGACAGCGCCATCCCCGCTCTCAGGCTCCAGCCCTCCAGCACCGAGGACTACACGCTCTCCGGAGAGCGGATCACCCGGTACGCCGCGGAGTCGGCCGGGCCGGGCAGGGAGGTGGCGCTGACCTCGCCCGCGGCGCAGGCGGCCGGCCCCGCCCTGACGATCGACGTCGAGATGGCCGCGGGCGTGCTCGAGGTCACCGAGGTGCCGGAGGAGACCACGTGGACGGGCGACCCCGCCCAGAAGGCCTGGGTGGTCAGCACCTGGACCGATGCCGACGGCACCCGGCACAGCGGGCTGGGCGTCTCGCCCGTGCCCGGGATGGAGCACCCCGCCATCGGCGCCGACATCGCCGCCTCCTGCCTGACGGGCACGAGCCTGGAGGACCGCGACGGGGACGAGGCCTGGGAGGACCTCGATGAGCTCTCCGCGGCCGACCGCGAGCGCTATGAGGCCTGCGTGTCCCGCAGGGTGCAGGAGGCGGGCGCCCCATCCTCCCCCGGTGATGCCAGCAGTGCTGAGCCGAGCGAGCGGCCCAGCGCCACCGCCGCACCCACTGCGGATCCCGGCGCCGAGCCGGGCGCGGGCACCGGCCAGTCGGCCTCCGCCGAGCCCTCGGCCTCGCCGACCCCGTGAGGCCCTCGGGCGCCCGCAGGCGCCCCGGCCCTCGACGTCAACCACCGACACAGACCCGCAGGCACGAGCCCCGCGGGCAGACCCCGAGCAGACCCTGCAGACAAGGAGTGAGGACCATGAGCGATACGCATGAGGCCCGCAGCAACCCCCGTTCCCCCGAGGCCGAGCCGACCACGCAGCCCGAGGCCGAGCCGACCACGCAGCCCGAGGCCGAGCCGACCACGCAGATGGCCACGGGGATGGCCACTGAGGCGGCCGGCGGGCCGACGACCGAGGTGATCACCGCCTCGAGGACCGACGCGACCGCCGAGCCGAGCCCGGGAGAGGTGCGGAGCAGCCGGGAGGCCCAGACCTCCGTCCTGCCCGCCGATCCCCGAGAGCCGGCGGTGGCCGCCGAGGCGCAGCCCCCGGGTGGCACGGCCCCGGGCAGCGCCGCCCGCAGCGCCGGGGAGCGCCGGGCACCGCAGGGTCCCGGCGCGCCGCTGGGTGGGCCGGATCCGCAGGCTCAGGATGCGGTGTGGTCGGCCAGGACCGTGGCGGGCGCAGGTGCCGCCGAGCCCCGGGGGATGAGCCCGGCCACGCTCGTGTGGGGCGCGATCCTGCTGCTGGTGGGGGTGCTGCTGGTGGTTGTCGGCCTGGGGGTGCGCGTCGATCTGGTGAGCACCGGGATCGTCATCCTGGCGGCGGCCGGCGCGGTGCTGCTGGTCATGGCGCTCATCCCCCGGCGCGGCTCGCGCTCCTGAGGCCTGCGCCCGCCTGTCAGCCCTGGTGGACGATGGCGGCCTTGAGCCCCTCCACCGCCTCGTCCCCCAGGTAGTGGCGCACGATCTCCAGGCCGAAGTCGATGGCGGTCCCCATGCCCCGGGAGGTGATGATGCTGCCGTCGATGACGACGCTCGCCTCGCTGGTGCGGGCGCCGTTGTCGGCCAGGACGCCGAGGAAGGCCGGGTTCGACGTCGCCTCACGGCCCTCCAGGAGGCCCATCTCGGCCAGGATGGAGGGGGCGGCGCAGATCGCTGCCACCGGGCGTCCGGCCTCGACGCGGGAGCGGACCTCGTCCATGAGGCGCTGGCAGGCCTTGAGGTTGGGGGTGCCGGGCAGGCCGCCGGGCAGGACGAGCATGTCGTAGTCGGCCAGGTCCGCCTCATCCAGGGTGCGGTTGCCGGTGACGATGATGTCGTGGGAGGACACGACGGCGCGGTCCTGGGTGACCGAGATCATGTCGGTGGCGATCCCGGCGCGGAAGAGCAGGTCCACCACGGCCAGCGCCTCGACCTCCTCCAGGCCGGGGGCGATGAAGACCGCCACTTTCTTGTCGGTGGTCGCCTGGAAGTCGGGCATGGCTCCTCCTGGATGATGGGCTCGTCGAGCGGCCGATGGCCTGTCTGCGCACCCTATGCGCCCGCGCAGCCGCGCGGAAGGCCCCGTGGGCCGCTGCCGGCCGGCAGGGGCGCCCTGAGCGGCCCCGCCCGGCACCGGAGGCTCACGCGCTCAGCGCCAGGAACCTGATGAGCTCTTGCGAGGAGGCCCTCACCCGCTCACCCAGCTCGGGCCCCGGGGCCTGCCCCTGCCACTCCTCCGCGGTGACGAACAGGGCGCTGGGCAGGACGACGGCGCGAAGGGAGGCGAGCATGGGGCGCAGGCTCTGGTCCAGGACCAGGGTGTGGCGCTGCGTGCCGCCGGTGGCGCCCATCAGGATGGGCAGGCCCCTGAGCGAGTCGCGCGGCAGCACGTCCAGGAAGCACTTGAGCAGCCCGGAGAAGGAGGCGTTGATGGTGGGGGTCAACAGGACCAGGGCGTCGGCGCTGCGCACCAATTCGATAGCCCGGTGCACCGGTGGGCAGGCCTCGCCGGTGATGAGGGCGGTGACCACGTCCGTGGCGATCGTGCGCAGCTCGATGTGCTCCACGGCGGTGCCCTGGCGTCGGCGCCCCACCTCATCGGCGATGAGGCGCCCCAGGCGGCTCGTCCCGGATGCGGGTGCGTGCCCCGCCGATACGACGACCAGTCTCATGAGCGCTCCTGCCTTTCGCGTCGAGTCGCCAGCGCCCAGCGGGCGACGGAGTCGATGAGGTATCCCAGGGTTCCGATGACGACGATGAGGGCGGTGATGTGGTGGTAGGCCAGCTGGTCCTTGGCGTTCATGATCTGGTGGCCCAGGCCGGAGGTCACCCCCAGCATCTCCGCGGGCACGAGGACCACCCAGGCGATGCCCAGTGCCTGGCGCACCCCAGCCAGCAGCGCCGGACGGGTGGTCGGCCAGGTCACCCATCGCAGCGCCTCGATGCGGGTGGCTCCCAGGGAGCGGGCCACGGCCAGGTGGCCGGGGCTGACCCGGCGCACGCCGTCGGCCACCGAGCTGAGCACCGGCCACACGGCCCCGGCGGCCACCAGGGCCACCACGGGCGGATCCCCCACGCCGAAGGCGATGATGACCACCGGTGCCCAGGACAGTGGCGAGACCATCCGCAGGAACAGCAGGGTCGGGGCCAGGGTGCGGTCCACCGTCGGCCGGGAGCCGATGAGCACTCCCCCGGCGAATCCCACCGCCACCGCCAGGGCCAGCCCGCACAGGAGGCGGAAGACGCTGGAGGAGGCGGCGTTGAGGAGCACGCCGTCGGCGGCCAGCTCCACCAGGCCGGTCACGGTCCTGGTGGGCGAGAACTGCTGGACCAGGGGGCGGGAGCGGAACAGGATGTCGGTGGCCAGCCACCACAGCCCGACGGTGGCGGCCACACCCGCCACGGGGGCCAGGAGCCGGGCTGTGGTCGTGATGCTCATGGCCCGACCTCCTCGGTCCGCTGCGGCACCGGCGCGCCCGTGCGCTCCAGGGCCGCCCGCACGAAGGCGTCGTCGACCAGCTCGCGGTGGGCGCGGGCGGGATCCAGGCCCTCCAGGAAGGAGCGATCGCCCTCGACGCCGGTGCGGCCCAGCATGTCCACCAGGGCGGTGGTGTAGGACTCGTGCGGGAAGGCGCTGAAGCCCAGCCTCTGGCCGTGCCAGTCGGGATGGCTGGCACGGGCGGGGGCGGGGCGCTCCAGGGCGCGCTCGACGGCGGACCGGGCCTGGGGCAGGTAGCCGCCGCTGGTGAGCAGGGAGGCGGCCCGGCCCCGGTTGCCCTCCAGCCAGGCCTGGGCGGCGATGAGCCCATCGACGATCCCCTGGACCGCCTGGGGGGAGGAGTCGATGAGGTCCTGGCGCACCACCAGGCCGCAGCAGGCATGGTCGCGCCACACATCGCCCAGCAGCCTGCTCACATGGCCCACCCCCTGGAGCTCGGCCACCGCCCCGAAGGGGTCGGCCACGGTGAAGCCGGCGATGGCACCACTGGCCAGGCCCGAGACCATCTCAGCCGGGGGCATGACCACCAGCTCGACCTCCTGGGGCCCGGCGGTGGTGCCGATGACCGGCTGCAGTCCCCAGGAGGCCAGGAGCCGCTGGATGATCACGGAGTGGATGGACCACCAGTACGGCACCGCCAGGCGGCCGCCCGCCAGCTCGGCCGCCTGGGCCTGCGGCTGAGCACCGGTGCTCGGCTCAGGGCCGGCGGTGACCATGCAGGAGCCATTGGTGTGCCCCCAGGCGATGACCCGGATGGGTGCGGATGCGGCGAGCCTGAACTGCAGGGCCATGGGCATGAGCATGTGGACCACGTCCACCTCGCCCACGAGGATGGCCTGGCCCAGGGCGTCCCAGGAGCGGAAGAGGACCGGGGGCGCCGAGGCCACGCCCGCATCCGCCCACAGGCCGCGCTCGTGGGCGATGAGGAGGGCGGAGGCATCGGTGATCGGCAGGTAGCCGACCCGCAGGGGCCGTCCCAACAGGCTGTCGGAGCCCTGGTCCTGGGGGGCGAGGGCGCGCCAGGCGCCGTGGCCGCCCAGGGCCGCCACCATCGAGGCCGAGCCCAGTCGCCCCGCCAGGGCGAGTGCGTCGCGTCGTCTCATCGTCCTGCCTTCCTCTGCTCATCGGCGGGCCCGGCCCGGTTCTCGGATGCAGCGGATGCCGTGGTCCACCCCTGCGCCGCCTCTTCCCGCTCCGCCCCGGCCGTGGGGGCCGTGGATGCCGTGGAGTCATAGGCCTGCCGGATCGGCGTGCGCAGGGGGTGGGCCAGGGCGGCGGACTGGTCCGCGGCCGGCTCGGGATTGGACCAGCGGCCGGTGATGGAGCCTGCCGAGATGAGCACGAGCTCGTCGGCCAGGACGAGGGCCTCATCCAGATCGTGGGTGACCAGCACACTGCTCAGGCCCCGGGATGTCAGCTCGCGGCGCAGCCACAGCTGCAGGTCCGAGCGCGTGGCCGGGTCCAGGGCGCTGAAGGGCTCATCGAGGATGAGCAGGTCGGGGCGGATGGCCAGGGCCCGGGCGAAGGAGGCGCGCTGCGCCTGGCCGCCCGAGACCTGGTCGGGGTAGGCCCCGGCCACGGCCGTGATGCCCAGCAGGTCGAGCAGCTCGTCGACCAGCGCCTCGTCCGGCTCGTTGGCCCGCAGCCGCTGCCCGAAGCCCACATTCTCACGGATCGTCAGCCACTCGAAGAGCAGCGGCTGCTGGCGCACCACGCCCTCGCGCAGGCGCGCGGCCGACCACTCGATGCTCCCCGAGCTGGGGCTCAGCTCCCGGGTAAGCAGTCCCAGGAGCGTTGACTTGCCCGCGCCGCTGGGCCCCAGGACCGCCGTCTGGCGCCCTCGGGCGATCTCCAGGCTGACATCCTTGAGCGCATCGACGCCGCTGTAGGCGACCCCCACGTGATTCAGCTGAGCGACGACAGTTCCCACCGCAGGTGTCCTTCCGACGGCGACTGCACGGGCAGGAAGGCGGCCTCGCGCAGGCGCCGCGAGGCCCCCGAGGCCAGGCGGTACCCGCGCCCGCCGGCCAGGGTGGCCTCCAGGCGGGTGGCGCGCACCGCCAGGTCGGCGGCCTGGAGGCGGGTCTCCAGGACCTCCCGGGCGCTGGCCGCGCCCACGTCGGCCACCAGGGCCCGCCATCGGTGCTGATGAGTCACGACGTCCTCGCGCAGCCGGGTGAGGTCGGCGGCGAAGACGGAGCCGGCGGCGCTGGAGGCGCTGGTGGCACGGCCCAGGGCGGCTTCGGACTCGCCCAGGGACCGCTGGGCCAGTCCCACGCAGAAGGAGGACTGCAGGGCGAGCATCGTGGGCTTGAGCCCCTGGGCGAAGGCGGCCAGGTCCCTGCTGATGACCTGGTCGGGGCCGACGACGACGCCCTTGAGGGCGACGCTGCCCGAGGCGGTGGCGTCCAGGGCCAGCAGGCCGGTGACCGGGGAGACCTCGACCTGCTCGACCGGCAGCCAGGCGACCACGGTGCCGTGGGGCGTGCGGGCCGGGACCACCATGATGGAGTCCTCCAGGAGCAGGGAGACCCAGGGGATGAAGCCGCTCAGGCGCCAGCCCTCGCCCTCGGGCTCGGCCCTGACCGCCAGGTCGCCCACGCCCGCCAGCCATTTCAGTCCCGCGGCCATGGCCGTGGCCCCGAAGCGGTGCCCGGCCCGCAGGTCGGCCAGGACCTCCTCGGTGGCCGGGCTGCGCCCGCCGCGGGCCAGGTACTCCTGGACCATGCGGTGGGCCCACAGGGCGAAGGCGGTGGTCATGCACTCCGTGGCCAGGGCGGCGATGAGGGCTGCGGGGGCGCGCACGTCGTCGGCCCGGGCACTGCCCGCGATGCGCTCCTCGACTCCCAGGTCCAGCAGACCGGCCTCTCCCAGGCCCTCCAGGAGGCCGCGGGGGCTGCGGGTGGCGGCATCGACCTCGGAGGCCCACTCGCCGGCCCGGTGGGTGAAGGGGGTGAAGGAGTCGTCGAATGAGGTGGTCGAGGAGCTGTGGTTCAGGGTCATGATCACTCGTTCCTGCTCGGTGGAGCGGTAAGTCGGGTCAGGGGTGGTGCGGGCAGGGCCTGCCCGTCTGAGGGCTCGACGGATCAGGGCGTGCGGGCGATGAGGGGCGCGGGCCGTCCCGAGCGGTGCTCACAGGTGCTCACCAGCACTCGCCGACGGCGGGCGGGGAACGGCGGGTGGATCCGCGGGGGCCGGGGCGCCCGGCAGTGGGGCGGGCAGCAGATGCGGGGAGCGGTGCCCGCCTTCACCGCCCCGGCGGCGCCAGCGGGGGCTGAGCCCGACGAGGCACCGCCTCGACCTGCGGGCTGGCGTGACGGCGGGCACAGGAGCAGGCGCAGCGGCCACCGGTTGATTGCTGGCGCGCCGCGACCGGTGCTGCCGGCGGGGGCCGTCCTGGCCGCGTACGTGGCTCCTGGAGCAGGAGCCGGCCGCGACCGTCCCCGTGCCGGCGAGGACGAGCCGTGTGCCGCGAGCGGGGAGTCAGGAGAGCGGGGGCATCCCTCGGGCACCGGCGCACCGGGCATGGATCGGCGAGTGCCCGAGATGGTCAGCAGGCCATCGGGCCTGCCACTGCCGGAGCGCCGCCCCTGCCCGCCGTCATCCGCTCAGCGGCGGGTGGGCATTCGCTCCGCTCCACTGGAGCAACAGGGACACCCGCAGCAGGCCACGATCATCTCGACCCGGGCTGCCTGGGGCAGGGCGGGCAAGGCACTGAGCGCGGTGGGAAGCGGTGTCATCAGGCTTCTCTCGTGGGTGGGACCGCCGGACGAATTGTTCCGGCACGCACAGGTTACGCAGGAGGTCCCCCTGAGCCGCACACCGGTCTCACTATCCAGAACGCCGCCCGGCCCACCTGGGCGAGCACGGAGGCTCCGCCCTGCCCCGTGCCCCGCCAATGCGCCTCACCGGGCCCCGAGCCGGACCACCGGATGGGGCTCACCCCTCCAGGACGCCGTTCCAGGCCAGGAAGCCGGTGGTCGCCGTCATCGCGCGCTCCCAGTTGGCGTCGCCGAAGCCGTGGGCGGCGCCGGGGATGGTGACGACCTCGGCGTCGGGCAGCGCGCCAGCAGCCCGCAGGGAGACCGACAGCGGCACGGCACGGTCCTGGTCGCCGTGGACCAGGAGCACCGGGCGCCGGTAGGAGGCCAGCTCGGCGTCGACGTCCAGGCCCCAGGCATCACGCGCATACGCGCGCCCCAGGCGGCTGCCCCGGTAGTCGAACTCGGCCGGGACGGCCTCCAGGCTGCGGAAGTGGGCCCGCAGGTCACGGGCCAGCCCCAGAGCCGGGTACCACAGTGCCAGTGCGCTGATCTGCTGGGGGCGCCGGGCGGCCGCGAGCGCGGCCACTGCCCCGCCCAGGCTGAGGCCGAAGAGGGCCACACGGGAGGCATCCACCTCCGGCCATGCACTGGCCGCGGCGAGCACGGCATCCAGGTCGGCCAGCTCGGTGAGCACGGACATGGCCAGGGGATCGCCGTCGCTGGCGCTGCCTCCCCCGCCGCGGAAGTCGAGGCACACCGCCACGGCCCCGCCAGCGGCGAAGCGCCGGGCCATGGGGGCGACCCGGGTGTGGGAGCCCTCCATGCCGTGGCAGCAGATGACCAGCGGCGCAGGGCCGGCGGGGGCGCCGTCGGGGATGTAGGCCAGGCCGCCGAGGCGCTGGCCGTCCACAGTGAGGGCCAGGGGCCGGGAGGTGCAGGGGGAGGCTGTCATGGCACCGGTACCATGCCACAACGCGGCGCCGGCACGCATCTCCCGCCCCCGGCGGACGCCCTCACCGAGCTGTGCGGCGGTCAGCGGCCCCAGCGGGCGCCCAGCGAGCCGGAGCGCGGCCCACCCGTCGGGACCGCGGTCACCGCGGTCGTGGGATGAGCCCGACGAGCTCGTGAGGGGTGTAGGGCTCCTCCAGGAAGGCCTGCTCCTGCGGGCTCAGCTCCAGGCTCAGGGCGCGCACGGCACCATCGACCCGGCTGGGGCGCGAGCAGCCCACGATCGGCGCCGACACGCCCTTGGCCCAGTGCCAGGCCAGGGCGATATCGGCCATGGGCACCCCGCGCCGGCGGGCCAGCTCGGCGACGCGCTGGACGATCGGCATGTCCGCCTCGCGCCCGGCATCGTACTTGTGCCGCATGACGCCGTCGGTGGTCGAGCGCACGGACTCGCCGTCCCAGGTGGGGCGGGTCAGGTGCCCGGAGGCCAGTGGGCTGTAGGGGGTCAGGGACATGCCGAACTGCTCGCACACGGGGATGAGCTCGCGCTCGTCCTCCCGGTAGAGCAGGTTGTAGTGGTTCTGCATGCTGGCCAGGCGCGTCCAGCCGTTGGCATCGGCGATCACCTGCATGGTGTGCAGCTGGTAGCCGTACATGGCCGATGCCCCCAGCGCCCGGACCTTGCCTGCCCGCACGAGGGAGTCGAGGGCCTCCATGGTCTCCTCCACCGGGGTGTCGTAGTCGAAGCGGTGGATGATGTAGAGGTCCAGGTAGTCGGTTCCCAGGCGCTCCAGGCTCCCCTCGATCTCCCTCGCGATGGCCTGCCGGGACAGTCCGCCCTCATTGAAGTAGACCTTGGAGGCCAGGATCACCTCCTCGCGCTTGACGCCGAGTCCCCTCAGGGCCGCACCGATGAACTCCTCGCTCGTGCCGCGGGCGTAGGCATTGGCGGTATCGATGAAGGTGACGCCGAGCTCCAGGGCCCGGGCGATGACAGCCCGGGTCTCCTCCGGGCCGATGACCCACTGGTGGGAGTCGGGGAGGACTCTCCCGAAGCTCATCCCGCCGAGGCACAGGCGGGGGATGGTGATATCGGTGGTGCCGAGCCTCGTGTACTCCATGGCGGCCTCCTGGTGGTCCTTCTCGTCGCGCCGCTCCTCAGCCTGGCACACCTCGGAGGGCCGGGCACGGGAACGGGGCGCAGCGCTCGCGGGACGGTCTTGGGAATCTGGCGGGCGGCACCGCCGTCAGGCCGCGATGAGGCCGAGGCGCTGGAGGTGGGCGATGGTGCTGCCCGTGGCCAGGTCCCAGTCGGTTCCGGAGAAGCCGTGACCCGCCTCCGGCAGGACGACGAGCTCGGCGTCGGGGAAGGTCCGCACGGCCCGCTGCGAGTGGCCCAGGGGCACCGAGCCGTCCTTGGCGCCGTGGACGATGAGCACCGGTGAGGGGTAGCCCGGCATGTCGGCGTAGGGGTCGTAGTCCCAGATGTCCTCGGCGTAGACGCGCCCCAGGCTGACCCTGCCGAAGGTGTAGGTCTCGGGGACCTCGTCCAGGGACCCGAAGAGGGATCGGAGGGTGTCGGGCAGGGAGAAGGCGGGGTACCACAGCTCCAGGGCCATGACCTCCCCGGGGCGGCGCTGGGCGACGATGGCGCTGACCAGTCCCCCTTGGCTCACCCCGTGAAGGACGATGCGCTGGGGGTCGATGCCCTGCCAGGGCCCGGCGCCGCTGCGGGCCTGGGCGAGGACCGCCTCAAGGTCGGCGGCCTCGGTCATGACGGACATGCGGGTCATCTCGCCCGAGCCCGGGCCGCCGCCGCGGAAGGAGGTGCAGTAGGAGGCCAGGCCCAGACCCGCCAGCACCTGGGCGAGGCGGTCATGGTCTCCCATGGCGCCGCCGAGCCCGTGGGAGATGATGACCAGCGGGCAGGGCCGCCCCGCCGAGGTCGCGGGCAGGTAGAGGCGGCCGGCCAGGGACTCGCCCTGGCTGTCCACGGCCAGGTCATGCCCCCGGTACTCCACAGTGGGCAGGGCGCTGGTGTCCAGGGCGGTGGGCTCCCTGGTGGGCAGGTCGGAGGAGGTGGGCCTCGGAGTGCCGGGGGACGCGGGTGGCCCCGCCGTCCCGGGTGCCCCGGTGGTGGCGAGCGGGACCGGGGTGCGGGAGGCGCCGCAGGCGGTCAGGAGCGCTGCGGCGCCCAGGGCCCCCAGACCGCCGACGACGGCGCGGCGGGAGGCGGCAGCGCTGAGGCCGCCGGAGTCGTGATGCGTCACGGCTATTGGACGACAGGGGCGTCGTCATGGACGAACTCGATCGTGTAGCCTTGCGAAGAGGTGGTCAGGGGGTGGAGAAGGCCCTCGATGACGTCCTCGGCCTGCTGGTCGGCTGTGACCACAAGGGTGTCATCGTCCAGATTCTTGGAGATATCCGCCTCCGCCTCCGTGATGGCGGCAGCAACGTCCTCCTCATTGCTGCTGATCAATGTGAAACTCTTGTCGTACATGACGATGGAGCTGGGGTCGATCGCGATCTGCTGCACCGTGGCCTTGGGGATCTCCACCGTGATCCGTTTATCCTTCACGGTAACGTCGACCTCCGTCAGATCGACGCCGACCCGGACATTGGCGGAGTAGATCATGTTGAAGGTCTTCTTGTTGATCAGGGGAATGCTGCCGTCCTCATAGTGCACCACACCGGCGTGGGTGACCTTGACCGTGGTCAACTCGGAGCAGGTGGAGATCTGCTGCTCAATCCCGTGTGCGGTGATGACCGGGTCGCCCCAGTTCGCGTAGGTCACACCTGCAGCGAACCCGCCACCCACCAGAACCAGGGCTCCAGCACCCGCGCCGATCTTCTTCACCACGCCCATCACGCTCATGATTGCCTCGCCATCCTTTGACACGTTGTCTTCTTGTCCCTTATCGCGCAGCCTATCCGTGGAGCGGTCCTGCGACATGATGATATCGCTCGCCATCAGGGCCCCAGGCAGGCCAGGGGAATGACCAGGACACCATCATCACGCCTGTAGGCGGCGGCACCCGCGGTGAGGACTGCCAAGAAGGAGGGCTCTCCCATCCGATCGACGTCGACCCGCTGAGCCAATGAGCGCAGGTGACGGGCAGCCTCGTCAACCCGGGCCTCGCCCATCTTGACCTCGATGGGCGCCCAGCGTCCATCAGCGAGCACAACAACCGCATCGGCCTCCAGCCCAGTCTTATCCCGGTAGTGGAAGACCGTCCCATCCGCAGCCTCAGCGTAGACCCGCAGGTCCCTGACGCATAAGGACTCGAACTGCAGACCGAGGGTCTCGACATCGCGCAGGAGACCGGCGGGCGTCGCACGCATGACAGCCAGGCCGATAGAAGGATCGACGAAGTGACGTGTGGGGCTGGTGCGCACTGCGGTCTTCGAGCGGAGCGCCGGATTCCACGCGGGGAGATCCTCGATGACATAGGAGCGCGCCAGGGCATCCAGGTAGTCACTCACCGTGTTCGGCGCCATCGAGGCATCATTGCTCGCCAGATCAGCCGCGATCGTAGCCTGAGACGCCTGGGTGGAGACGTTGCGGGCATAGGAGCGCATCAACTCCCTCATCCGGGTAGCGTTCCTGCGGACTCCATCCATACGGGACACATCGGAATCGATCAGTCCATCAACATAGGCCCTTGCCTGGCGCCCAGCCTCGTCGCCCCCCTCGTTCAGCACCGCAGTGGGCCATCCGCCGCGGCACAGCACACGGGCGAGGCCCTCAACATCGAGCGCGGACAACCCCGCCACCCCATGCTCGCCGTCGAAGAGCCCCTGCAGCGAGACTTGAGACGAAGAGTCTCCCGCCTCCGCAAGCGTCATGGTCCGCATGACAAGCCGTTCGATCCGCCCCACGCCGGAGTGTGCCCCTTCCACGCCCGGTATGGAGGAGCCAGTGAGGATGAACTGGCCGGGTTCTCCCCGGCGGTCGACGGCGAAGCGCACCGCATCCCACAGCTGCGGGGCCATCTGCCACTCGTCGATGAGCCGGGGAGTCTCTCCCTCAAGGAGTACGGAGGGCTTCATCTCCGCGAGCGACAGGTAGGAGGCACTACGGTCCGGATCCTGGAGGTAGATGACGCTGGCGGCGGCCTGCAGCGACGTTGACGTCTTGCCGCACCACTTAGGGCCCTTGACCTGAACGGCACCACTTGCCCTCAGGGCGCGAGAGAGCCCGGAGTCCGCGATCCGCGGTATGTAGTTTCCAGGCACCCCGCCCCTCCCTTGCATGTGAGACCAGGGGAATCCTATCTCATTGCGTCAGTTGGACCGGTTCCGTTGCGTCAGTTGGACCGGTTCCGTTGCGTCAGTTGGACCGGTTCCGTTGCGTCAGTTGGACCGGTTCCGTTGCGTCACTTGGACCGGGCCCGGGCCGTCCTGCCCCCCGGGAGCCGGCCGCGGGGCGCTGAGGAGAGGGCAGGCGGCAGTCCTGGAGGTCCTTGCGCCGCACCTGGCACAGGCTGTTTCGCACCTGCGCAGGTCAGAGCCAATGAGGCCGGCAGCCCAGCGCGGCCTTGGCACCGGGGACCATCCCAGCGGGACCTGGCTCCCCCGCGATTCACTCCCACTCGATGGTGCCCGGGGGCTTGGACGTGCAGTCCAGGACCACCCGGTTGACCTCGGGGACGGTGTTGGTGATCCGGTTGGAGATGCGGGCCAGGACCTCGTAGGGCAGGCGGGTCCAGTCGGCGGTCATGGCGTCCTCGCTGCTCACCGGCCGCAGCACGATGGGGTGGCCGTAGGTGCGGCCGTCGCCCTGGACGCCCACGGAGCGCACGTCGGCCAGGAGCACCACCGGGCACTGCCAGATCTCGCCGTCGAGCCCCGCCGCGCTCAGCTCCTCGCGGGCGATCGCGTCGGCGGCCCGCAGGATGCGCAGGTTCTCCGCCGTGACCTCGCCGATGACGCGGATGCCCAGGCCCGGCCCGGGGAAGGGCTGGCGGGCGACGATCCTGGCCGGCACCCCCAGCTCGCGCCCAATGGTGCGCACCTCGTCCTTGAACAGCTCGCGCAGCGGCTCGATGAGCTCGAAGTCGAGGTCCTCGGGCAGGCCGCCCACATTGTGATGGCTCTTGATGTTGGCGGTCCCCTCCCCACCGCCGGACTCCACGACGTCGGGGTAGAGGGTGCCCTGGACCAGGAACCTGATCTGCCCGCCGGCGGCGCCCACCTCCTCGATCACCCGGCGCTGGGCGGCCTCGAAGGAGCGGATGAACTCCCGGCCGATGATCTTGCGCTTGGCCTCGGGCTCGGTGACCCCGGCCAGGGCGCTCAGGAAGCGCTCGGACTCGTCCACCGCGATGACGCGGATTCCCATGCCCTCGGCGTAGTCGCGGACCACCTGCTCGCGCTCGCCCTCGCGCAGCAGGCCGTGGTCCACGAAGATGCAGGTGAGCTGGTCGCCCACGGCCCTGTGCACCAGGGCCGCGGCCACCGAGGAGTCCACTCCTCCGCTCAGGCCGCAGATGACGTGGGCATCGCCCACCTGCTGGCGGATGCGCGCCACCTGCTCCTCGATGATGTTGCCCGGCGTCCAGGCGGCGGGGATGCCGGCCTCATGGTGCAGGAAGTTGACCAGGGCGGACTGGCCGTGCTCGGAGTGGAGGACCTCGGGGTGCCACTGGAGCCCGTAGAGGCGGCGGCCGCGGTCCTCGAAGGCGGCCACCGGGGTCTGGTCGGTCGCGGCGGTGACCACGAAGCCCTCGGGGGCGGCCTGGACGGCGTCGCCGTGGCTCATCCACACCACCTGGTCTGCGGGCGTTCCCGCGAACAGGCAGCTGGCGGACTCCACCGTGGCAGGGGTGTGGCCGTACTCGCGGGTGCCGGTGCGCCCCACCGTCCCGCCCAGGGCCTGGGCCATGGCCTGGAATCCGTAGCAGATGCCCAGGACCGGCACTCCGGCGTCGAACAGTGCGGGGTCCACGGCCGGCGCCCCCTCGGCGTAGACCGAGGAGGGGCCGCCCGAGAGGATGATGGCTGCCGGCCTCTTGGCGAGCATGTCCTCCACCGGCATCGAGTGGGGCACGATCTCGGAGTAGACGGAGGCCTCGCGCACGCGGCGCGCGATGAGCTGGGCGTACTGGGCCCCGAAGTCCACCACGAGGACGGGCCCGACGCCGGGGCCCGCCTCGGATGCGGCGGAGGGCGGCACGGCGACGGGGTCGGCGGGGGCGGGGATCTGGCTGGTGGTCACCGCCCCAGGATAGCGGTGGTGGGCGCCCGAGCCCCGGCGCCCGTCCCTGATCTGCCCCACACCGCCCCGCCCGGGGCTCCGGGCCTGGCGGGGCGCAAGGCAGATCACCCTCTTTTGTCTGGACAAAGAACCCACGGTGTCTCTAGAGTCGCTTCCCGGCGGAGACTCCTCCGCCCAGCCGCATCATGGCTGCACGCCGTCGTGCAGGGACGCACAACGGCCACCCCGGCCCCTGGGCTTCCCTGCTCGGCACTCGAACCGAGAGGAATCCAGCCATGGCCACCGCTATCGCCCAGACCACCGAGCAGACCGCCGCGCAGACCACTGAGCAGTCCCAGGCCCCCGCCCCGGCCGCCCGCCGGGCCGTCGCCCCTCAGGCCGAGGCCGATCTCCTGACCTTCAGCGTGGTCATGATCGCCCTGATGACCGCGGTTGTCACCATGGCCGCCGTCGGCGCCATCACCGGGATCCCCGCGATGATCCTGGCCTCAGTGGTCCTGGGCCTGGCCACCACCGGGATCGGCGTCCACACCGGCATCAACCTCCTCCACCGCCGCTGACCCCCTCCTTTCGACAATTTGCATGAGATCGTACTTCTCCAGGCCTGGAAAACGCCGATCTCATGCAAATTGTCGAAAGTGACGGGAAGCGGTGGCGTTCAGAGGGCCATGTCGACCACGGCCCGGCCCTGGATCTCGCGCCCGCGCAGGGCCGCGTAGCCGGCGTCCACCTCCTGCAGCGGCAGGCGGCGCGAGACGACGTCGCGGTAGTTGATGACCCCGCTGGCCGCCAGCTCCACCACGGCGGGCAGGTCCTGGCGGGTGCGCGCCCCGTAGGAGCCCAGGATCGACTGGGAGCGGCGCACGGTGCGATTGATCTCCACCCCGGCGGTCTGCACCCCGGCCCCCAGGCCGATGGGCACCATGCGCCCGCCGTCGGCCAGGACATCCAGGGCGGTGGTCCAGGTCGCGGGGATGCCCAGGGCCTCGAAGGAGACATCCACCCCCCGGCCGCCGGTGAGCCGGAAGACCTCCTCGCGGGCATCGTGGGTGACGGAGTTGACCACGGCGGTGGCACCGTAGTCGAGCATGGGTGCGAGCTTGTCATCGTCGACGTCGATGGCGATGACCTGACTGGCGCCGAAGGCCCGGGCGACCTGGACGATATTCGTCCCCACTCCCCCCGTGGCCACCACTGCCACGCTCTCCCCGAAGCGCAGGTCGGCACCGCGGCGCACGGCGCCGTAGGCGGTCAGGGCGGCGCAGCCCAGGATGGCGGCACTCACCATGTCGATGCTCTCGGGCACGGGGGCGACCGCGGTGGAGGGCACGACGGCGTACTGGGCCAGCCCGCCCATGGAGTACATGGCCACCGGCTCGCCCTCGGGCGTGGCCAGTCGCGTGGTGCCGTCATAGAGGACTCCCTTGAGGCGGTTGAGCTCGAAGAAGGGGCCGCACAGCTCGTCGCGGCCGCTGGCGCAGGCCCCGCACTGACCGCAGGGCATGAGGAAGGCGCCCGCCACCTGCTGGCCCACCTCCAGGCCGGTGCGCTCATTGCCCGGCCCCACCTCCACGATGGTGCCCGAGACCTCGTGCCCCAGGACGGCGGGCAGGGGGAAGGCGATGGCGCCACCCATGACATGCAGGTCGGAGTGGCACAGGCCGCAGGCGGCCACCTTGATGAGGACCTCACCCGCCTTGGGGCGCGGGGTGCGCAGGGCCTCGATCTGGAGGCCCCTGGCGGGGTCCCGCAGGACTGCGGCCATCATGGTCTCGGGGATCTGGACTGCCTCGTTGCTCGTCATGGTCGATTGCCTCTCGGTCGGTGGGGTGGGTGCCGCGGTGCAGCAGGCGCGCAGGCCATGGGTGCGCCATCGCGGGCCCGCCTGCGGGCACGGATCGTGCTCTTCACCCCAGCCTATGCCATTTGTCCTGACAAAAAGAGGGGCTGAAGGTCCCTTCCCGGCTCCGGGGCGCCACTGTGCCACTGCGTCATGGCGCGCCGAGCTCGCGGGGCAGGCGCGCCATGACCACGACCGCCGAGGCCACGGCCAGGGCGAAGAAGACCCAGGCCATCGCCTCCGGGCCGCCGCGCTCCAGGACCGCCAAGGGGACCGCGAGCGCCGGGATGCGCACCACCGAGCCGCCCACGGCCACCATGCGGCGCTGGGCCCCCACCAGCCACGGGGGCACGCGGGGATCCACCGCCCCCTGGCAGGCCGGGATCACCAGCGCGTGCTGGGCGCCCACGATGACCACCAGGGGGATGACCGTGAGCCAGAGCGCGGCCCTCCCGTGCGCCGCCGCGGAGGCCAGCAGGAGCGTGGAGGCGATGGCTGCCAGGCTCACCCCCAGCGCGACGGCGATGAAGCGCCGTCGCGTGACGATCCCGCCCAGGGCCAGGGCCAGCAGCCCCACCACGATCCACCCCACGGCGCCGGCGAGCACCGGACCGCCCGCTCCGCCCAGCCCCAGGGCGATCGTCGGGGCCAGGATCATCGCCGAGGCGCCCAGTGGCGCCTCCTGGGCCAGGACCAGCACCACTGCGGCGCAGGCGGTCCGCCTGATCCGTCCGATGCGCAGGTCGGCGGGCGTCAGGGGCTGCTGATCGGCGGCCATGCCCGCCTCATGGCGCGCCCAGTCGATGGCGACTGCGGCCTCCAGGGTGCCGTGGAGGCCGCGAAGGGCCGCGAAGGCCTCGACGTCCCGCCCCCGGCCCACCAGCCACACGGGGCTGCGCGGCAGCGCCAGAACTGCGCCCTGGTGGACCAGGGCCACCACGGCCAGGCACAGCCAGGCCCCCACCACGGGCCGGGCCTGCCACATGGCCCCCAGCACCCCCAGGGCCGCCCCCACCGGGACCAGGGCGAGCGCCTGGGGCATGAGGCGGCGATGACCGGGCAGGGAGAGCTCATGGCAGACCTGCGGCGCCACCAGGAGCAGCAGACCCGAGCCCAGGCCCACCAGGACGGCACCGGCGAGCACCGCGCCGGGCCCATCGCCGAGCGCCCCCGTGAGCACCGCGCCCCCGGCGCGCTCAACACCGGCGGCGCCACCCGCGACCAGGGCGATGACCACCGCCCCGGAGATGATGAGCAGGTCCGCCACGGCCCCCGTCATCCGCCCGCCGAAGCGGCGGGCGGGCCGGCCCCCGCCCGCGGAGGCCAGCGCCGCCGCCCCGCACATGATCATGACCATGGCCAGGGCGGCCGTGGGCCGGGACGCCGGAGCGCCTCCACCCGCTCCCGCGGCCAGCGTGACCGCCAGGGCGCCATCCGCCGCCCCCAGGAGCAGGCCGCTCAACCAGGCGTACAGGCGCAGCCGCACAGGGCTGCGCGGCCGGGGGCGGCTCATGCCGATCCCGCCCCTGGCGGCAGCAGGGCGCGCGGGACCTGCGCGCGCGAGCGCCCCACCGCGCCGCCGCTCCATGGCAGTGCCGGGCGGGTGCGCGATCCGCACCCGCCCGGCCCGTGAGCGCTCAGCTGTACTCCTTCTCGAAGCGCGCCTCCAGCTCCTCCAAGGAGTGGTACTTCGTCTCAGGCACCACCTTGAGGTAGAACAGCAGCGACCCGACATTGATGAGGCAGAAGATGAGGTAGGTCAGCGATCCGCCCAGCGACTCCATCATGATGGGGAAGAGCCAGGCGACGAAGGCGTTGGCGATCCACAGCGCCCCCACCGCCAGGCCCATGGCGGTGCCGCGGATCTTGTTGGGGAAGATCTCGGCCACCAGCACCCAGGTGACGGTGCCGGACTGCTTGGCGAAGACGAAGAGGCTGACGATGACGAGCACCAGGATCGGCGCGTAGGAGGCGGCCCCGACGATATCGCCGTCGGCGTTCTGGAAGGGCTCGATGAGGAAGTAGAAGACCGCGGCCAGCAGGCCCAGGGAGATGACGATCGAGGTCTCCTGGTAGATGCCCACATGACGGCGGGCGAACCTGGTCACCAGCCACAGGCCGACGGCCGAGCCGATGAAGGACACCCCTCCGGAGATGACGTTGAGGGAGATCGCATCGCTCATGGGAAGGCCGGCCGCGGACAGGATCTTGGGCGTGTAGTACATGGCGGTGTTGATGCCGGTGAGCTGATCGGCGATGCCGAGCACGATGCCGATGAGCAGCAGGTGGCGGGTCCATCTGGCACCGAGGATCTGCTGCAGGTTCCACTTCTCCTGGTTGGCCTCCTTGCGCTGGTTCTCCACGATCTCCTCGAGCTCGTCGATGAGCGGGCCGTCACGATCCTCGTTGCGGATGCGCTTGAGCGCGCCGATGGCCTCGGGCAGGCGCTCATTGGCCACGTACCAGCGGGAGGACTCCGGCATGAGCCGGATGCCGATCCACAGGGCGATGGCGGGCAGGGAGGCGATGACCAGCATGTAGCGCCAGGTCATGCCATTACCGCCATCGACCGCCAGAGCACCGCTGGAGACCTGGTTGGCCACGGCATGGGTCCACTCCAGGGTCTTGCCGCCGGAGTCGATGTGGGGGCCGCCGTTCATGCGGGCCAGGACCGCGTTCATGGAGAAGGCCACGAACTGGCCGAAGACGATCATCATCTGGTCCACGGCCACCAGGGTGCCGCGGATGCGCTTGGGGGCGGTCTCCCCCAGGAAGACGGGCACGGTCACCGAGGCGCCGCCGACGGCGAAGCCCAGGATCACCCGGAACACGTAGAGGACCCACACATTGGGGGCCAGGGTGCAGCCGATCGCCCCGACGAAGAAGACGATGGCGAGCAGGCTGATGTTGTGGCGCCGCCCATACATGTCGGACAGTCTGCCTCCCACCGAGGCGCCGACCGCCGCGCCCAGGGCGAGCAGCGCTCCGATCCAGCCCTCCTCGGCCGTGGTCAGCGCCAGCCCGTGGGCATCGGTGGGCAGGTACATGTAGGGCAGGGCGCCGGAGATGACTCCGGTGTCGTAGCCGAAGAGCAGGGATCCGAGGCAGGCGACGAAGGCGATGAGGCCCAGTGAGCGCCTTTTGCCCGAGGCCGGGGTGGCCTCGACCAGCGCTCGGATATCCCGTGGCGCGTCGTGCGCCTGAGAGTTGTGCGGCATGGGGGACTCCTTGAGAGGGGTGCCTTTTCCTGGCGGTGTGGTGAGAGCTGCTGCTGGAGCAGCAGGGGTCGGTGGTTGGTGGCGGGCTCAAGAGCCTTGAGCCTCACTGAGGGCCAGTGGCGCCGGAGCCGCGGCCGCGGTCTGCAGCGGCCCCGGTGCCGGTTCGGCGGATCGAGGGCGGGCGCCCGTGGAGGCACGGGCGGGGCCGCGCGCCGCTCAGGCGGCGAGCTCCTCGGTGATGCGGGCGAGCATGCGCCTGTTGATCTCGTCGGCATGCTCATGCCAGCCGAAGACGCACACTGAGACCACCCCGTCGAAGGAGATGTCCCGCAGGGTGGAGAAGACGGCCTCCCAGGCCACCTCCCCCTGCCCGATCTCATTGTGCTGGTGGACGGTGACGTCGGCGCCGGGCGGGTTGATGATGTAGCGGTTGCCGTCGTTGGCGCGGTGGTTGTAGCCATCGGCCATGTGGACCTCGCGCAGCTTTCCGGCCTCGTGGGCGGTGCGGATCATGCGCTCGACGTCGCCGGCGCCGTCGGAGAGGTGGAAGGCGTGCGGGCAGCAGAACTCGTAGCCGATCCAGTCCTTGTTGATGGCGCGCACCAGGCGCAGGGCCTCATCGTGCAGCTCGACGAAGTCGTAGGGGTGGGCCTCCATGTTGAGCCTGATGCCGTAGCGCTCGAAGTCGGGGATCAGCTCCTCCATGGAGCGGAACCACTGCTCCTGGCTGCGGCGGGCCCGGTTGCGATCACCGGAGAACTCCGAGGTGATCTCGCGCACGTCCAGCTGATCGGCCAGCTCCAGCAGCCGCCGCCAGTTGGACACCTGGGCCGTGCGCTCCTCCTCCACCGGCGAGGACCAGTTGAACACGGGGTTGAGGGTGCGCACGCGCACCCCGGTGTCCTTCTGCGCCTGGTTGAGCTCGGCGACGAAGGCGTCGTCGGCGGCAGGGCGGTGGTGCCACAGGTGGAAGTCGGCATTGGGCGAGAGCTCCACATAGTCGAAGCCGAGCTCGGCGGCCTTATGGAGGGTGCGGACCGTGGGCATGGTCCGGTAGTACATATTGGGGTCGAGTGCGATATCAACCATCAGCTGGTCCTCCTCATCACCGACGACGGTGTCGATGATGCCTATCTTGTCATGGCAAAGTCGGGTTGGGGGCGGTGGCCGCGGGATCGGATCGCGCCTGCGGCGCCCCCCTGGGGCGGGCCGCCGCGAGGCGGTCCGCCCCTCCGGGGCTGGCTCAGGCGTAGAGAGCGGGCATGGAGGTCATGGCGACCTCGACCTCGCGGCCTCCCTTCTCCAGTGACTCCAGGGCCGCGTCGACCACGCAGGTGGCGGCATAGCCGTCCCAGGAGGTGGAGCCGGTGTGCTCGTCGCGCTCGACGGCACGGATCCACTGCTGGACCTCCTGGTTGAAGGCGCTGTGGAAGCGGTCGATATGGCTGCGGCAGATGGGGTGGCGGTCGCCGGCGGCATCGCGGGTGATGGTCGTGTTCTGATCGCCCAGGCGGATGGTGCCGGCCTCCATGACCAGCTCGCACTCGATGGAGTAGCCGAACTGGATATTGACGTTGATCTCGTCGTCGATGAGCACGCCCGAGGCGGTCCTGGCCACGAGCACCAGGGGGTCGCGCAGGTGCTCGAAGCGGCGGGAGGTCGAGCGCGGGGCATCGACCCGCACCGAGACGATCTCCTCATCCAGCAGGTAGCGGCAGATGTCGATCTCGTGGATCGCAGTGTCGTCGATCATGTTGCGGGTGGTGTAGCCCTCCGGCACCGAGGGATTGCGGTGCCGGCAGTGGACGAGCGTGGCGCAGCCGAGCTCGCCGCCCTCCAGCGCGGCGCGCATCTGCTGGTAGCCGGCGTCGAAGCGGCGCATGAAGCCCACGGTGACCAGCTTCTTGCCCGCCCTCTGCTCGGCCTCCATGATGGCGATGCAGTCCTCGGGGGTGGTGGCCAGGGGCTTCTCGCACAGGACGTGCTTGCCCGCCTCGATCGCGGCGATGACGTCGGGGGCGTGGACCTTGCCGAAGGTGGCGATGAGGACGGCGTCGACGTCGGGGTCGGCGATGAGCTCGGCGCCACTGCCATAGGCCTTGGCCCCCAGGGGCTCGGCGACCTCCTTGGCGCCATCGAGGTTGAGGTCGGCGACAGCGGCGATGCGACCGCCCGCCAGCTCGTTCTCGATGCGCTCGACGTGGGCGCGGCCCATGCCGCCGGCGCCGATGAGGCCAATACGGATTGTCATGCTCTTCTCCTCGCTGAGAAAGTCAGTGTGCTATCGATGGGTCAGGGGCGGGCGCGCCGCTGGACGGCAGCGCCGAGGATCCGGAGGGATCCAACGGGGGTCAGGCCAGCCCCAGGCCGCACTCGGCCAGGTACTTGCGCATGTTGATGGCGTTCTGCTTGGGGAAGGACGGGTCGCAGGGGTAGCAGTCCTGCTCGCAGATCGCGTAGATCGGCTTGTCCAGGGCGGCCAGGGCGTCGACGAACTCGTGCATCTCGGGCAGGCCGGCGGGCGGGCAGACCGAGGCGCCCTTGGTCACGGCCTCGCCGAAGGGCCAGTCCTTCTCGTGGGCCTCGCGGGTGATGCCCTCGTCGAAGGCCTTGATGTGGACGTAGGTGATGCGCTCGGGGTACTTCCTGCACAGCTCGACCGGGTCGCCGCCCCCGTAGACGGCGTGGCCGGAGTCGAGGCACAGGTTGACGTAGGCCGGATCGGTGGCATCGAGGATGCGGGAGATCTCCTCGGGCGTCTCGATGTGGGAGTCGCCGTGCGGGTGCAGGACCATCTTGAGGCCGTACTCGTCCAGGAGCATCTGGCCCAGGGCGTTGGCGTGCTCGACGTAGAGCCGCCAGGCATCATCGGACAGCACGCGGTCATCGGTCCACTCCCAGGTCTTGTCGTCCCGGTAGAGCGGGGGCAGGTGGACGATGTACTCGGCGCCGACGGCGGCGTGGGTCTCGGCGATGGCGCGGAAGGTCTTCAGTGTGGTCTGCCAGGCCTCCTGCTTGTGCAGGATGCCCCAGCCGGTGCCCGCGACCACGCGCATGCCGAACTCGTCGCACCACCTCTGGAGCTCCTTGGGGTCGGTCGGGAAGTAGCCGAAGGGCCCGGTCTCGATCACCTCGAAACCGGCCTCCGCCATCTCCTCCCAGGCCTGGCGGGGGTCCATCTGCTTGGGGTCCTCGGGGAACCAGACCCCCCACTGGTCGGGGCAGACGCCGATGGTGAGATTGGAGTACTTGGGGTCGTTGGTGTTGACAGCCTTGGACGTCATCGTCGCTCCTGAGTCGCCGTGCCGCGGGCCGTTCCGCAGCACCTCGGTTGTAGGCCGAGCCTACTCCGACGCGGACAGGATATCCAGACTTTGTTCTGACAAATAGGTCTGATGTTCAGGCGCCTCCACGACCAGCGCACCCCCGACTTTCGACGATTTGCATGAGATCGTACTTCTCCAGCGCTGGAGAAGTACGATCTCATGCAAATCGTCGAAAGTCGGGGCGGGAGGGCCTACTCCTCCCGCTGGAAGGACATGGTCGCGGCGTAGGTCTTCTCCGAGGGCCAGCGGCTGGTGACGGCCTTGGCCCGGGTGTAGAAGCGCACGCCCTCGGGGCCGTGGATGTGGGTGTCGCCCAGGAGGGACTCCTTCCACCCGCCGAAGGAGTAGTAGGCCACCGGGGTGGGGATGGGCACGTTGATACCCACCATCCCGGCCTCGACGTCGAGCTCGAAGCGGCGGGCCACCCCGCCGTCGTTGGTGAAGATCGCCGCGCCGTTGCCGAAGGGGGAGGAGTTGACGATCCGGATGGCCTCGTCGTAGGTGCCGGCGTGCACGATGGACAGGACCGGCCCGAAGACCTCCTGGCTGTAGAGCTCGGAGTCCAGGGGCACGTTGTCCACGATGGTGGGGCCCAGGAAGTGGCCGTTCTCATGGCCGGGGATCACCAGGCCGCGGCCATCGAGGACGACCTCGCCGCCCTTGGACTCGCCCTCGTTGATGAGGCCGATGATGAACTCCTTGGACTTCGCATCGATGACCGGTCCCATCTCCACCCCCTCGTCCATGCCGTAGCCGACCTTGATCCTCTCGGCGTGGGACTTGACCCGGCGGGCCAGGTCGGGCCCGCAGCCGCCGACGGCCACGACCACCGGCAGGGCCATGCAGCGCTCACCGGCGGCCCCGAAGGCGGCGGCGCAGATGTGCTGGGCGGCGAAGTCCAGATCGGAGTCGGGCATGACGATGGCGTGGTTGTTGGCCCCGCCCAGGGCCTGAACACGCTTGCCGTGGGCCACGCCGGTGTCCTGGATGATGTGGGCCACCGGGGTGGAGCCCACGAAGGAGATCGCATCGATACCGGGGTGCTTGAGGATCCCCGAGACCATGTCGCGGTTGCCCGAGACGACGTTGAACACGCCGTCGGGCAGGCCCGCCTCCTTGTAGAGCTCGGCGGTCAGCAGGGCCGCCGAGGGGGTGGCCGAGGCGGGCTTGAGGATGAAGGCGTTGCCGGTGGCGATGGCCACCGGGTGCATCCACATGGGCACCATGGCCGGGAAGTTGAAGGGGCAGATGCCCGCGACCACGCCCACCGGCTGGCGCAGGGTGTGGATGTCGACGCCGCTGGAGATGTCGTAGGAGTGCTCCCCCTTGAGGGCCAGGTTGATGGCGGTGGAGAAGTCGAGGGTCTCACGGCCGCGCTGGATCTCCCCGATGGCGTCGGAGTAGTTCTTGCCGTGCTCGGCCACGATCATGCGGGCCATCTCGTCCTGGTGGGCCAGGACGAGCTCGCGCATGCGGAACATGATGGCGGTGCGCTTGGCCAGGGAGTACGCCGCCCACTCCTTCTGGGCCCGGGCGGCCACCTCGACAGCGTGGTCGAGGTCGGCGTCGGAGGCCTGGAGGAGCTCGGCCTCCACCTCGCCGGTGCCGGGGTTCTCGACGGCGAAGCGCCCGACCGGGCTGCCCTCGTAGTACTGGCCGTCGATCCAATGGGAGATCGTCTTCATCGTCATCGAATCCTCCGAAATGTTACGGGTGCCTGTCACCCGGAGGGCCGTCCAGGCGCCAACGGGACCGCACCGCCCTTGGCGCCCCACGATCCACTCGGGGAGCGCCGGTCTCTGACAACTCCCACCCTAGTCCCACACAGGACCGATTGTCAGCACAATTCGATGAGCGAGGCTGGACCCCGCTCGCTGGACGGTCGGCACCACTGCGGCTATCACTGCGGGAACAGAGGAGGAGAGGGCTTCAGCCGGGTCGTGGAGGCCGATCACCCCCGACCGCTTGCCGCACGCGCCCGGTGAGTTCCGACTCGGGTCCCCATACCGCGGCCGCCGCCTCGACGAAACCGCGCCCCGCCTGCACCTGAGCCTCGGCGATGCACGACAGGATACTGGAGGCCAGGGCATCGGGACTCCCCAGCATGGCGAAGGCCTGGATCCTCAGAGCAGTGACCCGCCCCGCCACGTCGACGGTCACGCTCACGGCGCCATCGCGAGAGTGCGAGGTCCGCCGCAGCGAGCTCAGCTGCCTGGCGAGACGTGCCGCCTCCTGCACTCTCTCCTCGGCCTCAGCGATATGCGCACCGATTCTTGCACCTGCCTCATCCGCCCCGATGGACACCGCGTAGTCTTCACCCATCAGACCCTCACATCCCGATCCGGGGGCTCGCCGAGATAGCGACACCCCTTGCTCCTCGATCAGCCCGGACGGCTGATCATCCTGGGTTCAGCGCAATCCGCCACCCGGGCCAAGACTTCCCTCCAAACCGTTCGCAATATATTCCACAGAACCCAGCACACCCACGCCACCTGATTCTGCGAGCAATACTTGTTCCATCAGGGCGTGGTGCGCCAAGAAGAACTACGACGGCTCCAGAGAGGGCGATCCCCCCTCACTCGGATCCACCCGAGGGTCGTACGGGATCACACCAGGATCATATACGATCCGCACATCATAACCTCGACCGCCCGCCTCGCTCACAGGAATAAGCGGAGGCGGATTGACACCAATAAGTGTCACGGTACCGAACCCCTCAATGTGAGCACTCTCCCCCAACCGCAACTCATACGCCCGCCTCTCCCCAGTATAGCGGTCCTCCCATTGCACCGTCCCCACCCATTCATGATTCCGGGAGTACAACGGCCCCGCGACCAGCCTTCCCGTTTCAGTGCCCGGAGCAAGAACCGACCCATGCAGATTCGCACTATCGGCATCCTCCAGCTCAGGAGGAACCGGCACACTCGTCCTCCACGGCCGCGTCCACCATAGATACCCGCAACCACAGGCCACCACGAGCAGCACAACAACCACAAGAATAAGAAGGCGCCTCATCGTCGCACACCACCCTCAACGCAACCCGCCAGCACCATCACCCTCCAATATCTGTGACCGCGAAGTACTTCTCGTAGTCCTGCCTGCTGATCCTGATTAGCCCGTCCGGTCGATCGCCACTCGGAGCGGAGTAACCCGGCGCCGTATCGTTAATGCCCCACGGATTGCGCAGCGTGACATACTCCTCATCAATGGCGACGACCGTATAAGCATGATTGTCCTTGCCATCATTACCATCGTACTCGCCACCCACAATCCGATAGTCCCCCGCCTGGTCGCCCGCATCGATACGACCATTATCATTGGTGTCAGCCACCGCCCTGACCGCATCGCCTCCCGAGAAGTCCCCACCACTTGTCGCAGCAGCCACCGGCTTACCCTCCTCCAGTGCACGCTCAATCTCATCCCATTCATCCTGGGCGTACTTGTGGTCATCCCCCCACAACGACCACCCTTTAGTCTCGATGCGCTTGGCCCTCTGCCCAGAGATATCCTCCATCGCATCGCGAGCATGCCCACCACTCAGGTTGTAATCCTTGACATATATGCCATAAGCCCTCTCATAGACGTGAATGAGACTTGGTGCCCCCACCACTCCATCACCGTAGTAGTCGCGCACCTCCACCTGAACAGGCCTACCATTGTCGTAGAAAGTCACAACGAAGGCGCCTTTAGTCTCATCCCAGGTCACATTGTCCCGCATGAGCCGCTGCCCGTCCTCGGTCAGGGCGAAGGCCTGCAGAGCGGCCAGGAAATAGCAGTCGCCGATCCCGCCCTGCCGAGCAGGATCCCACGTCGCCGACCCATCCGCCTGCCGTTTGATCCGCTCAATATCCGACGGGCTGAGCTCCACTTTCTTCTTGGTCTTCTCATCGGCTCTCCTCCAGAACATCCACCATGGGGGCTGCCCATCGCCGGATCCCGCGCTGGAATCCGCGTCGGGACCCGCCATGATTCCAGCCAGGGCCCCCGCGGCGTTCGCCGCCGCGAGACGGATCTCCATGAGCACGTTGAGATAGGCTCGGGATATGGCCGCCAGTGCGGCCGCACCGGCAACAGCACCCACAGGATCTCCCACGCAGGAGAGCACAACCGCAGAGGCCTGCTCACGCAGCGCCAGCACCGCATCCTTACCCCGGGCCAGGACCTCCGAGTACTCCTCCAGAACCCCGGCCCCCGCCTCAAGCGCTGCGGCCGCCCCGTCCAGGCCGACTTCCAACTCACCGGCACGGGCGACGAAGGCCTGAGCGGCCATTCCGTCCCATGAGGGTACCGCGGTGCGCGCCCGACCCGAGAGCTCGGCCGCCTCACCGGCCTGCTTCGCAGCTGCACGCCACGAATCAGCCACCAGCATGATGCCCCCGGGATGACCTGGGATATCGCCGATCAGCCCTGCTGCCACACCAGCTGCAGCACCAACCCCGCTCATCGCAGACCCTCCTGCCCGGCCAAGGCACGGGCGCCGGATGCGGCCTGCTCGTCAGCGCCGATGAGTGCGTGCACCGCTCCTGATAGCGCCGCAGCGGTATTCAATGCCCCGCTCGCCCCTGCTTGCAGCGCCTGGTGGCCACCAGCACTGAATGCACCGGCAGCGCCAGCCAGCGCGCTATCGCCGAACACACCGGCACTACCGGAATCCAGTCGCACACCTTCCAGAGTGTCAGCCGCAGCGCTCACCATGACGCTCGCAGCCTCAATCTCATCGATCACCAGGGCCACAGACATACTGCCTCCTCGTACCGGCTGCACGCAGCCCGTGCAACCGGGGCCAGCCTATCTGCTGCCGGCCGGCGGCGCAGGAGTGCTCACCGTCCAATCCTGACTCGCCCGCCGTCCGGCCCGGCTCAGCCCCGGCTGTCGCTGGGCCCCGGTTGCGGATCGGCAGGACCTGAGCAGGGCATCCTCACAGGTAGTGGCGCTGAGGGGCCCGGTCGCGCACGTAGTCCTCATAGGCGCGCCGGGTGGACTCCAGCTCCGAGACCCCCGAGACCGGCACGTCCCACCAACTCGACCCGGGCGGGTTGGGCCCGTAGAGGTCGGTCTCGATGTGGATCATCGTGGCGCGCTCGGAGGCCGCCGCGGCGCGGTAGGCCTCCCTGAACTCCTCGATGGTGCGGGCCTCCAGGACCTCCAGCCCCCAGGAGCGGGCGTTGGCGGCGATGTCCACCCCGGCGATCCGCTCCTCATCGGCCAGGTGGCTGCCCTCGCCGCGCTGGCGGTACTTGGTGCCGAAGCGCTGGGAGCCGCGCGACTCCGACAGGGACCCGATCGAGGCGAAGCCGTGGTTCTGCAGCAGGACGTAGATGACCTTGATGCCCTCCTGGACCACGGTGGCCAGCTCCATGGGCAGCATCTGGTAGGTGCCATCGCCCACGATCGAGACCACCTCGGCCTCGGGCCGGGCCAGCTTGACGCCCATGGCCGCCGGGATCTCGTAGCCCATGCAGCTGAAGGCGTACTCCACGTGGTACTGCAGGGGGCTGCGGGCCTGCCACAGGGCCTGCAGGTCCCCGGGCATGGATCCGGCGGCGTTGATGACGACGTCCTCGGGGCCCATGAGCTCGTTGAGGGCGCCGAAGACCTCGGTCTGGGCGGGCAGCGGGCCGTGGCCCAGGTGGTAGCACCGCTCGGTGGCCTCCAGCCAGGCCTCCCTCTGCGCGGCGATCTCGGTGGAGTAGGCCTCATCGACCCGGTGGCCCTCCAGGGCGCCGGCCAGAGCCGCCAGGGCCTCGCGGGCGTCGGCCACCACCATCTCGGCGCTCTCCTTGGCGGCGTCGAAGGGGGCGACGTTGATGTTGACGAAGCGCACCTCGGGGTTCTTGAACTGGGTCTTGGAGGCGGTGGTGAAATCCGAGTAGCGGGTGCCCACGCCGATGACGAGGTCGGCCCTGTCGGCCAAATGGTTGGCGGCGGCGCAGCCGGTGGATCCCACCCCTCCCACCGCGCAGGGGTCGTCGAAGCTGATCGCGCCCTTGCCCGCCTGGGTGTCGGCCACTGGGATCCCGGTGGCGGCGGCCAGGTCCCGCAGCTCCTGACCGGCCCCGGAGTAGATGGTCCCGCCCCCGGCGATGATGAGGGGCCGCTTGGCGGCCCGGATGAGGGCGGCGGCCCGCTCCAGGGCGGCGGGCTCGGGGACGGGGCGGCGCACATGCCACACGCGCTTGCGGAACAGCTCCACGGGCCAGTCGAAGGCCTCGGCCTGGACGTCCTGGGGCATGGCGATGGTCACCGCCCCGGTCTCGGCCGGGTCGGTGAGCACGCGCATGGCGGCCAGCAGGGAGGGGATGAGCTGCTCGGGGCGGTTGATGCGGTCGAAGAAGCGCGAGACCGGGCGGAAGGCATCGTTGACGCTGACATCCAGGCTCGTGGGGTCCTCCAGCTGCTGGAGCACCGGGTCGGGGATCCGGGTGGCGAACTGGTCGGAGGGCAGGAGCAGGACCGGCAGGCGGTTGGTGGTGGCCAGCGCCGCGCCGGTGACCATGTTGAGGGAGCCCGGGCCGATGGAGGCCGTGCACATCCAGGTCTGGAGCCTGTCCGTGGTCTTGGCGAAGGCCGCAGCGGCATGGACCTGGCCCTGCTCGTTGCGGGGCATGATGTAGGGCATCTCCCCCTCGCCCTCGGCCCGGGCGATCTCGTTCTGCAGGAGGGCCTGGCCGATCCCGGCCACATTGCCGTGGCCGAAGATGCCGAAGGCCCCGGCGATGAGGCGCCGCTCGACGCCGTCGCGCTCGGAGTACTGGTTGCTCAGGAATCGGATGGTCGCCTGGGCCACGGTCAGGCGGACCGTGCCGGCGTAGGCCTCGTTGCTCACGGGTTCCTTCCTCGGTTCTCGTCGGGTCTGTGTCGGGTCAGTTCATGGGCGTCATGGGCAGGCGGGGGTCGACCTCCTGGCCCTCCCAGGTCCGGCGGACCCAGGTGTGGTGGGGGTCGTCGGTCATGAGCCACACGGCGTCCTCGGCGGGGCCGGCCATGACGTTGAGGTAGTACAGGTCGTAGCCGGGGGCGGCCACGGAGGGGCCGTGGTAGCCGTAGGGCATGATGACCACGTCGCGGTCGCGGACCTCGGCGCACACGTCGATGTCGTGCCCGGGAGAGGGGTAGATGCGCTGGAGGGCGAAGCCCTGGGCGCCGTCGGCCCCGGGGCGCACCTCGTAGTAGTAGATCTCCTCCAGGACCCGCTCGACCTCGGTGTGCTCATCGTGCTTGTGCGGCGGGTAGGAGGACCAGTTGCCCCCGGGGGTCAGCACCTCGCAGGCCAGGAGGTGGGAGGTCTCCACCTCATTGCCCAGGGCGTAGTTGTTGACCTGGCGGCTGGCGGGGCCCGCGCCGCGCAGGCCGGTGCCCACCTCGGAGCGGGGGCAGTAGCGCAGGGGGCGGTCGCCGGTGGCCCGGGAGCCGGGCAGGGCGATCCGAGCGCCCCCGGTGCTGCTCAGGCGCACGTCGGTGCGGCGGGGGATGTAGGCGTAGTCGGTGATGTCGGTGAAGACGGACTCGCGTCCGGCGATCTCCAGGCTCCGGCCCTGCGCCTCCACGGTGCACCCGCCGCTCAGGGGCAGGATGAGGTACTCGTCCTGCCCGCCGGGGATCTCCACGGAGCCGCCCGGCTCCAGGGCGACCACGCGCAGGGAGCACCAGTCCCATCCGGCGCGCTCGGGGGTCAGGTCGAGCTCGTAGGGGCCGTGGGCGAGCTCGCCTCGGCGGATGAGGTACTGCGACTGGTCTGACTGGGGCATCATGTCCTCTTTCGGCGGTTCTTCAGCGGTTCAGGAGCTCAACGGCACTGTCGACGGCGGCGGCGACGTCCCCATCCCGGGGGTAGAGCATGGATCGGCCCACCACCAGGCCCCTGACCTGGGGCAGTCTCAGCGCCCTGCCCCAGGCCTCCATGGCGGCCGCCGGGTCCCGGGGGACCTCCCCTCCCAGGATGAGCGAGGGCAGGGTGGTGGCGGCCATGACCCGCTCCATCTGCTCGACGCAGGGGAGCTTCAGCCAGGTGCGGGCCGAGGTCCTCCCCAGGCCCTGGACGATGGAGATGGAGCGGATGACGGCCTCGGGGCTCAGGTCGTTGACGGCGCGCGCCCCCTCCCACCGGGTGATGAAGGGCTCGATCATGGCGTTCAGGCCCCGCTGGGACAGGGAGTCGATGGCGCGGGCGCTGGCCTCCAGGGTGTCGGCGGTGCGGGGGTCGGCGTCGTTGATGCGGGTGAGCATCTTGCCGCCGTCGAGCCCCGAGGCCTGGATGCCGGCGGCGTCGTAGCCGCCGAAGCGGTCGTCCATCTCGAAGGAGGACCCCTGCAGCCCCACCCGGTTCATCGAGCCCCAGACGAGCTTGCCGTCCAGGGCGCCCAGCAGGGCGAGGTCCTCGATGATGTCGGCGGTGCCCAGGAAGCCGCCCACGCCCGGGCGGGACAGCGCCGTCATGCAGCGGCCGAGCAGGTCCTCCCGATCGGCCATGGCCAGAGGATCCGCCCCCGCCCCCAGGGCCCCGCGGGCGGGGTGGTCGCAGGCGATGACCATGAGCGGCCCGCACTGGGCGGCGCCGGCGCGCGGGCGATCGGCCAGGGTCCTGGCGATCCGGTCCGGGTCGGTGGCACGGATCGCGACGATGCGCTCGGTCAGCGGTGCTGCGCCCATGATCCCCGCCTCACAGCTCCACATCGGGGGCCACCGCCCGGCGGTGCTGGCGCATGAGGTCGAGCAGCTCGGCCCGGGTGGGCATGGCGGTGGAGCACTCCAGTCGGGAGGAGACGATGGCGCCGGCGGTGGAGGCGGCGAAGATCGTCTTGTCCAGGGGCCATCGGCTGAGCAGGCCGTGGCAGACGGCGCCCCCGAAGGCGTCCCCGGCCCCGAGCCCGTTGCGGGTCTCCACATGGGTGGCGGGCATCTCCACGCGCTCGGTGCGGGTCTTGGCCAGGGTGCCCTGCCGCCCCTGCTTGACGATGGCCAGCTCGACCCCGGCCTCCAGGAGCGCGTCGGCGGCCCGGTCGGGATCGCGCTGGCCGACGGCGACCTCGCACTCCTCGCGGTTGCCGATGGCCACGGTGACCTTGGGCAGGACCGCGGCGACCTCCCGGTGGGCGTCCTCGCGGCTGTCCCAGAACATCTCGCGGTAGTCCAGGTCGATGATCGTGAAGGGCCTGCGCCCCCGGGCGTCCAGGGCCGCGTGGTGGGCGGCGCGCGAGGGCTCCTTGCTCAGCCCGGTGGCCGAGACCCAGAAGATGGAGGAGGCCGCGATGGCCTCCATCGGCAGGTCCTGGGGCGTCAGCTCCAGGTCGGGGGCGGAGGGCTCGCGGTAGAAGTAGAGGGGGAAGCGGTCCGGGGGGAAGATCTCGCAGAAGGTGACCGGCGTGTTGTAGGCGGCCCGGGTGACGACGAAGTCGTCGCCCACGCCCAGGCGGCGCATCTCGGTGCGCACGAAGCGGCCGAAGGGGTCGTTGCCCACACCGGTGATGACCGCTGAGCGGTGGCCGTAGCGGGCGGCGGCCACGGCCACGTTGGTGGGGCTCCCCCCGAGGAACTTCCCGAAGGTCTCAACGTCCTCCAGGCCGACTCCCTGCTGGAGGGGGTAGATGTCGACGCCGCAGCGGCCGATGGTCAGTACGTCGAGCCCAGGGCTCCTGGGAGGTGTCATGTCTCTTCCACGTCCTCGGGGTGGATCATGGGCCCGCAGGCCGTCCTGCCGGCGCTACTGCGAAGCCTGCCCCACCCCGACCGGCCCCGTCAAGCATTTGTAAGTACAAATAAAGGGGATCTTTGCGGCTCCACACGGGCGCGGGCCCGCCCGCGCCGGGTCGGGGCGATGGCCCGGAGGCGCGGGCACCGAGATGACAAGGCGCCCATGCGCTTCGTATCCTATAAGAGGGACCCCACCCATCACCCCGCATCCCACAGGTGGCAGCACCGGCCCGTCACTGCGACCACGGCCGCGCGGCCACGGCGACCAGCGCCGCCCCGGGAGCCCGCACGCCCTCCACGCGCGGAGCACCACTCTCAACACCGATCATCAGCACATACAGATCATCAGCACATACCGCCATCACGACTGCCCCAGGTGCCACATGCCCACCGCCGACCACTCGCCCTTCGCCCTCGACATCACCATTGACCGCTCCAGCCGGGTGCCCCTGCACACCCAGATCTCCGAGCCGCTGGCCGCACTCATCCTGGATGGCACCCTGAGCCCTGGAACGCGCCTGGAGGATGAGCTCTCGATGGCCAGGCGCCTGAAGGTCTCCCGCCCCACCGCGCGCCAGGCCCTTCAGCACCTGGTGGACCGCGGCCTGCTCAAGCGCAGGCGCGGGGCGGGCACGATCGTCTCCCCGCCGCATGTGCACCGGCCCATGGAGCTGACCAGCCTGCTGTCCGACCTGGTGGCCGCCGGCCACTCGACCTCCACCACCCTGCTGGACTACCACCGGCACCCCGCCGACGCCGAGGAGGCCGGGCACCTGGAGACCGAGCCGGGCACGCCCGTGGTCACCTTCGAGCGCATCCGCCTGGCCGACGGCGAGCCCGTGGCCGTGCTGCACAACCTCATGCCCGCCGCGGTGGCGCCCACCGAGGCCGAGCTGACCACGAGCGGCCTGTACGACACGCTGCGCGCCCACGACGTCATCCCCACCACGGCCAAGCAGATCATCGGCGCGCGCAATGCCACGCCCAAGGAGGCCGAGCTGCTCCACGAGCGGCGCCGCGCCGCCCTGCTGACCGCCACCCGCACCACCTACGACCAGGCGGGGCAGGTCATCGAGTACGGCCAGCACATCTACCGGGCCTCGCGCTACTCCTTCGAGACCACCCTGTTCTCCAGCTAGGCCGCGCCCGGATCGCCGCCCCCGCCCGCCGCCCAAGGGCGCGGCCCGCAGGGGCCGGCAGCGGGCCCATCAGCACCAGGCTCAGTTTGTCCGAACAAATCGTTGACAGAACCCCCCTGCAGCGTCTTCAATGGAGCCACCACGCTGCGGATGCAAGGAAGCCCACCCGCGGCAGGAACCCACCAGCACCGCAGAGAAGAAGCAGGACAGATGAGCATCGAATACACCCCCGGGCCCCTTCTCGACGCCGCCCGCAGCACCCCCACCGCCCTCTGGAACGACTCAGCCGACCCCGAGGAGCTGCGCCAGTCGATCTCCTTCGGCGGCGTCGGCGCCACCTGCAACCCCACCATCGCCTACACCTGCATCAACCAGCGCAAGGATGTGTGGCTGCCCCGCATCGCCGAGCTGGCCGAGGAGATGCCCGAGGCCACCGAGTCCGAGATCGGCTGGCAGGTGGTGCGCGAGCTGAGCATCGAGGCCGCCGCGCTCCTGGAGCCGATCTTCGAGGAGCACCAGGGGCGCAACGGCCGCCTGTCGATGCAGACCGACCCGCGCCTGGCCCGCAGCGCCTCCGCCCTGGCCGACCAGGCCGAGGAGTTCTCCGGCCTGGCCAAGAACATCATCGTCAAGATCCCGGCCACCTCCGTGGGGGTCGAGGCCATCGAGGAGGCCACCTACCGGGGCGTGTCGGTCAACGTCACCGTCTCCTTCTCCGTGCCCCAGGCCGTGACCACCGGCGAGGCCATCGAGCGCGGCCTCCAGCGCCGCGAGGCCGAGGGCCTGGACACCTCGACCATGGGCCCGGTAGTCACGCTCATGGGCGGCCGCCTGGATGATTGGATCAAGATCGTGGCCAAGAGGGACAACCTCTTCCTGGACCCCGGTCATCTGGAGTGGGCCGGCGTGGCCGCCCTCAAGCGGGCGTACCAGGAGTTCCAGTCCCGGGGCCTGCGGGCGCGCGTGCTGTCGGCGGCCTTCCGCAACGTCATGCACTGGTCCGAGCTGGTCGGCGGGGACCTGGTGGTCTCCCCGCCCTTCGCCTGGCAGAGGCTCATCAACGACTCCGGCTACAAGGTCACCAACCGCATCGACGTGCCCGTGGCCCTGGAGATCATGGAGACCCTCCTGTCCATCCCGGAGTTCGTGCGCGCCTACGAGCCCGACGGCATGACCCCCGAGGAGTTCGACTCCTACGGCGCCACCCGCCGCACCCTGCGCGGCTTCCTCCAGGCCGACGCCGATCTGGACGCCCTGGTGCGCGACGTCATCATGCCCCAGCCCTGAGCCGCGCCGAGCGACTCCCACCGATCCCGCGCCACCGGGGCCCGCGCCATCGAGCGGGTCCCGGTGCGCCCCGACCCCGACCACCGAACCACACGAAGGAGCAAAGATGCTCAGAATCGCCGTCATCGGCGCCGGCCGTATCGGGCAGGTGCACGCCAGGACCATCGCCGCCCACCCCCGGGCCGAGCTCGCCCTGGTCTGCGACCCCGCCCAGGGCGCCGCCAAGGACCTCGCGGACCTCCACGGGGCCCGCTCCTGCCAGGATGTCGAGGAGGTCTTCTCCGACCCCGCCATCGACGCCGTCATCGTGGGCTCGCCCACGCCCCTGCACATCCCCCACCTCCTGGCCGCCGCCAAGGCGGGCAAGGCCGTCCTGTGCGAGAAGCCCATCGCCCTGGACATGAGGGACGTCGAGGAGGCCCGCGCCGATCTCGACGCCGTGGGGGTCCCGGTGATGTTCGGATTCAACCGCCGCTTCGATCCCAGCTTCGCGGCCGTGCACGCCGCCGTGGAGGCGGGCAGGATCGGAGACCTGGAGCAGCTGACCATCATCAGCCGCGACCCCGCGGCCCCGCCGCTGGAGTACGTCAAGGTCTCGGGCGGCATCTTCCGGGACATGACCATCCACGACTTCGACACCGCCCGCTTCTTCCTGGGCGACATCATCGAGGTCCACGCCGTGGGCCAGAACCTCGACCCGGCCATCGAGGAGGCCGGCGACTTCGACGCCGCCGTGGTGACCCTGCGCGCGGCCAGCGGCGCGGTGGCCACGATCATCAACAACCGGCACTGCGCCTCGGGCTACGACCAGCGCCTGGAGGCCTCCGGGCGCGACGGCGCCCTGCTGGCCGAGAACATCCGCCCCACCACGGTGCGCCTGTCCAACGCCGAGATCACCGACGCCCAGGAGCCCTACCTCGACTTCTTCCTGGAGCGCTACGCCGACGCCTACCGCCTGGAGCTGTCGGCATTCATCGAGGCCGTTGAGGAGGGCACCACTCCCCCCACCTCCATCGCCGACGCCATCGAGGCCCTGCGCCTGGCGGAGGCGGCCACCGAGTCCGCCCGGAGCGGCCGGCCTGTGCGCCTGGGCTGACCCGCTGCGGGCCCAGGGACGGGGTGGGTGCCGGGGCCCGGCACCCACCCCGCGCCCCGGGAGGAGCCGCGCAGGGGCCTGCGGCTCACACTGCGCAGACCGGCTCACACTGCGCAGACGCCGTCATGGCAGCTCGGGGCGTCCACGTGGTGGGAGGCGTTGTTGTTCTTCAGGGCGGGATCGAGATTGGCCGAGGCGCCCGCGGGGATGACCTGGCTCCGCCCCCCGTAGTTGGAGTTGTAGTAGACGGTCACCGGGTGCGCCGTGCGGTTGGTCACCGAGGCGGTGTTGTTCTTCATGCACTCCCCTCTGCCCGCAGCATCCTTGTCAGGGCTCTTGAACTCGTAGCAACCCGGTTGACTGGAGCCGTAATTGCGCATAGAGCCGGTGAAGTCGGAGACCGCGCCCTTCTGATCGCTGTTGTAGTGGAAGCAGACCTCCCCCACATCGCACACGCCGTCGCGCTCGGCGGCGCTGGCGGGCGAGGAGGGAAGGGTCAGGGCGCCGAGAGCCAGGAGGAGGGCGGCAGCCGCCCCGGTCAGGCGCCGGGCGAGTGAGGTCGGCACGAGTGCGGTGGACATGGGATCATTCCTTTCTGACACGGTGAGTGGGTCATGCGGCGCCACAGGCCCCTGGGGCAGGACCGGCCCGCCCCAGGGCCCGGCGGCGCAGCGGCGGCGGCCACTGGGCGCTCATCTCGGAATGGGCGCGGCCGCAGTGCCGCCATCCAGAGCCGGAATTCCGCGGGAAGCGGCAGTGGATATGGCCACCACCGCCACCGCTTCCATCCTTCTGCGGACACGAGAAGCCTAAGAAGCCCTCATCAATCCCCTCAATGGTTCCCTCCGCCCTTGACAAGGGCTCCCCTCCTCTGCTTAGCGTGAGGGATGGGAGAATCACAGGCATGGGGAACCATCCGATTCCCGGGACCACGGCCGGGGAGTATGGCCGGCGATCAACGAATATGATCAATTGCTGATAGTCAGCAGAATGAGAGCCGCATGCATTCAAGACAATATCGGCAACGCTGCCGAGCGCGGAACAGGTTGGGATCAACGTGCCGCCCGACCGGCCCTGAGGGCGCCACGCCCCAATAGCCCATCTGCCGCCGTCCCGCTCGGGCTATGGCGCACCCTGACACAGGGCCCAGGCAGCAGGCCCGAGGAGGCCCAGCCATGACCAGTGACCGAGGAAGGCCCAGCCGCCGGAGCGCCGGCGCTCCGCACGGGGACGACCGCCGGCCGCAGGACGGATCCGGCAGGCCCGTCACCCAGCTCGATGTCGCCCGGGCGGCGGGAGTCTCGCGCTCCGTGGTCTCCCATGTGCTCAACCGCAACGGGCGCATCTCCGAGGAGACCCGCGACAGGGTGCTGCGCATCGCCCAGGAGATGGACTACCAGCCCCATGCGGCGGCCAGCGAGCTGGCCTCGCAGCACTCCCGGCGCGTGGTGGTCATCCTGCCCTACCTGGACAACCCCTTCTTCGACACACTCGTGCGCCACCTGCGCCACCACTGCCTCAAGGCCGATCACAGCCTGGTGGTGCTGGCCTCGGACCTGGAGACGGGAATGGAGCGGGCCACCCTCGAGGAGGCGCGGCGCATGCGGCCCACCGGCCTCGTGCTGCCGGGAACGCGCCTGGAGCCCGAGGAGATCGAGCGCCTGGGCCGGAGCCTGCCGGTGTGCCTGCTGGACCGGGGCCTGAGCGGGTCCCCGGTGCGCACCGCGCGGATGGATGAGGCCCTGGCCGCCGAGCTGGTCGTGTCCCACCTGCACGAGCAGGGGCACCGGCACCTGGCCTTCCTCTCCCCCGCCGCACCCATGCACGAGCACCTGGCGGCGGAGCGGGCCGGGGCCTGCCTGCAGGAGGCCCGGCGCCGGGGGATGACCGCCCAGGAGATCCAGTGCACCGGTGGCGCGCTCATGGCCCTGGAGACCGCCCTGGAGGGCCACCGCCGGCCGGTGGCCGTGGTGGCCTACAACGACGTGCTGGCCATCAATATCGTCGCCGCCGCCCACCACCTGGGCAGGCGGCTGGGACCCGACCTGGCCGTGGCCAGCTATGACAACACGCGCCTGGCCTCCCGCCCGGAGTTCGGACTGACCAGCGTGGACCAGCGCCCCGAGCAGCTGGCGCGCGCCGCCGTCGAGCTGCTCATCGATGGGGGCACGGGGCAGGCCCCGCCCACGCGGACGGTGCGCCCCAACCTGGTGGTGCGCTCCTCCACGAATCGCCCGCTCAAGCACTTGTCCTGACAAACTAGGTTCTGATACGGTCGCTTCACGCCGTTGCTGACGCGCGTTCCCACTGTTGCCGCGCTGCTGCCGCAGCACCCGACAAGGCCGTCGGAAAGGACGATCATGACCAAGAAAAGACCCCTGGGCATCGGTGTCATCTCGCTGGGATGGATGGGCCGCCTCCATGCACGCAGCTACCGATCGGTGCCCGAGCGATTCCCCGAGCTGGGGGTGGCCCCGCACCTGGTGGCCGCCGCCGACCCGGTCGAGCAGATCCGCACCGAGGCGGTGGAGGACCTGGGCTTCGAGCGCGCCTACGCCGACTACCGGGAGCTGCTGGCCGACCCGCGGGTCGAGGCCGTCTCCATCTGCGCCCCCAACTTCCTCCACCACGAGATGGCGCTGGCCGCCATCGAGGCGGGAAAGCCCTTCTGGATCGAGAAGCCCATGGGCATCAGCGCCGAGCAGTCCCGCCGGATCGCCCTGGCGGCCCAGGACGCCGGCCTGGTCACCGCCGTGGGATTCAACTACCGCCACACCCCGGCCATCGAGTACCTGCGCTCGCTCGTGCGCGACGGCGCCCTGGGGCGCATCACCAATGTGCGGGTGTGGTTCATCGCCGACTACAACTCCTCCCCGCTGAGCCCGCTGACCTGGCGGGCATCGCGCGAGAAGGCCGGCGCCGGCGTCGTCCCCGACCTCATGAGCCATGGGGCCGACCTGGCCCAGTACGTCGTGGGCCGCATCGCCTCGGTCAGCGCGCAGACCGGCACCTTCATCACCGAGCGGCCCATCCCCACCAGGATGGGCATCGGCCACTCCGGCTTCGAGATCGGCGATGAGGTGGGCCCCGTGGAGAATGAGGACTACGTGGCCATGCTCGTGCGCTTCGACGGCGGGGCCGTGGGCACGATGGAGTCCTCCCGGGTCAGCGTGGGCCCGCGGGCCGAGTACGTCGTCGAGGTCTACGGCACCGGCGGCTCGGCCCGCTGGAACTTCGAGCGGCTCAACGAGCTGGAGGTCTGCACCGACCTGGACGGCGGGGCCACCCACGGCTACACCCGCGCCATGGCCGGGCCCCAGTGGGGTCAGTGGCACCGCTTCCAGCCCGCCATCGGCACCTCCATGGGCTTCGACGACATGAAGTGCATCGAGGCGGCCCAATTCCTGGAGTCGGTCCTCACCGGCGAGCAGATCGCCCCCTCGGCCGCCGACGCCTGGTGCGCCGCCGAGGTCGACCAGGCCATCATCGCCTCCGCCGAGGACGGCCAGTGGCACGATGTGCCGCCGGTCAGCGGCCCCACCACCTTCGACCGCGCCACCGGCGCCTGAATCACAGGAGCACACCCGCACATGAGCCAGACAGCAACCGGCCTCTCCCTGCGAGGCATCACCAAGGAGCAGATGCGCGAGGCGGTGGACCAGACCCCGCCCTCGGGCAAGCACCGCGGCATCTTCGCCGTGGCCGCCGTGGCGACCCTGGGCTCCCTGCTCTTCGGTTACGACACCGGGGTCATCTCCGGGGCCCTGCCCTTCATGTACATGCCCTTCGCCGCCAAGGGCCTGCAGCTGACCGCCTTCGAGGAGGGCGCCATCGGCGGCACCCTCCTGGTGGGGGCGGCCCTGGGGGCGCTCATCGGCGGCCGACTGTCGGACCGCTACGGCCGCCGCCACAACATCACCCTGCTGGCGATCCTCTTCGTCGTCGGAGCCCTGGGCACCACCCTGGCCCCCAACGTGTGGATCATGTACCCCTTCCGGGTCGTCCTGGGCTTCGCCGTGGGCGGGGCCTCGGCCACGGTCCCGGTCTACCTGGCCGAGACCGCGCCCAAGCGGATCCGCGGCTCCATCGTGGCCATCGACCAGCTGATGATCGTCACCGGCCAGCTCCTGGCCTTCGCCATGAATGCGGCGATCAGCCACGCCCAGGGCGGACCGCGCATCGCCATCGAGGCCGACCCCTCGGGAACCCTGGCCCCCGGGGAGTACGCCTACGACACCATCCGCTCCCTCCAGGCCTCCCAGGGGGGCACCATGAGCGCCGATGAGTACCACGCCTTCCTCAACCAGCTGGTGATCTCCTGGGGCAATGGCGAGACCTGGCGCTACATGCTCGTGCTGTGCACCATCCCCGCCATCGCCCTGTGGATCGGCATCCGCCTCATGCCCGAGTCCTCGCGCTGGTACGTGGCCAAGGAGCGCCTCCACGAGGCCATCGGCGCCCTCAAGCGGGTGCGCGATGAGGACAAGGACGGCCCCCTGGTCGACGAGCTCATGGAGATGGCCGAGTCCCGCCAGCACGAGCTGGCCGAGGAGTCCGCCAAGCGCGGCCTGGGCTATGTCCTGGCCACGCCCTGGCTGCGCAAGCTGCTGGGCGTGGGCATCTTCCTGGCGGTGGTCAACCAGACCACCGGCGTCAACACGGTCATGTACTACGCGCCCAAGGTGCTGGAGTACGCGGGCATGTCCACCTCCTCGGCGATCACCGCGCAGGTGGCCAATGGGGTCATGAGCGTCATCGGCTCGGCCATCGGGATCTGGCTCATCATGAGGTTCCGCCGGCGCCAGATCCTCATCGCCGATGTCACGGGCGTGGGCATCTGCCTGCTGGGGATCGCCGCCACCTTCCAGTTCCTCATCGCCCCGCACATGGCCGAGCACACCGCCCCGCCGGCCTGGGCCGCCTACCTCATCCTGGCGCTCATGTCCGTGTTCATGCTCATCGTCCAATCCTCCAATGGCACGGTGGTGTGGACGATGATGGGCGAGCTCTTCCCCGCCAATGTCCGCGGGGTCATGAATGGCACGGCGATCTTCTGCATGTGGACGGCCAACGCCATCATCACCTGGACCTTCCCGCGGATGATGGAGACCCTGGGCGGCGGCTACACCTACACGATCTACGGGGTGCTCAACCTCGTCATCGCCGTCATCCTGCTGCGCATCATGCCCGAGACCTCGGATAAGTCCCTGGAGGAGATCGAGGCCGAGATGGAGGCGCGCTACTCCTGATGCCCCGGGGGCGGCGGCCGGCGCCCCCCCCCCCGGGGGGGGGGGGGGGGGGGGGGGGGCGCCCCCCCCCCCCCCCCCCCCCCCCCCCCCCCCCCCCCCGCCCACCCACCGCCCCGCCTTCCACCCCCCCACCACCGACAGCCAATGAAGGAGAGGACCATGGCCTTCCGACTCGACCCCAGCACCGCGATCAAGGACCCCCACGGCATCAGCTGGGGCATGCACCCCATCACCTGGCGCAATGACGACATCCCCGAGGTCGGCGCCTTCAACACCCTGGAGGACATGCTCCTCGACCTGGCCGACACCGGCTATGCCGGCACCGAGTGCGCCGGGTTCTTCCCGCCCAGGGAGGAGGTCAAGGCCGCCGCCGAGGCCCGCGGCATCGCCATCGTGGCGCAGTGGTTCTCCTCCTTCATCGTGCGCGACGGGGTGGAGGCGGTCATCCCCGATTTCGAGGCGACCTGCTCCTACCTGGAGTACCTGGGGGCCACCCGCGTCGTGGTCTCCGAGCAGACCGGCTCGGTCCAGGGCAAGCGCGACGTCTGCATCTTCACCAACAAGCCGGTGCTCAGCGAGGAGGAGTGGCCCGTCCTGGCCGAGGGCCTCAACCGTCTGGGCGGGATCGCCCACGAGCACGGCCTGGAGCTGGTCTACCACCACCACCTGGGCACGGTGATCCAGACCAAGGAGGAGACCATCCGCCTCATGGAGATGACCGACCCCGCCAGGGTCTCCCTCCTGTTCGACACCGGGCACGCCTATGTGGGCGACGGCGATGTCATGGGCCTGCTGCGAGCCACCATCGACCGGGTCAAGCACGTGCACTTCAAGGACGTGCGCCCCGAGAAGCTGGAGGAGTCCCGGGCCGCCGAGCGCTCCTTCCTCGACTCCTTCCTGGCGGGCATGTTCACCGTTCCGGGGGATGGCACCATCGACTTCACCGAGCCCTACCGCTTCCTGATCGACCACGGCTACCGGGACTGGATCCTGGTGGAGGCCGAGCAGGACCCGGCCATCGCCAACCCCCTTGGGTACGCCCGCAAGGCCCGGGCCTACCTGGAGGGCACGCTGTTCACAGGCTGAGCGCCCACCCGGTGGGGGGGGGG
>NZ_JAGFOU010000014.1:0-88466 GCF_017592395.1 Actinomyces bowdenii
ACCAGCCAGACCCAGCGCGAGACCGCCTACCAGGACTGGCTGCACTCCTACAATCACCACCGCCCCCACACCGCCCTCGACGGCCAAACCCCCGCCAGCCGCGTCCACAACCTCACGGGGAAGTACACCTAGCGCGGCCGGTCACGGGCGGAGCCGGCCAGGCGGCGCCCGGCCCTCGCCTGACCGGGGCGATCTGGAAGCGCCGGATCGCTTGGGCCCGCCGGGCCGGCTGGGCTGGGCCTGTGCCGAGGAAGGCCCGGTGCCCCGGGGATGGCAGGCCGGGGGTGGCGGCAGACCAGGACTGGCGGCGTTGGTACGGGTTCGATGGGGCCTCACTTCGCGACGGAGGTGTCACTTCGCGACAGAGGCGTCGCTTCGCGGAAGGAGCGACACCTGCAAGTACCGTCCATGTCGCGAAGTGTCGCGCTTGTCGCGAAGTGACGCCCGACCTGCGGCCCCACCACTCTTCCGGTCCCTGCCTCTCACGGAGCACGTGGCCCTCCCGGCGGCACGCGTCGCTCCCGGAGCGCGTGGGGCCCTGGGCCCCCCTTGACCCCCTGGCTCCCCCCTGGCGCACCACTGCCGGCCCCACCCACCCCGACCGCGCCGACGGCGGCGACAGCCTGCCCGGGCAACGGGGCGCCGAGATCGCCTGATCCTCTCAGGCCGGGTGCGGTATCAGGCCCTGAGAGGACTGCACCTGTGGAGGACGAACCGCCCCGGCCCACACCCCGGACCGCCCGAGCCGGACGGGGCGCCACCCGCCCCGACCACGGCCTCCGGAGGAAGGGAGCCTAGGGCACCGTGGTGATCGCGGCGGTGCCCGTGGCCGTGAGGGTGAAGCCCTGGGCCGGGATGATCCCCCAGGGCAGGAAGGGCGGCTGGGAGTGGGCTCGCAGGGTGACCACGGCGGTGGTCCCATCCTGCGCCTGGGCGCTGAGGAGCTCCACTCCGCTCAGCCCCGCGCCGTGGACCACCCGGGCCTGGGCGGTGAGGTCCTCCAGGGCGGCGGCGCGCACCCCCTGCGAGGTCAGGGCCCCTGGGGCGGCATCCAGCGCCCCGGGGTCGTGGTTGTAGTAGGACTGGCCGTCCACCCCTGCCGCCCCGGCCGCGGCCGCGGAGTCGGCCATGGAGGTCAGGGCCTTGAGGTCGAGGTAGACGGCGGTGGCCGAGGCAGTCACCAGGATCAGCGCCAGGATCAGGGTGATCATCCCGATGCCCAGCAGGAGGATCTGGCCCTCCTCGTCGCGGCGCGCCCGCCGCACCAGCCGCGCCGCGAGCCGCTCGGGCATGGGCTGGTCCACGATCGGCGCGCTGCGGTGGAGCCGCCTGGGCCGGCGCGCTCCCCCGGGCCGACCGGTCCGGCGGAGCCCCACGGGCGGGCGCGCTTCGCGCCGTCGCGCCGTGGGCGGTGCGGTGGCGGGCAGCGGGCGCCATGACCACGGGGCGAGAGCCCGCCCCCTGCGCTCGCGGGCCCGGCCTGTGCTCGATCTCATTGCTCCTCCTTGGCGGACAGGTCGACGGCGCGCTGGGCCTCCAGGACGACGACATCGCGTCCCAGGCCGATCGCCGCCAGTCCCGGCAGGTCCACCGCGGCCTCGACGCGCAGCACCACCGTCCCTGTGCACGCTCCCTCGCAGGACACCGAGACCGCCGTGGCGGGATCGGCCTCCACCCCCTGATCCGACAGGGCCAGGCCGGCGGCGGTGCGGGCATGGGCCAGCGCCTGCGGGGAGTGGTCCACCTCCAGGATGCGGCTGGCGATGTCGGCCGCTGAGGCCACGGCGAAGGAGGCCGCCTGGATCTGGGACAGGGCGACCAGCAGGTAGAGGACGGGGATGAGCAGGCAGGCGCTCCAGCCGATGAACTCCACCGAGGCATTGCCCCGCTCCTGGGGCGCCGCGCGGCCCAGCCGCCTCAGCGGCGCCAGGGCCCTCAGGGGGCCGAGCAGCACGGCCCTGCCCGCGCGCCGCCCGTCGGCCCGGGCGCCGCGGGGCGCGACAGGGACCTCACCGCCCGGCACCATCGCCGGGGTTCTCATCGGCCTGCACCTCCTCCGCTGCGCCGGCGGGCTGCGCGGCGCCCGCCGCACCAGCCGGCGGCGCCGCGTCCTGGCCGAGCTCCAGCAGCGCCAGCTCGTCCACCGCACGGCCCTGGACCCGCAGGGTGCCTCCGGGTCCCAGGAGTCCCAGCACCGGCAGGGGCGCGGTCACGGTGACCACCACGACGCTGAGCCCATCGATGCGGGTCCGGGAGACCTCCACGCTCTGGACGTAGCCATCGGCCAGGGCGGCGTCGCTCAGGGCGCGCACGCGCGCCTGGGCCTCGGCGGGGGTGCCGCCGGCCAGGGCGGCCCGCCGGGCCCCCTCGCCGGCGGCGTCGATGAGCACGTTGCGGGCGTGCAGCCCCAGCGCCAGCTGGAGCAGGGCCATCACCGCGGCCATGACCAGCATGCTCACCAGCACGAAGTCGACGACGGCCGCTCCCTCCTGCCCGCGCCACCGCAATGGCGCGGGAGGCGGCCACCGTCGCAGCGGGAGCCCGACGCACCGCGGTGCGTCGGGCGGGCCGGCCTGCCCCCGCTCAGATCGCACCGGTGACCTTGGCGATGGCATCGAGGAACACCTGGGTGAGTGTGGTTCCGGCCACGGTCCACAGGGCCACGACGAGTCCCGCCGTCATGAGGGTGACCAGCACCCAGCCGGGAACATCCCCGCGCTCATCGGCCAGGGCTGCGCGCAGCCGGCACCACCGCGCGGATCGCATCGGCCGCTGAGGATGCGGGCCCTGGCGGCCCCGGCGACACGGCCCCCGGCGCCACCAGCGGCACCGGGGCAGGAGTCGGTGGAGGGCCGGCCTGCGGGCAGTGGGGCGGTGCGCCGGGCGGGGCATGGGCTTCATCTGCTCTCTCCTTGCTGTGTGAACCGTGTGGACCGTGTGGACTCTGTCTGGGCTCTTCGGTGCGGGTCGCATGCGCCTCACAGCCCCAATCTCAGGACGAACAGCCCCGGGAAGAGGGCGAAGGCCACGGTGATGGGAAGGACGAGGAAGACCACCGGCACCATCTGGGCGATCTCCCTGCGGCCGCCCTCCTCCATGAGGTCACGGCGGGCCGCCTCGCGCACGTCGGCGGCCTGGGACCGCAGCACCTCGGCCAGGGGCGTGCCTCGCTCCAGCGCCACGGAGATCGCCTCGCACAGGCGGGTCACGTGCAGGGAGCCCGCACGCGCCTCCAGGTGATCCAGGGCGGTGGTCAGGACCGTGCCCGAGCGGATGTCGGTCAGGGTGGCGGCCAGCTCGGCCACCAGGTCGCCGCGGCCCAGCGCCACCACCCGCTCCATGGCGGCCACGGGCCCCTGCCCGGCGCCCACGGCCAGTGCCAGCAGCTCGACGACGTCGGGCAGCTGGGCCTCGATGCGGTCCCGCCTCGCGCGCACGGCCTGGGACAGGCGCCAGTCGCGCATCGCCGCACCGCACACGCAGGCCAGGAGGGCCAGGAGGAGGAAGGCGGGCACGCGGGTGGAGCCCGTCAGCGCCGCCAGGGCGCCCAGGCCGACGGCGATGAGGAATCCTGCCGCCGCCCACTCCAGCTGCTGAAGGCGGAACTGCTCCAGGGTCAGGGACGATCCGCTGCGGGCCAGGCGGGCGCGCACCGAGGAGGCCGAGGATCCCAGGGAGTCCAGCACGCCGCCCAGGGCGGTGACGGCGGCCAGGAGCAGGTCGGCGATGCTGCGGCCCTCGGCGTCGGCAGCCGCCAGGAGGCCCGAGCCGGCCGGCCGCTGGTGGACGTAGGGGGCCAGGCGGGCCATGAGGGTGGGGCGGCGCCGGCGGAGCGCGGACAGGACGAGCAGCAGGCCCGCGGCGCCCAGGAGCCCGGCCAGGCCGCCGATGATCGTGGGGCTCATCGCAGGGTCCTTCCCTCCTCCGGGAGGCGGCCCAGGCGCAGCATGAGCCGGTAGGCCAGGATCGAGGCCAGGCCGCCGATGGCGAGCACCGCGGCACCGGTGGAGGTGGCGTAGGCCGAGGCCGCCTGGGGGCGGGTGGACAGCAGCGCCAGGACCAGCCAGGGGGCGGCGACCGCGACCTTGGCGCCGTTGACGGTCCAGGACTGGCGGGCCTCCAGCTCGCCGCGCGTGCGCATGTCCTCGCGCAGCATGCGCGACAGCGAGCGCAGCAGGTTGCCCAGGTCGGTGCCTCCCACCTCGTGGGCCAGGCGCAGCGCCTCGACGATGCGGTCCGCCACGGGATCGGCGAAGCGGGCCTTGAGCCGGTCCAGGCAGTGATCGAAGCGGGCGGTGGCGGCGTAGTCCACGGCGAAGGCCCGGAACTGGGGGCGCACCGCCTCGGGGCCGCGCTCGGCCAGGTTCGACAGCGCCTCGGGCAGGCTCATGCCCGCCCTCACCCCGGACAGGAGCGTGTCGACCGCCTCGGGCCACACCTCGCGCAGGCGGGAGCGGCGCGCCCGGGCGCGCGAGGACACCAGGAGGAAGGGGGCTCCCGAGGCGATGACGGCGAAGGCCGCGGCGATGGGCCAGGCGCCGGACAGGCCCAGGAAGACCAGGCCGGTGACCAGCCCCAGGGCGGCGCTGCCCGCCACGAAGACCGCGGGGCTGGTGCGGCCGGCGCCGGCCTGGATGAGCAGGTCGGCCAGGTGCCGGGAGCGCTCGGAGCGCCAGCGGGGCGGCTCGCTGGTGCAGGCCATCCACAGGGACAGCAGGCCCAGGCCCGCCAGGAGCCCGGCGATGGCGCCCATCAGCACCACTCCCCCGGCCCCGGTCCTCGGGGCAGGTCCGGGTCGGCCAGGAGGGCCGCCAGGTCGTGCCCGACGCGGGTGTAGCGCTCCGAGCCGTAGGGGAAGCCCGGGCCGCGCACGAGGTCCCCGGAGATATCGCGGTGGTAGATGTCGGCCAGCTCGATGATCCCGTTCTCCACCCTGCCGGACAGGGCGGAGACCTCCCGGACGGTGCGCCGTCCGCGGGCGTCGATGTCGAGATGGATGACCAGGTCGATGGCGGAGGCCACCGTGGGGACCACGAAGTCGCTGGAGACGTTCTCGCCCGCCAGCAGGGGCAGGGTGCAGATCTTGACGATGGCCTCCCGGGCGGAGTTGGCGTGGATGGTGCACATCGAGGGCAGCCCGGAGTTCATGGCGATGAGCAGATCGAGGGCCTCGGCCTCGCGGACCTCGCCGATGATGAGCCGGTCGGGGCGCATGCGCAGCGCCTCCTTGACCAGGCGGCGCAGGGTGATCTCGCCGACGCCCTCCAGGTTGGCCGGCCGGGTCTGCATGGCCACGCAGTCGCGGTTGCGCAGGGCCAGCTCGAAGACCTCCTCGCAGGTGATGACCCGCTGGGCGGCGGGGATGGCCCCGGCCAGGGCGCGCGCCAGGGTGGTCTTGCCGGCCTGGGTGGCCCCGGAGACCAGGATGTTGAGGCCGGCCTGGACCGAGGCATCCAGGAAGGCGGCCGCGCCGGCGGGCAGGGATCCCATGCGCACCAGGTCGGCGGTGCGCGAGGCCCGCGAGGAGTGCTTGCGGATGTTGACCGCCCAGTTGTGCGAGGTGATGGGCGGGATGACGACGTGGAGGCGCTCCCCGCCCGGGAGCTGGGAGTCCACGAAGGGGCTGGACAGGTCCAGCCGGCGGCCGGAGACGCGCAGCATCCGCTCGACCAGGACGCGCAGGTCCTCGGCCTCCAGGATGGTGGTGGTCAGCTCGGGCCGCCCGGAGCGGGCCACGAAGACCCTGCCGGGGGCGTTGATCCAGATCTCCTCGATGGCCTCGTCGTCGAGGTAGGCCTGGAGGGGGCCCAGGCCGGCCAGGGCGTCCAGGGCCCGGGCCCGGGCGGCGTCGGGGTCGGCCAGGGGAGGCACGAGCCCGGCGTCCGCCCGCTGGAGGTAGTCGGCTCCGGCCTCGGCCACGAGGCCCTCCAGGGCGGAAGTGTCCTTGAGCGGGTCGATGCCGCGGTCGCGGACGAGCTGTTGGATCTCGGTCAGCAGGATGTCGGCGGCGTCCATGGGCTTCCAGGGTGGTGGGGTGGGGCGCGGATGCGCGCCAGGGCGGGCAGATCGACGCTGATCTGGGACGACGACCGTTTCGTGAGCGCCGTCACCGCTGACTGTAGGTCACAGGAGGGTGACGGCGCCACCGGGAATAATCGCCCTGTGGATAACCCCTCGGGGCTCCTGGATGCCTCCCGGGGAGGGCGCCGACGGCGGAGCCTGCGGCAGTGGGCCTCGGACGGCCTCCCGCGGGGCGCTCTGCCCTCAGCGGACTGGCGCGGCAGACTGTGCGCGAGCGCCGTGTCACCTACGGTTGGATCATGTCACAGCCGCCGCAGTCCCCGGACGCCCCCGACGCCGCCGAGCCCCCCGCTCCGCCCGCCGATCCGGCGGGGCCGGCAGAGCCGGTGGGGCGGGCCGCCTCGGCGGGCTCTGCCGCACGGGCCTCATCCTCCCCCGGATCCCCGGACTCCGCCGGTGCTGCGCCGGCGACCGCCGGCGGCGCCGCAGTAGCGGGGGGCGGGGAGGGGGCCTCGACCGGTGGGCGCCGCGGCCGGCGCTCGGCCCTGGCGCTGGCGGCCATGGCCACGGTGGCCGTCCCGGGGCTCAATCCCGCCCGCCTGGCCCTGCCCCAGTCCCGCACCGAGGAGCTGCACGTCGTCGGCGTGGTCGACACCCAGGGCCGCCACTGGGAGGTCCTCGAGGCCTCCAGCGATGCGATGGGGGCCAGTCTGGAGGCCGAGGCCGAGGTCCTGCGGCGCGTGGGGCGGGTGGCCGATGCGGGCAGGATCTCCTTCGATGTCTCGCGCGCGGGCGGGTCCCTGCGCAATCAGGGGGCCCACATCCAGGTGCGCTCCCATATCGAGGGCAGGCCCATCGCCGTGGACTCCCTGCGCCCGGGCCCGGGCCTGTCGGCCGGGCTGGGCAAGGTGCTGGGCGAGATCCATGAGATGCCCACCGCCGTCATCTCCGAATCCGGGATGCCGGTCTACACCGCCGAGGAGGTGCGTCAGCGCTGGTTGAGCCTGCTGGACGACGCCGCGGCCACCGGCAAGGTCCCACCGGCGCTGCTGGGCCGGTGGGAGGAGGCCCTGGAGGACACCGCGCTGTGGCGCTTCCGCCCCGTGGTGGTGCACGGGGATCTGGCCGAGGACAACGTGCTGACCGCGGGCGGGGCCGTGGTCTCGGTGCGGGGCTGGACCCAGGCCCATGTGGGCGACCCGGCCGAGGACATGGCGTGGATCTACTCCTCGGTGCCGGTGGACTGCCTGGACTCCATCGAGGACGCCTACGATGTGGCCCGAGCCGAGGGGGTGGACAAGCACCTGCGGGATCGCGCCGAGCTGGTCAGCGAGCTGGGCCTGGCGCGCTGGCTGCTGCACGGGGTGCGCGGGGGCGAGCAGGCGGTGGTCCGCGACGCCGAGTCCATGCTGGAGGACCTGGCCGCCCAGGTGGGCGATACCCCGCTGGTGGCACCCGCCACGCCCCGCCTGGCGCCGGTGCCCGGGGAGAGGGTCACTGCTGATCAGGATGCCTCCACCAGCCCGGTGGCCATGGTCAGCGTGGAGCCGCAGGACCCTGACGGGGCCTGAGGCCGCCCGTGGGCCCGGGTGGCCTTGGCGATCCCCGGGCCTGGTCGGCTCAGCCGAGGGGCGCGTGGGCGCCCAGGAGCAGCAGGGCGATGGCCCACACGAGGTTGAGGATGTTGAACAGGGCCCCGTCCAGCAGGGGCTTGCCCGGGTAGGGCAGGCGGGTGAGCAGGATCCAGGGGCCGGCCTGCAGCAGCGGGGTCAGCAGCACCGCCCACCGCGGCAGGGGCGTGTGGCCCAGGAGGATGGCCAGGCCCACGAGGAGCCAGCCCATGGCGGTGATGGCGATGGCGGGGACCCAGGCGGCGATGAGGAAGCGGCGCAGACGGCGGGCGTGCCTGAGCACCTCCCGATCGGGCTCGCCGGTGAGGTAGGCGGCATAGGCCCGCTCCGAGGCCAGGGCCAGGGGGTAGAAGGAGGCGTGGGCCAGGGGCGCCAAGGAGAAGCCGATGCCCAGGAGGACGACCGCCACCACCCCGATAGTGCTGTGGTGCAGCAGCGCCCAGTGGGCGTAGAGGCCCGCGAGCATGAGGGGCGCCGAGTAGTTGGCCACCAGCGCGCCCCAGCGCAGGCGCGGCTCGTTGACGCGGGCGTAGAAGGCGTAGGCGTCATCGCCCATGAGCTCGATGAACTCGCCGTACCGGCGCCGGTCGGGCTTGTGGAAGCCGACGATGAGGGCGTCGCCCAGGATCCACGCGAGCGCGCTGAGGAGGAAGGCGAGTGCGGACCAGGTCAGGGATGTCATCGGTGCGGGATACCTCCTCGGCCGAGGCACCCGGATCAAGGGCACCTCGCTTAGGCTACCCTCATCAACCCGGCTCAGTGGCGGACGGGCGGCAGCGAGGTGCCCTCATGCGCCGATGGGGCACTGGGTTTGACGCGGTGGAGGCGCAGCTGGACGAGGCGATGAGGGAGCTGATGGCGATGACGGGGGCACCGGAAGTGCCGAGCAGGCCCGTGGCGGTGTTCGTCTACGACGATGGGTGCGGGCCGTGCTCGCGCTTCGTGGGCTTCATGCGGTCCCGAGTCGACGGCGATCGGGTGCGCTTCATGGGCGGTCGCGCCTACCGGGGGCCCGGCGCGGAGCTCACTGGTCGCACGGCGCTGCTCGTGACCGACCAGGGGGTGAGGATCGAGCAGGAGGCCATCGGCGGCCTGCTCAGGCACGCCCGGTGGCCCTGGCGCTGGCTGGGCCGCATCATCGTCTGGCGGCCGCTGCGCACTCCGGGCCGACTGGTCTACCGGTGGGTCGCCGGAGCGCGCCACCGCCTGCCCGTGGGCGCCTGCACCCTCGACCTGCCCTAGGAGCGCCTCCCCGGGCGGTCGTGCCTCCCCGGGGGTTGCTGGCGCAGTCAGCAACAGGCAGCGGAGTGCGGGTCGTCAGGCTCGCCTCGACCACAGGGGCGTGGAGTGCTGGGCCGGGACTGTGCCCGGGGACGCCGTGGCCCGGGGATGGTGGGCCGGCGGTGGTGGGGTGCGGTGCGACAGAGGCGTCACTTCGCGACAGAGGCGTCACTTCGCGGAAAGAGCGACACCTGCAAGTACCGTCCAAGTCGCGAAGTGACGCGTTTTCCGCGAAGTGACGCCCAACCTGCGGCCCGCCGCTTCTCCGATCCCTGACCCTCCCGGTCCCTGCCTCTCCCGGAGCACGTGGCCCTCCCGGCGACACGCGGACCTCCCGGAGCGCGTGGCCCCCTGGTTCCTCCTGGGCACCACTGCCGGCCCCGCCCAGCCCGACCGCGCCGGCGGCGGCGACAGCCTGCCCGGGCAAGGATACCGACATCGCTTGATCCCCTCAGGCCCGCCGCACCTTCAGGCCCTGAAGGGCCTGAAGGTGCGGCGGTTCTGGAGGTCCTTCAGCGCGTTCCGAACCCCGGGCGCCTCAGGCGCACGGGCCCTGACCCGCGCAGATGTGAAACTCCCCTGCGTCAGGGGCGGGGGAGGGACCTCCGCAGCTGCCACCGCCAGCGCCCGCCTGCGCTTGCGCCCTTCACGGCGCAGTCCCGCCTCTGCCACCAGGGCGAAGCCGCGTCGATGGGGCGATGGAGGCCAAGGCGCGGAGGGGCTCCATCTCAGGCCAGGCGGGTGAGGTGGTCGGTGATCCGCTCCAGGGAGAGCAGCTCCGCCTCCCCCAGCTGCTCGACGGCGCCACCGGGCTCATCGACGTAGATGTAGGCGGCGCGCACATCGCCCGCCCTCACCCCCTGGGAGGCGGCCCAGGCGTGGACGTAGACGCTGAGCTGGTCCACCGGCACCCGGCGGCGCCCGGTCTTCCAGTCCACGATGAGCCATCTCCCGCCGTCGGCGTGCTCGAAGACGGCGTCCATGCGGCAGCGCAGCGTGGTGCCGCCCACGCTCAGCTCGCGCTCGACCTCGGTGTCCACCAGGACGTAGTCGGCCAGGAGCGGGATGCTCTGGGCGGTCTCCAGCCAGCGCTCGATCCTGCGGCGGTCCGGCTCTCCGAGGGTCTCGGGGATGCCCGCCTCCAGCAGGCTGAGGAGGGTGCCCCGGGCCGAGAGGCGCTGGGCGATGGCCTCGTGGAAGACCGTGCCGAGCCTGCCCGCGGCGCGGGGCTGCGGCGGCAGCGGGCGGCGCAGGTCCAGGGCGAAGGCGGCGGGGTCCTTGCGCAGGTCGTCCAGGCGGGTGGCCGCCAGGTGCGAGGGGATGCGGACGGTGCTCGGCTCATCGGCGACCCGCGCCCGCTCCGCCAGGAGGAGGGCGGCCTCGGAGCACCAGCGCGCCACCAGGGGGTCCTCCTCGGCGCCCCCCGGCGCGCCCGGATCCCGCCCCCCGGCATCGAGGGTCGGCCTGGCCGGACGTGCTCCCGGCGCCCCTGCGGCGGTCGGTTCCGCAGGGGCGGCCGCGGCGGGAGAAGGACCCCGATCGGGCACGGGACAGGCCGTGCCGCCCTCCCCGTCCAGGAGCTCCGGCGCACCGGGCTGTGCTGCCGCCTCCATGGCGGCCTGCACGGATCGGGCTGCGGCGAGCCTGGCCCGGGAGAGCGTGGAGCCCTCCCCCGGACCCCGCTGCGGCTGCGAGGCGCCACCCTGCTCGGAGCCGGCGCCCGGCCCCGGCGCGGCCCGCTCCGACTCGGCGCCCGGCTCCACGGCGGGACCCTGGGGCGGCCACCACCCGGTGCGCACCTCCTCGGCCAGGGGGTTGATGGCCTGGGGGTCGGGCTCGACCCACCCGGGCCCGTAGGCGGTGAGCATGCCGCGCCGGTGCAGCTCGTCGAGGAATCGGGAGGGCGGCTTGGGCTTCTGGGAGGTCTTGGCCAGGTGGGAGCCGGTGAGCAGCACGTGGTGGCGGGCGCGGGTGATGGCCACGTAGGCCAGGCGCCGCTCCTCGGCGATGGCGTGGCGGCCCAGGGCCCGGGTGTACTGCTCCCACAGGTCCTTGACGGTGTCCTTGTCAGTGGCTCCGGGCTCGAGGGCTCCCAGCTCGAAGGGGGGCAGGGTCTGGGCGTCGGCGCGCAGCGGGTGGGGGAAGCTCTCCTGGGAGGTCATCCACCCGCTCTCGGTGAGGACGAGGTCCTCGGGCGGGGTCTTGCGGTAGGAGGGGAAGCCCCCCTCGGTCATGCCCGCCACCACCACGGTGTCCCACTCCAGTCCCTTGGAGGCGTGGATGGTCAGCAGTTGGACGGCTCCGGGCTCGGGCTCGACCTCCGGGGCCTCCATCCCGTTCTCCCGCTCCTCGGCGGTCTCCAGCCAGGTGAGGAATCCCGCGAGGGTGGGGGCCTCGATATCGGCGGCGTACTGCTGGGCGGTGGCGTGGAAGGCGTCCAGGGCGCGGCGTCCCATGGGGTCGCCCAGGCGCGCGGCCAGCTCGATGTCCAGGCCCAGGGCCTGCTCGGCCAGGGCGAGCAGCTCGGGCAGGGGCAGGTGGAGCCCGGAGCGCACGGCGCGCAGCTGGCGCCCCAGGCGCAGGGCGATGCCCCTGCCGGTGGGGCTCAGACCCGGCACCGGCACGGCGCCGTCCTCCTCGCGCACGATCGCCTCCAGCGCCTCGGAGACCAGGGGCGCCTCGACGGAGTGCTCGTCCGGAGCGGCGCGGGGGCCGGTGAGGAGCCGGCGCGCCAGGCCGTGGAGGGCGGCCAGGTCGGCGGCCCCGATACCGGCGCCGGTGAGCAGTCGCATGAGGCGGTCGCCGCGCTCGGGGTCGGCGGCCGCGCCCAGCAGGGCGCGCAGGTCGGCGACCTCGGGGACGGCGAGCATGCCGCCCAGGCCCACGATGCTCACCGGCAGGCCCGCCTCCTGGAGGGCCTGGGCGATGGGCGGGAAGAGGCTGCGGGCCCGGCACAGCACCGCCATCTGCGCCTGGGGGCTCCAGCGCTCGCTGAGGAAGTCGGCGATGGTCCGGGCCTCCTGGAGGGGGTCCTGGAGGTAGGCGGCGGCCATGAGCCCGTGCTCTGGTGCACTGGCCTCCGGGGGGCCCGCCGCCGGGTCTCCTGCCGCGGTGCTGGCGCCTGCTCCCGTGGCGTCGTCCCCCCGGGGGCGGGGGCGCAGGGGCTCGACGGGGATGTGGATGATGGGGCTGTCCCCCGGCTCGGGGGTGTGGTGGCGCAGCGGTGAGGAGACGGCGTTGGCGGCCTGGAGGATGGCGGGGTCGTTGCGCCAGGCGGTGGACAGCGGAAGGACGGGCGCGGCGCCGCTGGAGGTGCCCGGGGAGCCGGCCGCGGGGTTGAAGCGGGCGTGGAAGGTGTCCAGGGCCCCGGCACTGGCGCCGCGCCAGCCGTAGATGGCCTGGTGGGGGTCGCCGACGGCGGTGACGCCCGAGCCGGCGAAGAGCGCGGAGAGCAGGCGCAGCTGGGCCACAGAGGTGTCCTGGAACTCGTCGAGCAGGACCGCCGGGTACTGGGCGCGCAGCTGGGCGCGGACCTCCTGGCTGCTCTCGGCGATGCGGCAGGCCAGGGAGATCTGGTCGCCGAAGTCGAGCAGCCCGTGGGAGCGCTTGTAGTCCCGGTACTCGATGGCGGCCTCCAGGGTGCCGTGCCACTGGCGCATGGTCTGGGGGGCCCTGCCCACCATGGACTTGCATCCCCGGATGGCGGCCAGGCCCTCGAACAGCCCAGCCAGGTCCTCCAGGTCGCGGGCGGCGTCCTGGGGCTCCAGGAGGTTCTCCGACAGCGCCGCATCCAGTCGCAGGACGGCCTGGGTGGCGGATCCCAGGGTCTCCAGGGGCAGTGGCTCGGTGCGGGCCTCGATGAGGCGGGAGGCGACCTGCCAGGCGCGGGCCTCGGTGATGAGGGTGGCGTCGGGATCGACCCCGATGCGCAGGCCGTGCTCGCGCACGATGGTGCCCGCGAAGGAGTTGTAGGTGGCGATGGTGGGTGTGGCCGGCTCGTCGGCCTGCGCGGGGGCGGCCACGAGGCCGGACTCGGCGAGCTGGGCCAGACGGGTGGCCACGCGCTGGGCGAGCTCGGCGGTGGCCTTGCGCGTGAAGGTCAGGCCCAGCACCTGGTCGGGCCGCACGGCACCGGTGGCCACGAGGTGGACGACGCGCTGGCTCATGGTGGCGGTCTTGCCCGATCCCGCACCGGCGACGACGAGCAGGGGGCTCAGGGGATGGGCGATGACGCGGGACTGCTCGGGGGTGGGGGCCGGCAGGCCCAGGGCCGCGGCGATCCGCTCGGGGCTCATGGGTCCGCGGGGCGCCGTGGCGGGCGCGCTGGACTCTGGGCTCATGCGACCACTCGCCTCCCTTCGGGCTGGAGCGGGCAGGAGTCCTTGACGCGGCAGGTGCGGCAGTGGGGCCCGGTGCGGGCCTGGAGGAGGGGGCCGACGGCGTCCAGGGCAGCGTCGCGCACCATGTCGCGCGCCCAGTCCCGGCCGGAGTCCGGGTCGGGGCTGGGCGCCAGGGCGGCGCCCGGTGGGCTGATGACGGTCAGCCCGTCGCGCTTGCCCGGCTCCTTGCCCAGCAGGACCAGCGCGCCGCCGACGACCTCGTAGCCCTGGGCCTCCAGGGCGAGGCGGTAGGTGGCCAGCTGGGGGTGGTAAGGAGCAGCCTTCCTGTCCGGCACCGACTTGCCGGTCTTGATATCGACCACGCGCACCGCGGTGGGGTGGCGCCCCTCATCGTCGACGGCGTTGAGGGCGCCGTCGGGAGGGCCCCCGGCCCTGCCCCCGGCACCACCGTGCTGCGGCAGGCCCGGCGCCTCCCGGGGTCCCTCGTTCCCGGTGCGCGCGCTGGCCGCGGCCTCCAACCGGTCGATGCGCCCGGTGATGGTGACCGGGACGGTGGGCCCGGCCGCCCGCCTCCCCCCAGTGCCCGAGGGGCGCTCAGGGCTGAGGGGCGCCGCCGAGCCTCCAGCTCGGGGGGCGGGTGCGCTGCCGGCGGGCACGGGCAGGTCCAGCTCGGCGCGGATGGGCACCTCGACCCCGGCGCCGCCGGGCACGCCCTGGAGGTAGTTGTCCAGGCGCTCGACCATGGCGCGTGCCTGCTGGGCGGCCTGGTCCCCCAGCCAGGTGCCGGGGTAGCCCAGGGCGGGAAGCTGGGCCTCGAAGGCCTCCATGAGGTCGGGGCCGCGCAGCTGCTCGCGCTCGGCGCGCTCGGCCAGCCGGTGGATGAGGCTGCCCAGGCTCTGGGCGCTGGTGGCGGCGCTGGAGCCGCCGTGGCGCTGGAGGAACCAGCGCAGGGGGCAGTCGGTGATGCCCTCCACATCCGAGGGGCTGACGCGGATCCTCTGCCCGGGGGCCACCAGGGGCTCCTGGCTGGAGGAGATGATGGCCCCGGCCCAGGTGCGCGGCGCGGCCCCGGACACCCCCTGGGTCGCCAGGGCGGCCAGCAGCCGGCTCGCCTCCTGGCCGCGGTGGCGTTCCTGGGCCGTGGCGCCGGGCAGGTGCCCCTCGACGGCGGCCCGCCGCAGCTCGCCGACCAGGCCGCGCAGGGTCAGGTCCCCCACGTCCTGGGCGGGCAGGATGGCACCGTCCTCATCGAGGCTGAGGGTGCCGGTGGCCTGGGCGATCTGGGTGTGGAAGGAGGAGGGGGCGTGATCGGCGTCGGCGGTGGCGGTGACCAGGAGCCGCCGGGTGGCGCGGGTCAGGGAGGCCAGGAGCATGCGGCGCTCATCGGCCCGCACCTGGGCGCGGGCCAGGGCGGGATCGACCTGGCCCGCGCTGTCATGGGGCAGGCGCCCGGTGACGGCGTCGACGAGCAGGCCGGCGCGGGTCATGGAGTCGCGCAGCCGCAGGTCGGGCCAGGACTCGGCGTTGAGCCCCATGACCGCCACGACCTGCCACTGGCGGCCCGCGGCCGCGGCAGGGGTCATGACGCCCACGCCCACGGATCGGATGCCCTGGGGGGCCACGGAGTCGGAGGGCAGGATCTCGGCGGCCAGCTCGGCGAGGAACCGTGCTGCGGGCGCTCCGGGGTGGCGCTCGGCCCAGACCTCGGCGCGCTTGAACAGGGCGGTGACGACATCGAGGTCGTGCTCGGCGGCCTCGGCCAGGGCGGGCACGGCGATCTCGGGCCCTGTGCGCATGGCCAGGGCCCGCCAGGCCTCCGCCCGCCCGGAGGCCTCCCAGGCGGCCCACAGGAGCGATTCGATATCGGCCTCGCCCCCGGACACCGCCCGCCTGAGGGCGTCCACGATGCGCGCGGCGCGCAGGACCAGGCCCGCCTGGAGCGCGATCGGCTCCCCGGCAACGGAGTCGTGGAAGGACTGGGCCCGGCGCGGGCAGGCCACCAGGCCCAGGAGCAGATCTTCGGCTCCGGGCTGGTCGGCGGTCCCGTGGAGGCCCGGGGCCTGCTGATCGGACCGCAGGCGCCTGCGCACACGGCGCAGGTCCAGGGGGCTCAGGCCGATGAGGGGGCTGGTGAGCAGGTCCAGGATGGGGCCCCGATCGGGCGGCGCCTCTAAGTCCGAGTCGAGGACCGGTGTCCGGCCCCGGGGGTCTGCGTGAGGGCCCTGGTCCTGGTGGTGCTGGGATGATTCCTCAGGCGCCTGGGAGGAGACCCGCGTCGACGAGGGCTGGGCCTGGGGCGGGGGCACGGCCTGAGACCCTGGCAGCCCCGCAGACCCTGCCAGCCCCGCCCGCGGCTCGGCCCCCCCGAGGCGGCCGGCCAGCCCCGCCCCGACGATGTCGAGCAGGGCGGCCGCGGCGGGCTCGGCTCGCAGCAGCACGGCGGGGGTGTCCAGGGTCACCGGCACGCCGCGGCGCCGCAACTCCCGGGCCACAGCGCCGGCCTGGCCGGAGGATCGCACGATGACGGCCATCTGGCTCCAGGGCGTGGAGTGGTGGATGCGCTCCTCGCGCAGCATCCGGGCCACGTGGGCCGCCTCCTGGGCAGGCGAGCCGGCCACGACGGCTCCCGCCCCCCAGGGCAGTGGCGGGCGGGCCTGCTCCGCCCCTCCCCCGGCACCACCGCCCAACTGCTCCGCACCGGCCGCAGCGGTGGGACCGGTAGGCCCGGTGGTGGGGGCGAGCCGGGGGCGGCGGTGGGCGGCGGTTCCGGTGATCGGGAGTCGGGCGCTCTGGTCCTCCCAGAGGCGGGTCAGGGCCGGGTTCCCCCGGTGGCGGGTGGCCAGCACCAGGCGCTCGGCATCCAGGCCCGAGCGGTCCTCAGCCTCGATGAGCAGGCTGGGGGTGCCGCCGCGGAAGGTCTCGACCGCGGTATCGGGGTCCCCCAGCACCACCACTTGGGCGCGGTGCCCATCGGCGTCGGGGCGCGTGAGGGCTGCCAGGAGGCGCGCGGTGGCCGCGGTGCAGTCCTGGTAGTCGTCGGCGATGACCAGGTCGGGGACCGGGCGCGGCACGCCGACGGCGTCGGCCTCCCAGGTGCCCAGGGCCTCGGCGGCCCGATCCTGGAGGCGGGCGGTGTCCACCTTGCGCACCTGGGAGCGCAGCTCGGCGGTGGGGCGCCCCTGGGCGTCCCAGGTGCGCAGGAGCCGCGAGGCGGGGCCCCAGATGGGAACCTGGAGCCGCTGCCCCAGGCCGGCGAGCTCCTCGGCCTCCACCCCCAGCTCCCCGGCACGGGCCAGCAGGTTGCGCAGCTCGGAGCGGAAGGCCCGCGAGGCCACCGCCTCGGGCGCCAGCCCCGGCCATGCCGCGGGGTCGAGCATGGCCGCCAGGGCGGCGTCCTCCTCCGCACCGGCCAGCAGGACCGGGGCGGGCAGGGGGTCGGGGCGCCTGGTCAGGGAGGTGGTCAGGATGGTCAGGGCCAGGGCCGCCGGGGTGCGCACCCGCACCGTGCCGTCGCCATGGCCCTGCCCCAGCAGGTGGGCGGCCTGCGCGCGCAGGTGGTCGGCCCGCAGGCGGGTGGGCGCCAGCAGGAGGGCGTCGCGTCCCGCGGCCACCGCCTGGGAGAGCAGGCGCAGGGCCAGGGTGGTCTTGCCCGTGCCCGCGGCCCCCAGGACCACGGCATTGCCGTGCCCGGCGACCCGGTCCATGACGGCGCGGGCCGAGGGGTCCGGCGCGGGCAGGGAGGGTGGCGCCTGCGGTGCCAGGAGGCGGATCGGAGGGGTGTCCTGCGGCATGGGACCATCTCACCACGGCCCTGCGGCATGAATGCGGCGCCGTGAGCGGATCGTCATCACGCGGGCACCTGCCGGGCCAGCGCCCCGGCCCGGCAGGTGTCCGCGTGAGGCGAAAAGACCCGGCCGGGGTATCCGCCCTGGGCCCCGGGCCCCCGGGCCGGCCCTAGGATGTGGGCCAGCAGCAGTTGGCGGGCCCATCCCCAGGGCCCTGATGAAGGAGAACCATGCAGGTCACCATCGGAATCAAGCACTCCCCCCGTGAGCTCACCGTGGAGACCTCCTCCTCCCAGCAGGACGTGCTGAAGGCGGTTGAGCACGCCGCCACCGAGTCGGTCGTCCTGGAGGATGACAAGGGCCGCAAGGTCTTCATCCCCGCCGGCGCACTGGCCTACATCGAGCTCGGCCAGGCCGAGCCGCGCCGCGTCGGCTTCGGCATCTGAGCCCGGCCGGCCTCGCTGATCACTGATCCGGGAGGCGGGCACCGGGCCGGCAACCGCGGCACCGGCGCGCCGCTGGGCGCAGGACCGTCCCAGCGGCGCGCCGTCATCGGCTGCGATCGTCTACTCCTCCGCGATGAGCACGGGACCGAGCACGCTCTCCTGGGCTGCGGGGTCGGCCTGCCCCCAGGAGTTGTTGCCCCACACCCAGGTGCCCTCGGCGGCCAGCGCCCACGTGTCGTAGCCCGAGGTGCCCAGCTCGACGGCGCCCTCGACGTCGGGGACCCGGGTCAGACCGGAGGGGGCCTCGGTGGCACTGCCGGTGACCTGGCCGTAGCGGTTCGAGCCGAAGCAGAACACTGAGGAGTCCACCAGGGCGCAGGTGTGCTCATTGCCGGAGACCACCTGGGTGGGGGCCGCCGGCAGGCTCCCGACCTCGATCGCCTCGGTGACGGCATCACCGGGAGTCGTGCCGAGCTGGCCGAGGTCGTTGGCGCCCCAGCCGTAGACGACTCCCGCCTCATCGACGGCAACGGCGAAGCCGCGCCCCACGCTCAGGGCCGAGACCCTGACCGTCTCCAGCCCGGCGACGGCGGCGGGAGCCACCGTCCTGCCCTCCAGGTCCGCGCCCCAGCAGGTCACGCCCACCCCGGGCGAGGAGCACACGAAGGAGCCGTCCCCCGAGCGCAGGCCCGCGCCCGACAGCGGATCGGAGACCGCCTGCGCCTCGGGGGCGGGGTCGGTTGTCTGCGCGCCGGGCGCGAAGACCCGGCCGAGAACCACTCCCCCGCCCACGAGGGCGCAGACGGCCAGCACCGAGAGCAGGACCCGCCCTGCCACTCGTCTACGCGGAGGCTGGGGGCTCCACAGGAAGTCGCCGGAGCCGCCCGGGGCCGTCAGGCCCGCGGAGCCGGCACCGCCGCCTCCGGCGGAGGGGTGCGGGGCCGACCCGGGCGCGCCCGCGGGCACGGGGGCCCACCCCTGCGGCGCGCCCCTGCCGGGGGAATGGCTGCCCGCCGTCATACCGGCGCCGTCGTTACTGTCCATCGAAGGCGTGACTTCTCCTCGACGCGCTGTGCGGATCCGTCGCTCAGCCCTTGCGGCGGCGCGTCATGAGCACGGCGCCTCCAAGGCCGGCCAGGCTCATGGCGGCCACGGCAGCGCCGGTCGTCGCGGGGCCGGTGTCCGCCAGGGCCGCGGTGCGCCCCTGCGGGGCGGCCGGCTGCGATCCGGTGGCCTGCCGGCTACCGGGAGCACCGGCCTGCGACTGCGGGGAGGAGGCGGATCCCATCTGGCTCCGGGAGCCGCTGACGGCCGAGGAGCTCGGGTTCTCAGGGGCCGGTCGGGCCGGCTGCCCCTCAGTGCCTCCGGTGCCGCTGGCGGAGGGGCCGGGGTCGGCGGGCGCGGGGGACTCGGGCCGTGCTCCTGCCCCCCGGTCAGGGGCCGGGGGCTGAGGCTGACCCTGATCACCACCATCGGCCGGGGGCTGAGGCTGACCCTGATCACCACCATCGGCCGGGGGCTGAGGCTGACCCTGATCACCACCGTCCGCCGGGGGCTGAGGCTGACCGGGGTCAGGCTGGGCCGGGCCAGGGGCTGGCTTGCCGTCCTCCGGAGCAGGTTCTACGGGCTCAGGCTCCTTCGGGGCCGGCTCGGCAGGGGCCTGATCGGCCACAGGCTGCGCAGCGGCGTCGGCGACGGCTGGGGCGTCCTGCGCCGGTGCGCCGACCTCATCGGCCACGGACACAGCAGCAGGAGCCACCGTCAGCGCAACCGCCGCCGAAGCGGTCATCCACAAGCGTCGCTTCATGGGCCTCATAGTCTTCCTCTCTCAGGGGGTGGGGACGGAGGCTCATCGCGCTCCGCGGCAGGATGGGGGCCCGCCTCCGTCACAATACCGACACCCGGGCCGCCAGGGCCACCATTGGAGGCATGTGTCCCCTCCCCATGCTCCTGATGAGTGCCGCTCCCCGCCGCAGTGCCACGCGAAGCGCTGCGATGACCACCTGAGACAGCGCAGAGCGCGCATCCTGGCGCCCCGCGGCTTCTAGGCCGCTCCTCGGCATCCTCTCCCCGGCTGCGGCGCTGCCTGTCCGGGCCGGGCGCAGTGCCGCGGCCCGGGCCCAGCGGCCCCGAGCCGCGGGGCCTCGCCGCATCATCGGCCTGCTGCAGCGGCCACGCAGAAGGCCCCGGTCCCTGATGGGACCGGGGCCTCCGCTCTCGTAGCGGGGACAGGATTCGAACCTGCGACCTCCGGGTTATGAGCCCGGCGAGCTACCGAACTGCTCCACCCCGCGTCGGCTTGAGCAACACTACTCCCCTGCCCGCCCGTGGATCAAACCGCCGGGACGTGCCCTTGCTCACCTGCTCCCCCTGCCGCCCTTCCCTCCCCTGCCGTCCCCGGGCCGCTCCCGACGCCGACGCGGGGCGCCGGAGCGCATTGCGCGCCCCGGCGCCCCGCGTCAGAGGGGTCCAGTGCGGGACCGTGCTCCCGCAGGAGTGCTCAGCCCTGGCCGTCGAGCCTCTTCTTGGCCTCGACCGCGCGCGAGACGGCATCGCTGAGCCGGTTCTGGGCCTCGCCGTAGGCGGCCCAGTCCCCCTTGTCCAGCGCCGCATCCGCATCGGTCATCGCCGTCTGGGCATCGCTGAGCGCCTGGTCCAGGTCCGCCTGCGGATCCCCGGTGGCCGAGGCCTGCGGGCTCGGCGCGGCGCTGGGGGCGGGTGAGGGCGCGGCGCTGGGATCGGCCGCGGGCTCCGAGGCCGGGGGCTGCGGGGCGGAACTCGCCCCCGCCGTCGGATCCGATCCGTCAGTGGCCTCGCTGGTGTCATTGGCCGCGGCCGCATCGCCATCGACCGCCTCCTCACCGGTGGTCGCCCCGGAGTCGCCCCCGAACACCTGGTCCAGCGCCCCGGACAGGGTGTCGGCGAAGCCCACCTTGTCGCCGAAGGACACCAGGACCTTGCGCAGCAGCGGGTACTGCGTGCCGGCGGAGGACTGGACGTAGACGGGCTGGACGTAGAGCAGGCCCCCACCCACCGGCAGCGTCAGCAGGTTGCCCTTGATGACCTGCGAGCCCTGCTGGGACAGCAGGTTGAGGGTCTGGGAGACCTCGGGGTCGGAGTCGAAGATGTTCTGCACCTGCCCGGGCCCCGAGACATTGGAGGAGCGCGGCAGCTCCAGGAGCCTGAGCTGTCCGTAGCCGGGATTGCGCTCGCCCGGCTTGCCGGTGGCCGTCTCGGAGTCCACCGCGAGGAAGCCGGTGAGCACATTCCTATCCGTGTTGCCCCCGATGATGTAGACGCTGGACAGGGAGAAGCTCGCCTGATCCTGCCCCGGCATCTTCAGGGTCAGGTAGTAGGGCGCCTGCTGGTCCGCAGCCGAGGTGGTCGGGTCATCGGGCACCTTCCAGAAGTCGCCTCCGGAGTAGAACTCCGCGGCGTCCTCGACGTGGTAGCTGGCCATGATGGTGCGCTGGACCTTGAACAGGTCCTCCGGGTAGCGCATATGCGCCATGAGGTCGGCGCTCATCTGGGTCATCGGGGTGACCGCCCCGGGGAACACCGAGCTCCAGGCCTTGAGGATCGGGTCCTTGTCGTCCCACTCGTAGAGCTTGACCGACCCGTCGTAGGCGTCCACCACGGCCTTGACCGAGTTGCGCACGTAGTTGGACTCCTCGGGCGCGCTGAGCAGGGAGGAGTCGGAGCCGCCGGCCGCGGTGGTCTCCTCCAGCGACTCGTGCTGGGAGTAGGGGTAGTTGTTGGTGGTGGTGTACCCGTCCAGGATCCACACCACGCGCTTGGGGGTGGAGGGGTCGTCATCGTCGTCGACGACGGCGGGGTAGGGGCTGCCGTCCAGGGTCAGCCAGGGCGCCACCTTGGCCACGCGCTGGGCGGGGTCGCGGTCGTAGAGGATCTGGGAGCCCTCGCGCACCTCCTGGGAGAACAGGATGTTGGCCTCCCGGAACTTCACCGCGTACAGCAGCCGGTTGAGGGGGTTGGAGACGCTGGGCCCGCCGCTGCCTGAGAAGGTGGTGTTGACCTGGCCGGTGGAGGACTCGTCGTCGGGGTAGTCCAGCTCGCGGGGCTTGCCGCCGTCGTCGCCGCCCACGATGGAGTAGGACGGCGAGGCCTGGCCGAAGTAGATCCTCGGCTCGTAGTCGCCCAGGTCGCCACTGGAGGGGATCCCGCCCTCCCAGAAGGAGGGGTAGCCGCCACTGGCCACGGTGTTGCCGTAGGCGGTGACCACGCCGTAGCCGTGGGTGTAGACGGTGTGCTCGTTGACCCAGGTGCGCTGGCCCTGGCCCAGCCCGTTGAAGTTGAGCTCGCGCACCGCGATGACCGTGTCGCGGCTGGCGGAGTCCACCGTGTAGCGGTCGACGTTGAGGGACTCGGGGAAGGAGTAGTACTGCTTGTTCTGCTGGAGCTGCTGGAAGGTCGGGGAGACCAGTCCCGGGTCCAGCAGGCGGATGGAGGCGGTGGACTCCGCGTCGGACTGGAGCTGGCCGGCCTCGGCGGTGGTGGCGGCGTCGTAGGCGGTGGTCTCGATGCCGTCCAGCCCGTAGGCCGCCAGGGTGGCGTCGATGTTGCGCTGGATGTACTGGGCCTCCTCGCGCTGGGCATTGGGGTCGACGACGAACTTCTGGATGACTGCCGGGTAGGCGGTTCCCACCAGGAGGGCCGAGACGACCATGACCGCCACGCCCGTGACCGGCAGGCGCCAGGAGGTGGAGCGGACCGAGGCCACGAAGAGCGCCGCCACGGCCACGGTGATCGCCGCCAGGATCGCATTGGCGGGGATGAGGGCGTTGACATCGGTGTAGCCGGCCCCATCGAACTTGGAGTTGGAGGCGTACAGGGCGGCGTAGCGGCCCAGCCAGTAGCGGGCGGCCCGCAGCAGCGCGTAGAGGGTGAGGAAGACCGTCAGGTGGATGCGCGCGGCCCTGGTGAAATGGGGCTTGCGGGTCACCGAGATGCCCCCGTAGAGGTAGTGGACCGCCACGGAGACCAGCCCGGAGAAGACCACCACATTGGACAGGAAGCCCAGTGCGATGACCAGGGCGGGCAGGATGAAGACGTAGAAGGACACGTCGATGCCGAACTGCGGGTCCTTGACCCCGAAGGGCTCGGAGTTGAGCGCCAGCAGCACCTGCTGCCAGTTGGGCGCCAGCTCCCAGGCGGCACTGGTCAGGCCCAGCACGGCGGGCAGCCCCCAGGTCAGGGGCCGGCGCAGCGGCTCGATCGCCGTGCGGTAGGCCTCCAGGTTCCGGGCGGCCTCATCGCCGGGCACATGGATCTCCCGGGCCTGGTAGGCCCGCGAGATCGCGGTGAAGACCGCACCGAACATGAGCGCGAAGCCCACGACGAACAGGACGCCGGCAGAGATCCACCGCGTCCACACGATGCGCGCGAAGCCCAGTTGGCTGTACCACAGCACCTCCGTCCAGGTCTGGGAGGCGAACAGGGCCAAGCCGCCCAGCACCGCCAGGATGAGGAGCGTCAGGGCCAGCGGACTGGGCAGGCGCCCCCCACTGCCCCGGGGCCGGCCGGCTCCCCCGGGTCGGCGCGGGGGGCGCCTGCCCGCGCCGCCCCCGAGCCCGCCCCGGCCGCTCCTGGCGCCGGGGCCCCGCACCGCGAAGATCCTCCTGCCCTGCCTCGCCCCGGAGGGGGCCTTCTGCGCGGAGGCGTCCTCGGGCTTGTCTGTGGACTCGTCGTCGGGCCGGTTGCTCACGATCACGCTCCGTCACTGGCTGGGTCATGACTCACACCGGCCGGATGGGCCGGTCGGGTCCATCGTCCCACAGTCACCCGCCGGGCTGGCAATCCTCCCCCGCCCCGACGACGCCGTCCCGACCCCGTGCAGCCGCCGCCGGGCGGCCTGCGCGGCATGCCCGGCCGCGCCGGGCCGGTCTGCGCTCTTGGACCGCGGCGGCGGACTTGGGACGATGGGGGCATGAGCGACGACATCGACGAGCACCGGGCACCGGACCCGCAGGCGGATGCTCCCCGGGCCATGCCACTGCCCGCCCGGGCGCGGGCCCTCATCCGGGCGGTGGTGGAGACCGAGGCCCATGTGGCCGTCCAGGGCTGGGACGCCCCCGCCAGGGTCTTCGCCCTGGTGCGCACTGCTGCGGCCCTGGCCATCGACCCGGGCCTCGCCGACCTGCTCGACCAGGAGGCCCTGGATCAGGCGCGCGCCGATCCTGAGCTGCTGACGGTGGTGGAGCAGGAGGATCTTCCCGCGGCCGGCGACCTGGAGGAGCTGCTGGACCAGATCGCCTGGCCCGACAGCGTGGACGGAGCCGTCATCAGTGCCGAGCGGGTCATGCTGCCCCCCGCTGCCCAGCAGGAGGCCGAGGCCATCCACGATCCCCACGAGCTCCAGGAGTTCCTGGCCTCGCGCGAGGACCGGGAGGACATCCGCATCGTGGTGGGAGTGCTGCGCAGCGGGGAGGCCTGGTGCGCGGTGCGCTCGCGCAGCCATGACTCCCCCGGTGAGGTCTACCAGGGCACGGCCCTGGTTCCCGGGCTCGTCGAGGCCCTGGGCGCGACCCTTGTCTAGGTGTACTGACCGGGGATGTTGGTCAAGCCGGTGATGGGTGGCTTGTTGTCGCAGGCTGAGTGGGGCCTGTGGTGATTGTAGAAGTGGATCCAGCGGGCCAGGGCGTCGCGGCGTTCTTGCTCGGAGGCGTAGCAGCGGGCGTAGGCCCAGCCGTCGGCCAGGGTCTTGTGGAAGCGTTCCATCTTGCCGTTGGTCTGCGGCCGGTAGGGCCGGTGTCTGGAGTGCTGGGTTAGCGTGGGACACAAGAGGGCCTTCCTGGCTTGACGTGGTGCTGTGGCAAGTCCCACTCAACCAGCAAGGCCCTCCCCTTGCTCACACGCCCGGATCACCGTCCTTCAACCGACCTGTCCGGTCAGTACAGCTAGAAGCGCCGCCTCTTCAAGGCCTGATGCCGCGCCTGGCCTGAAAGGGATCAGGCGATGTCGGCACCCCTTGCCCCAGGCAGACCATAGGTACTGGTCGGCGCTGTCGGCACAGGCGGGGCCATAGGTGCTATCGGCAGACTCCCCTCGTCGAACGCGGCAAGCCAGCGCGCGCTCCATCGGGAGGGTCACAGGCCGGCAGCGGTACGCCAGTAGGACCGAGAGCACTGGGAGACCCGGGTACTCCGGGCGGGGCGGCGTCCACCCCAAGCGCCAAAGACATGGAGAGCCCGGGAAGGCCACAGGCCCGGGAGGATGCAGGTACCAGTAGAAGTGCGCCGGCAGGGCGGTAGAGCTGCACGTTGGGCGACACTTCGCGACTTGGACGACACTTCGCGACTTGGACGACACCTACAAGGTACGTCCATTCCGCGAAGTGTCGCACTTGTCGCGAAGCGACGTCCAACCGCACCGCACCCCACCAGCCCACAGCGCTGCACATCTTCAGCCCTGCACGGGCGAGAACCGGCCTCAGGATCGGCGTGATTCCAAGCCTCGGCCTGACGAGCGCCCCCTGAAGATGTGCAACAAGCACAGCGCTGCACATCTTCAACCTCACACAGACAAGAACCACCCCCACAAACGGCACGATTCCAGGCCTCGACCCGGCGAGCGCCCCCTGAAGATGTGCAACAAGCACAGCGCTGCACATCTTCAGCCCTGCACGGGCGAGAACCGGCCTCAGGATCGGCGTGATTCCAAGCCTCGACCCGGCGAGCACCCCCTGAAGATGTGCAGCAGAACGCCACCATCGAACCGCATCATCACGTGGCGGCAAGGGCGTCACTTCGCGGAGAGCGCGGCGCCTGCAGGTGCCGTCCACATCGACGTGATGCCCGTGGTGATGACCACTGTGCGCCCCCGGGCCCACCGCCCCAGGGCCGGCTGCGACCCGCGGCCGGGCCCTGCGGCGCGGGAGGCGCGCCGACGGCGGCGCGCGCTGAGCAGCCGACGCAACCGTGCTTCAGCTGCCGGGCGCCTCGGGCGAGCCGGTGCCGCTGTCCTCGTCACTGTCACTGCCGCCGCCGTGGCCCTCGCCACTGCCCTGCCCGCCCTGCGCGGGGCCGGCGCCGGGCTCCGCCGCCTCCTGCGCCGTCTCCCCCACCGCCTGGTCAGCGCCGTCCTGCGCCTGCCCGCCCTCGGCGGGCTGAGCGCCGGCCTGCCGGGCGCCCTCGGTGTACCCCAGGGTGCCGTCGAGCAGGGAGGCCAGGTCGGCGTCCATCTCGGCATCCATGTCCTGGGCCATGCGGCGCATGGTCAGGAAGTCCTCGGGATTGACCAGCTCGGCGGGGCTGGGCATGACATCGGGGTGCTCCCACAGGGCGTCGCGCTCGGCGATGCCCGCGCTGGCGCCCAGGTGGGTCCACAGCTGGGCCGCCTCCCGCGCCCGGCGCGGCCGGAAGGCCAGGCCGATGAGGCGGGCGAAGACCTGCTCGGCGGGGCCCCCGTGGGCGCGGCGCCGGCGGATCATCTCGGCCAGGGCCATGGCGTGGGGCAGGTGGGGGGCCACCGCCTGGGCGGTGACCACCTCGACCCAGCCCTCGACCAGGGCGAGCAGGGTCTCCAGGCGCTCCAGGGCCTCGCGCTGCTGACGGGTCTCCTGGGGGGCGAACATGCCGCCCTCCAGAGCCGCGCGCAGCGCCTCGGGGTCATGGGGGTCCACCTGGGCGACGGCGGACTCCAGGGCCTCGGTATCGATGCGGATCTCCCGGGCGTAGGCCTCCACCGCCCCCATCACCTGGCCGCGCAGCCACGGGACGTGGGCGTACAGGCGCGCAGTGGCGGCCTCGCGCACCGCCAGGAACATGCGGGCCTCGGAGTCCTCGATCTCCAGGCCCTCGGCGAAGGCGGTGACATTGGCGGGCAGCAGGGCGGTGCCGGGCTCGCGCGTGAGGGGCAGCCCGGTATCGGTGGCGCCCAGGGCCTCGGTGGCCAGGGCGCCCACGGCCTGGCCCACCTGGAGCCCGAAGGCGGTGCCCGACATGGTCCGCATGATGGAGCCCAGGGCGCCCATCTGCTGGGCGGCCTGGGCCATCTCCTCGGGCATCTGCCGGATCTGCTTCTCCAGCGTGGCGGACAGGGCCGCGGTGACGGCCTCGGCCACGGGGGCGCAGACCTCCTTCCACACCGGCAGGGTCCGCTCCACCCAGCCGCTGCGCGTCCAGGCCTCGCGCGCCCCGGGGGCGGGCATGAGCTCGGTGGCGGTGTCCAGCCACAGGTCGGCGACCTGGAGGGCCTGGCGGAAGGCCTCGGCCTGCGAGGCGCTGACCATCGGATCGCCATCCCGGCGCGCCTGCTGGAGGGCCAGATCCTGCCCCATGGCCCAGTTGACGGGCTCGGCCGGTGAGGCGTGGAACATCTGCTGGAACTGGGCGCGGATGGCGAGCAGCTGGCCGGGGCTGAGCTGCGAGACATCCGCCATCCCCGGCATCTGGGCCAGGGACTCGGGGTCGACGCCGGAGGAGCGCAGCGCCTGGACGGCGTCGGCGGCCATCTGCTCACCGAACAGGGAGGAGAGCATCCTCTCCAGCTCATCGAAGGGGTCGGCGCTCATGGATCTCCTCTGGGCTCCTCTGGATCGTCCTCTCGGCTGCCTGCAACACCGGTATCCTCCCACACATTCCTCGACCGCCCCGTGAGCCCCGATGAGCCACCCATGAGCCCCCGTGAGCCCGGTGAGGCGGCCCGCGGCGCCACACCCCGCGCAGCGCTGCGTATCTCCCAGGAAGATGCACCATGATGTGGTCGTGACCCACCCGGATCAGCCACCCTCGGACCAGGCCCCCACCCAGGAGCAGGCGGGATCGCCGCCCCCCGCCGGTGCCGGGCGCCCACGCGCGGCCCGGATGCGGCGCCGCATCCTCCTCCAGGCCACCGCCCTGGCAGTGGTCCTGGGGCTGATCATCGCGGCCTTCACCGTGCCGGTGGACAAGGTCATCGAGGCCCCCGGCCCCACCTGGAACGTCCTGGCCACCGGCTCCTCGGACTCGGCAGGCGCTGGCGGCGCCCCCCAGGAGGACCTGCTGACGGTCCGGGGAGTGGAGACCTACCCCACCGAGGGCGAGCTGCGGATGACGACGATCTCCCTCAACGGCTGCCCCGGCTACCCGGTGACCACGGCCGATGTCCTGGTGGCCCTGCTCTCCCGCGACAGCGCGGTGCTGGAGCGCGAGGCGGTCTGCCCCAAGGAGGTCACCGAGGAGGAGATCCGCGCCACCAACCAGGCCGCCATGACCAGCTCGCAGGACTCCGCCGTCGTCGCGGCCCTCAACGAGGTCGGGATGGCGGATCACCTGAGCCTGCAGGTCGGCGGTATCGCGCCGGAGCAGACCTCCTCCGACCTCCAGCAGGGCGATGCCCTCAAGGCCCTGACCCCCCAGGGCGGGCAGCGCACGGAGATCACCTCCTACACCCAGCTGCGCGACCTCATGGCCACGATCCCCGCCGGAACCGCGGTCTCCCTGGAGATCGAGCGCGAGGGGCAGGAGGCCACTGCCTCGCTGACCACCATCGAGAGCCCCGGGGGCACGGGCTCCCTACTGGGCGTCATGATCCACTTCGAGGTCAGCCCCGAGGTCGATGTGTCCTTCGCCCTGTCCGATGTGGGAGGCCCCAGCGCCGGCCTCATGTTCGCGCTGGGGATCGTCGATGAGATCACCCCCGGGGCGCTCACCGGCGGCCAGCGCATCGCCGGGACCGGCACCATCGCCCTGGACGGCACGGTGGGGCCCATCGGCGGCATCCGGCAGAAGATGGCCGGGGCCTCCCAGGCCGGATCCGACTACTTCCTGGCACCGGCGGACAACTGCGGCGAGGTCGTGGGCCATGAGCCCGAGGGCATGGAGGTCTACGCCGTGAGCACCCTCCATGAGGGGGTCGAGACGGTCCGGGCCATCGCCGCGGGGAAGACCTCCGGCCTGGCCACCTGCCAGAATCCGAATCCGGTGGAGAACCGCTAGCCGGTCAGCAGTCCGCGGCGACCCGGCCCACCGCGGGCGCGCAATCGGTGAGCGCTCCGGCCCCGCCTCCGCCGGGGCGCCGGCTGGGCCCGCCTCCGGCCCCGCTTATCCACAGCTTTTGCCACAGGATCGGCCTCACCCGGGCGCTGCGGTGGCGGCTCGACGGCGCGCATGCCACGGTGAGGCCCAGGTGGCCGCAGTGCCGCGGTCACCGGGGCCCGCAGTCGTGCCGGGCCCCTGGGGCGCGCACCCGGAGGATGCGCGCACGGGCGAGGCCTGGGAGGGCAGTGGGTATGAGGATCCGTGGGCACAGGGCCGTGCTGTGGCGCGAGCCGGGGGTCAGCCAGGTCGGCACGGAGACGGGGCGCACCACCATCGTCAGGGGCCTGAGCACAGCCGAGCAGCACTTCCTCGACCAGTTCCCCACCGCGATGAGCAGGGGCGGCGTCTACCACCTGGCACGGCGCACCCAGGTGCCGGCCCCGCGCGCCCGCCGCATCGTGGAGGACCTGGAGGCCCACGGCGCCCTGGTGCGCAGGCCCGGGGCCGAGCCCAGCACCCCCGACGAGGTCTACTGGGACCGTCTCGGGGGTGACGCCCGTGCCCGTGGCCGCGCCCTGGGCTCGGCCACTGCGGCTATCTACGGCTCGGGCGCCCTGCCCCAGGAGATCGCGCTGTGGCTGGCCGAGGCCGGTGTGGGCACGATCCTGTCCCCCACCGCGCAGGACGACGGCCTGGAGGAACTCCTGGCCGCCCGCGCCCCCGCCGTGCGCACCCGCGCCGGCCTGGGGGCGCGCCCCGACCTGGTGGTCGCCGTCGAGCCCCATGTCATCGATCCGCTGCGGGCCCGGCGCCTGGCCCAGGAAGGGCTGGCCCACCTGCCGGTGCTCGTGCGCGAGGTCAGCGTGCGGGTGGGGCCGGTCCTGGGCGAGGGGCTGTGCGCCACCTGCCTGGACCTGTGGGAGCGGGACGCCGATCCCTGCTGGCCCGCCCTGGCCACCCAGATGCGCACCCTGGCGGCCCCTGAGATCGAGCGGCTCCTGGCCCACCAGGCCGCCGCCCTGGCGGCCCGGGCCGCCATCGATGCACTGCTGGACTCCGCGGGCGCCTCCCCCGCCGCGCCCCAGGACGGCTCGGGCGAGCGCCTGCCGTGGAGCCGTCACAGCATCGAGCTGAGCGGCACCGACCCGCTGGGCCTGCGGCGCCGCTGGCAGCCCCATCCCGAGTGCCTCTGCGCGGCCCTGGCCTGAGGATCCTGCCCCCAGGGCCCCGCCCCCGCCGCGGCGCGCGGCCTGCCGGGCGCGGGCATGCGCCGGCTGGGGCCCTGGGGGTGCTCAGAGCGAGGCGCCGGTGCCCGAGCGCACCACGGCCAGCACATCGGCGCCGTAGTCCTGGAGCTTGGTGGCCCCCACTCCGCGGATGAGGGAGAGCTGGGGCAGGGTGGTGGGCCTGACCTCGGCGATGTCGCGCAGGGTGGCATCGGCGAAGACCGTGTAGGCGGGCCGCGAGCGCTCCTTGGCCACCGCGGCCCGCCAGGCCCTCAGCATCTCGAACAGGGCGAGGGTCTGCTCATCGGCGGTGGCCTCGAAGTCGGCGGCGGCCTGCTTGGCACGGGCCCGCTGGGAGGCGGCCGACTCGCCGCGCCCGGCGGGGCGGCGGCCGGCAGGACGCTCCTCGGGCCAGATGCCCTCCAGGAAGCGGGAGGGCTTGCGCGAGGCCCGGCCCCCGGCGCTGCGGGCGCGCGCGTAGGAGATGACCAGGTGCTCGCGGGCGCGCGTGACCCCCACGTAGAGCAGGCGCCGCTCCTCCTCGATGGCGGCCTGCCCCTCGGCCAGGGAGATGGGCAGCAGGCCCTCGCAGGCGCCCACGAGCAGGACGGCGTCCCACTCCAGGCCCTTGGCGGCGTGCAGGGAGGACAGGGTGACGCCGTCGACGACGGGGGCGTTCTGGGCCTCGGCGCGCTCGCGCAGCTCGGCGTGGAGGGCGTCGAGGTCCGCGCCGCGGGCCGAGGCGAGCTCATCGGCCAGGACCACCAGGGCATTGAGGGAGTCCCAGCGCTCGCGCACGGCCCCGCGGGCGGCGGGGGGCTCGGCGCTCCACCCCTCCCGGGCCAGGACCATGCGCACGTCCTGGCCCAGGTCACCGGTGAGGGACTCCTTCTCGGTGCGGGCGGCCCCCAGGATGACGGCCATGGCCCGCTTGACCTCCTCGCGCTCGAAGAAGCGCTCCCCGCCGCGCACGAGGTAGCCGATCTGGGCGGCGGCCAGGGCCTGCTCGATGACCTCGGACTGGGAGTTGGTGCGGTAGAGCACGGCGATCCGGCTCAGGGGCACGCCCTCGGAGCGCAGGCGCTGGACCTGGGCGACCACGCCCTGGGCCTCGGAGACGTCGTCGTCGTGGATCTCGTAGCGCACGGCGGGACCCGAGGGGCGCTGGGCCACCAGCTCCACAGCGCCGGTGGGCAGGCGCAGGCGCCCGCCGGAGCGCCGGGATCCGGCCAGGACCCGGTTGGCCAGGGAGACGACCTGGGGGGTGGAGCGGTAGTCGCGGCTGAGCCTCACGGTGCGGGCGCCCTCGTAGCGGGTGGCGAAGCCGGTGAGGAAGGCGGGGGTGGCGCCGGTGAAGGAGTAGATGGTCTGGGAGACGTCCCCCACCACGCACAGCTGGCGGCGCCGCCCCAGCCACAGGTCGAGCAGGCGCTGCTGGAGGGGGGAGACGTCCTGGTACTCGTCGACGACGAAATGCTTGTACTGGCCGCGCACCTGGGAGGCGATGTCGTCGCGGTCCAGCAGGATGCCGATCTGCAGGAGCAGGACGTCCTCGAAGTCGATGACGCCGCGCTCGGTCTTGGCCTCCTCGTAGAGGCGCAGGACCTGGGCGATGGTGTCCGGCTCCATCCCGCCGGCCGCGCCGGTGCGCCCGGCAGTGGTGGCCTTGATGGCGTAGTCCTCGGGCAGGGTCATGGTGACCTTGGCCCATTCGACCTCGGCGGCCAGGTCGCGCACGGTGGCGCGGTCGGTGGGCAGGCCCAGGCGCCGGGCGGCGGCCCCCACGAGGGGGGCCTTGTAGGACTGGATCTCGGGTCGGCGCCCACCGATGGCGGTGGGCCAGAAGTAGGTGAGCTGGCGCAGGGCCGCGGAGTGGAAGGTGCGGGCCTGGACCCCGGGGATGCCCAGGTCGGCCAGGCGCGAGCGCATCTCCCCCGCGGCGCGGGCGGTGAAGGTCACGGCCAGGACCTGGGTGGGCTGGTAGGCCCCGGTGGCCACGCCGTGGGCGATGCGGTAGGTGATGGCGCGGGTCTTGCCCGTGCCCGCACCGGCCAGGACGCACAGGGGCCCCTCCAGGTGCTCGGCGACCTCGCGCTGGTCGGGATCCAGGGCCTCCAGGAGGCTGGAGGCCGGCGCGGGCCCGGGCGGCGGGATCGGGGTGCGCGGCGCGGGGCGGGGGGCGGAGGGGGTCATCGGGCACAGCCTGCCACGATCCGACGACACGCTCGGCCCGGGCCCGCCGGCGGTGCCGGGCGCGCAGGGCCCGGTGGGACGGACCGCGGATTGCGAGTGCGGGGTGCAGGATGCGAGTGCGGGGTACTCGCATCCTGCACCCCGCACTCGCATGGTGCGGCTGAGATGGCTCAGGGTCGGCGCAGGGCCCGTGCAGCGGGCCGGCGCTGAGCGGCGGAGGGCCGGTGCCCCGCCGCTCACCCCGGGATGGGGCCGCCGTACCAGTCCTCGATGAGGGCGCGCCCGATGGAGGTCGCCCCCGGCAGGATGATGCTCCCCCGGGACACGGCCGCGCCCAGCTCGCCGCGGGAGACGAGCAGGACCTCGGTGACCTCCTCGCCGTCGGGGCGGGGGCGCTGGCCGCCCGGAACCAGCCGCGCCCGGTAGCCGACCATGAGGGAGCGGGGGAAGGGCCAGGGCTGGGAGGCCACGTACTCCACCCGGGACACCTCCAGCCCCGTCTCCTCGGCCACCTCGCGCACGACGGCGGCCTCCAGGGGCTCACCCGCCTCCACATAGCCGGCGACCACCGAGTAGCGCCCCTGGGGCCAGGTGGCGCCGTGGACCATGACGAGGCGGTCGTCCTCATCGGTGGCCGCCACGATGACCGCCGGATCGGTGCGCGGGAAGTGGGTGGTGGAGCACACCGTGCAGCGCCGCGCCCAGCCGGCATCCACCGGGCGGGTCGCCCCCGCGCAGCCCGGGCAGTAGGTCGAGGAGGCGTGCCAGGCGGCCAGGGCGGCGGCCGCGGTGGTCAGGCCCGCGTCGCGCGCGCTCATCTGCGCCCCCACCGTGCGCAGGGGGATGAGGGGGTAGCGCTCCAGCAGGCGGCGCAGGCCCGGGCGCCGGGTTCCCGCGCCCTCGGCGTCCCGGCCTCCAGCAGGGGCGGCGGGGGCCTCGGGCACCTCCAGCTCGGCGGGCACGACGACGGCCAGCCAGCTGGTCCCCTCTGACCCCTGCGCCCCGGTCGCCTCCACGGCGGCCTGCGGCGCGGCGCTGCCCTGACCGGTGCCCTCCGACGGCGTGCCGCCCCGGGGGCGGCCCTCCTGCTCAGCCCGCCCGGTGCGGCCCAGGTAGATGGTCGTCAGGCCCTCCAGCTCCTGCGGATCCAGGTCGGCGGCAGTGATCCGCGGCAGGCGGTCCTCCTGCGGCGTCGGCGCTCTGCGCCCCTCGGGCCCGCCGGAGGAGGCGCGGGCGGCCGGCGGCTCCCAGCCCGGTGAGTCCTCCTCCGTCGGGACGCGCCGGGCAGCACCGTCGCCGTCTCCAGTGCCCCCGGCACCGGCCGGGGCCGCCGGCGGGGTCGGGCCTGCTGATCGGGCCGGGGAGTCGATGCGGCGCAGGGCCACCCTGCCGCGGGCGTCGATGATCACCAGCCGCGTGGAGGGGTCCCGGGACAGACCGGCGACCAGGCCGGGCCGGCTGCGGCGCTCGGCGTCGCGGCCGTGGCGGGAGCGGGACAGGGGCAGCCAGTCGGTCATCATGGCCCAACCCTCCACCGTCCTCGCCGCGGCGCCCTCCAGGCACGCCGGGATGGCCACGCCGCGGGCCGCGGCGGCCGGCATCGCGGCCGGCATCGCGGCCGGCATCGTGGCCGGCATCGTGGCCGGCATCGTGGCCGCCTACCCGCGCAGGATCTCCTCGAACTCCTCCTTGGAGGCGTAGGAGGACTGGGTGCCCCGCTTGGTCACCGAGTCCGCCGAGTAGCGGTTGGCCATCTCCAGGGAGGCGGCCGTGTCCCCGGTGGAGACCAGGAAGTGGCTGAAGCAGCCGATGAAGGCGTCCCCCGCGCCGGTGGTGTCGCGCGCCTCGACCGCCACACCGGGGATGAGCCGGTCCTCGGTGCGGGTCATCCACAGGGCGCCGCGCGAGCCCAGGGTGACGATGACATTGGCGATGCCCACCTCCAGCAGGACCGCCGCGGCGTTGCGCACGTCGTCGAGGCTGTCCACGGGCATGCCAGTCAGCAGGGACAGCTCGCTCTCATTGGGCACGATGTACTGGCAGTCGCGCACCTTCTCCAGCTCCAGGTCGGGCTGGGCCGGGGCCGGGTTGAGCAGCACGGGGATGGAGTGGCGCTTGCCCAGGGCCACCGCCGCGTAGACCGTCTCCAGGGGGATCTCGAGCTGCAGGACGATGAGCCGGCAGGCGGCGATGTCCTCCTCGGCGCGCAGCACGTCCTCGGGGGTGAGCAGGGCGTTGGCGCCCTTGACGATGAGGATGGAGTTGCGCGACTCCTCATCGACGAAGATGGGCGCCACCCCGCTGGCGGCCTGCGTGGGCAGGACATGGGCGGTGTCGATGCCGTTGCGCCGGTAGTTGTCGATGGTGCTCTGGGCGAAGAGGTCATTGCCGACCCGGGTGAGCATGAGCACCCGGGAGCCCAGCCGGGAGGCGCTGACCGCCTGGTTGGCGCCCTTACCGCCGAAGCCCATGGCGAAGTCGGGCGCCTCGACGGTCTCGCCCTCGCTGGGCATGCGGGTGATATAGGTGATGAGGTCCATGTTGCTGGACCCGATGACGGCGATGTCCTTGCCGCCCCCGCCGGCGCTGCTCGCAGTGCCTGGCAGGTTGATGCGATCGGCTGCCATGTCAGTTCTCCTTGAGTCCCGTGGTCACGGTGAAGGAACGGCTCTCGCCCGCCCCGAGCATGATGAGGGTGCCGGCCTCCCGGGCGGCGATGAAGCCCTCGGGCCGGGAGGTGCCCGGAAGGACGAAGGAGGCCACCTTCTGGTCGGGATTGTGCAGGATCCAGCGCGTGGCCACGGGGAACTCCTTGCCCGAGAAGCGGGTTTGGAAGGCGTGCCCCCCGGGGGAGGCGATCTCGAAGACGAGCTCGTCGTCGTAGCGCTCCAGGCCGTCGGCGAAGTAGACGATCTCGGGGTCGAAGGCGGTGGCCCCCTTCAGGGAGTCGGCGTCCATCCTCCCGGCCAGGATCTCCTCGTTGATCCGCTCCCACTCGGGATTGGGGGTCACATGCGCGGGCACGGTGCGCCGCAGCTGGAAGGAGCCCTGGGGCAGGGACTGGCTCATGACGCCGTCGGGCACGAAGGCGTAGTTCATGTGGCACATGTACTGCAGCGGCATCGAGGCGTAGGCCGAGAGGTTGGTGACCCGCATGCCGATGGTCATCATGGAGGAGCCCGCGCGCATCTCCACATGGGGCCGGGCCCGGTAGTGGCTGCCGAATCCCATGACGTACTCGTAGGAGGAGACGATCCGCACGGCGTCGCCCTCGACCTCCAGCCAGGCCTCGTCCATGGGAGCGCAGGGGAACTCCCCGTGCAGGGGGTGGTCGTCCTGCGGCGCGGGGCAGCCGGCGGCCAGCAGGCCCGCGTGGAAGGCGAAGCAGCCGTAGGTGCCGATGATCTCGCGGGCGGGCTGGGGCTGGGAGAACATGTTGTCCATCCGCAGGCTCACGCCGTCCATCCGGGCGTCCCAGATGATCTGGCCCATGAAGGGCAGGACCTCGATCAGGCCCCGGGAGTTGGTCAGCCGCAGCGAGGCCACGCCGGAGGGGTAGCGCAGGGCCTGGGCCTCGACGTCCTGCGAGCGCAGGACGGTGCGCGGCTCGGTGGTGAACAGCTCGGGGTGCAGGGGGACGATGGTGCTCATGTGCTCACTCGGCTTTCTCGCGGCGCGCTGAGGCGCGGTACTCGGACAGGAAGTAGACCAGGACGGCGGCGAAGCACAGCAGGGAGACCAGGAAGGAGACCTGCAGGGAGCCGATGGTGTCGGAGACCAGGCCCTGGATGACCGGGACGACGGCGCCCCCGATGATGGACATGACGATGACGGCGCCCCCGGTCTCGGTGTGGCGCTTGTCCTCGATGCTGTCCAGGGTGCGGGCGTAGATGGTGGCCCAGCAGGGGCCGAACAGGCCCGAGGTGAGCACCGCGGCATAGACGGAGGACATATTGGGCGCCAGGACCACCCACAGGAGGGTGATGACCCCCAGGATCGAGTAGGCCACCAGGACCAGGTCCTCGTTGAAGCGGGTCATGAGGACATTGGCGATGAACTTGCCCACGAAGAAGGCCACGAAGGCGGCGATGACGAAGTTCGCGGCGGTGCGCTCGTTGAGCGTGTCATCCAGGTTCAATGCCAGGCGGATGGTGAAGGACCACACGGCCGTCTGCATACCCACGTAGAGGAACTGGGTGAGGATGCCCATGCGGAATCGCCCATTGCGCGCCAGGTAGGACAGGGTCTCGCCGATGGTGGCCTTGGCCTCCTCATGGCGGTGGTTGAGCGGCTTGCAGTGGGGGAACTGGGTGATGGCCACCACGACGGCCAGGATGACCAGCACCACGATGATGACCCGGTAGGGCGCCAGGGTGCGCTGCAGGGCGGCCTCGGCCACCTGCTGGCGCTCTAGCCCGGTCAGGGAGGCCAGGCGGCTGTGCAGGGCCTCGCCGTCGGTGAAGATGAGGTACTTGCCCAGCACCGCGCCGGCCAGGAACCCCAGGGGCGTGAAGGTCTGGGAGATGTTGAGCCGCAGGGTCGAGGAGCGCTTGGGCCCGATCATCGAGGAGTAGGTGTTGGCGGAGGTCTCCAGGAAGGACAGGCCCACGGCGATGGCGAACAGGGCCGCCAGGAACACCGAGTAGGTGGCCACATGCGAGGCCGGGAAGAACAGCGTGCAGCCCACGATGTAGACGACCAGGCCGATGAGCAGCCCCGTCTTGTAGCTGCTGCGCCGGATGATCCGCGAGGAGGGGATGGCGATGAGGAAGTAGCCTCCGTAGAAGGCCGACTGGACGAAGGCCGAGGCGAAGTCCGACAGGGTGAAGACGGACTTGAACTGGGTGATGAGGATGTCGTTGAGGCTCGCGGCGGCGCCCCACATGGGGAAGCAGATCGACAGCAGGATGTACTGGAACATCGGGGTGCGGTCGAGGTAGCCGTCGGGCAGCTGGGTGGTGGGGTCCTTGATGAGCCCCCAGGACGGCGAGGTGGGGTGGGCGGTGCCGCTGGGCGCGGCCGTGGTGCTGCTCATGGCCGGCCTCCCCTCCATGCTGGCCGGGAGTGGCCGGCGCGCCGGGCAGCAGTGGTCGCCTGCGACCCTGGCGGGGTGTGATCGATGATGCGCGACAGTGGTACCACGGGAACTCCTTCGTCCGGATGCGCGGCAGTGCCTCGATGACGCCGCCCCGGCGGCGCCTTCTGCGCTGCCGGGCGTGACCGGAACGTAGCAATCCTCCGGGGGTCGGCACGAGCCCCCGCCGAACGAATGTTCCGCCATAGATTCGCCGCTATTGCAGCGAAAGATCCGACTGGAGGCGCCGCGAGGGGTGGGATGTTGGCGCAGAGGTGCCCACTTGGAACAAATGTGCCTCACGGCCCTGGCGCCCCGGCAGCGCACCGGGCGGCTCACCGCCGGGGCGCCAGGGCGTCGTCGATCTCCAGGACGCCGCGCGCGGCCGAGACGTCGGTGATGAGCCGGTTGACGTAGCCGTTGGCCAGGGCCGCCCGGATCACCGGCGCCTTGGCCTGGCCCCCGGCCACGAGGATCCTCTGCTCCTTGCGGCGCAGCTCGGCCAGGGTGATGCCGGTGGTGCGGTGGGTCAGGTCGGGCAGGCAGATCCGGCCGTGGACGTCGATGAAGTGCGAGCACAGGTCCCCGGCGCCGCGCTCGATGAGGGCCTCGCGCTCGGCGGCGCTGAGCACCTCGCGGCCCAGGTGCTGGAGGTCGGAGCGGATCTCCCCCACGGTGAACAGGGCGATGCGCACCTGGTCGACCATCTCCATGAGGCGGCGCCCCTGGGGTGCGCGGTGCAGGTCGTTGCGCTCGGCGATGCTCCCCAGCACCAGCGGCATGTCCAGGAAGTGGAGGCGGGCGTCGAAGGCCCGCGCCATCCGCACGAGGCAGGCCTCCTCATCGAGCCCCCGCTCGGCGGGCAGCAGGCCGCGGGCCATCTGGACGAGCTCGACGTGGTGGCGGGGCACGGGCTCCAGGGATCGGGCGAGCTCGACCAGGGTGCGTGAGCCCACGACCCCGATGCGGTCCCCGTCGCGGACCAGGGAGGACAGCAGGGCGGCCCCCTCCCGGCCCAGGGCGGAGCGCAGCAGGTCCTCCCCCGGGCCCACGGGGCTGACGAGCCGGACGTCGAGCAGGTTGAAGCGCTCGCGCAGGGTCTCCAGGAGCATGGGGTCCTGCTCGCGGGGATCGTGGATCTCGATGCGCACGAAGCCGCGCCGGTGGGCGTAGGCCAGCAGCTTGGAGACGGTGGGCCGCGAGACGTGCAGGCGCTGGGCGACCTCCTGCTGGGTGAGCCCGGCGTAGTAGAGCTTGGCGGCATCCAGGGCCTGGGCCTCCTTGGCCGACAGTCCCGACGCGTATGCCGTCATAGTCGCCTCCCCGCGCTCCGTGACCCGTGCCAGCCTGCCCAGCCTAACGAGAGTTGCACATCTTCAAGCCGGATCCGGCCCCTGGGCCCCGAGTTTCCCGCATGATGTCGTTGGCGCCGCGCGTGAAGATGTGCAGCGGCAGTCCCGCTGCACATCTTCGGGCCCGTTCTGGCCGGCGGACCCCGAGTTTTCCGCATGATGCCGTTGGCGCCGCGCATGAAGATGTGCAGCCGGGGCCGATAGGGTGGGCGCATGCCCGCGCGCGCCTACCTCGATCACGCCGCCTCCAGCCCCATCCGCCCCCAGGTGGCCGAGCAGATGGCGCAGGATCTGTCCGAGGGGCTGGGAGGGTGGGCCAATCCCAGCTCCCAGCACGCCTCGGGACGGCGGGTCGCGGGGCTGCTGGCCCAGGCGCGCGCCAGGATCGCCCGGGCCCTCGGGGTCGATGCCCATGAGGTGGTCCTGACCTCCGGCGGCACCGAGGCCAGCGCGCTGGTGATCGCCGGCCGGGCGCGCGCCGTGCCCGGTGGGCGATTGGTAGTCTCCCCCATCGAGCACCCGGCGGTGCTGGACTCTGCCCGCGCGGCTGCCGAGCAGTTGGGGGCGGGCCTGAGCCTCCTGGAGGTCGACGGCGCCGGTCGGGTGGTCCTCGGGTCTGTGGCCGCTGCGCTCGCACCCTCGGGCCGAGGGCCCGCTGCGCCGGTGAGCCTGGTGTCGGTCATGGCGGCCAACAACGAGACCGGAGTGGTCCAGGACATGGCCGCGGTGGTCGACCAGGTGCGCCGCACCACGGGAATCGAGCGCCCCGGGAGGCCCGGCTACGTGCCCGTCCACTGCGATGCCGTCGCGGCACTGGGGAAGGCGCCCGTCGACTTCCACGGTTGGGGGCTGGATGCCATGAGCCTGAGCGGCCACAAGCTGGGCGCGCCGGTGGGGGTGGGGGCCCTGGTGGTCCGCCGCGATGTCGACCTGCGGCCGGTGACGGGCGGGGGCGGCCAGGAGCGGGGCATCCGCTCGGGCACCCAGGATGTCGTGGGGGCCCGGGCCCTGGCACTGGCGGTGGAGCTGGCTGTCGCGGAGAGGGAGGAGCAGGGGACCAGGCTGGCGGTACTGCGGCACCGGCTCCTGGAGGGGGCGAGGGCGCTTCCGGGTGCTCACGCCACGCTGCCGGACGGCACCGCTCATGTGGCGTCCACAGCGCACCTGTGGTTCGAGGGGGCTGACTCCGAGGCGCTGCTCATGGCCCTGGACCTGGCGGGGATCGACGCCTCGGCGGGATCGGCCTGCCATGCCGGGGTGCACGGCCCCAGCCATGTGCTGCTGGCGATGGGTTTCGAGGAGGGGCCGGCCCGCTCCACGCTGCGCTGCTCCCTGGGGCCCACCACGAGCACCGACGATGTCGAGCGACTGCTCACCGCTCTGCCCGCCGCCCTGGAAGGCGCCAGGCGCGCCTGGGGGGTGACACACAAGGCGGCCGGGGCACGCTCTTGACGGTATCCAGGCCTTTGATGATCGAGGAGGATCACATGCCAACCGGCTCGAACAGGATGATCGGCGACTTCAGCGACAAGCCCGTCACGGCAGGCATCTACGCCACGATCGAGTCCTACGTCCTGTCGCTCGGCACCGTTACGAAGCACGTCACATCCCAGGTGAGCTTCTCCGTCAACCGGAAGTTCCTGTGGGCCTGGGCCTATGAGAAGACGCCCGACGGCACCCTGTTCCTGAACGTGAGGCTCGCCCGCCCCATGGGAGGTCCGCGCCTCCACCGCGTCAGCCAGATCAGCGCGAACAGGTGGAACCACCACGTCGTCGTCAGAACGCTGGAAGCCGCGGACAGCACCTGGCTCAGGGATCTCCTCCGCGCCGGCTACGAGTTCGCCGCCGGTTGATCAATCCTCAGCGACGTCACAACGGCGCTCCGGACCCGGCCACCCGCTCACCGATCCGCCGGCTCGCACACGATCGACGAACCGGGCCGCGATCCATGATGTCCCGGGATATGGGTGGCGCCTCGGAGGGGCTCACCGCTGAGCCGCCCAGTAGTTCCCCATCGAGTCGAAGCGCATCAGGTGCAGATGATCGGGAGCAAGAGTAAGAGGCTCGCCCCGAATGCGGCCGGTGAGCTCATTGAGCGCGTGACGGAAATCTATCGGCGGCAACGGCACTGGCGGCTCGGGCCTGTAGTAGGCCAAAGTGATATGGGGAGTGAACGGCCCCGAGGGAACCATCTCATCGAAGAGGCTCCGGGCCCTCACCAACTTGCGATGCTCCTCCGCGTTCGCCGCCCTGAGGCCTATGGCGGCGCTCGTGTTCATCAGGTTGAAGACCGCCGTGCACACGGCACGGATGGGGCCGATGGCACGGGCCTGCGCAACAAGCCGTGCCGCGATCGCCGTGCCGGACTCCATCACGGGCAGCACCTGCTCCCGGTTCGAGGAGGCATGGAGATCATGAAGCGTCACATGCGCCATCGCCGCGGGCAGCGGCTGGGACAGCGACTCACCGAAGCGCAGGTGGAGTTCATCGGCGATGGCTCCAGCGAGCCCCATCACCCGAGCGTCGAGGAAGTAGGCGATCGTATCCCCATGAAAAGGCTGGAGCGCACCACACCCCGGGGCTATTTTCTCCTTCAAGGACGCAGGGAGCCCGAACACCGGCTCATCAGGAACGGAGTCGCTCTGGAACGACGTGATGCGCTCATCGAACTCCTGCAGCTCTTCCACTCAGGGCTCCTTTGACGAGAAGGTCATCGCATGTTGAATGCTTGACGATGAACCGGATCATCAGGTGACCGCCTCCTCAGCGATCCTCCTCGGCTCATGCAGGGCCGCTACTGCGCTCGTATCAGGATGGCTTCAACCGCGCCGGGCCTCCCACATGCGCAGGATGGATGCGACGGGGAGTCGGTGGGCCCGAGGACGGTGGGCTGCGGTAGCCTGCCACGGCCGGCCCCGGTCCCGAGCATACGCCGTCGTCGAGGGAGGTTCCCATGCGCGTCCTGGCCGCCCTGTCCGGCGGGGTCGACTCCGCCGTGGCCGCCGCGCGCGCCGTGGAGGCGGGCCACGAGGTGGTGGGCGTGCACATGGCCCTGTCCCGCCAGCGCGCCCAGAGCCGCTCGGGCTCGCGCGGCTGCTGCTCCATCGAGGACGCCTCCGATGCCCGCTGGGCCGCCCAGATCCTGGGCATCCCCTTCTACGTGTGGGACCTGTCCGAGGAGTTCGAGGATCTGGTGGTGGCCGATTTCCTGGCCGAGTACCGGGCCGGGCGCACCCCCAACCCGTGCGTGCGCTGCAATGAGCGGGTCAAGTTCGACGTCCTGCTCAGTCGCGCCCTGGCCATGGGATTCGACGCCGTGGCCACCGGCCACTACGCCCGCCTTGAGGGGGGCGCGGCCGCCGGGCGGCCCGGTGATGCCCGGGGCCTGGAGCTGAGCCGGGCGGCCGACGGCGCCAAGGACCAGTCCTACGTGCTGGCGGTCTCGGGGCGCCAGGGCCTGGCCCGGGCCCTGTTCCCCCTGGGCGACGCCCCCTCCAAGGCCGCCGTGCGCGCCGAGGCGCGGGCCCGGGGCCTGCCGGTGGCCGCCAAGCCCGACTCCTACGACATCTGCTTCGTGGCCGACGGCGACACCCGCGGCTTCCTGTCCCGCTCCCTGGGCGTGCGCGAGGGCGCCATGGTCTCCCCCGACGGCGAGGTGCTGGGCTCCCACGAGGGGTACTTCGGCTTCACCGTGGGCCAGCGCAAGGGGCTGGGGCTGGACCGCCCGGCCCCCGATGGCCGGCCCCGCTACGTCATCGAGACGCGCCCGGCCACCAACGAGGTCGTCGTCGGCCCCGCCGAGCTGCTCAGCCGCAGCCGGGTGGAGGGCACGGGCCTGGTGCTGCTGGCCGACCCCGAGGGGCTCGATCCCACCGGGACCGGCGGGGGCCCGCGCGGCTGGCGGGGCACGGCGGTCCAGGTGCGGGCCCACGGCCGGGCCGTGCCCGCCGACGTCGTGGTCGACGAGCGCGCCGCCACCCTGGTGGCCGAGCTGCACGAGCCCCTGCGGGGCCTGGCGGCCGGCCAGTCCGTCGTCGTCTACGGCGGGCCGGGCGGCGACCGGGTCCTCGCCCAGGCGACCCTCGCCTGACCCCTGTCACCCCAGTGCTGAGCCCGGCTCCCGCCGGACCGGACGGTGGCACCGCCGGTCCCGGTGGCAGGAGCCGGGCTCAGCGCGGGAGGCGATCGCCTCAGCGCAGCGAGGTGTGCTCCTCGATGGCGCGCACCGCCCACCAGCCCATGACCGCGGCCAGGATCCAGGTGGCGGGCAGGAAGCCCAGGCCCATGATCTGGGGGTCGGTGTCGGTGCGCACCGACTCCAGGAAGGGGCCGAGCATGAGCTCGGTGCCGATCTCCCCCGTGGTCAGGTCGATGCTGAGGGGCACCAGCATCATGGAGACCAGGACCACCACCTGGCTGACCCCGTAGAGGATGATGAAGCCGATGACGGGGGCGCCCAGGCCCAGGTGGTTCCAGCGGCCCTGCGCCCCGATGCTCATCAGGGCGGTGTCCATGACCATCCAGGCCAGGCACATGAGCAGGGCGGTGAGGGCCAGGAGCAGGCCCCGCCACACCCCGAGGGTCTCCACCGCCTGGCGCAGGGGCTCCCAGGCCTGGGACAGGCCGACCCCCTGGATGTGCGCGTTGACGAGGAAGGCCACCGCCACTCCCGCCAGGCTGACGACGGCCGCCACGGCCGAGGCCAGCACGCCATAGGCGACCTTGGCGGCGTAGACGAGGCGCCCCCGCACCGGGATGACCATGGTCAGGTAGCCGCGCTGGCCGTACATGGACTGCCAGTACTCCACGAGGCAGTGGATGAACACGGCGTAGGCGGGAACCATGAAGGCCCCGATTGCCAGGAGCATCGCGAAGGGGCTCAGCACGGGGACATCGAGCAGGCCGACGCCGATGAGCCCGGCCCCCACCAGGAGGCAGACCCCGAGGATGGTCAGGTGGGTGCGGGCCAGGCAGCGGGCCTCTTGGGCGAGCAGTGCGGTGAGCATCAGCGGTACTCCTTGCGGAACAGGGCGTCCAGGCTCATGCCGTGGGCCTGGCGCAGGTCGTCGGCGTCGCCGGCCAGGAACAGCCGGCCGTCCCTGAGGAGGACGGCCGAGTCGATGACGGGCTCGACGTCGGCGATGAGGTGGGTGGAGATGATCATGAGGGCCTGGGAGTCGAAGTCGGTGAGGACCCCGTCCAGGATGATGTCGCGGGCGGCGGGGTCGACCCCGGAGATCGGCTCATCCAGGAGGTAGACGCGGGCGCGCCGCGACATGGCCAGGGAGATGCGCAGCTTCTCGCCCATGCCCTTGCTCATCTCCTTCAGGCTCCGATCGGCGGGCAGTCGGAAGAAATCGATGAGGCGCCGGGCCTTATCGGCGTCGAAGTCGGGGAAGAACCGGGAGAACAGGGCCACGGACTGCTCGGGGGTCTGGGATGGGGCCAGGAAGGAGGCATCGGGCAGGAAGGAGACCAGGGCCTTGGAGGCCGGCCCCGGGGCGTGCCCGGCGATGCGCACGCTGCCCCGGTAGTCCGACAGGACGCCGGCCAGGATCTTCAGCAGCGTGGTCTTGCCGCAGCCATTGGCCCCCATGAGGCCCACGATGCGCCCGGCGGGCAGCTCCAGGCTCAGGTCCTGCAGGGCCGGCCTGCCGCGGTAGGCCTTGGTCAGGCGGCTGATGGTGATGATCGGCGGAGCGCCGTCGAAGGAGGCGATGGATGCCGAGGCCAGCGGCGTCGGCGGCAGTGCGGCGGGAGGCGTGGTGGTCGGTGGCCGCTGATCGGCGGTCCTGGCGGTGGGTGATGCGCTCATGGTGCTTCTCCTGGGTTGGGGTCGTCGTGCGCCGCCCAGCGCTCGGCCAGGACGGCACTCGCCTGGGCGAGGTCCATGCCCAGGGCGGCGACGGCGTTGATGTAGGTGTCGGTGGCGGCTCCGGCCAGCTCGCTCCGGGCCGCGTCGAGGGCCGCGGGATCCGCGGTGACGAAGCGGCCGGCGGTGCGCTCGGCGGCGCACAGCCCGGTGCGGTCGAGCTCGGCCAGGGCGCGCTGGACGGTGTTGGGGTTGACGCCGGCGGCCGTGGCGAGCTCGCGCACGCTGGGGATCCGGCTTCCCGGTGGCCACTGGCCGGAGACGATGCGCACTCGGAAGTCGTCGACCAGCTGGATCCAGATGGGTCGGGCGTCGTCGATCCGCATCGCGCCTCCTGGGTGGCGGTGGATAGGGGCGGGGCTCATGAGCGCAGCGGAGGGGGCTCGTCAGCCACCTCTGTATTACTGCACTAATACAGTGACACACTGGCGGCGGGGCGTCAAGCCCCGCCCCGCCGCCTCATCGGCCGCGGCGCCGCCTGTCGGCCCGCTCGCGCACGCCTCGATTGATGAGGTGGCCGAACCCGTGGGCCTCGAGGCGGGCGATGAGGGTGGGCACATCCGTGCGCAGGGCGAGGGCCGCCCGCTCCAGGTGCCACTCGTGCTCGGCCAGCTGCGACAGCAAGTGGACGCGGCGGGCCTGCCCCTGGGACAGGCGCATCGTGGACAGGTACAGCACCTCACCGTCCTGCCGCATGAGCCGCTCCCCGATGTGATTGGCGGCGGACAGGTCAAGGTCGGTGATGAACCGGTCCAGGGTCATGCCCCCGAGCCTGTAGACGGCCTCGGTGCGCAGGCCGCGCTCCCGCCAGTCCCCCAGGAGCAGGTCGTGGGTGGTCCGCGCCCACTGACGGCGCAGCGACTCCAGGCCCTCACGCAGTCGGGCGAGGCTGCTGGCCCCAGCCATGTGCGGGGCCGCATCCAGTGGCTGGTCCGGGATGTCCATGCAGGCATAGGCGACCATGAGCTCGCCGTACATGTCGTCCAGGAGCGTGCGGTGCACGAGCCGGTAGTCCTGGGCGCTGGGCATGACGAAGACGGCCATGAGGGCCTCAGCGGCGTAGATCAGCGCCCCCACCTGCTCGTGGTGGAGCTCGAAGGTCCGCAGCGCCGTGTCATACCCGGGGACCATCCAGCCGCGCGCCATCGACTCCTGGCGGCACATGAGCCCATGGCGCTGGAAGTCCTGGGACAGCTCGGGCCAGGCGATGGAGGGCGGGGCGAAGTGGAGGGCCAGCAGTCCCTCCATCGCCAGGTGCTGGGGCAGGAGGCGCAGGGCCCGGTCGTCCTGCCGCTTGCGCAGGCGGTGGAGCTCCTCCACGCACCTCCAGGAGCCGGGGCCCTCGTCCCGGCCCCGATCCCCATGCCGACCACCGCGCTCATGCCCGCGCCCGCCCTCCCTCAGGACCTGGGCGCCCACCGCCGGGCCCCACCGCAGCGTCAGGGCGTGGGGCACGAAGGAGACGTAGGAGGCCCCTCCGGGAAGGTCGGGCAGGTCGATCGCCTTGAGGCCCGGGGGCATGGCAGCGCGCGACAGGCGCACATCGTGGCACTCCCGCTCGCGCAGCAGCGGCACGATGCGCAGGGCGCCGCAGACCTGCGAGGGCGCGGGCACCAGGCCGGTCAGGGCCAGGGGCGGGCCGGGGCTACGCATCCGCACCCTCCAGGAAGCGGTGCGCGCACCGGGCCAGGTAGTCCTCCAGCTCCGCCAGGGCGTGGAGCCCCGGCTGGAGGTGACAGGCCATGCCCAGCAGCGCCGGCAGGTCCTCGCCATTGCGCACCCCGAGGGCGGGGGCCAGGGGACTGAGGCTGCGGACCTGCAGGCTCAGGGGGTCGAAGACCGGGTTGAGGTGGATGACCACCAGCCCCTCCACCAGGCGGCGGGCCTGGTGGAGGACGGCGTGGAAGGCGCCGGGAGGATCGTTCTCGACGCCGTCGGAGACCACGACCACGACGGCGGCGCCCCAGTCGAGGGCATCCAGGAGCCGCTCGGCCAGGTTGGTGCGCCCCTGCGGACGCGGCACAGCGCCCGCCGCCACCGGATGAGTCCAGAACCCCCGGTAGCCCCGCACGCCCTCGCGCAGCAGCGCATCGACCGCCCAGGCCACCGCCAGGGGTCGGTTGCGCTTCTGCCTGGAGCCCGAGGAGGAGTAGGAGTTGTCCAGGACAGCGGCCACCGGGCCATGAGCCGCGGTCCCTGAGGCGCGGCCGGTCCCCCGGCCGATGAGCAGCGGTCCGCTGCGCTGAAGGACGCTGCGGGCCGCACTGGGCATCCACGTGGCCTGAGCGGGGCTGAGCGCGGGCAGGGTCAGCAGGTATGAGGCCAGCTCGGTCAGGCTCTGGCGCGAGGGATCCACCATCCCCTCCCCCGCGCGACGGGCCAGCCGCAGGCGCTCACGGTCGGTCAGCCGCGCCTCCATGCGGCATGCCAGCGCCTCAGGAGCCAGGTCATGGCGGGCGGCCAGGCCCAGGGCCACGGTGTAGGGCAACTCGTCCAGGGCCGAGGCGCTGAAGTGCGCGCGGCGGTAGGCGTCCAGGAGGGGCGAGGCGAAGGCCTCGTCGTGCGAGCCGAAGAGGAAGCGCTCCAGCTCGCCGTCGGGCCGCACATGGGCGTGGCGCATGGCGGCGGCGACCTTGCGCCGGTACTTGACTGCCTGGAATTCCATGTCGGGGTGCTGGGCGATGTAGTCGCGCACCAGTGCCCGGCTACGGCGGTTGTTGACGCGCCCGCGGCGAAGTCGCGCGGTGAGCCTCCAGAAGCGCTGGGGCGGCAGGCGGCGCACGGCGGCCCGCAGCAGGGCGTCCTCCTCCGCCCTGAGCCCCTCGGGGGCCTCCCGGCCGGTGGACAGCAGGCCGACGACGATCTCCACTGCATGGGCATCGTTGATCCCCGCCGCCAGGAGCCTGGCGTACAGGCGCCGGTAGTTGCCGCGCACATACTCATGGAGAAAGGCCATGGCCTCGCGCTGCTGGGAGGCGGTGGAGGCGAACTCGGCCTGGGCGGTGGAGGCGAAGGCGGCGTTGAGGAAGGTCAGGAGGTCCTCGCGCGCGACCTCCTCGGCGCTCATCATCGAGGTCTCCCGAGGTCGGCGGCATGAGGACGGGGGCGCCCGGGGAGAGGCGGGGTGATGCAGAGGTGGCTCTGTCCGGAAGAGGGCTCGGGAATCACCCCTGAGTCCCACGGGCGCCAGGGCGCAGTGTAGACGGGCGGGCGGCCTCCTCCCATGGGGAGTTCTGCCCACCCCGGTCGCCCACGACCCGCCCGGCCGCGGTTTGCGAGTTCGGGGTACAGAATGCGATGACCCCGCACTCGCATTCTGTACCCCGAACTCGCTATCCGCTCCACTACCCCACGACCAGAAATGTGGAGAGCCCGGAGCCCCCGCTCAGGAGGTGCGCTCCAGGTGCCGGTGCCCCGTGAGCTCCACCCCCAGGACGCTGAACCACGGGGCGGGCATCACCGCCACCAGGCACAGGGCGATCGAGACCCCGGCGGCCAGGACCGCGGCGGCCCCATGCCACCAGCCGTGCTCGGCGTGCAGGGCCTGGACGGACTGGGAGGCGCCCACGACGACCTCCCCCAGGGAGATGATGGTCAGCAGCCCATAGCGCTCGGCGATGTGGTGGGCGTGGAAGGGCGTGGCCCCGAAGCGGCGCCACAGCAGCACGGGCGCACCCAGCTCCAGGCCGAACAGCGCCACCGAGACCAGGAGGAGGCCCGTGAAATGGAGCTCGACGGCGCAGGTGGCGATCCACAGCACCTGGATCAGCGCGGTCCACGCGGCATTGGCGCGGCACAGGCCCGGATTGGTCCCGGCTCGGGCAGCCCGCAGCCACAGGCCCGCCATGGCCGCACGCATGACGACGTAGCCGGCCACCATCATCGTGCTCTCCATGCGCCAGGAGTCGCCGAGGCCGGCGAAGAGGTCGGGGATCCCCGCGGTCAGCAGCAGGACGCCCGCCATCTGCACCGCGGTCGCCAGGCGCACGCCCCAGTCAAAGGCCGAGACGAACCAGATGTGGTTCATCCACGCCCACACCACGGCGAACTGGACGAAGCCGAAGGCGGCCAATCCCGCCAGGACGTGGCCGCCGGCCAGGGCATGGGCGAGCTGGACGCCCGCGGTGGCGAAGGCCACCACGATGGTCAGGTCGTAGAGCAGCTCCAGGGTGGTGGCCGTGCGGCCCCGCTCCTCGGGGTCGCGCCCCACCATGGGGCTCAAGGCGCGGAGGGGCCGTCGCACTCCGACCACCTGGTCCGTGGTCGCCTCCTTGCTCATCCCCGCATCATCGCATCCCCACCCCCCTGATCCCGCATCGGCCGACGGGAGCGGCGGGACGGGGAGGGGCGATCGCGGACCGGGCCGGCTCAGCCGCGCAGGCGCTCGAGCTCCTCGACCAGCTGGGGGACGACCTCGGCGACATCGCCGATGACGCCGTAGTCGGCCATCTCCAGGATCGGCGCCTCGGAGTCGTCGGTGATGGCCACGATGGTGCCGGCTCCCTGGATGCCGGAGGTGTGGTGGATGGCGCCAGAGACCCCCAGGCCGATGTACAGGCGCGGGGAGATCGTCTCCCCGGTCTGGCCGATCTGGGCGCTGCGCTCGATCCATCCCTCGTCGCAGGCCACGCGCGTGGCGCCCACGGCCGCCCCCAGCGGGTCGGCCAGGGAGCGGACCAGGGCGAAGTCGCCGTCGACCCCGCGGCCCCCGACGACGACGGTGCGGGCCTCGGACAGGGACGGGCCCGCGGCCGCGGCGGCCTCCTCGTGGGAGACCAGCTCGACGGCGGCGGCCTCCGGGCTGAGGACAACCTCGAGCGGCTCGGGAGCCGGCAGGGGACGGCCCTCATCCGCAACGGCATCCACGGTGCCGGGGCGCAGGCAGATGATGGGGGTCCCCTGGGCACTGGGCGCCACGGTGACGGTGGTGGCCCAGGAGCCGGACAGGACCAGCTTGGAGGCGTGCAGCTCGCCGTCCACGGCGCTGAGCTCGGTGGCGTCCGAGACGCAGGCGGAGTCCAGGGCGATGGCGGCCCGGCCCGCCGCCTCCTTGCCGCGGTAGTCGCTGACCACCAGGATGACGCCGGGGGCCACCTGCCTGGCCGCGGCCACCAGGGCATCGGCGGTGGGGGCCGCCAGGGCGGCCGGCATCCCCTGGGCGATGTCGGCCACCAGGAGGCGGTCGGCGCCGGCGGCCGCCAGGGCCCGGGCGGCCTCGGGGCCGGGCTGGGCCAGGACCAGGGCGACGACCTGGCTGCTGGTCAGGGCCCGGGCGGCGGTGAGCAGCTCCAGGGCGGGACCGGTGGGCAGGCCGGGGCCGGCGTCCCGGCCCGCGCTGCCGGGGGCGCCGATGGGCTCCAGGTCGGCCAGGACGAGGACGGGGGAATCGATCATGAGGATCAGCTTCTTTCTCAACACGGTGCGGGCCCTATCGCCGGGGCCGGTGGCCGGCCCGCTCGGCGGGGCAGTGATGGGGGTGGGACGGGGATGCGGTCCTCGGGCCCGACCGGAACAGCGGGTGCCGGACCGGCGTCCTGGGGCCCGCGGGCCTCAGGCCAGGGAGTTGTCCACCAGCCAGGCGGCCAGCTCGCGGCCGGCCTGGCCGGCGTCGGTGCGGATGATGCCGGCCTGGCGCGCGGGCCGCTGACTGGTCCGGCTGACGGCGAGGACCTCACGGGCCTGCGGCGCGATGCCCAGCTCGCCCAGGTCCCAGACCTCCACGGGCTTCTTCTTGGCGGCGCGCATGGCGGCGAAGTTGGGGTAGCGCGGCTCATTGGCCTGGTCGGTGACCGAGACCAGGGCGGGCAGGGGGGCGCGCAGCTGCTCGCGGGCGGTGCCCACCGTGCGGGTGATCGACACCGAGGCCGAGTCCTCCACCGCCACCTCGTGGGCCAGGGTCAGGGCGGGCACCCCCAGGGCGGCGGCCAGGGCCCCGGGGAGCATGGAGGTCAGGGCGTCCAGGGAGGCCATGCCCGTGATGACCAGGTCCACCTCTCCGATGCGCTCGATGGCGGCGGCCAGGGTGCGGGCCGTGGTGACCACATCAGCGCCGGCCAGGCCCTCGTCAGTGACGACGACGCCGCGCTCGGCGCCCATCTGCAGGGCCCGGCGCACGCCGTCCTCGGCGTCCTCGGGGCCCATGGTCAGGGCGATGACCTCACCGTCATGCTCCTCGGCCAGGCCGACCGCGGCCTCCACCGCGTTCTCGTCGAGCTCGTTGAGGACGTCCTCCTCGCCGCGGACCAGGCGGCCGTCCTCCAGACGGCGCTCGGACTGCAGGTCGGGGACGTGCTTGATGCAGACCACGATTTTCATGTGCCAAGGCTGCCATAAACCGCTCCCCGCCCTGGTGAGCGCTGCATCACCTGCAGCGCTCCACTCCGGGGCCCGGGCAGGCCCCGGGGGCCGCCTCCGCACCGCGGCGGGCCCCGGCAGGCCGCGCGGGCGACGGCCCGCGCCCCTGGCAGGGCCCCGGAGGGCGAGACAGAGTGAGACCTCACTGTCTGAGCGGTTGGTATCCCTCGACCAAGCCCAGGACAATGGGCCTATGCCCACCACGCCCCATGCGCTGACTCCCGCCCCGCGCGCCGAGCACGACGCCTCAGCCCGCCACGCCTTCGGGGCAGTGCTCACCGGGGACGGCGCGGACTTCGTGGTGCACGCCGCCCACGCCTCGGCGGTGGACCTGTGCCTGCTCACCACCGACGCGCAGGGCCGGGTCGTCGAGGAGACCCGGATCGGCATGCACGGCCCCCGCCGGGGCACCTGGGGGGCGCATGTGCCCGGCGTTCGCGCCGGGCAGCGCTACGGCTACAGGGTCCACGGCCAGTGGGCGCCCCACGAGGGCCTGCTCCACAACCCGCGCAAGCTCCTGCTGGACCCCTACGCCCGCGCCCTGGACGGGCGGGTGGAGCTGGGCCCCGAGATCTACGCCCACGAGGTCACCGAGGGGCTCTCCCCCATCGGCGAGGACTGGCGGCCCTCCAGCCTCGACTCCGCCGGGAGCACCGCCCTGGGGGTGGTCACCGGGCAGGGCTTCGCCGTCGTCCCCGGCCCCCGCATCCCCCGCGAGCGCACCATCGTCTACGAGGCCCACGTCAAGGGCCTGACCCACGACCTTCCCGGCGTCCCCGAGCACCTGCGCGGCACCTATGCGGGCCTGGCCCACTCCGCCACCGTGGAGCACCTCAAGAAGCTGGGCGTGACGACCATCGAGCTGCTGCCCATCCACGCGGCCTTCACCGAGCCCTTCCTGACCAGGAAGGGCCTGACGAACTACTGGGGCTACTCCACCCTCAGCTACTTCGCGCCCGAGCCCTCCTACGCCACGGCCGCCTCCCAGGCGGCCGGCCCCCAGGCGGTGCTCGACGAGGTGCGCGGCATGGTCTCGATCCTGCACGAGGCGGGCCTGGAGGTCATTCTCGACGTCGTCTACAACCACACCTGCGAGGGCGGCATGGACGGGCCGAGCCTGAGCCTGCGGGGACTGGACAACCTGGACTACTACCTGCACGGCCCCCACCGGCCCGCCCAGTACGTGGATGTCACCGGCACGGGGAACACGGTGGACTTCCGCTCCTCCCGGGCCGTCCAGCTGGCCCTGGACTCGCTGCGGTACTGGGCCGGCGAGGTGGGCGTGGACGGCTTCCGCTTCGACCTGGCCGTGACCCTGGGGCGCCACGCCTCGGAGTTCTCCTCGCGCCACCCGCTGCTGGTGGCCATGGCCTGCGATCCGATCCTCAGCGGGGTCAAGCTCATCACCGAGCCCTGGGATGTGGGGCCGGGGGGCTGGCGCACCGGCCAGTTCCCCGAGCCCTTCCAGGACTGGAACGACCACTTCCGGGACACGGTGCGCTCCTTCTGGCTGCATGACGCCTCGGAGATGTCCAAGGGCCGCCTGGGCTCGGACCTGCGGGATCTGGCCACCCGCCTGGCGGGCAGCGCGGACCTGTTCGGCTACGGGGAGTACCCCGGTGGGCGCGGGCCGCTGGGGTCGGTCAACTTCATCACCGCCCATGACGGCTTCTCCCTGCGCGACCTGGTTTCCTACGATCACAAGCACAACCTGGCCAACAAGGAGGACAACCGGGACGGCTCCAACAACAACCGCTCCTGGAACCACGGGCACGAGGGGCCGGTGGTCGAGGGGATGAACCAGGGGCCCATCGAGGTGCTGCGGCGCCGCTCCATGCGCAACATGATGGGCACGCTGCTGCTGAGCGCCGGCACTCCCATGCTCACGGGCGGCGATGAGTTGGGCCGCACCCAGCAGGGCAACAACAACTGCTACTGCCAGGACTCCCCGCTGTCCTGGGTGGACTGGGACCTGGAGACCTGGCAGCGGGACATGGTGGCCACCACCCGCTTCCTCATCCACATGCGCCACGCCCATCCGGTGGTCCGGCCCGACCGCTTCGCCACGGGCCAGGTCCTGGAGGGAGACACGATCCCCGATCTGTCCTGGTTCGGCGGGAACGGGGAGCAGATCGACGCCGTCTCCTGGCACGACCCGCACGTCCGGGTGGTCCAGATGCTGCGCTCGGGCCGCCCCTGGGATGATCAGGACCTCCTGGTCATCGTCAACGGCTCCCTGGACCAGGCCGAGGTGGTCCTGCCCGACGCGCACGGCACGGACTGGCACCTGGCCTGGGACTCCTCCTGGTCGACTCCCCAGCCCCACACCTCCCCCTTCTCCCTGGCGCGCCGGGTCAGCCGCCCCTCCCCCGAGCCGGGCACGCCGGCCGCGCCCGTGGGCACCACCAACTGCCGCCAGGACCGCCCCGGGGATGTCACCTCCCTGGACGCGCTGTCCCTGCGGGTCTACTTCTCGGGCGAGCCGCTGGAGTCCCTGGCCCCCTCCGGGCCCATGGCCTGAGCCCCTCCGCCCGCCCGGTCCGCCCGGGCCTCCCCGGCGAGCCGGCACTGCCTCGGTAGCATGTCGGGGCCCGTCGTCACGACCTCATGAGCCGAGCACTATGCGACACACCTTGCAGCGAGCCTGGGATCATCTGAGCCCCGACCCCACCGGCATGGTCCTGGGGGCCCTGTTCTTCATCCTTGCCCTCACCCCCTCCCTGCTGCCGCGCGACATCCTCTTCCAGGGGGTCGCCTGCGGGCTGTGCGCCGCCAACGGGCACCTGCTGGGGGTGTGGCTGTCCTGGAACTGGCGCACCTGGACGCGTCCCCTGGCGGAGGCCCTGTGGGCCTCCAGCGGCCGGAGCCTGCCGGTGTGGGTTCCCCGGTGGCGCCGGCGCGTCGAGGTGGCCATCACCGCCGCCGTCATCCTGGGCCTCAACGGGATCCTGCTGCTGGCGGTGTCCTGGCAGCGGCAGGTCGCGGCCCTGACCGACTCCCAGGCCTACACCCCGGCCCAGTACCTGCTGGTCTTCCCGGTGGGCTTCGGCCTGTGGCTGGCCCTGGTGGCGGTGGGGCGGGCGGTCCTGCGGCTGGAGGCCAGGCTGCGCTCCTGGCTGCCGGGGCGCCTGCCCGCGCCGGCTCGCTCGATCTTCTCCTGGGCCCTGGTCCTGGTGCTCGTCTTCGCCGTGGTCAACCACGCGATCCCCGGCGCCATCGGGCGGGGCGCGGAGGCCGCCTTCTCGGTGCGCAACGACGCCGAGCCCCCGTCGGTGGTGCGGCCCACGGGCCCCGAGCGCTCGGGCTCGCCGGACTCGGCGGTGCCCTGGGAGACCCTGGGCGCCTACGGCAAGCGCTTCGTGGGGCGGGGGCTCAGCGCCCAGGGGCTCCAGGAGGTCACCGCGCGCCCCGCCACCGAGCCGATCCGGGTCTATGCGGGCCTCAAGAGCGCGAGCAGCGATGAGGAGGTGGCCGCCCTGGTGGTCGAGGAGCTCGAGCGCACCGGCGCCGCCCAGCGCTCGGCGGTGATGATCGCCCCCACCACGGGCACCGGCTGGGTGGACCCGGTGGCGGCGATGTCCCTGGAGCTGCTCTACGACGGCGATACGGCCATCGCCGCGGCGCAGTACTCCTACCTTCCCTCCTTCGTCCAGTTCATCGCCGACACCGACCGGCCGCGCAGCGGGGGCCGGGCGCTGGTGGACGCCGTCGTCCAATGGTGGCGGGCCCTGCCCGCCGACGACCGGCCCCGGCTGCTGCTCTACGGGGAGTCCCTGGGGGTGCTGGCCGGGGAGGCGGCCTTCAAGGACCTGGCCGATGTGCTCAACAGCGTCGACGGCGTGCTGTGGGTGGGTCCGCCCAACTCCTCGCGCCTATGGCGCGACTTCGTCACCCGCCGGGACCCGGGCACCCGGGAGGCGGCCCCGGTGTACTCCGCGGGCATGACGGTGCGCTTCGCCCAGGACAGCCGGCAGGTCGAGTCCTTCCTGGGCGATGAGGACTGGGGGGATCAGCGCATCCTCTACATCCAGCACGCCAGCGACCCGGTGGTGTGGTGGTCGCCCGACCTGGTGGGCCAACGGCCGGACTGGCTGTGGGAGGAGCCGGGGGCCGACCGTTCCCCCGCCATGCACTGGATGCCCTACATCACCTTCCTCCAGGTCTCCGCCGACCTGCCGCGGGCGATGAACGTCCCGCCCGGGCACGGCCACCGCTACGGCACCGAGATCCTCGACGGCCTGGCACTGGTGGCCAATGAGCCCGCCTTCACCCCCGAGCGCGTGGCCCGGGCCCGCCAGGAGCTCCTGACCGCCATGGGCACCCAGCCCGCCGACGACTGAGGCGCCCCGACCGCGGATCGAGGGGGCGGGCGCGGGATGCGGGGGCGGGGCGCAGAGGGCGGGTGCGGGGTCGTCGCACGGCGCGCCCCGCACCCGCATCCTGGATTCCGCGCACCTGTGCGCCGCGGGGCGAGGCCGCGCCAGGCGGTGGGGCTCGAGCGGCGCGCGGCTAGGATGTGCCCATGACTCAGACCCCGACCTCGGCCGAGGAGGCCCTGGCCACCGCCACCAACGAGGCCTCCCTGGCCCGCTCCATCGCCCGCTCGGCGCAGATCGAGGCCGATATCGCCGTCAACCCCGGGCGCTACCGGATGCTCACCGGGGTGCGCCCCACCGGGCACATGCACCTGGGCCACTACTTCGGCACGATGCACTCCTGGCAGCCCATCCAGGACGCGGGCGTGGAGACCTGGATCCTGGTGGCCGACTACCAGGTCATCACCGACCGCGACTCCGTGGGCCCCATCCGCGAGCGCGTCATGTCCCTGGTGGCCGACACCCTGGCGGTGGGCGTGGACCCCCGGCGCTCGACGATCTTCGCGCACTCGGGGGTGGCGGCCGCCAACCAGCTCATGCTGCCCTTCCTGTCCCTGGTCACCGAGTCCGAGCTGCACCGCAACCCCACGGTCAAGGCCGAGCTGGAGGCCGCCGACGGGCGCGCCATGACCGGCCTCATGCTCACCTACCCGGTCCACCAGGCCGCCGATATCCTCTTCTGCCAGGCCAATCTGGTCCCGGTGGGCAAGGACCAGCTCCCCCACCTGGAGCAGGCCCGGCTCATCGCCCAGCGCTTCGACAAGCGCTACGGCCGGGCGGTCGAGGACCACCCGGTCTTCCGCCGCCCCGAGGCCCTGCTCAGCGAGGCGCCCCTGCTGCTGGGCCTGGATGGGGAGAAGATGAGCAAGTCGCGGCGCAACACCATCGAGCTGCGCATGAGCGCCGATGAGACCGCCAAGCTGCTGAAGAAGGCCAAGACCGACTCCGAGCGGGTCATCACCTACGACCCCGCCGCCCGCCCCGAGGTCTCCAACCTGCTCATGCTGGCCTCCCTGTGCGGGGCCGGGGCCCCGCAGCAGATCGCCGATTCCATCGGCGACGGCGGGGCGGGGGCGCTCAAGGCGCTGGTCACCGAGGCGGTCAACGAGTTCTTCGCCCCCATCCGGGCCCATCGCGCCGAGCTGGTGGCCGACGAGGGCCACCTGTCCCAGGTGCTGGCCCAGGGCACGCAGCGGGCCCGCGAGGTCGCGCAGGCCACGCTCGACGACGTGCGCACCGCCATGGGCATGGACTACGCCTGAGCGCGGCCCCGGCGTGGGCCCGGGCCGGGCGGGCTCGACCTGCGACCGCCCCGGGCCCGCGCCGGACCGACACCCGACTGGCGGCATCGGTCCCCGGATGCCCCGGGGCCGGGTAGGCTGTCCCTGTGACCCCGAACACCACGCGCCAGGCCGCGACGACGCCGTCCCCCGACCAGCACGAGACCCGGGCTGCCGCCCCCCAGGCCTTCCCGGTGGGAGCCGTGCCCCGACCAGCATCCTTCGCCCCCGTGGGCCGCATCCCCGTCACCGAGCTCTTCCCCGTCATCGAGGACGGGCGTTGGCCCGCCAAGGCGGTGGTCGGCGAGGTCATCCCGGTGCGGGCCACCGTCTTCCGGGAGGGCCACGACCGCTTCGGCGCCACCGCCGTGCTCATCCGCCCCGACGGCACCGACGGCCCCAGCGCCCGCATGCGCGAGATCGCGGTGGGCCACGACCTCTACGAGGCCCGGCTCATCCCCGATGCGGTGGGCGATTGGTCCTTCCGCGTCGAGGGCTGGTCCGACCCCTATGCCACCTGGTCCCATGACGCGGGCATCAAGGTGCCCGCAGGCGTCGATGTCGAGCTCATGCTGGAGGAGGGCGCGCGGGTCCTGGAGCGGGCGGCCGCCGTCCCGGGCCGCGACGAGGAGGGCGCGGCCGTCCTGCTCGAGGCGGCCGGCGCCCTGCGCGACGCCTCCCAGGGCCCGGAGTCCCGCCTGGCCGCGGGCACCTCCCCCCGGGTCGTCGCCGCCCTGGAGCGCCTGCCGCTGCGCGACCACGTCTCCCCCTCGGCCGCCTACCCGCTCCAGGTGGACCGCCCCCGCGCCCTGGCCGGCTCCTGGTACGAGATTTTCCCCCGCTCCCTGGGCTCGGGGGCCGATGAGCACGGCAACTGGCACTCGGGCACGCTGCGCTCGGCCGCCGAGCGCCTCGACCGCATCGCGGCCATGGGCTTCGACGTCCTCTACCTCACCCCGATCTCGCCGATCGGGCTGACCAACCGCAAGGGCCGCAACAACACCCTGACCGCGCGCCCCGGCGACCCCGGCTCCCCCTACGGGATCGGCTCGGCCGACGGCGGCCACGACGCCATCCACCCCGACCTGGGCGACTTCGAGGACTTCGACGCACTGGTGGAGCGCGCCGGGGAGCTGGGCATGGAGGTGGCCCTCGACCTGGCCCTCCAGTGCTCCCCCGACCACCCGTGGGTGGCCGAGCACCCCGAGTGGTTCACGGTGCTGTCCGACGGCTCCATCGCCTATGCGGAGAATCCGCCCAAGAAGTACCAGGACATCTACCCCCTGAACTTCGACAACGACCCCGAGGGCATCTACGCCGCCGTCCTGGAGGTGGTGCGCACCTGGATCCGCCACGGGGTGACGATCTTCCGCGTGGACAACCCCCACACCAAGCCCCTGCCCTTCTGGCAGCGCCTCATCGCCCAGATCCACGCCGAGTCCCCCGAGGTGCTCTTCCTGGCCGAGGCCTTCACGCGCCCGGCGATGATGCGCACCCTGGGCAAGATCGGCTTCCACCAGTCCTACACCTACTTCGCCTGGCGCAACACCAAGGCCGAGCTCATCGAGTACATGGAGGAGCTGAGCCGGGGCACCGCCCACGTACTGCGCCCGGCCTTCTGGCCCACCACCCATGACATCCTCACCCCCTTCATGACCAATGGGAAGGTCCCGGCCTTCAAGCTGAGGGCGGTGCTGGCCGCCACCCTGTCGCCCACCTGGGGCATCTACTCGGGCTACGAGCTGGCCGAGTCCACCCCCCGGCCCGGCTACGAGGAGCAGATCGACAACGAGAAGTACGAGTACAAGCCCCGCGACTTCGCCTCGGCCCGGGCCAATGGCATCGAGGACCTGCTCACCCGCCTGAACTCCGCGCGCGCCGCCCACCCCGCCCTCACCCAGCTGCGCAACATCACCTTCCACGCCACCAGCGATGACAACCTCATCGCCTACTCCAAGCGCCTGGAGGCCGCCCACAGCCCCACCGGCCGCGAGGACGTGGTGCTCACGGTGGTCAACCTCGACCCCCATGGGGCGCACGCGGGGGAGGTCTACCTGGACCTGGGGGCCCTGGGCCTGCCCGCGGGCACCGACGGGTCCCACCCGGTGGTGCGGGTCACCGATGAGCTGACCGGCGCCTCCTACGACTGGTCGGGGCAGAACTACGTGCGCCTCGACCCCTTCGCGGGCCAGGCCGCCCACGTCTTCTCGGTGGAGCCCCTGTGAGCGCGGCACCGGGCGCCGAGCCCCAGGCGGGCGCCGTCCCGCCCGCCGGCCAGGGGCTGCCCGCCGTCTCCGGGTCGGTGCCCGTGGTGCGCCAGGCCGCGGCGGGAGGATCGCCCGCGCCGATGACCCTGACCCCGGTCATCCCCGGGATCCCGGCCCTTCCCGCCCAGGACCGCCCCGGGCTGAGCGCCGACTCCGAGTGGTTCCGCACCGCGGTGTTCTACGAGGCGCTGCTGCGCTCCTTCGCCGACTCCGATGGGGACGGCACCGGGGACCTGCCCGGCCTCATCTCCCGCCTGGACTACCTGGCCTGGCTGGGGGTGGACTGCGTGTGGATCCCGCCCTTCTACCCCTCGCCCATGCGCGACGGCGGCTACGACATCTCCGACTACACCTCCATCGACCCGCGCTACGGGACCATGGAGGACTTCCGCGAGCTGGTCCACCAGGCCCACCAGCGGGGCATCCGCATCGTCATCGACCTGGTCCTCAACCACACCTCGGACGCCCACCCCTGGTTCCAGGCCTCGCGCTCCGACCCCGAGGGCCCCTACGGGGACTTCTACGTGTGGCGCGACGACGACTCGGGCTACCCGGACACGCGCATCATCTTCGTGGACTCCGAGGAGTCCAACTGGGCCTACGACGTCGAGCGCGGCCAGTTCTACTGGCACCGCTTCTTCTCCCACCAGCCCGATCTCAACTTCGACAACCCGGCGGTCATCGAGGCCGTCCATGACGTCATCCGCTTCTGGGCGCGCACCGGTGTGGACGGCTTCCGCCTGGACGCCATCCCCTACCTCATCGAGGCCGAGGGCACCAACTGCGAGAACCTGCCGGGCACGCACGCCATCATCGCCGGGATCCGCGAGCTGCTGGACCGGGAGTTCCCCGGGGTCATCACCATCGCCGAGGCCAACCAGTGGCCCCAGGAGGTGGTGGAGTACTTCGGCACCGCGCAGGCCCCGGAGTGCACGATGTGCTTCCACTTCCCGGTCATGCCGCGCATCTACTACGCGCTGCGCGAGGGCTCGGCCTCCGCGATCCGCTGGGTGCTGGAGAGGACCCCGCAGATCCCGGCGCACGGCCAGTGGGGCACCTTCCTGCGCAACCACGACGAGCTGACCCTGGAGATGGTCACCGATTCGGAGCGCGAGCAGATGTACGCCTGGTACGCGCCGGAGGATCGGATGCGCGCCAATGTCGGGATCCGGCGGCGGCTGGCCCCCCTGCTGGATGCCTCCCGCGCGGAGATCGAGCTGGCCCACACCCTGCTGATGTCCCTTCCCGGCAGCCCCTGCCTGTACTACGGCGATGAGATCGGCATGGGGGAGAACATCTGGCTGGAGGACCGCGACGCCGTGCGCACCCCCATGCAGTGGGACGACTCGCCCAACATGGGCTTCTCCACGGTGGTGGACCCCGGGGCCCTGACGGTCCCGCTCATCCAGGCCCCCGGCTACGCGCACCTGACAGTGGCCACCGAGATGGCCCGCCCGGACTCGATGCTGCACTTCACGCGCCGCCTGCTGCACCTGCGCCGGGCCCACCCGGTCCTGGGGCGCGGGCGCTTCACCCTGCGCGCGACCAGTGACGACGCCGTCCTGGCCCACACGCGCTGCGACGACCCCGAGCTGCCCGGCGCCGAGATGCTCCTGTGCGTGGCCAACCTGTCCACCGTGCCCCGGGCGGTGACGGTGGAGGTCCCCGAGCTGGCGGGGATGCCGACCACGGACGTCTTCGGGGGCACCGCCTTCCCCCGGATCGATGAGCAGGGGCGGATCACCCTGACCCTGGGGGCGCGCGGCTACTACTGGCTGGCCGTGGGACCCGCCCCCCAGGGGGGCCCGCAGACCGAGGGCGATGCCTCGGCGTCGGCCCGTATCAGCACGGCCGACGGCGGCCCGGACGAGGCCCCGGGCCATGACGGGCCGCAGCACGACGAGCGGGATCCAAGGGCTCAGGATCAGCCCGCCCCGCAGGAGCAGGGCGCTGCCCCGGGCCACGACGCGGCGCAGGGGGCGCCATGAGCATGACGACGCCGGCGGCCCCCGAGCCCCCTGAGACCGGGGCCCTGGCCTGGCCCCAGGACGCCGCCCTGCTGGAGGCCCTGGGGCCCTGGCTGCTCCAGCGGCGCTGGTTCCCCCTCAAGGGCGCCGCCGCCCCGGCCCCCGGATCCCTGAGCATCGTGGCCTCCTGGGAGCCCGCCGCCGGGGTCCGCAACCTGCTCATCGCGGCCCCCCGCGGCGATGAGGGCGGGCGGGAGCCGGTGATCATGCAGGTCCCCCTGGTCCTGGAGGAGGCCGGGGCGCTGGAGGGCTTCTCCACCCCCGGTCAGGCCCCCGGCAGCCACGGGCTGATCGCCCAGTCCCCGCGGGGCGCGGTCGCGCTGGTCGACGGCGCCCACCACCCGGCCTTCTGGCGCGCCTGGGCAGCCGGGGCCCTGGAGGACGGCACGGTCCTCGATGAGCAGGGGGCCCGGGCCATCGCCCAGCGGGCCGGCCGCCTGCGGGTGACCACCGGGGAGCAGTCCAACACCTCGGTGGTGCTCCCCGCCCCCGCCGGGCCCCAGGAGGCCGGCGGGCCCCAGGACGCCGCCACCGGCGATCTCATCGTCAAGCTCCTGCGGGTCCTGGCCCATGGGCGCAACCCGGATGTGGAGGTCTCGGTGGCCCTGGCCCGCGACGGCTGGGACCGGGTGCGCCGTCCCGTGGCCTGGTCGGCCCTGTCCTGGACCCGGCCCGACGGCTCCCGGGCCACCACCGACTCGGCCGTGGCCTGCGCCTTCATCCCTCGCGCCGATGACGGCTTCGAGCTGTTCTGCGAGCTGGCCTCCCAGGACGACGGCGCGGGGCCGGTGCGGCGCCGGGCCCAGGAGCTGGCCGAGGAGCTGGGGCGCACCACCGCACACATGCACGCGCACCTGGCCGCGGCCCTGGGAGCCGACCGGGCCCAGAGCCCCGCCGAGCTGGCCGCGGCCCTGCGCGAGCGGGCCGAGTGGGCCACCGCCGAGGTCCCCGAGCTGGCCGAGCGCCTGCCCGGCCTCGGCGACCGCATCCAGGCCGCTCTGGCGGCCCTGGGGACCCTGGAGGCCCTGGAGCCGGCCACCCGGGTGCACGGCGACTACCACCTGGGCCAGGTCCTGCACGAGGTCGAGGGCGCCCAGCGCTGGTACGTCCTGGACTTCGAGGGAGAGCCGCTGCGGCCCCTGGCCCAGCGCAGCCGGCCCGACCAGCCCCTGCGGGACGTGGCCGGGATGCTGCGCTCCTTCGACTACGCCGCGGCCGTGGGCCGGGCCGCCCGCCCCGACTGGCTGGCCGCGGTGCGCGGGTCCTTCACCCGGGGATACGAGGCCGAGCGCCCCGCGCGCGGGGCGGAGGAGCGCCGGGCGCGCACCGTGCTCCTGACCTGCCTGGAGCTGGACAAGGCCCTGTACGAGGCCGTCTACGAGGCCCGCAACCGCCCCGACTGGCTGGGCATCCCCGTGGCGGGCATCAGCGCGCTGACCGCCGAGCCCCCCGGGGCGCGGCTGGGCGCCCCGGTATCATGGGAGGCGCCCAGCGACCGCGATGCACCCTGAGCAGGGACTCCTTCGACCGCCGTCCAAACCCCCACCCTGACCGCCCTCGCATGGAAGAGTTGCCGCATGACAGACTCCAAGGCCCCCGAGCCCGCCGACACCCCCCAGGCCCCGCAGGCCCCCGCCCCCGTCCCGGTCGACACCTGGCAGTTGGCCGACATCGCCAGCGCCCGCCATCACAACCCCCACGAGGTCCTGGGAGCCCATGTGGGAGAGAGCGGCGTGACCGTGCGCACCGTGCGCCACCTGGCCGACGCCGTCGTCATCGTCACCACCGAGGGCTCCTACCCCGCCACCCACGAGCAGGACGGGGTGTGGGTGGCCCTCCTGCCCGGCCAGGAGATCCCCGACTACCGCATCGAGGTCACCTACGGCCAGGAGACCACCACCGTCGACGACCCCTACCGCTTCATGCCCACCCTGGGGGAGATGGACACCTACCTCATCTCCGAGGGCCGCCACGAGGAGCTGTGGGAGGTCCTGGGCGCCCACGTCAAGCACTACTCGGGGCCCATGGGCGAGGTCGAGGGCACCGCCTTCGCCGTCTGGGCGCCCAATGCGCGGGCCGTGCGCGTGGTCGGTGACTTCAACTACTGGGACGGCACCGCCACCGCCATGCGCTCCCTGGGCGCCTCCGGGGTCTGGGAGCTGTTCATCCCCGGCGTGGGCGTGGGGGCCCGATACAAGTTCGAGATCTGCTTCGCCGACGGCTCCTGGCACCAGAAGGCCGACCCCATGGCGCGGGCCTCCGAGGTCCCCCCGGCCACCGCCTCGGTGGTCACCGACGCCGTCCACCAGTGGCAGGACGCCGACTGGATGGAGCGGCGCGCCGCCACCAACCCCCACAACGGGCCCATGAGCATCTACGAGGTGCACATCGGCTCGTGGCGCCAGGGCCTGGGCTACCGCGGCCTGGCCGAGGAGCTCGTGCCCTACGTCAAGGAGGCCGGCTTCACCCACGTGGAGTTCATGCCCGTGGCCGAGCACCCCTTCGGGGGCTCCTGGGGCTACCAGGTCACCGGCTACTACGCGCCCACGGCGCGCTTCGGCACCCCGGACGACTTCCGCTACCTGGTGGACCAGCTCCACCAGGCCGGCATCGGCGTCATCCTGGACTGGGTGCCCGCCCACTTCCCGAAGGACGAGTGGGCCCTGGCCCGCTTCGACGGCACTCCCCTGTACGAGGACCCCGACCCCCAGCGCGGGGAGCACCCCGACTGGGGCACCTACGTGTTCAACTTCGGGCGCAACGAGGTGCGCAACTTCCTGGTGGCCAACGCCCTGTACTGGCTCCAGGAGTTCCACATCGACGGCCTGCGCGTGGACGCCGTGGCCTCCATGCTCTACCTGGACTACTCGCGCCAGGACGGCCAGTGGCGGCCCAACCAGTTCGGCGGGCGGGAGAACCTGGAGGCCATCAGCTTCCTGCAGGAGTCCACCGCCACCGCCTACCGCAAGTGCCCCGGCATCTTCATGGCCGCCGAGGAGTCCACCGCCTGGCCCGGGGTGACCGCGCCCACGGAGTACGGGGGCCTGGGCTTCGGCCTGAAGTGGAACATGGGGTGGATGAACGACACCCTGCGCTACCTGGCCGAGGACCCGGTCAACCGCCGCTACCACCACGGGGAGCTGACCTTCTCCCTGGTCTACGCCTTCTCCGAGCAGTTCATCCTGCCGCTGAGCCACGACGAGGTCGTCCACGGCAAGGGCTCGCTGCTGTCCAAGATGCCCGGCGACGCCTGGCAGGAGCTGGCGGGCCTGCGCGCCCTGTACGCCTACCAGTGGTCCCACCCGGGCAAGCAGCTGCTGTTCATGGGCCAGGAGTTCGGGCAGGGCGCGGAGTGGAACGCCGACCACTCCCTGGACTGGTGGATCCTGGACGACCCGGGCCACCAGGGCCTGCTCGCCCTGGTGGGCGACCTCAACCGCCTCTACAAGGACTCCCCCGCCCTGTGGGCCGAGGACTTCTCCCACCGGGGCTTCGAGTGGATCGAGGCCGGCGACGGCGACCACAACGTCCTGTCCTACCTGCGCAAGGGCAGTGATGCGGACAACCGCGAGGACCTCATGGTCTGCGTGGTCAACTTCGCCGGCACCCCCCACGAGGGCTACCGGGTGGGCCTGCCCTTCGCCGGCGGCTGGGACGAGGTGCTCAACACCGACTCCGAGCTCTACGGCGGCTCGGGGGTCGGCAACCTGGGCCACGTGGAGGCCGAGGAGCTGCCCTGGAACGGCCGCCCCGCCTCAGTGCGCCTGCGCATCCCCCCCATGGGCGCGGTCTTCCTGCGCCCCAGCAGGGACTGATGCTGCATTGACAGCCTCCTGCGGCTGAGGGCGCAGCGGCCCCGGGTTTGACGATGTCACCCGGGGCCGTGCGCTATCCGGCGCCCGCCCTGGCCAAGGCCTCCTTGACAGTGCCCTCGGCACGGTGCGACCCGGGGCTGTCCCTGCGCGCTCGGCGAACCTCACCCGGCTCCTCGGTGCTCAGCGCTGAGGGACCCGGGCTGCAGTACTGCCACGCGGTCGGGAAGGGCCCGTTACCTTGTTGGTAGTCCCAGGTGGTTCGGGCTGGGCCGGTTGCTGCGGGCATGCTGTTTTTCCCCTGTCGCCAATGATCCAGGGGGTGTTGTCACCCACGGCAGCAGGGCGCTGGTAACCACTGATAGGGGGAACGACCCACCGCGTGCGAGGTCTAACGCACACGTGGGTGCGGGACCGGTCGCCCACCGGCTGGCCAGCACCCGCTCAACCCAGAGGCAGCAGGAGAGATTGATATCGAGGGCCTCGCGGCCCTCATCGGCACCGGGCGTCGGCAGGACCGACCACTGGACCACGGCCCTGAGCCGGGACGGGCAGAAGGTCCTTGGCAAGGCCTGCCCAACGACAAGGACCGGCTGCGCGAGCCCTACCAGTGCTTACAGGCAAAAGGGGGCAGGTGCTGGTGGTGGTTGACCAGCCCGCCACTATCGGCGCCCTGGCCGTGGCCGTGGCCCAAGACATGGGCATCACCGTGCGGCGTCACTGTTCGCGACAGCATGTTTGCCAGAATGAGGTGGTCGTCGAGGATAGAGTTGGCATGACAAGCCCTGGTTGATCTGAACTCACGGAAGGAGAATAGACAGACAATGACTCAGACAGATGTTCTTGTGGTGGGCGGCGTGGGAGTCGATCACATCGTCCAAGTAAAATCCCTGCCCCTCCCTGTTGTCGATTCCATGATGGTCCCTCCGATCGTGACCGTCGTGGGTCACACGGGTAACGGAGTGGCCCTCGGTGTCCATGCGCTTGGCCGCGTCTCCGCCGTGGCGGACGTGATCGGCGATGACGCTGAAGGTCGGCTCATTCGGGACGTTTACTCAGCCGCTGGAATCTCGACGACATTCGTCACACACGCCAGCGGAACGCGACGCTCGGTGAATCTGGTGACCGAGAAGGGGCAGCGCATGTCTCTGTACGATCCGCGACATCCGTGCGATCTCATTCCCGATCCGTCGCTGTGGCGCGAGGGCATCGAGCAATCCCGCCACGTGCACATCTCTATCATGAACTGGGCGAGGTACGCCTTGCGGGATGCTGTGGCCGCAGGTCGATCGACGTCGACCGACCTGCACGACTGGGATGGTGTTGCCGAGTATCACAGAGATTTTGCCTATGGCGCCGACTACGTCTTCGTATCAGCTGCGGCACTGACGGACGAGTCCGGAGTGGTCGCAGACATCTTCACCCATGGGCGCGCCCAGTTCGTGGTGGTGATGGCCGGGAGCGAAGGGGCCCGTGCATGGCGACGGTCGAACGAGTCGCCACTGCGGATCAGTCCGATCTCCATCGCCGATCGTCCGGTCGTGGATAGCAACGGGGCTGGCGATAGTTTCGTGGCGGCCTTTCTGTGCCACTATCTGGAGCACGGCGATATCTCCAGGGCCGCCCACGCGGGTGCGGTAGGCGGAGCCTGGGCATGCGGGAGCCTTGGGACGCACACGAGCTTTGTCGACGCCGAGACACTGGAGCGACTTCTAGCCCGGTGAAGACATAGTGGTGTCGACACGACTGAAAGAAGCGGGTTATATATGCTGACCGAGCGCGCTGGGGTTGGTATATGCGGCGCATATGAGCACAAGGAGCATGACAGTATGATTGAGACCGAGGTCAATGCCTCCGATAGGACCTACGGCTACCGACGCATCACCGCCGGCTCGGGACGTCACGGCGTGAGTGCGGCCTGCGGCACGGTGCACTGCCTCATGTGTCAGGCCGACTTGATTGCCGCGCATCCGCGCCGAAAAGTGCAGGCCACTACCCGGAGGACCTAGGGGCTAGATCCGACCTCATGCGCAGGGACTACCGCCGCCAAGGCACTGGGAGTCGCCATGGGAGGGAGACGTCACCACATCCGCATCTGGGTGGGATTCGTCTGCCTGCCACCGTCCTGGACTGCGCGACCAAGACGGTGGTGTGATATGCGATGGCTGATCACATTCACACATCCCTGGCGCGCGAGGCCATCGATAAAGCAGCACGCAACTATCTCATTTCCGGAAGGAAAGGACATTTCTCTCCGATCGAGCCACAATACACCTCAGACCAGTTATCGGAATATCTGAACAGGCATGATGACCGAACCTCGACGGATCGTAGCGAAGCGTGCTGAGATAATGCCTGGACTGAGTTTTCAACGCCACCCTCAAGGACGAGAAGGATCGCCGGATAGGCCAGACCACGCTTAAGGAAGCCATGAAAGATATTGGCTCATGGATCGAGGCCGGCGATGGCGACCACAACGTCCTGTCCTACCTGCGCAAGGGCAGTGATGCGGACAACCGCGAGGACCTCATCGTCTGCGTGGTCAACTTCGCCGGCACCCCCCACGAGGGCTACCGGGTGGGCCTGCCCTTCGCCGGCAGCTGGGACGAGGTGCTCAACACCGACTCCGAGCTCTACGGCGGCTCGGGGGTCGGCAACCTGGGCCACGTGGAGGCCGAGGAGCTGCCCTGGAACGGCCGCCCCGCCTCAGTGCGCCTGCGCATCCCCCCCATGGGCGCGGTCTTCCTGCGCCCCGCTCGGGACTGAGGCGGCAGACCGCGCCCAGCAAGGACGAGCAGGGACAAGCCGCGGCGCGGGGCTGACCGCCCGCTTCTCACCCCGACCCCGGGGCGAGAGCCTCGGTGGGGGCCTGCCGGTGATCCGGTAGGCCCCCACCTGCCTGTGTGCAGCCCGGCACCTGTCGGCAGTGCCCTCGGCAGCGCCGTGCCTGACCGTGCCCGTCGCCCGTCCGCGGGCGAGATGCGTCGCATGAGGCGGGCACCAAGAGCCGACCATGGTCCCTGCCCGGGCTCGTCCAGGGACCATGGTCCAGCACAGTCCAGCCCGAACCGGTAGTCTGGCGGTGTCTCGCACGGGCGCGTGGCCTTCCCCGCCCTGCGCGTCGGGGGCCCGTGCCGCAGCGATGTACGCTTGTTTCATACCGCTGCAAGGATCTTGCAGTCGGTGAACGTGCTGCCTCATGAGGAAAGAAGCCATGACACAGAACCTGGTCACGAGTGTGCCTGGACAGGTGCGCGCCGTCTCCGGTCGCCCAGCCGCCGCTGCCACCCCCATGGAGGTCTGGCAGGGCCTGTCGGCCGCCGTCATCGACGCCATCGCCGAGGACTGGTACGCCACCCAGCAGAAGTACCGCGCCGGGCGCATGGAGCACTACTTCTCCGCCGAGTTCCTCATGGGCCGCGCCCTGCTCAACAACCTCACCAACCTCGGACTGGTCCAGGAGGCCAGCGAGGCCGTGGAGGCCTTCGGCATCAACCTCACCGATGTCCTGGAGCAGGAGCCCGACGCCGCCCTGGGCAACGGCGGCCTGGGCCGCCTGGCCGCCTGCTTCCTGGACTCCTGCGCCACCCTGGACCTGCCCGTGACCGGCTACGGCATCCTCTACCGCTACGGGCTGTTCAAGCAGCTGTTCAACGACGGCTTCCAGACCGAGCACCCCGACCCCTGGATGGAGGAGGGCTACCCCTTCGTCATCCGCCACGAGGAGGACCAGCGCCTGGTGCGCTACCAGGACATGACGGTGCGCGCTGTGCCCTACGACATGCCCATCACCGGCTACGGCACCAAGAACGTGGGCACCCTGCGACTGTGGAAGGCCGAGCCGGTCGAGGAGTTCGACTACGACGCCTTCAACTCCCAGCGCTTCACCGACGCCATCGTCGAGCGCGAGCGCATCTCCGACATCTCCCGGGTCCTCTACCCCAATGACACCACCTACGAGGGCAAGGTCCTGCGGGTGCGCCAGCAGTACTTCTTCTGCTCGGCCTCCCTGCAGGAGATCGTGGACAACTACGTGCAGGTCCACGGCACCGATCTGCGCGGCTTCGCCGAGCTCAACTCCATCCAGCTCAACGACACCCACCCGGTCCTGGCCATCCCCGAGCTCATGCGCCTGCTCATGGACGTCCACCACCTGGGCTGGGAGGAGGCCTGGTCGGTGGTGACCCGCACCTTCGCCTACACCAACCACACGGTGCTGGCCGAGGCCCTGGAGACCTGGGAGATCTCCATCTTCGAGCGGCTCTTCCCGCGCATCATGGAGATCGTGCGCGAGATCGACCGCCGCTTCCGCACCGAGATGGCCGACCGCGGCATCGAGCAGTCCGTCATCGACTACATGGCCCCCATCAGCGGGGACAAGGTCCGCATGGCCTGGATCGCCTGCTACGCCTCCTACTCCATCAACGGCGTGGCGGCGCTGCACACCGAGATCATCAAGCGCGAGACCCTCAAGGACTGGCACGCGATCTGGCCCGAGCGCTTCAACAACAAGACCAACGGGGTCACCCCCCGCCGCTGGCTGCGCCAGTGCAACCCGCGCCTGTCCGCCCTCCTGGACGAGGTCACCGGCTCCGACGCCTGGGTCAAGGACCTGTCCGTGCTGGCGGACTACACCGATGCCGCCGACGACGCCGTCCTGGACCGGCTCGCCCAGGTCAAGCAGGCCAACAAGGTGGACTTCGCGGCCTGGGTCAAGGACCGCGAGGGCATCGAGATCGACCCCGGGGCGATCTTCGACGTCCAGATCAAGCGCCTCCACGAGTACAAGCGCCAGCTGCTCAACGCCATCTACATCCTGGACCTCTACTTCCGCATGAAGGACAACCCGGGCATGGAGGTCCCGCCGCGCGTGTTCATCTTCGGGGCCAAGGCCGCCCCCGGCTACATCCGGGCCAAGGGCATCATCAAGCTCATCAACGCCGTGGCCGAGCTGGTCAACAACGACCCGGTGGTCTCCAAGACCCTCAAGGTCGTCTTCATCCACAACTACAACGTCTCCCCCGCCGAGCACATCATCCCCGCCGCCGACGTCTCCGAGCAGATCTCCATGGCGGGCAAGGAGGCCTCGGGAACCTCCAACATGAAGTTCATGATGAACGGCGCGCTGACCCTGGGCACCCTCGACGGCGCCAATGTGGAGATCCTGGAGGCGGTGGGCCACGACAACGCCTACATCTTCGGGGCCACCGAGGACGAGCTGCCCGAGCTGCGCCGCACCTACGACCCCCGGGCCGCCTACGAGTCCGTGCCCGGGCTCAAGCGGGTGCTGGACGCCTTCACCGACGGCACCCTGGACGACAACGGCTCGGGCTGGTTCGCCGACCTGCGCCGCAGCCTCCTGGAGGACTCCTACGAGCCCGCCGACGTCTACTACGTGCTGGGCGACTTCGAGGCCTACCGCACCGCCAAGGACGCCATGGCCGCCGACTACGCCGACCAGCGCGCCTGGGCCCGCAAGGCCTGGGTGAACATCACCCGCTCGGGGCGCTTCTCCTCCGACCGCACCATCGATGACTACGCGCGCGAGGTGTGGAGGATCGAGCCGGCCCCCATCGGCTGACCCGCGACCCGCAGTGCCCCGACGGCTGAGCAGCCGCCGGGGATGCGCAAGGGCCGTGGCGCGATCCGCGCCACGGCCCTTCGCCGTGCCCGCAGCCTGCGCTGCGCCTGCCCGCGGGCCCTCAGCGCCCCGAGGCGCCCGGCCGCTCCCGGCCCCCTTCAGCACCGCAGTGCAGGTGGCGCAGGGCGGGCGGCCAGTCGAGGGTCAGTACAGGATGGTGGCGAGCATGCGTCGCACCCGGGCGACCTCGGGGGAGCCGGCGCCCACGATGTCGAAGAGCTCGAGCAGGCGCAGGCGCGCGGTCTCCCGCTCCTCACCGGTGTGGGAGCGCACGGCCTCCAGGGCCCGCACCAGGGCAGCATTGGCATCCCCCAGGGCCAGGGCGGCGTCGGCCCCGGCCAGAGCCGCCTGGAGGTCCTGGGGCGCGGCGTCGGCGGCCGCCAGGGCCGCGGCGGGGTCCTGGCCGTCGGTGCGCGCCAGGAAGCGGACCTGGCTGCGGGCCGCCTTGAGCTGGTCATCGCCCGGGGCCTGCTTGATGGCGCGGTCGTAGACCTCCTCGGCGGCCGCATAGTCGCCGGCCTCGATGGCCTGCCGGGCCGCCTTCTCGACCTCGCTCTCCTCCTCGTCCGGCTCGGCCTGGCCGGTGCCGTCCACGGCGATCGTGCCGGTGACCCCATTGCTGGCGGCGAGCTGGAGCAGCTGGTCGATGACGGAGCGCAGCTCCTCCTCGGGCGCCGTCCCCTGGAAGATCGGGACGGGCTGGCCGGCCAGCAGCGCCATGACCGCGGGCACGGCCTGGGCCTGGAGGGCCTGGGCCACCTCGGGTGCGGCGTCGACGTCGAGACGGCCCAGCTGGAAGCGCCCGCCGTAGTCCCGGGCCAGGCGCTCCAGGAGCGCGACGAGGTCGGTGGCGGCCTGGCTGCGGGGGCTGTGCAGGACCAGGAGCACCGGTACCTGCGTGCTGATCTCTGCCACGTCCCGCAGCGTGGTGGCATCCACATCCACGATGAGCGGGGCGGGCAGGCCCCCGGAGGCACTGGCCCCGGAGGCACTGGCCCCGGGGATGCCGCCGGGACGGCTGCCCGGTGCCGCCGCACCCCCGCCCGGAGCGGTGGAGGGGGCGAGGGTGGACAGGTCGACGGCACCGAACATGCTCATGGATGACGGCCTTCCTCGGGCTGGGCCCGTTGACGGTTGTGCGGAATCTCTGCGGATGGTTCGCCTGCGCGGCCCGGGGGCCGCGATCAGCGGGTGGGGGTGGCCGTGGGCGCCGGCGCCTGGGAGTCGTCGCGCTCGACCTTGGCCAGGATCGTGTCCGCACCCAGGGCGATGGCGCCGCCCTGCCCGCCCTCCGGCGGGATGGAGAAGGCGACCATGGCCTCATAGGTGGCCGTCACCGTGCCGATGACGGAGGTGTTGTCGCCCAGCAGGGCGCCCGGGTGGCTCTCGATCTTCAGATCAGCGCCGTCCACGGTGCGCTTGTAGAGCGTGGCGTAGGTCAGGGTGGTCACGACGATGGCACCGCCGTCGTCGGTGCGCAGGCCCAGGAACCCGTCGGAGCCCGCGGCGGCCGTGACGGTCACCTGGCCCAGCTCGCCGAAGTCGATGCCGCGCTGGGCGGCCACCTGCTGGCGCAGCGGGTCATCGGCGAAGGCCTTGCCGTTGTCGCCGTCGGGGTTATTGAGCGCATCGACGTAGGCGTCCAGGGCGGCCTGGGGCGTGACCGCCAGGCCCTCGCTGTCGGCCATCACCTGCTCGGTGCCCGACAGCGGGGAGTCGATGGCCGGGACCTTGACACCGGGGAAGAGCTGGACCCAGGCCCACAGCTGGAAGTTGTCCCGCGCGCTGTTCTGGCGCAATGCCATGAGGAAGGGCGCGATCTTCTCCGCCGGCGCATCGGTGACATTGATGGCCACGCGCGGGAAGTCCAGGGTCACGCCCGCCGAGCTGGTCTGGCTGGTGGTGGCGGGCAGCACCTGGATGTGCGCATCATCCTTGGTGGCGCTGGCCAGGGCGTACTCCGCGGTGCGCACGCGCACGGCGGGCCCCTCCGCGTAGCCGGCCAGCAGCTCGGGCTTCTTCTCCGCGTCGGCGGCGTCCATGCCGGACTTGATGCGCTCCAGGACGGCGGTCAGCTTCTCAGGGCTGAGCACGGACTCGGCTGCGGCGCTGCCGGTGGCGGTCGGCGTGGTGGCGGTGGGCTTGTCCTGCGAGCAGGCGGCCAGGGTGAGGGACAGTGCGCAGACGGTCCCTCCGGCCAGGAAGGCTCGACGGCTGGTCATCAGGGGCGCTCCTCATGAGTGGGATTGGTGGCTGACAGGGGCACGGCGTTGGCCGCCCTGATCTCCTCCTCGGAGACCCGGTAGTCCTCGACCTGCGCTCCGGCCTCGGCGGCCCCGAGGGGGGCTGCCGGCGTCCTGGGGGCCTCAGGGAAGGGCGTCGGCCGGCCGGCCTGCGGGTCCGGCACGGCCCCCTGCTGGACCGGGCCCGCGGGGGCCGCGGCTGCGGCGGGGCCGCCCGCTGCCGGTGCGGCACCCAGGTAGGGGTTGGAGGGCGCCGAGGGGACGGGCCCCCCGGGGGCGGGCTGCTCGGCAGAGGGGGCGCCGAGGCCGGAGGGCTCCTGGCCCCCAGCGGGCCCGGCCGGCGCGGCGAGGTCGGCCGCGGGCCAGCCCGGGCCGGCCTGCCCGCCCGGTCCCGCCCAGGCGTCCTGGGCCGTTCCCGGCATCGCCGGCACTGACGGCGTCACCGGCGCCTCGGGGTGGGCGGGAGCGGAGGGCTGCTCGGGCACGGCCAGGCCGGGGCGAGCGGGGGTGGCGTGGTCGGAGCCGGAGAAGGGAGCCTCGAAGGCAGCCGGGGCGGTGGGCCCGGCAGTGGCCTGCGGGGCCTGGCCGGCCCAGTCCTGCTGCGCCTGGTCACCCCAGTTCTGCGGGGCCTGGCCGGCCCAGTGGGGGAGGTCGTGCTGATCGGGCCGGGGCTGCTCCCAGCCCGGCTCGGCCGCAGCGCCCTGAGGGAAGGCGGGGCCGGCCGGTGCGGCCGGTGCGGCCGGCTCCGCGAGCCCCTGATGGCCCAGGTCCTGGCCCCAGGAGGCGGGCACCTGCTGGCCCCAGCCCTGAGCGCCGCCCTGATGCCACGGGTCTGCGCCATCGTGGCCCTGCGGGCCGGAGAAGGCCTGCGCAGCGCTCGGATCCGCCTCGGATGCGGCATGCATCCCGGCGCCCCGGTCGGGTCCCGCCCAGGGGGCGGCCGGGCCTGAGCGGTCCTGCCCGTCCCCGCTGCCTGCGGGCGGGGCGCCGTGGATCTCGTCCTGGTAGGCGGGGACCTCCGCGGTGCTGGCGTCCATGCCGCCCGTGGGGCTGACGGAGAAGGCGGGCTGCCCGCCCAGGTCGCGGGTGGCGCGGTGCGCCTGGGTGGTGGCCTCGTCCAGTCCCGGCACGACCGCGGCCCCGCGCGCCGCGCCGACCTCGCCGTCCGTGCGGCCCCGGCTGTCAGTGGGCTGCCACGGGGCGCCCTGAGCGCCCGGCTCCGGCAGGCCCGCGGGGGCGGCGGGCACGTCGGGGGCCTCGACGCCTCCGCGGTGGACCCGCCCGGTGCGCGGGTCGATCCACTCCTCGCCCATCCTCTCGGCCCGCTCCTTGTCGCGCAGCTCGCGACGGGTCAGCTGCCGGTCGGGGTCGTCGAGCTGGGGGATGCTGGCGGTGGCCACGCCATCGGCCCGGGCCACGCGCGCGGCCCGCTCGGCGGCGCGCGTGCGGCGCTGGGCGTCGGCGTGGCGCATCTGGATATCGATGAGGAAGAGGAAGACGCCCACGAGCACCAGCAGGCCTCCCAGGACCAGGCCGGCGTAGAAGTACCAAGGGGTCTCCACAGTCCTCGGCCAGCTCAGTGTCAGGCTCGGGGCGCTGGCCGTGCCATCGGTCACGGCCATGACGACGATCTGCCCATCGGCCGCGGACTGCTCGAAGGTCACCGAGCCCGAGCCGGTGTGCTCGGTGATCCACAGATCGGAGTCGGCGGGGTTGACGCCGGAGGGCTCACGCGGCGTGCAGCCGCCCTGGGCGTCCTGCCCGGAGGCATCGGCGGGTTCCGCGGCTTCGGCCTCGCACTTCTCCGTGACCTCAGTGGACTCCAGGGTGGAGGCATCGGCCGACAGCCCGGTGACGGACACGTAGGGGTCGGTGGCCAGCCAGGCCTGGACGTCGGTGGCGCGGGCGACGATGACGCGCACCTCCTGCCCGCCCTCGGCCGTGGCGGTGACCGTGACGTCGGAGCCGACGGTCCCCAGCACCCCGGGCTCGGTGACGACGTAGGGCTGGCTCGGGCTCTGCGCAAGTGAGGCCTCGACCGTGGAGCTCGGCTTCCAGATGGTGGCGGAGCACACGGCCAGGGCAATGGCAACCAGCCCGAGGACGGTCACGATCGCGCTCAAGATACGTCTCACGACGCGGATCTCCTATGTTCGCGGACATGGGCACCAACCCTGGCGAGGGGCCCGGGTTGCAGTCATTGGGTGTCTTCTGTCGATGTCTGTCCCAGTGCGCCGAGGCGCAGCCGGACCACCAGAATCGCATGAGCAGCGGCCCAAGACCGTCAGGACGGGACAAGATCACAGACCTGCACGCGCTGAGCGAAGTATCGCATGCGGCGCCGGCGGGGCCGGGGGCCTCCCGGGCCTCTGCTCAGTTGTGCGCGTTTCTACACCGCGCAGGGCTTTTCCGTCTTTTGACACGCTGCCCGCAGGGCCCCTGTCTCGTTACGCTTGCCCAGGTGGCGGTGACCCTGACCGCCCAGCAGGAGGAGGAACACGTGTCCGAGGAGCACAGTGAGTTCGCACTGGCCATGCGCGGCTATGACCGCACGCAGGTCGACCAGCGACTCGAAACCCTGAATCGGCAGCTCGCCGATGCCCGCCGCGAGGTGGCGAGCCTCGACCAGCGGGCGATGACGCTCGCCGGCGAGCTCGCCGATGCCCAGCGCCGTCTGCGCGAGGCCGACAAGCCCACCTACGCGGGCCTGGGCTCGCGCATCGAGCAGCTGCTGCGCAGCGCCGAGGAGCAGAGCGCCTCGGTGCTGTCCAAGGCCAACGCGGAGGCCGACGCGCTGCTGACCCGCACCCGCACCAATGCCAAGAACCTCTCCGAGCGCTCCGCCTCCGAGGCGGCCACGCTGCTGGCGGAGGCCCGGCGCGAGGCCAGCGATCTGCGCACCCGTTCGGAGAGCGAGGCCGCCACCGCCCTGGCCAATGCCGAGGCGCGCGCCCAGGAGCTGGTGGCCTCCGCCGAGCGCAAGGCCGCCCAGCTGGCCGCCGACTCCGAGGCCGCCGCCACCGAGCTGCGCGCCTCGGCTGAGCGCGAGTCCGCCCTGGTGCTCTCCCAGGCCCGCAAGCAGGCCGCCGAGATCGCCATCTCCTCGGAGCGCGACGCCACCGCGAACCGGGATGCCGCCGTGGCCGAGGCCGATGAGCTGCGCAGCTCCTCGGCCGCCACCGCCGAGGAGATCCTCTCCGACGCCAAGCAGGAGGCCGACCTCACCCTGGGCAAGGCCCGCCGCGAGGCCGATGAGATCCTCACCGCGGCCCGCACCGAGTCCGAGGCGCTGCGGCGCACGGCCGCCGACGAGGCCGCCGCCGCGCGCGCCGAGGCCACCGAGCTGCGCCAGCAGGCCACCCTGGAGATCGCCGCGGCCCACGAGGCGGCGGCCCAGGAGGACTCCGACGCCCACGAGGCGACCAAGGAGCGCATCAAGGAGATGCAGGCCCAGGCCCAGATCCAGGCCGAGGAGGCCGAGGCCCGCCTGCAGGAGGCCCTGGCCCGCGCCGAGGAGGTGCGCGCCCGCACCGACTCCGAGACCCGCGCCAAGCAGGAGGACGCCCTGGCCCAGGCCGAGGAGACCCTGGCCCAGGCCCGGGTGGAGGCCGAGCAGATCGTCTCCGATGCGCGCGCCGACGCCGACATCGCCGCTGCCGTGGCCAACCGCCAGCTCGAGGAGCTCGAGCGCCAGCGCGACTCGGTGGCCAGCTACCTGGAGGAGATGCGCGGCGTCCTGGGGGGTGTGCTCCCCCAGGCTCCCGCCCTCCACCCCCTGGTGGCCCTGGAGCCCGCGGGCACAGATGACGATGGCGGGGATGACCAGGGGGCGGTCGGCTCCTCGGGGGCCGAGGAGGTCCTCGAGGCCCCCGCCCCCTCGGCCCCCTCCCACGGCTCCGCCCCCTCCCCCGAGCCCAGCGACCCCACTGAGGCGATCCGGACCGTCCCCGCGCCCCGGCCGCCGCGCCCACCGCGCCAGGGCAAGTCGCGCCGGCGCTGACCGCCGGCCCGACACGGCTCCGGCTCCTGCAACGGCGCCCAGCACTCCCCCGGTGCTGGGCGCCGTCGTCGTCCCGCACCGGCCGTCGGGATGCCCCTGAGCCGCTCGGCCCCAGCACCCCAGGCCGTGCCCGGGCGTGCCCGGAGGGGGCTGGGGCATCGGAGGCGGGGCCGGGCGGCCGGCACCGCGGCGCTACGGGGATCCGCACGGCACTGCGCGGGGCTGGGCGGCACCACGTCCTACGATGGTGCGGATGGCAGCCGTGAGAGGGGAGCGCCCAGTGAGCAGCCAGGAGCAGTCGGGCAGCAGCCGGGCCGGTCAGGAGCAGGGGCCCGGTCCCGCCCAGGAGCGGGACTGGGCGCAGGAGCGCCGTCGGGCGGCCGCTGAGCGCGCCCGCATGCTCCAGGAGCGGCAGGCCGCCGAGGAGGCCCGGGCGGCCCGGATCGTGGCGCTGTTCCTGACCGTGGCCCGCGATGAGGGCCTGGAACCGGTCGAGCTGCGGGCCAGGGGCTACCGGGGCGGCACGGCCCGCACCGGCCTGCGCGGCTGGTACCTGCGCGGGGACCAGACGGTGGCCCTGGGCGCCGACGGCGGCTTCTACGTGCTGTCCATGCCGCTCGGCGCCCGGCAGCGGCTCCTGGGGGCGCGCCCGGTGCGCGAGCAGGTGCCGATGACCATCGGCGAGGGCGGCCGCGACGGGGATATCGTCCCGCTGCGCTTCGCCCTGGACCGCCTCCTGCCGGGCTGGGAGGAGCGCAGCCCCGAGCCGCTGGTCTAGCCACTTCTAGCGCGCGAGGCCGTGCCCCTCGTCCGGCGATCGTCCCCATCGGGCCGCGGATTCACCCGTCAAGACGCGGATCCGCTCCTCCTGACTGGGCGGATCCGCGTCTTGAAGGGCGGATCCGCACTCAAGGGCCCGCATCAGCACACGCGGTCCTGGCGCGGCCCTAGCGCCACAGGCCGCGCTCCCAGCAGGAGGTGTGCCAGTGCCGCCGCTCCTCCAGGCCCCGGTCGGCGCCGAAGAGCGACTCATTGGACCAGGCCACCACGTGCGGCGCGCCCGCGGGGATGAGGCGGTGGCAGCCGGGGCAGGTGTAGGCCTTGTCCCCTCCGCGCAGGTGGCGCACCGTGAATGCCGCCCCGCCCGGGCCGCTCTGGGTGCGCGGGACGGAGGCGAGGCGGTCCATGTTCAGGGGCACATGCCCCCGCCCGTAGGGTCGCTTGGAGCTGCGGCGTGCCATGGGCCGATCACATCACGTTCTGGCTGCCCGCCCAAGCCCGGCCCCCGCCGCGGGACCGGGGCCGGGGCCGGGCGGTCATCGACGCGCAGCAGCCCCGGCGGCTCAGCCCTTGACGCTGCCGGCCATGAGGCCGCCCACGAAGTACTTGCCCAGGAGGATGTAGACGATGAGGGTGGGCACCGAGGCGATGAGCGCCCCGGACATGGAGGCCCCGTAGTCGGCCATGATCGAGCCGTGCGCCAGGTTGTTCAGCGCCAGGGTCACGGGGCCGGCCTGGGCCCCTCCACCGAAGAACAGGGCGAAGAGGAAGTCGTTCCAGGCCGAGGTGAACTGCCAGATGAGCACCACCACGAAGCTGGGCACGGAGATCGGCAGGATCACCGAGGCGTAGGTGCGCAGCATGCCGGCGCCGTCCACCCGCGCCGCCTCGATGAGCTCGGCGGGGATCGTCTCGTAGTAGTTGCGGAAGATCAGGGTGGTGATGGGGATCCCGTAGACCACGTGCATGAGGATGAGGGTGTGGATGCCGAAGCCGATATCGGCGCTGGTCACCAGGCGCATGAGGGGGATCATCACCGCCTGGTAGGGGATGAACATCCCGAACAGGATGAGGGTGAAGACCAGGTTGGCCCCGGGGAAGCGCCACTTGGACAGCACGAAGCCGTTGGTGCTGCCCAGGATCGCGGAGATCAGCGAGGAGGGGACGACCAGCATGAGGGAGCGCAGCAGCCCTCCGGACAGCTCGTTCCAGGCATTGGACCAGTTCCGCAGGGTCCAGGTCTCGGGCAGGAACCAGGTGCGCGAGGGGTCGGCCTCCACACTGCCCTTGAAGGAGGTCACCAGCAGCACGTAGACCGGGATGAGCACGAAGACGACCGATGCCAGGAGCAGGGCGTAGCGCAGGCCCCTGCTCCACGGCGATCCGGCCATCAGTGGCGCCCGGCGCCGGGGGGCGGCCGCGGCGGGGGTCGGCTCAGCAGTACGGGGCGCGGTCATCGGGGTCACCTCCGTCCCTTGGCGTCGTGGATGAGGTAGGGCACGACCGCGATCGCGACCAGGACCAGCAGGATGGTGCCGACGGCGGCGGCGTTGGAGTAGTCGTTGTCGGTCATGAAGTTGAACATGTCGATCGCCGGCACCTTGGTGGAGTAGGTGCGCTGATCGGTGATGGACATGATGAGGTCGAAGGATTTGAGGGACATGTGCCCGATGATGATGACGGCGCTCAGGGCGATCGGGGTGAGCTGGGGGAAGATGATGGAGCGGTAGAGCTGCCACTCGCTGGCGCCATCGACGCGCGCGGCCTCGCGCAGGTCCTCGGGGATGCCCCGGAAGCCGGCCAGGAACAGCGCCATGACGTACCCGGCCAGCTGCCAGATGGCCGGCAGCGCGATGGCCAGGATCCCCACGGTGGTGCTCTGGGTCCAGGAGTTCTCCAGGAAGCGCAGCCCCAGCATCTCGAAGAGCCGGTTGAGCCCGGAGGCCTGCTCCCCCTGGGCGGAGTTGAGCAGCCACCGCCACACCACGCCCGAGGCCACGAAGGACACCGCCATGGGGAACAGGAAGATCGAGCGGAACACCCCCTCGCCCCTGAGCGGCCGGTCCAGGAGCCAGGCCCACAGGAAGCCCAGGACGAGGGTCCCGACCAGGAAGGCCGCGGTGAATAGGATGAGGTTGAGGAAGGAGTGCTGGAAGTCGGGGTCCCCGAACAGTCCGATGAAGTTCTCCAGGCCCACGGGGCTGGAGCCCTTGCGCCCGGAGACCTGGCCGGCCGTGTGCATGTCCAGCACGGAGGTGTTGACATTGACCCCGATCATCCCGTAGACGAACACGCCCACGAGGACCAGTGAGGGGGAGATGAGCAGGAGCCCCGGCCCCCACTGCCTCCAGTCGGTCCGACGGCGTCGCTGGCGCGGCTTGGCGCCCATGGTTGTCCTTCCTGGCCCGCATGAGCCATGCGGGCCTTGCGCATCATGGGCCGCGCACCCCGGCCCCGAGGCGGCCTATCGCCGCGGAGCGCTGCCGCGGCCTGCTGCTCCTGCTGCCGGCACAAGTCCGGGACCAGGGCGGGGCCGGGGTGCGCGGCCCCGCCCTGGCGGGCGCTCGGAGGGCCGTGACGGAGCATCCACGGCCCTCCGAGGGTCAGGAGGCCACGGCGTCGTAGGCGGCCTTGAGATCGGCCTGGAGGGTGGCGATGTCAGAGGCGCCCTGGGCGAACTTCGTCAGGGCGTCGTTCATCGCGTTGGAGGCCTTGGCGGGCAGGGCGGCGCCGTGGGCGATGGAGGACACGATGGTGTCGGAGGCGAAGGAGTCCATCGCCGAGCGCTGGTAGTCGGAGAAGGCCGCCCTGTCCTCATCGGTCAGGTCGGTGCGCGCCGGGATGGAGCCCTTGACGGTGTTGAAGGCGATCTGGCCCTCCTTGGAGGAGATGCAGTTGAGCCAGTTCTTCGCCCCGCCGGGGTGGGCGGCGCCGTCAGGCAGGGTGAAGGAGTCGGCCAGGAAGTCGAAGACGCCGTCGGTCCCGGGCACCGGGAAGTGGACGTAGTCGGTGCCGGCCTTGAGCCCGGCGGCCTCGAAGGCGGCCACCGCCCAGTCGCCCATGACATTGAAGGCGGCCTTGCCGTCCATGATCGGTTTCATGGCCGGCTCCCAGTCCTCGGTGTAGAGGGAGGTGTCGGTCAGGGCCACGATCCTGCGGTAGTGCTCCAGGGCCTTGGAGACCTCGGCGCCCGCCCAGTCGGTGGTGCCGTCGAACAGCCCGCTGTAGGCCTTGTGGCCCAGGTCGGCGATGAGGATGGTCTCGAGCAGCTGGAGCTGGGTCCAGGCCATGCCCATGGTGATGGGGGTCAGGCCCGCGGCCTTGACCTTCTCCATGTCGGCGATCCAGGCCTCGATATCGGCCGCGGGCTTGGCCGGGTCCAGCCCGGCGGCCTTGAGGGCGGAGACCGAGGCCCACACGACATTGGCGCGGTGGATGTTGGAGGGCACGGAGTAGATGGCGCCCTCGGCGTCGGTCAGGCGGTCCATGAGGGTGGCGGGGAAGGCGTCCTTGAGCCCGAACTCCTCGTAGAGGCTGGAGACGTCGGTGAGGTAGCCGGCCTCGATGTCGTCCTTGAGCTCGGCGCCGGCGTGCGCCTGGTAGGTGTCCGGCGGGTTGGCCGCGGCCAGGTCCGCGGCGAGCTTCTGCTTGGCCTGGCTGCCGGCGCCGCCGGAGACGGCCTTGTTCTCGAAGGCGGTGTCCGGGAACTGCTTCTCGAAGACCGCCACCAGGGCGTCCAGGCCGAGTTTCTCACTGCCCGCGGACCACCAGGTGACGACATCGACCTTGCTGGCATCGCCCTCGCCCGCTGGCGCCCCGGACTGGGAGCCGGAGTCCTGGGTGCCCGTCGTGCCGCACGCGGCCAGGGTGGCGGCGATGGCAGTGGCACCGAGCCCGGCCAGGGCAGTGCGCCGGGAGAGGGTGAGGGTGGGACGCATGGGTCTGCTCCTTAGAAACATCGTTGTTCCAGGGCTGCCGCCTCGTTGCGGGAGCCGGGCCAGGACAGGGCAGTCATCTGACCTCTCGACGAACAGTATACCGAAGTTGACGTAGAAGCAAGTCTTTCCATCAGCATCAATCATGTGATGTCATACCTATACGAATCCCGGCGAGGCCCCGGCTCCCGGCGGCCCCGCGCCGCCACTGGCATGGGCGCGATCGGCGCGCCGGGGCCCCTTGACGCCCGAGCCCCCGCCCTGGGGCCAGGGCGGGGGCTCGGGATGGCGGCGGGACGGGCCGCTGCCCAGTCAGCGGGCTCAGATGAGGCCCATGGAGGCCACGGCCTCCTTCTCCTCGACGAGCTCGGCGGCCGAGGCGTCGATCCTCCCGCGGGAGAACTCGTCGATCTCCAGGCCCTCGACGATCCTCCACTCCCCGCCCACGGAGGTGCAGGGGAAGGAGGAGATGATGCCCTCGGGCACGCCGTAGGAGCCGTCGGACATCACCGAGGAGGAGGTCCAGGAGCCGGAGACCCCCAGCACCCAGTCGTGAACGTGGTCGATGGCGGCCGAGGCGGCCGAGGCGGCCGAGGAGGCGCCCCGGGCCTCGATGATGGCGGCGCCGCGCTTGGCCACGGTGGGGATGAAGTCCTCCTCCACCCAGGCCCGGTCGGCCAGGATCTCGGGAATGGGGGCGCCCTTGATGGTGGCCTGGGTCAGGTCGGGGTACTGGGTGGTGGAGTGGTTGCCCCACACGGTGACCTTGTCGATGTCCGAGACGTGGACCCCGGCCTTGGTGGCCAGCTGGGCCAGGGCGCGGTTGTGGTCCAGGCGCGTCATGGCGGTGAAGCGGGAGGCGGGGATGTCCGGGGCGTGGGAGGCGGCGATGAGCGCATTGGTGTTGGCGGGGTTGCCCACGACCAGGACCTTGATGTCCTGGGCGGCGCCGGCGTTGAGGGCCTCGCCCTGGGGGCCGAAGATGCCGCCGTTGGCCGAGAGCAGGTCGGAGCGCTCCATCCCGGCCTTGCGCGGCATGGAGCCCACGAGGAAGGCGATGTTGGCGCCCTCGAAGGCCGCCTTGGGGTCATCGAAGATGTCCACGCTGCCCAGGGTGGGGAAGGCGGAGTCGAACAGCTCCATAGCGGTGCCCTCGGCGGCCTTGACGGCCTGGGGGATCTCCAGCAGGCGCAGGTTGACGCGCTGATCAGCGCCCAGCAGCGCGCCGGAGGCGATGCGGAAGAGCAGCGCGTAGCCGATGTTGCCGGCGGCACCGGTGACGGTGATGTTGACAGGGGCGTTGGCCATGAAAGACTCCTTCAGGACGATCGTCGTCACGGGCCACGCGAGCAGCCCATGGCACAACGCTATGACGCCGATGGGTGCGTCACACAACCCGCAGCCGTTTCGTGACCCTCACCACGCCACGGGAGAGCGCGCCCGTGACCGGCCCCGGGCCGGTCCTCCTCCAGCCACCGCCGTCGCGCAGGCGGCACGACCAGCACGAGCCAGTCATGAGTCAGCCGATCCAGCACCCCCATCAGCCACCCCCCGGCCCCGGGCCCGATCCCCGGCCGGGGCGGTCATCAGAGCCGCCCGGGCCCGCCGTCGCCTCGCCGGGCGGGCGGCGCGCCAATGCGGCCACCCTCGTCCTGAGCGCGCTGGGCGCCCTGGCGGGCGGATGGGCGCTCATCTCCACCGGGAGGGCAGTGGGCGCGCTGGTGATCGGGCGGGCCGCGGGCCCGCATCTGGTGACCGCCGTCGTGGCGGCCCTGATCGGCGCCGCCTGCCAGATGGGGGCCCAGCTGGTCTCGCGCTCCAGCGCCACCAGGGAGGAGGCGCATCTGCGGCGCCTGACCCTCGCCCACCTGCTGGCCCTGGGACCCGCGCGCACCGTGGAGGCCCGCAGCGGCTCCACGGTCTCCCTGCTCACCGACGGCGTCGAGCGGGTGGCCCTGTACCGGCAGACCTTCCTGGCGCCCACTGCCGCCGCCGCTGTGGCCCCGCTCCTGGTCCTGGCCGAGCTGGCGGTGGCCGCCGACGCCGTGACCGCCCTGGTCCTGGCGGCCGCCATCATCATCGTCCCGGCGGCCATCGCCCTGCTGCACCGCAGGCTGCGGGCCTCCTCCTCCCAGTCGCGCCGGGCCCGCATGCGCCTGGCCGCGGACTACCTTGACGCCATCCAGGGGCTGAGCACCCTCAGGATCTCGCGCGCCGCCGACCGCATGGCCCAGCGCCTGCGTGCCCGGGGCGAGGAGAACCGCCGCGCGATCATGCGGGTGCTGGCGGGCAACCAGATCGTCATCCTGGTCACCGACGGCCTGTTCTCCCTGTGCCTCATCACCGTGGCGGCCGGGCTGGCGCTGGCGCGCATGGGCCAGGGCGCCATCACCGTCGCCGACGCCCTGGCCATCATCCTGACCTCCTACGTGCTCCTGGAGCCCCTGGACCATGTGGGCGCCTTCTTCTACGTGGGCATGGGCGGGATGGCCAATCAGCGGGCGCTGCGCCGCATCCTGGCGCGCCCCCTGCCCGGCGCCCCCGCCGCCTCCCCGGCCGCTGATCCTCCGGTCGCCGTCTCCCCGGCCTCGGCCGCTTCTCCGGCCTCGGCAGTCTCGGCGGTCCCATCGGCCCACGGCCCCCGTCCCGGCTCCCAGTCCACCGGCGGGGGCGGAGCGGAGGATGAGGTGGTGCTCGACGGCGTCTGGGCCGCCTGGGACCCGCAGGCCCGGCCGGTCCTGCGCGGGGTGGACCTGCGGGTGCGCCGCGGCGAGCACCTGGCCGTCGTCGGGGCCTCCGGGGCGGGCAAGTCCACGCTCCTGGCGATGCTCGCCGGCGACCTCATCCCCAGCGGCGGGAGGGCGTGGGTCCATGGCACCGAGCTGCGCCCCACCGCCCAGGAGCGGGTGCGCGCGGCCAGCTCCCTGGTGGCCCAGAGCACGTGGCTGTTCACCGGCACCATCGCCGAGAACCTGCGACTGGCCAGCCCTGAGGCGAGCACTGAGCAGATGTGGCGGGCCCTGGAGGAGGCGGGCCTGGCCCCGGAGGTCCGCCTCATGCCCCAGGGCCTGGACACGGGCGTGGGCGAGGCGGGGATGGGGCTCTCGGGCGGGCAGGCCCAGCGCCTGTCACTGGCGCGCGCGGTCCTGGCCGACCGGCCCCTGGTGCTGCTCGATGAGCCCACCAGCCAGGTGGACCTGGCCAGTGAGGCGGCCATCACCCGGGCCCTGCAGCGCCTCGCCCGGGACCGCACCGTCATCACGGTCTCCCACCGCCCCGGCGCCCTGGTGCGGGCCGACCGCACGGTCAGAGTCGTCGACGGCCACCTGGTCGAGGACGGCGCCCCGCCCAGCGGCCAGGCCCCGCCCGGGGAGGACCGCCCCATCGACCGCAGCACCCAGGAGGTGCACCCATGAGCGCCGCCACCACTCCCCCGGCTCGCCGGAGTCCCCTGCCCGGTGGCGCCCGGGAGGTCTCGGAGCTGCCGGCCCCGCCCCCGCGCAGGGTGCTGGCGGGCTGGCTGGTGCGGGTGACCCGGCCCGTCCTGGCCCCGCTGCTGGGATCGACGGCGTGCCGCCTGGCCTCCCTGCTGGTGGGTGTGGGCATGTTCGCCCTGGGGGCCTCGGCGGTGGCCGCCCATGGGAGCGCCCTGGCGCAGGGGCGACCGCTCAGCGGGCTGTGGCCGGTGGTGGCCGCCATGGCGGTCATGGCCCTGGTCAAGGCCGCCCTGCGCTACGGCGAGCAGCTCCTGGGCCACCTGGTGGCCTTCCGGGCCCTGGAGCTGCTGCGCGCGGAGGTCTTCGCCTCCTTCATCCCCCGCTCCCCGCGGCTGTCCCCGGCCTGGCACTCCGCCCAGCTGCTCACCCGCGCGACCAAGGACATCGACCGCATCGAGGTCCTCTTCGCCCACACCCTGGCGCCCGTCGTGTGCGCCGCCGTGGGGCCGCTCATGGTGGTGGGCGCCATCGGGGCGATGGTCTCCTGGCCGGTGGCGGGCGCCGCCCTGGGACTCCTGGCCCTCCAGCTCCTCGTGGTCCCGGTCCTGGGCGCAGCAGCGTCCTTGAGGGCGGCGCGGGCGGGGGCGGCCGGGCGGGCGGCGCTGGTCCAGCATGTCACCGACACAGTCCAGGGCATGCCCGAGGTGGTGGGCTACGGCCGCGCCGCCGCGCGCCTGGAGGAGATGGGCGGTCTCGACGGCGCCGTGGCACGGGCCCTGGCGCCCTCTGCCCGATGGGCGGCGGTGCGCCGCGGTGCGGGCGCGCTGCTGGGGCTGGCCGGCCCGGTGGCCGTCGTCGCCGTGGGCGCTGGTGGTGTCTCTGCCGGGCGGGTGAGCGCTGCGGCCCTGGCGGGGGCCGCCGCCGCGGTGCTCAGGCTGAGCGGCACGGTGCGCGGGGTCGAGGAGCTGGCGGCCTCCCTCAGCGCCTCGCTGGCCTCGGCCGAGCGTGTCTGGCAGGTGGTGCACGCCCCCCTGCCCCAGGCCGAGGGAGGAGTCGAGCTGGAGCCCGGCGTGAGCCATGAGCTGGAGTGGCGCGAGGTGGACTACACCTACCCGGGCTCCTCGGCCCCCGCCCTGCGGGGCGTCAGCATCCGGGCGCGGGCCGGGCAGTGGACCTGCATCGTGGGCGCCTCGGGCTCGGGGAAGTCCACGCTGGCGCACCTGGCGCTGCGCTTCGACGACCCGCAGGCCGGGAGCATCCTCATCGACGGCGAGGATGTGCGCGGGCTGCGGGTCGAGAGCCTGTACGGGCGGGTCGGCCTGGTCTCCCAGCGCATCCACCTCTTCCGGGCCTCGGTGGCCGACAGCGTTCGCCTGGCGGCGCCCTCGGCCAGTGACGCGCAGGTGGAGCAGGCCTGCCGAGTCGCCGGCATCCATGAGGAGGTGATGGCTCTGCCAGGGGGCTACGGGACCCTGGTGGGTGAGCGGGGACAGTCCCTGTCCGGGGGCCAGCGCCAGCGCCTGGCCCTGGCGCGGGTGCTGCTGGCACGGCCCTCGGTCCTCATCCTCGATGAGTTCACCTCCCACCTGGACCCGGCCCTGGATGCGACGGTGCGCGAGGCGGTGCGCCGCCATCTGGCCGGGGCGACGGTCATTGAGATCACCCACCGCCTGCAGTGGTCGGCCCAGGCCGACCACGTCGTCGTCCTGGATGCGGGGCGGGTGGTGCAGGAGGGCCACCCGGCCGCGCTCTTCCAGGTCGATGGCCCCCTGCGCACCCTGGCCGCCCGCTAGGTGTACTTCCTCGGGAGGTTGTGAACGCGGTCGGCTGGTACTGCGCCGCCGATGGCGGTGTGGGGTCGGTGGTGATTGTAGTGGTGGAGCCAGGTCTGGTAGGCCTGGGCTCGTTCGGTATCGCTGAGGTAGGTCCTGGCGTACGCCCACTCATAGGCCAGGGTGCGGTTGAAGCGCTCGAGGCTGCCGTTGGTCTGGGGCCGGTAGGGGCGGGGGTATAGCGGTGCTTGACGCCAGCTGTGGCCAGGACTTGGTTGAAGGCCATGGAGCGGTAGCAGGCCCCGTTGTCGGTCATGACGGCCTGGACGGTGATGCCCAGGGATGCGAAGTGGCTCAGGGCCCGGGTCATGAAGGCAGCGGCGGTATCCTGGCGCTGGTCGTCCAGGATCTCGCTGTAGACCAGGCGGGAATGGTCATCGATGGCGTGGTGCAGGTAGCGGTAGCCGCGCGAGGGGCTGGCCCCGGTCCTGGCGGCCCGGCCGCGCGCGGCGCTGGCGGCGCGGTGCGCGCCCGTGGGCCCTCCACCCGCCCCCGGGTGGAATGCGCCCCTGCTTCTTGATATCCACGTGCACCAGCTGCCCGGGGCGGTCCTTCTCATAGCGCACTGCCGTGGGGCGGCGCAGGGGGTGCCCGGTGGCCTGGTCGATATGGGCCAGGCGGGGCATGGCGTAGCGGGCCAGGACCCGTCCCGCACTCGAGGGCACCAGTTTCAGGTGGTAGGCAATGCGGTGGGGCCCCCAGCGGCGGTTGATGCGCAGGGCGATGATGCGCCGCTCGGTGCGCAGGGGCAGGCGATTGGGGCTGTGGTGGGGGCGGCTGGAGCGGTCGGTCATGGGCAGGCCCGCCCGGTAGCGATCAGCCCACCGCTTGGCCGTGGCCTGTCTTGCTTCAGCGTTCGTGTCCGGTTTTGGGTCTGGGATCAAGCATCATCGGTACGGTTTTGATGAGGCCTTCAGGAGGGGCGCGATGAGCAACAACGGGAGCTCGGTACCCAGGAAGCGGCGGCCGAAGAAGGTGCTGTCGCCATCGGCGAGGTACGAGATCTGGCTACGGCTGGTCCGCGGTGAGGTCACGATCTCACAGGCCGCGAGCCAGGCCGAGGTGGACCGGTCTACGATCATCCGCCTGCGACAGGTCGCCAAGGACGGGGCGTTGACGGCCTTGGCGGCCTCGAAGCCCGGGGCAAGTCGGCCCGGGACGCGGAACTGGAGCAGGCTCACGCCGAGATCGAACGTCTGAGCGAAGCGGTTAAGGAACTAGCGGTCAAGCTGACGGTGCTGGAGAAGAAAGGGGGCTTGGAATGAGTGTCGGGGCCCCGGTCCCCGCCCGAGTCGAGGCCCGCGTCAAGCAGGGACTGCTGGAGGCGGTGGACTACGCCACCGGCCAGGGATGGAGTGTATCCAAGACCTGCGAGGTCCTGGGATTGGATGTGCGCCGGGCCCGCCGATGGAGGCGCCGGTGGCGGGCCAACACCGAGGCCGGGGGTCAAGTTGGGGTGAGTGGTGTTTCTCGGACAGGGGAGGATTTTCGTCTTCCTTTGATTCGATAGGATGGAGCCATGTCAAGGGCGAAGTATTCGGATGAGTTCAAGCAGCAGGTGGTGCGCGAGGTGATCGACAAGGAGCAGTCGATCGCGTCGGTGGCCGCTTCCTACGATCTGGTGTCCCAGACGGTGGGCAACTGGGTCGCGAAGTATAAGAAGGAGCACGGCAGCGCCGAGGAAAGACAAGCAGCCGCCGAAGCGGCCGAGGTTGCGCGGCTGAAGAAGGAGCTCCGCGAGTTGCAGCAGGGATGCGAGTTCTTGAAAAAAGGTGTGCCACGAAGGTGGGGTGCTGCATGGGTGTGTAGGTGATGCAGTGCTGAGTTGTGCTGCGTAGGACATGAAGGTTTTGGCCCTTCGGAGTCGCCGTGCGGGCGGGGGCTTCAAACCGCCACATGCTGCGTGACTGGTGACGGGAGCGTGGTGAGCGATGTGGAAAAGGCGTCGCGTGTAGGCGTCAGGTGGGGATCAGGAAGGCGAGCGCAAGCGAACCGCTGTTTGAGGTGTCGTTATTGAATAGGTGGCATCAAAACCGGGTGTTACTTTTTGGCCTGGGATGAGTCTGGCGGAAGACCCGTATTGCTGGCCAGATGGTGCCCGGCATGGAGGCGGCGCGAGCCTGATCTGCTGGTCTTGCGTGGAACGTGGGAAGGCATGTCCGGATACTGCTGCGCCCTGGATGGGGGTGGCGATAGGGAGAGTCTTGAGCGGATGAACCGCAAGAGGCGGAGTACCGTTGCCGGAGATTCTGGCGGACCGGCCCGTAGTAGCGTTGAGGCCC
>NZ_JAGFOU010000014.1:88476-89110 GCF_017592395.1 Actinomyces bowdenii
TGAGAGGGAGAGTCTTGAGCGGATGAACCGCAAGAGGCGGAGTACCGTTGCCGGAGATTCTGGCGGACCGGCCCGTAGTAGCGTTGAGGCCCCTGTAATGGGGGTGGAGCCAAGGGGCTGGGTCATTTCGTGGATCGCTGGTCGATCAACCAGGAAGCTCTGGGAGGAATCGGATGAGTGAGCTACAGTCGCCATCGAGGAAGCCGTTTGATATTCCGAAGCAGGAGGTGTGGGAGGCGTATTTGAAGGTCAAGGCGAACAAGGGCGCACCTGGGGTGGATGACTGCTCCTTGGAGGAGTTCGAGAAGGATCTGCGGGGTAACCTGTATAAGATATGGAATCGGATGTCTTCGGGGAGCTACTTCCCTTCCAGTGTCAGGGCTGTGGAGATACCCAAGCCCAACGGTGGTGTGCGAGTGCTGGGAGTGCCCACAGTTGCCGACAGGGTCGCTCAGACGGTAGTTGCCAGGAGGCTGGAGGCCAGGGTCGAGCCGATCTTCCATCCGGACTCCTACGGCTACCGGCCTGGGCGCAGTGCCCTGGACGCCGTTGCACAGTGCCGACGGCGCTGCTGGGACAGGGCCTGGGTGGTGGAGGTCGATATCGCCAAGTTCTTCGACGAGGTCGACCACCA
>NZ_JAGFOU010000015.1 GCF_017592395.1 Actinomyces bowdenii
CTGGGGCGTCAAAGGTGCGTTAGCGTGAGTCATGGAGGCCTCCGGTACAGATGTGAACGTGCACACCCACATCATGCCGGAGGCCTCCTCCTCACCCCCGACGTTCACAACCTCCCGAGGAAGTACACCTAGTCGTCCTTCCTCGGGAGGTTGTAAGCAGGGTGGGTGGTGGGTGAGGGCCTGCGGTGGGGTGAGGGCTGATCGTGGGCTGCGCCGCGGTTGGACCTCACTTCGCGACAAAGGCGACATTTCGCGAAAAGAGCGACACCTACAGGTGTCGTCCAAGTCGCGAAGTATCGTTCAAGTCGCGAAGTGTCGCCTCACGTGCAGCCCCACCGCCCTCCAGGCGCACTCCACTGGCCTCTGCCCCGCGCGGGGCACCACCGCCGGCCCATGACCCTCCCGGCGGAGCGCGCACCGGCTTACCGCGCTCGACGAGGGGAGTCTCCCGACCACACCCACACCGACAGCCCCGCCCACAGGACATGAGAGGCGATTGGGCGCGCCCCCGGGCCGCCGCCCAGCAACCCAGGACAGCGACCCAGGGCAGGGGGCCGGGCCGGCGACCTGAGGGTCTGGCGCGCCGGGAAGGCATGGACGGCCCTCCAAGCACAGTGGCGGCTAAGGACGCCTCTCCGCATTCCCCTGGGCGACTGCGGGCGGGAGAAGACGCCTGCTCACATGGTCACGACTGCGTCGACCCGGTGGGGCGGCAACAGCGTGCTGCCGTCCATGGGGCTCTGATCCGGCGCTGAACACTGTCACAGATGCGTCAAGGCTCTATCACAGATGCATCAAGGCTGCCACACTGACTTTGTGCTTGACCTGAGAACGGCAGGGCCTGAGCGCGGAGGCCAGGGCGGGCTCCTGCCTGTTGAGTAAGAACCTCTTTCGGCCTCCACGAGTGAAAGGCCACCCATGAATCCCGTATCCCGACACATATCCCGACCCATGCCCCGGCACATATCCCGACGCGCCGCCCTCGCCGGTGCCGGTATCGGGGCGGCGGGGCTGCTGGTTCCGACGCACGCCATGGCGGACGGCGTCGCCCATCGGCTCGTGCGCACGATCAACCCGGGCGAGACGATCGAGGAGACCATCGAGGACTGCCTGGCCGACCAGAGCGCCGACGCCTCGTGGCTCTACGACTACACCCAGGCGCCTGGCGCCCTGTACATCTCCACGGCGGTCCGCCAGGAGGGCAGGACCTGCTACCGGGCCCTGGTGCACAACGAGAGGGAGAGGATCCGCCTGCGCCTGGAGCGCTGCGAGCCCGCGGGCACCACGGTCATCGCCGAGGGTCCCTCCGTGCCGGTGTCCTCCTATCCGGGTGCGCAGGTCTGGATCCTGCGCACCACTATCACGGGGAGCACCTTCGAGGCGGTGCTCGCCGGCGTGCCCGGCATGCACCTGTCCGTCACTGACAGCGCCATCACCCAGGGCTCGCGGGTGACCCAGACCTTCTACCTCTCCAGGAAGGCGGCATCCCCCACCGCTGTGATCGACACCGATCTGGAGGTGACCTCGAGCGCCCCGGCGGGGACGGACACCTTCTCCATGCTCCTGTACGAGGACAGCTTCGATGCGGGCACCGACTTCGATACGAGGTACTGGGGCGAGCACTACCCGGATTGGAACCCCGGGTATGTCCAGTACGACTGGGGCGTCATCACCCATGACACCCACGACGTCAGGGATGGCGTGGGCCGGATCCTGTGGCGCAAGCGCGAGGTGCCGATCACCAAGTGGCCGAACAAGCACGACAAGGAGGCCGGCCGGAGCACTGTGCGCGACGTGGACACCGCCAGCATCGTCACCCGCGGCAAGCTGGACTTCACCTATGGCCGGGTGGAGGTCAGGGCGCGCTTCCCCCAGTCGCATGAGGGACTGTGGGCAGGGATCTGGATGCGGCCCGTCGGTGGTGGTGATGGGGAGATCGATATCGCCGAGTCCTGGGGCGGTGGCGCGAGCACCGGCAAGGTTAGTGCGGACGTGCACTACACCTATGACAGGAATGTGCCGAACCGGCACCGGCCCGTCGTCGTGGAGCCCAGGCCCGACCTCACCGAGCTCCATGTCTTCGCCATGGAGAAGACCCCGGAGCGCATCTCCTTCTTCTTCGACGGCCGCATGTACCACGAGGTCAGGAGCGATGAGCGCCCCGAGCTGTGGGCCAAGGCCTTCGGGCCGGACAAGCCCTACTACCTGCGGCTGTGCTCGCAGGCCGGGGACACCCCGGAGACCAGGATCGATACGACGACGTTCACGGAGGCCGCCATGGAGATCGACTACATCGGCGTGTGGCAGATGGACTCCTAGCGGCGCCGCCCGGTCCGGGTGCGCGGGCACTGCAGGTGCTGTGCCGGGTTTGCCCCCTGTGAACCCGCATGTCGGGCGCGGCGGCGTGGGACAGTGGAGCCTGCACCGCCGTGCTGAGATGTGCCTGGAGGTGGCTCTCGTGCCCAGTACTGTTCTGATCCACTTCGATGCGCCCTCGCCGGTGGAGGCCACTCCTCGACGGCTCCATGCCGCGTGGGGCAGGGTCTTCGACCTGCCCGAGGGGGTCTCGCCGGAGCGGGCGGCCGGGGTTCCGGCGCTGGCGGGGCGCCCGCCGCATGAGCTCGCCGGCACCAAGCCGTACTGCTTGGGGGCGATGACGGCGCGGCCCGGCTATTTCGGCGTGGAGCTGCGGTTCCTCGATGATCGGCTGCTGGATACCCTGGACGGGTGGCTGGCCTGGGGCGGGGTGCTGGCGGTCGGCGATGGCGGGGGTGGGCAGCCCCCGCTCATCCCGGTGGAGGCCCAGGTCCTGGAGCAGGCCTCGTGGGAGGAACTGTTGGATGACGACGGCGCGTGCGCCTGGGAGGTGCGCCTGCTCTCCCCCACGGTGTTCACCTCCCGGGGGCGTCACCTGGATTCGATCTCCCCCGCCTCCTTGGCCACGAGCCTGGGAGCCCGATGGAGGCAGTGGGATGCGGCGACGGCGCCGCGGCTGCCCGGGAGGGAGGAGCTGCGTCAGGTGCTGGCCGTTGAGGATCGCACCTACGCGGTGAGGACGGGCCTGGGCATGCCGCGGGCCGATAGCCGCGGCCGGTTGTCCTCGCGGCGCATCACTGCGCGCGAGGGCGATTTGCGGATCACCGCTGTGGCGGGCAGGCGTGCGACCCGTGTGTTCTCCCAGCTCATGTCCCTGGCGCGCTTCACCAATGTCGGCTCCCACACCTCCTTCGGGATGGGGGTGCTGGATGTTGAGGCGGTGGAGGGTCGGGACTGGTGAGGGGGTGGGGCCTGGAGGCCGTGGGCGCTGGGCCGCCCCGGCCCTTGGCCTACTCCTTCTTCTGGGTCGGTGGCTCCTGGGGGTCGTCCTCGTGCGGGGTCGCCTGGGGCGGGGGCGGGATGCGCTTGGGCTCGGCCCTGGAGGGCATCTCGGGTTCTTTGGCGGGGCTCAGGCCTCGTGGGGGCCGGCCGATCCTGACGTGGAAGAACTTGGCGAGGCCGAGCCCGATGCCCACAGCTCCGACAATCACCCCGTTAAGGGACAACCACCACAACCAGTGGCGGCCCCATAGCCCCGTGCCGGGATCCCAGTTGATCCAGATCTCCAGGAGGACGGACAGGGGGATGCCGATGAACGCCAGGACTCCCAGCGCCCACTCCATCATCCGCGAGGATTCCTGCTGCTCACGCTCGATGGCCTGGCGCTGACGCTCGATATCTTGGCGCTCCAGGTCCACGCGGTGCTCTTCGCGCTCGATGAGCGTCTGGATGCTCTCGCGCAGAAGGCGTGCCTGCTCGACGACCTGAGCGACTGCCTCATCCAGCTTTGTCACATCATGCATCCACGTAAGAATGCGATCTGCGCGAGTATGACCGGAGACATCCGTCCACCATTCCGAGACGAGGAAGGTCACAGCGTCACTATCGAGCCGAACGGATGTATCAATGAGGCCATCGAGATCGTCGAGAAGTACCCTAGTTCCACCGTGACGGCCAATGTGCGCCGAGACTTCTTTAGCGGTCTCGGCAATCTTCTTCGACAGCGCGCGTATCCGCAGGCGGTCCAGGACGACCAAGAAGTACACGTCCAGGTCAGTGGATAAGGATCTCAGCATACCCTCACACAGAAAATCGTCGTTCTGGCGTGCCATATAGGCGACTCCGGTCTCCCCTACGGTGATCGCCTGGCTCTGGGAGAGAAGATGAGTGCGTCTGATAGCCTCCGCGTAGGCCTCTTCACCGAGTTCCAGCCCTGTTGGGGAGGGGAGTTCGCTCCACTGCCACCCCGAGACCGCCGCTAATGATTGACTGACCCTGCAATCATGGCAATCATGATCGTCTGGAGTTGCAATGCTATGGGGGCAGGACAGTAGGACGTTCGCCACTTCCATGGATATTGGAGCGCCTTGCCGTTCCACCAGAGAAGTGACGTCCTTTTCATCTTCGGGCAGCCACGAGGTTGTAAACGAAAGCGGGACCCATGTGACGGTGAACAGTGGTGGAGCGATCCAACGCTCTCTCCCCTGTCGATCGGAGGCCAGGATGACAGGATGATCTGCACAAACCTTGGGATCTGCGAGCATCCGAGTAAGAAAATCACCGAGACGTTCCAATGACCGGAGTTTCACTGCGGCCTCATAGTAGCGCTCGTAAATTACATTGGGGACGGCGGCATGCGTTGCAAGGATCACCGTGCAGGAGTTATCTTCCTCAGCCACCCGAAGAACCTCAAGTGCTCCGATCTCCAGCACAGCCCCATAGCCATCCTCAGCATCATATGTGAACAGCCTCTTAAGGGCGAGAGATCGCCGATTCCCCGCATCGAGGATGCGCTGCGAAACTTCAGGATGAAAGTATCCTGCTCGCCAGCGGTGCCATGCGGTGATCATGTGCCCGCGACGACCTCGGGCCCGGAGGTTGACTGCACCTTCCTTCCAGCAGGTGTCCTGCCCGAAAGTAGCTTCCCAGCCGTCTGGAACCTCCGCCTCCCATAGGAAGGTGACGCGCATCTGACCACTATCGCGAAGATGGATGAATCCGGTTCCCAGCTCCTCATCATTAGTCTTTCTGAAAGAAATTCTCATCACCCTCTACTTCTCCGCTACTAACCCAAGCGTCCACTCCATCCTGCAAGGATTTAAATCTACTCATCCAATCGGAGTCAATTAAAACGGGAGTGTCAGAGGAGCAATCTTGTGTCTGCAAATCTTGCGCGTCCATTTTGATGCGATCGATGACCTTTCGAAGAAGATCTGGGTAGGACATGTCTTCGCGCTCCACTTGCGCATCATCGAAGCCCCTGTCCATGGACTTGTCAATCGTACCGCTGCCGTGAAGGATGACTAGGTTATTGCGGATCATGTAGAGTAACCGCTGGAGATCGCTGAGAGTGAGATTGTCCACCGCGCACCGCGAATCTGCTTCCCGACGTTTGCGGATCTCCTTATCCTCGAGGATGGTCGCCGATTTTGCAAGCAGGCTAATTGTTTTTCTGTCGCTTTTTTTCTTGCATCTGGTGATTTCCGCGGCTGCCACCATGAGCCTGATGCGTGTCTCCCAGTCGTCCTGTGCGTCCGTCCATAGATCGACGATGGTCTCGAGCACTCCGAGCACGACGCCAGCATGCTTATCGAGATTATCCGCTGTGACGGCATTGGCGTACTCCTGGCGCAACGTGTCGCAGCCTTGCGCGAGAACGGTCATCTTATAATCGCCGGCACTGAGAACCCTAACAGCACTGAGGAGATTGAGACTGCGTAGACTTGCTGCTGCTGCGTTTCTGAGAGCTTTCTCGATACCTGTGTGCATGGCGATCCGGTGAAACTGAGAGGTGGAGTCATCCACGTCATTATCCGAGTCGATAAAGGTCTGCAGGAACAATGGAGCGGCGTGTATAGCGCACCATTGTTGGGCTTCTTGAAGAGCCCCGAGGACGACACCCTTCGAGCCCGTCCCAACGATGACCACAGCGGAGGGCTGCAGTTGGGCGAGGACGAGTGCCGTCTCAGTCCGGGCTGCCTGGAGGATCGCAGCCTGTCCCGCATCCTCCCCTCCAGCGGGTCGGTACTCCACTGCTTGAATTGCCGGCCTGTCGCCCTCGAAAAGCCTCCATCGTTTGTCACGCACCGCATTTATGGCAATGTCCCTCTCTCGTCGAGCACCGTTGCGGGAGTCCGGATGGCTGGAGTGGAGCAAGCGCAGGACGATGGGCAGAGGCGGTTCATCGGTGAGCATGCCAGCGGGCACGGCCTGGAGCAGTTCCTGCTGGGGAGGCTGCAAGAGGACGCGTTCGGCGATGGGCTTTTTTTTACTATGTCCACCCAGGCCGCAGGCGTAGAGGTAGAGGATGGGGCGCTCCGCAGGCCAGGACATCCAGGGTGGAGCACCGGCGGCCAGTTCGGGAATGGAGCGGGCTTCTTCAAGAGCTGCCAGGGTGGGCACTGCTGCGTCATGGACGGCTGAGTTTCCGATGGTGTTGAGTGCGGCCCGTGTGAGAAGCCAGGATCCTGCAGAGGAGGTCGGCGAGCCGTCCTTGATCTGCTGCTCGATTTTCCCGATTGCTTCACCGAGTGTCGGAGTTCTGCCGTTACTGCTGGGCATGAACACTGAGGACCAGGGCTCGGCTCGGCTCCTGTTCTCCTGTTCGAGGAGCATCTCGTAGTGTGCCTGCACCCAGGCGCGCACGGCGAGCCCAGCACTGTTGTCGGCACGCATGAGCCATAGGCAAGCAAGTTTCCTCAGAGAGCCTTCGTCAATTGCATCACTGAGCCTTTCTGCTATACCAGCATAGTCTCGGATCTCCTCAGTGACGAGTTCATCTTTTCCCTTCCCTTCAGCCCAGACGGTGGCATCGTGGAGGAGTCCGAGGGAGCAGAGCCACTTGAACTCCGCATTATCAGAAAGCTGATGCTGCTTCACTTGCGTCGCAGTCGACTTACCCCGTTCGGGAGTAAGCATGAGCCTCCATGGGAGACCGGATTGATCAGCTGCCCCGAGCGCAGCGACCATCATGGTGGTGGATCCTGACATTGCATTGACGATAACACCATCAGTCAGTCCCTTCTCTTTTTCTTTCGCCAGAATCCCAGAGAACTTGTCGAGCATATCACGCTCATTCAGGCCACCGTTCATCATATCAGTATTGACGACAATTTTATATCGATGCCTAATGGAAGAACGTACTGAGGGGCGGCTGAGGATCTCATGGAGGACCCGAGCCAGAGGCGCAGTCTGCATTTTCCCTTCCATACTCGCGAGGAGGAGGATGTGAACAGGCCTCTCTGCTTTCGGGCAAGTCGCTCCTGTTTCACTCTCCTCCTTAAGCGCTTCGCAAATCTGCGCCAATGGAGTGGTGGTGAAGCGATCGTTGGAATGCCCATCGCCATAATCCAGGCGAAAGAGCGCTTGGACCAGCAAATCGATCTTCGTCTCATCACCGTCGATTTGATCAAGCATCTTCTTCAGGGCTTCGGTCCGCTGTTCTCTGAGTTGATCCCTCTGCCCCTCATTGATATTTAAAATATTCAGACCGAGATCGGCATCTCCGACAGTGTGAATGAGAAGTGCCATGATATTCCTCTCCGATGGGATCGACAAGCAATGAAATAACTACCACGCTACAGGTCATAACTCAATAGAATCTAGAAACACTATAGTCAGAGGGTTATTCACAGAGGCAGAGTTTGCTTACGTTTGCCCAGTTCAGAGGCAACTTGCTTCGGCCCGTGAATAACCTTCTCAGTCTCCACAGCGGCTTAAAATACGTCATCAATCAAGAACTAACTGTCACCTTCTTCCGGCAACGAATCCTCATCAGGAGGCCAGCTGGTCAGTCCTTCCGGATCCCTACCGAGGAAGTTATCCTCCGAAAGATTGTTTCCCTGTTCGAACTTTGATCCACCAAAGAAAGCCCATCCATGAAAATAGGCGCCACGGAAATCGACCTCATTAAAGGTCACATCCTTGAACAACGCTTTCTCCTTGAAATGAACCTCCTCAAAGGTAAGGAAATGCTTGAATGTGGATCTCCTAAAAAGAACTTCTTTGAAGGTTACGTCCTTAAAAAGGGTACGCCCGTCGAAAATGACCCCTAAGAATGCCGCTTTCGCGACTTCAATATTCTCAAAATAGGCATCCAGGAAAGTGGTCTTGGACCCACTACTAAAGGTCAGTTCATTAACGTAGATATCCTTGAAGGTTGATTCCAGGAACTTAGTGTCATCAAAAGAAGTACGTGCTCCGAAGTCTACATCGCAGAATTCAGCTTCACGGAATATGGCGCCATGAAAATTGACATTTTCCCGGGAGTTCGAGCCTCCAAATTTAATAGATATGAATTTCAGCCTTCTGAACTCTCCGTTCGCAAAGTTAACGCCCTCCAGGAATTGAGATCCACTGAGATCGATGTCAGCAAACCTAGACCCATGAAAATCAACTTCTCCGTTGAAAACTGTCAAACGGAAGTCGACAGAACCACCAAAGCAGAGATTACTGAAATCAACTCGCTCAGTTATCACCGCCCCGCGAAGATTGATCGCACAGTCGCACCAGAGTTGCTCATCCTCAAGTTTCTGGATGACAGCATCACATCTATCGCTCTTCTCACGTTCCTTACGCATATGCCGGGAAATCACATTCAGGACGATATCCTCGAGTGCCGAATCGTTATTCACATACGACCCAGTATTAGCGTCCCAAGATCCTCGTTCTGTTCGCAGGTATCCGCACAGGAGATCGACTACACGCTGGCGATAGTTACCGCGGTGAGTATCAGCCACTTCAGTCAGTGCGTAGACTCCGGCAATTCTCACCTGAGGAGATTCGCTCCCTAGTTGCTGCACCGCACGAAGAATTTTTTCTTCGATTCGCTCCAGCTTGATATCCTCTTCAGAGGATTCAATACTATCTCTCTCCCTGTACTTGATGACAAGATAGACAGTTCCGCCTAATCCACCCACTGCAGTGAGAGATAACTTGACGCGATCCGCATGCTCCTGGCTCACACCTAAATGACGCCAGTTCGCCCACAACCTGCTCCATCCGCTACTCTCCGCTTCAGCCCATAAAGCGCCCAGAACAGTGAAGCAAACTAGCCCTATCGCTAATACAAGCAGAATATGCCGCAGGAGCGATTCTGTAGACCACCGAAATACACGACCAGAGGCGAGCTTAACCTCAGAAATAATATCACTTCTAAGTAGGCAAATTTTTTTAATATTTTTTAACATAAGGATCCCCTTTTCGATGATGAAGGATTATTCAAGGAACGAAACAAAGGTCGTCGACCTGGATAAATGCAAGCGATCATTATCATTATATCTGTAAACAACGCTCACTATAGAGGCGGGACAGTTGATGCTAAGTCAGCCAGTGAAGGTGACATTCAAAGGGACTTGATGCATGGCCAGTCCGCGGGCGCCGATGGGCCGTCCTTCCTCATCGCGGATGAGCTCGTGAGGCCAGGCGAGGTCACGACGCTCAGGGCAGTGCTCAGCCACCACGCGACTGGTCACGTAGAGAACACCCGGCTGAGGGTCAGGCAGCGGTGGGTCAAGACCGAGGAGTCGCTCACCATGGGCCACCGTCAACTCCACACCAGACTCCCCCGGCTCCCCGTCACTTGTCGCAAGGATGCGCGTCGTTTCGCCGCCACCCAGGATGAGCCGAGGCACCACCGCGGCCGGCGGGAGAACAACCCTGTCATCGCCCTCGCCCCACAGCACCACCTCGTGCGGACTGAGGTTGATCAACGTATGCATGTCGCGCTTCATGCCCGCTCCTATGTCAACGACGCCTGTAGTTGTTCTGACGGCAGCCATGGCCCCGGTCCTGCTGCGAGACACGGATACTGATAGGCCTCGGTTCATCCTCCATCAGCGGATGCGGTGAGACCCCGGCACCGTCTCGAGGATGTCCATCATGAGTCATGTTGTTCTCCTTGTTCTCCTCCAGCCACATGTGGCGGACGGGAACGGAGTCGGTATAGCCATAGGCGGCACGCTGCATGGCTTTCACCCAAGGGATCTTGTCCAGATAACTAACGACGCGCTCAGACAGGACGGGGAAAGCATCGGCGCTCGGCACAGCACCGAGGCATCCCTCGAGATCCTCATACTGCCGGGCGATCTCCTGGCCGGTCGTCGCTCTCACGCCGCCATCAGCGATCTCGACCTTGACCACGCCCAGGCCCAGGGGCTTGCCCAAGCCCATCCGCAGGTACCCGGCCTGCCCCGGCTCCCGATCGGCGGCCGGAACGAGATTCTCAGGGTTGAGCAGCCACAGGAGGGCGGCGAGCTCCTCCCCCAGAAGGTCCGTGAACTGCACGGTGCAGGACATGACGCTGCCTGTCATGATCCAACTCGCAGCCCGCAGCCTCACGGAGTCCTTCGGTTTGTCCACCCCTGAAGGGACATGAACGTCCGTCGCCTCCCCGGGGAAGCCAGGTCGATCCAGGAGCATGCGGTGCACCGGGTACGCGGCGGTACCCAGCAACTGCCTCCTGCTGTAGTAGGAGGACCTGGGAAGCGCCTGCCGATCAGGCCCAGTAGGCGTCGCGCCCCCGTGATCAGTGAGGAACCGCCTGGCGGAGGTAGTCTTCGGGCTCAGGAGCGGTGCGAGCAACTGCGGCTTCTCACTGACCTCCACACCACTGGTGTCCACGGGGCCGAAGGTGAGGCGGCCCCTGAGAGCGACATCCCCTCCAACGGCACCCTTCGGCGGATCAGGCACCACGTAGCCGAACAGTCGTTCAGCGGCGCTGGCCTGCTCCCGGGAAGCGGCAGGCAGGACCTTCTGCTCCTCAGCAAGATCGTAAGGGGAGACACTGTAGGCACGGCGGCCGATCATCGTCGGAACGACCTCGCACACGGTCGGCGTGTGCCGCAAGTGCACAATAGCGCCGTCCTCATAGTCACTATCCGCAAGCCTCGCGTAGGCCAGATCCCCAGGCTTGAGGCCGGGATGCCCGGCTTTCCCGCCCTCCTGTGCCACAACGGTCACCCGATTAGGCGTGCTCCGTTTTCCTCCACGCTTTTCCTCCTCCTTGCGCTGGTCCCTGTAGCCGTTGGCGATGACCCTATAGCCCTCCGCGACGTCACGCGGGATGACCACCGGGACCGGTGGATTGACGTCCACGCTGAAGAAGAAGCGCTCGTCATGCTTCTTGGGGAAGAGCCTGCGTGGATTCTCCTCGTCCCGAGCGGTCCGGTAGACATAACCGGTGACATCGCGATAGCGATCGAGAACAGTCACATCGGATTTGATTCTGAAAGCTTCTTCCAGTTGTCCGCCGGCAGGAGCGATGTGAGTGACCTGCCAGTAGGTGTAGCGCCTGCTCCGATGGAGGCAGAGCTCCAGGTCGCAGGTGAGCTTCTTTCCGTGGGCCGTCATGGCCCTGAGGCGCCGAACGCCTCCTTTAAGCTTCAGGTCTGCATGCCCCGAGTCTTCCGCCTGGAGCGCGGCTGCGCGCATGATCGGCAGTCTCCTCCCCTGCACATACCGATGCCATTCCTCCTCGCCGAGGAGGAGTTCCGCGTCGAGATCACCATCATCCCGTTCACCGGTGACCCGGATCGGCACCAGGCGCAGTGCCTCCGCTGCGTCCGCACGGTAGGTGAGGCGGTCTCCGTGGCCCTCGAAGACCCGGAAGCGGGAGGCCGTCAGCGTCTCGTAGGCACGAGAGAGCATGCCCTTGATCATGGTGGGAGGGACCACCACGCTCCCGTCCTCGCCACGGGGGAGGCTCACAGTCGATGGCTCATCTCGGCCGTTCTCAGGCTCTTTCTGCTCCCCGAAGACCAGAGGCGTCATCGCCGTCAGGCGCAGGTCGATACTGCCCGACCAGCGCTCGGGATGAAGGTGATCATGGCCGGCCCCTGAATGGTCGGTGAAGAGCGCTGCCGGCAGCCGACCTTGATCGGCGTCCCGGCCGGCACTTGTGCGCAGCACCGGGATACGGTTGACCGCGGAGTGGAACTCTGCCATCTCAACCCCACCTTCCTGTGAAGAGCTCGTCGGCGAAGACTGTGTTGCTGTAGGCGGGCTCCTCGATGAAGACCTCCAGGCAGGTCATCACCCCCGGGTCGCGCCCGCTCCTCTGGGACGACTGGTGCTGGAGGTACTCATTCCTGCGGTACCAGCAGGGCTCCGCCCCCTCCTCCATGGCGCTGCTCACCCGGGTCATCGCGCTGCCCGCCCCATTGAGCCACCGCAGCTCATGAGCGAGCACACCCCGCCCCCGGTGCCCCTCGGGCTGCCACAGCCGCAACTCGTAGACCGTGCTGCGATCCACTGGCCCGCCATCGGTCGAGAGGAGCTGGTCGGCCGTGGCCCGGCGCAGCGCGATGGAGCCCTGGGTGGTCTCGGCCAGCCCCACCCAGTGATCATCCGCAGCGAGCCGCCCCAGGGCCTCATCCAGGGTGTCGGCCTCCCAGTGCTCGCGGTGCCAGGAGCCCCGCTTCAGCAGCGGCAGGTCCTTGGCCAGGCTCTCCATGAGCCTGCCCGCGCGACCGTGGTCCTCCTGCGGGGGAGGAACGATTGAGTCTTCCTGTGTCATCAGCACTGCTCCTCGCCTTGTACGGCGTCCTGCGTCTCCTGGAGGTAGTCGGTCCAGGTGGCGCCCTCCTCCATGTCGTCATTGAGGCCCCTGAGACGGGCCAGCAGCTCCTGGGCGACCCTCCTGCCGGTCTCGGCATCTCCATCACGGCCGGGGGAGCCGAGGCGCCACGTGCCATGCAGCAGCCCGTCGTCGCCTTCGACTCTCATGGCGGTGACGCGCACCGCTCCCAGCCCTCGGGTTCCCCGGCTTCCCAGGGGCAGGGCGCCGGTGGAGAGCTCGGCCAGGGCCAGTCCCAGGAGGCACAGGGCCGCCCGACGCCGATTGGGCACCTGGCTGTTGTGGCGCTCCTTGGCTGCGCGGACACGGTCATCGTCCTCATCGCAGACCGGCTGGATGCGGCTGATCCTGTCGAGGTCGATCTCCAGGACCAGGTCATTCCAGCCGGCGTCGGGGATGAGCTCTTTGAACAGCGCGCCGTCCTTGACTCCGCCGGTCCAGCGGTCCCCGGCGTTGTGGGTGCGCTCCCTGAGCTCGGCCTGGCCCCGGGCGAGGGTCTCCAGGACGCGCACGGCGCCGCGCCGCTCGGTGCTGCCGAACAGGTACCTCACGAGGGCGGGGTCCTGGGCGAGCTGCTTGTGGACCTCTGTGGTGGACCAGTCGTGCGGTGTGCCCGGCGCGGGCTCCCCTGCCAGGAGGATGGTGCGGGCGATGCGGCTGGCCCTGCTGCGCAGCGCCCCGCGCACGCTGGAGCCGGGCAGGACGAGCGGGCTCGTCTCATCGGTCTGACAGCCCTTCTTCGAGCGCGTCCTCAGGGGCCGGGTGGGCACGGGCTGCTTGCCGCCCGGGTCATCGTCGCTTCCCCGCTCCTTCTCATCGCGCGGCTCGGCCACGAGGATGCCGGTGGGGCTGTCCCAGGTGATGGAGACCCTCAGGCGGGTATCGTCCGGAAGGTCAGTGGCGATAGGCACATTGATGGTGGTGGGCTTGGGGCTGAGCAGTTGCCGCAGCCCCTCCGGGCTGTCCAGGTGGTGGCGTACGACGGCGATCGTGCTGGTGCTCTGCGCCTCCTCCAGGACGACCCGGCCCCAACCGGCGTTGCCGCGACCGCCCAGACTCACCCTCCCGGCCTTGAGCAGGGCGACGATCTGGCCCAGGAGGGTTTCGAAGTCCTCCCGCGGGCCGTCTCCCTTGATGGAGCCGACCTGCCCGCTGAGATGCAGCGTCAGCTCCTGGCCCTCCGGCACGATCTCGTGGACGAACAGCGCGGTATCGCCAGCGCTGCCCCAGTAGCGGTCGACGGCGATGCCGGTGCGCTCGACCCTCGCCGCATCACTGAGGTCGATGGGGTGGGTGATGAGGGCGCTGGCCTGCTCCTGGCCGCCCCACAGGGCGCACATGGCATCTGCGGCATTGTGCCCGTAGGTCTGCCGCCTCTGTCCGTAGGCCCGCATCCATGCGGCGCGCAGGGCGCCCTTGATGGAGCGGCCGGGCAGGATGGGCCGGTTGGAGGCGTCGCGCACGAAGAGCCGGGGCTCGGCGTGGCGCTTCTCGCCGTCCTCATCACGTGGGCGCTCCCGTCGCTCGGCGGAGCGGTCCACCTGGTACTCGGCGCCGCCGCTGTGCAGCGGCGAGACGGTTCTCAGCGCCAGATTGAGCTCGTAGCGAGTCAGGCTCATCGTCCCTGCCCTTCCCCGATGAAGTCGTTGTGCCTGAGGGTCCGCGCAGTGAAGATCCCGTCGTTTCTCTTCTCCAGCAGGGGGTGGTCGACGACGATGCGCCCGTATCCCTGCTCGCGCAGCTGGCCCAGGCCGTCGCGGGCGAGTGCCGCCAGGTGCTTGCGCAGCTCCTGCGCCTGCCCGGGATTCTTGGGGCGGATGCGCAGGGTGGAGCCGGCCTGGATGGCGATGCGGCTGGCCCGCGGCTGCTGGCCGGCGGCGGACCAGCCGTCGACTCGCCGGTAGCGCAGACCGGCCGCGTACTGGACGTTGGTGTCCCCGCCGGCGTGGTCGGGCACGAGCCTGACCTCGATGCCGCCGCCCAGGGCTGCCAGGAGGGCGCCGACGCCGCCGGCGGGTCCCAGGCCCGGTGAGCGCAGGAGGAGGTCGGAGGTGCACCAGACTGTGACGGTTCCTGCGCCGTCATCGTCCTGGGCTCCTTCATTCGCCGGGGCAGTGGCCCCGGCCTCCGAGTCAGCCCCCAGGGCCTCCAGGTCGCCCAACTGGCAGGTGGTCTGCCCATAGGTGCCGGACAGTCGCCGCGAGCCCAGGCGGGCGGGGCCGCTGAGGATCTCGGGCAGCCGGTCGGCCACGATGTCGGCCAGCTCCTGGGACAGGCTCACCTCGGCCTGGAGCCGTATCCCGGCTGGCAGGGCGCGCACCATGAACAGCTGACCGTTGCTGGCGGCGCCGGTGGCGGTGCTGATCGCGGTGGACTGCCGGCCGATGAGTACCGGAGTGCCGATGCTGGCGGCGATCTGGTCCTGCATGGCGCCGTCGGTGGGGAAGATGTAGCCGGAGCGCAGGGGCGTGTGGACGACCCCGGGTTCAGCGGATATCAGCCGGTTCCATACCTCGATGACCCCCTCCCCCATGTCCTCCTTTGTCTTCACCTTGGGCTGGGAGAGCACCAGGGGCACGGGCAGTCCCCGCACGCCGCCCACGACGGGGGTGGCGTCGCTGACGCGCAGGTGCCCGTTGACGACGGCGTCGCGCACCGACTGGTCGCTGGGATAGGCGCGGCGCAGCTGGGCGTGGATCCAGGGCAGCAGGACGGTCCCGCGCAGGAAGTCCAGGGAGCGCACCTCGTTGGAGTAGGGGACCTCGTAGGACACCAGGGGCGCCTCCAGGTCGATGGTGAGGGTGGCCCGTCTGGCCATCTCGGGGGCCGTGGCGCTGCGGCGGGTCAGGGTGGCGGGCGCGGGGCGGGAGCGGGTGGGGATGCTGGGGTGGGTGCTGGGTGCCTCGAGCTGCTGGCGGCACCACTGCCGGTCCAGCTCCTGGTCGCCGTCGATAAGCACCGCCCGGCATTGGCCGTCCCCGCTGGTGCGGTCCGAGCCGACGGCGGTGACGAGCTGGGCGGCGATGGCCAGCAGGAGGCGGGCGTCATGGCGGGTCTTCTCGTTCCACACGGGCGTGGCGGGGTCCATGCCCTCATCGAGCAGGGTCACGGTGCTCTCGCCTTGGCCGCATCCCGCCCGCTCGAAAAGGCGCAGGAAGTCCTCCTTGGCGGCCCCGGTCTCCTCATCGATGCTCACCCCGATGACCGAGTGCGTGGGGGCGAGCGCCTCGCCGTCCTCGCCCGTGACCTGGGTGATGGTGATAGTGGCGTCGCTGAGGGCGATGAGTCGGGACTGGTCGACCGTACGCGGGCCTGCATCCCGTGGGGGCCTGGTGGGAGTGGGAGGCTTGGTGGATTGGGCCTCGTCAGTGGGGTGGTCAGGGCTGGTGAGGCGGTCGTGGCTGGTGGGGCGGGGCTGGTCGCCGGTGCCGAACAGTGCGAGGGCGAGTTGGCGCCAGTGGCCGTTGGGCTGGGCGCCGTCGAGTGCATGGGCGGCGTTGAGGGCCTGCTCGCGCAGGATCCCGGTGATGACGGTGCCGCGGATGATGGGACGGCCGCCACTCCGGGCCTCCCTCTCGATGACGGCGTCCACTCCCCCGGCGATGCCGGTGCCGGTCTCCACGCCCCAGTCGGAGGTCAGGGTGAGGCGGAGGGTGAGTGTTGGGCTCTGCGCAGGCATCACTGGTCCTCCTAGCTGGTGGCGGGGGCGCTCGCAGTAGCGACGCCGGTGGCGGGGGCGCTCGCGGCAGGGATGGAGGCGGCCTGCTCCAGGTAGGAGGTCGGCAGCAGGTCGGCGAGCTCGAGCAGGTCAAAGACGTAGCGGGGGTCTTCGATGGCATCAATGAGCCCGTCGCCCAGGACTCGGCGCGCATCCTCCCACTCGGTTTTGATGGTGGTCTCCAGTTCCTCCGCCTTACTCGTGTCACCCTGTGCTGCGGCCAGGGCCATGTCGGACAGGAGGCCGCGGATGCGGGCGGCGCGGGTGCGGGGGAAGGCGGGGGAATCCTCGCTGATGAGGCCCCGGAAGTGGCGTGTCAGGGCGCATATCTGAGCCCAGGTCTCGCCGTGCAGCGGGGGCTGTTGGGACTGCTGGTCGCCGTCCTCCGTCGATGGGGCGGACGTGGGAGCCTCGGGGACCTCGTTGAGGCGGTAGGGGCGGGCGGTGAAAGTCTCATAGTCCTTGATGAGCTCCTCCGCGTCGACGATGGTGGAGTCGAATAGGACGTGGTAGGTGAGGGTGGAGCACTCCCGGCCCTTTTTCTTGCCGATGCCCTTGGCCTTCTTGACGAGTTTCTCGGACAGGTCGTAGGCGAGGTGGAAGGGGAAGGGCCTCGGGACGATGGCGGCGCCGGCGGCGGCCGTCATGGGCCCGGTTGCAGCCTCGTCCTCGGGCTGCTCGGCGCCGTCCTGGCTGGCGCTGCTCGTATGGGGCCCCAGGTAGCGAAGGACGGGATCCTGGCTGGTGGCGCTCTCGTAGGCCCGCAGGTAGGTCTCCATGAAGGGCAGGGCACAACGGCCCTCGGTCAGGACGGTGAGGTCGTCCCCGCCCAGGAGAATGGGCACGACGGGGATGACTCGTCGTGATGCTCGGTGCTCGGTGCGCCAGATCTGGGCGACCGCGGCCCAAGCGGTGAAGAAGGAGTGCTTGACGGCGTGGTCGAGCCGGCTGTTGACGTCCAGGGTGAAGCGCCGCAGGGAGTCGGGGTCGTCCTTGTCGCAGCCGATCGTGTCCTTGAAGATCTCGTGCGGAATGAGGTCGGCGTGCTTCTGGAGCTCGCGCATGATGGCGCCGACACCGTTGCCGTCGATGTGGACGACGGCGATCTTGGACAGGTCTCCGATGGATGGTTGAAACTCGCCCTCGTGATCAGCGTCCTCAGGGTCCTCCATACCGGACTCTTCCGCGGCCTGTTCCCGGATCTTGTGCGCCAGCTCCTCCTCCTGGGTCTCGCGGTCGGCGTCGAAGGCGCGCTCAAGGGAGTAGAGGCTGTCGGCCAGAAGCTTGATGGCGTCGCCCCCCAGGGCTTGGCGCATGATCTCGTCGGATGCGGCCTGGGCGACGAGCTGCCTGCGCGCCCGCACCGCGCAGGCGCGCTTGACCTGGCTGGCCAGGGAGTAGCGGGTGTCGCCCGGAGGTGTGGTCCAAAGGATCCTGCGCGTGCGGGCGGCGGGAAGGACGGAGTCGTGGCCGCGCTGGAGGAAGGGCGCCTGGGGGAAGCGGGCCTCGGCCGGCGGGCGGCTGAGGGCGTAGCGGCCGGATACGACATGGATGCCGGAGAGGTCGGCCTCGGTGATGGCGGGAGGGCCGTCGACCTCGGTGCTGAGCTCGCTGAAGACCCCGGTGACGTCCATGCCGGGGGCCAGGGCCAGGACGCGGCGGGTGACCGCTCCGATGAGCCTCCTGGCCGAGTCCTCGTCGGGGACGGTGAGGATGATCTTGCCGGAGGAGACGGAGACCTCGGTGGCCTCGATGCCCTCCTGCTGGGCGAGGGCCAGCGTCCAGGGGGCCAGCATGGTGAGCAGGTAGGAGCCGCCGACGTTCTCCCGCTGCCGGGGCGAGGAGAAGACGTAGCGCTGGTTTCCGTTGGTCTCGAGCATGACCAGGTGCATGGGGTCTTGTCCTCTCCTTGCCTGAACCTGTGCGCATCCTGTCACGGAAGCAAGTTCCGCGTGACAGTTTGCCGGACCGGAAGTGTGCCGCACCTACGACCATGGGCCCCCATCGGCAGCCGCTCACGCTGTTACCCCACTCAATCCGCGAGATTCCGTCCCTAGCGCGAGGCCTGACATTTTACTGAAAATAACCTGAATGTTTGCGTAATTTCTGTCGATGGAGTTCGGAATTCCGGATGCGTTCCTTGCTGCGCCGGGAACGGGACCCGGTGCAGCACGTCATCGCCTCAGCTGGGTGCCAGCCCCTTGTTTGACAGGTCATTCTGCTCCGGTCGCTGCGGGAATGTCGTGACAAGGCGGAGCACCTGGAGGTCCGCCCTCGGCGGCCCGCGCGTCCTGTTGCACATCTTCAGCGGCCCTGGCCGGGCCGTCGGTCGGAAGATCCGCGGAATCATGCGGATCCTCCTGCCGACCCGCCCTTGAAGATGTGCAGCATCCGAGTCGATCGGAACTCTCGCCCCTTCCCGACTCCCGCACCACCCGCTACGCCCCCGAGCACCCTCGGACACGAGATGCCTTCTGACCATTTGCTCCGGCTTGAGCTTCTCTGGCGGGCTGTCTCAATGCACCTTATGGCGCGAGGTGCCTTCTGACCACGGAAGGACAAGCCAATGAGCAACCCCATCGATGGTCTCAATGCACCTTATGGCGCGAGGCGCCTTCTGACGACAACCTGGGGCTGACGTCCCAGGAATGGCAGAGTCTCAATGCACCTTATGGCGCGAGGTGCCTTCTGACTCGGGAGCTCATTGACGCTTGCGTCAATACCGCCCTGTCTCAATGCACCTTATGGCGCGAGGTGCCTTCTGACATCGAGCCATCGATGTGCACGAGCGAGGGGTACCCGTCTCAATGCACCTTATGGCGCGAGGTGCCTTCTGACCCACCCCTCGAACCACCCCCTGTGACCAGCAGTGATGCGAGGCGCAGCGCAGGCGACCCGTCGGCACCCTCCAGACCGCCCCGGCACAGACACCTTTGTACCACATCCGCGCAGGTCAGCGCCACAGCGCCAGCGACGCCCCTCCAGCGCCCCCGTCACCCGGAATCCAACGAGACCATGCGGAAAAGTCCCCCTCCCCCACCAACATCAGACATCCGATATCCAGGACTAAAGTCCCGTTCTGCATGTGTGGGTGCCTTCCCGGCGCCCGCCCCGCCGTCCTCGCACGCTCAGAACAGACCCCGGTACAGCCCTCCATCATCCTGACTCGGCGGTGTGCCGAGTACTTGGATGCGATCGTGGCAGGGACGGCACAAGCGGTAGATGTGCACAACGTCGTCGGTGCTCTCAATGATCTCCTCGATCTCTTCAATGAGACCCTCCAGCTCGGAGTGCTCCATACTGATCTGGAAGACGGACTCCTGGATCCTGTAGCCCCAGGCCTGGAGCGCCCCGGCGAGCCTGCTGCGGCGCGAGTTCGAGGCGATGTCGTAGGCCACGACAACACTCACCGCCATGATGTGCCCGTCCACTCGTAGTCGGGGTTGAACAGGGCACTGGCCAGGCGCTGGGCCTGATGGTGGATGTGCCGCCTCCATGTCCCGGAGAAGCCCGGCAGGGCCCCACCGGTGGTGCGCTGGAGGGCGGCCTCATACCCGTCGACCAGCACCTTGCGCCCCTCGGAGGTCAGCCACACCCCATCCGGGTGCTCCTGGGCGACGGTGTCGGGAGCCGGGCCGCCGTGCTCGGCGCGCAGCCGCTTGGTGCGCAGCAGTCCCAGGACGGCGCGGTCCACGAGCAGGGGCCGGAACTCCTCCATGAGGTCCAGGGCCAGGCTGGGCCGGCGGTCGGTGGAGGCATGCAGGATTCCAAGGGAGGGCTCCAGGCCCGCGGCGTAGAGCGCCGCCGTGCACTCCCCGAGCAGGAGGGCGTAGCCGTAGGACAGGGCCGCATTGGCCACATCCCGAGGAGGGCGCCGGGAGCGGCCGGGGAATGACACCTCCTGGGGCACCAGGCCTCCCAGAGCGGCGAAGTACGCCGCGGATGCGGCCCCTTCCAGGCCCATGAGCTCATCGAGGCTCTGGGCCCTGGGGACCTCCTGCAGGCCCTCCCGGATCGCGTCGAGGGTGTCGGTGAGGCTCTCCTCGTGGGCCCGCCGCGCGGTGCGCTGGAGCAGGCGCAGCTGGTTGCGCATCTTGGAGGCGACGATGATCCGGGCCAGCGGCATCCTCCTGGTCTCGTCCCTGGCCGCATCGCATTGGGCGATGAGGCGCTGGGCGGCCAGGTCGGACCTCTTGCCTGAGAGCTGCCCGAGGTAGGTGCCGCGCCGGGACAGGAGCACCACGTCGACGTCGTTGAACAGCGCCCAGGACCGGGCCCCGGCGGACAGGCCCACGGCTCCGGTCAGCACGATCCTGCGCACCGCGTTGCGCGGGATGGACAGGTACGGGATCGAGCGCTCCGAGTCCACCACCAGCCGATCCCGCGTCACGCTCACCCGGGCCCCGTCACGGCCGACGTAGACGACCCGATCGGGGTTGGCGTCGTGGTCGATGTCGTGGTGGGGGTCGTGCACCGGGTAGGTGGACCCGAGGTCCTCCCCCAGGTAGCAGAAGCCCTCGTCGAATCCTGTGAGCATGGTCTTGTCCTTGTTAAGTGTGAAGCCGTGGGCCGCCGCGTGGCTGGTGAGCAGGTCGCGTGCCTCCAGGAGCCTGGCCCGGGTGTCGGCGCAGACGACGATGTCGTCGGCGAAGCGCACGTACCCGATTCCTGTGCGCGTCATGGCCTCGTCGACGGCGGTGAAGGCGAGATTGGCGAGCATGGGCGACAGGGCCGAGCCCTGCGCGACCCCTCCGGGGCGGATCGTGCTCGCCCGCCAGGTGCGGCGCGGAACGACCAGGAGCGCGACGAGTGCGAGCAGTCGCCGGCTGGGGAGCAGATTCCCCAGGATGTTGAGCACGGAGTCGAGGCGCACGTGCGGGAAGAAGTCCTCCACGTCGGTGCGCAGGACGTGGACCATTCCCAGGTCGCGCAGGCCGGTGAGGTGGTCGATGGCGTCATCGACGCCCAGGCCGAGCCTGTAGCCGTAGGAGCAGGGGGACATGGCCTGGTCCACCCGGTGCCCCAGGGCATCGACCAGGGCCCGCTCCACAATGCGGTCCCGCACCGAGGGGATGTCCAGGGTGCGGTAATCGCCCTCCTCCTTCTTGGGCAGGCGCACCTGGGCCAGGGGCGCCGGCCGGAAGGTGCCGTCCCGCAGGGATCGGGAGAGCTCGGCCAGCACCTCATCGAGGTGACCCGCGATCTGCTCGGTCTGATGGCGCAGCTCGCCATCACGGGCATCGCGGGCCAGGACGACACGCCAGGACCTCTTCAGGCTCTCGATGGAGGTAGCGCTCATGAAGAGCTCGTCCTGCTCCGAGTGGCGCGGAACGGAGTCGACGACGCGGGACGCCTGGAACTCCGACAGGGACACACCGAGGTACTGGCCCGAGATCCGCAATTGCGGGCTGAGGGCTTCCTTGGCCAGGCTCTCGGCACTGTCGGAGCGCACCCGGCGCGAATGACGCCGACGTGGCGGCGACTTCATGACGATCTCTCCCTTCTTCGCAAGAGGCCGCAATGGGCACGACGCACTAGTTCCTGATCTCAATGACACGCTGAAGGAGGACGGCATTCGGCCCCCTCAATACGCCTGATGGCGCGGGGCGCCTTCTGACGGCAGAGAAGACGCGCGTGGAGGCACAGGCGCAAGCGTCTCAATGCACCTGATGGCGCGAGGTGCCTTCTGACAGGGGGCAGGAAGGAGCCGATCATGGCTCAGCAGGTGTCTCAATGCACCTTATGGCGCGAGGTGCCTTCTGACGGTGGTGTTCACCACGGCCACGCCGCGTCGGTGGTCTCAATGCACCTTATGGCGCAGGGCGCCTTCTGACCCAAGGAGAACGCCATCATCATGGAGCCCGGTGATGTCTCAATGCACCTTATGGCGCAGGGTGCCTTCTGACACTCCGGAGACTACACCGGCACCTTCGCCGGAGCCGTCTCAATACACCTTATGGCGCAGGGTGCCTTCTGACCTCCAGAAAGCTATTGAAACGAGATTGAGGTCAGAGTCTCAATGCACCTTATGGCGCAGGGTGCCTTCTGACCCGGGCGTTGTGAGGCACATGCTGCAGGCATTCTTGTCTCAATGCACCTTATGGCACAGGGTGCCTTCTGACCTTGCAATTGATCTGGGGGACATCACGTCCCTCGTTGTCTCAATGCACCTTATGGCGCAGGGTGCCTTCTGACTGGAAATTTCGAGGAGCTGCACGTTGCCGTGCAGTCTCAATGCACCTTATGGCGCAGGGTGCCTTCTGACCCACCCCTCGAACCACCCCCTGTGACCAGCAGTGATACGAGGCGCAGCGCAGGCGACCCGTCGGCACCCTCCAGACCGCCCCGGCACAAACCCCTTTGCACCACATCCACGCAGGTCAGCACCACAGCGCCAGCGACACCCCTCCAGAGCCCCCGTCACCCGGAATCCAACGAGACCATGCGGAAAAGTCCCCCTCCCCCACCAACATCAGACATCCGATATCCAGGACCATAGCCCCACTCCGCGCTCTTCTTCCCCGCCCGGCGCATCCAGTCCCGCGCCTCTACGCATCCGGCGCCCATCCCCCGCCGCAACGCCGTCGTTGCCCGGGACGACCGGTGCGCGAAGCCGGTCCGCCCGGGGTGGCCCAAGACTCGCTGGGCCAGCCGCATTCCGCTTGCTGACGCGCATCCCGCTGGGCCAGAACAGCGCCAGCGACCCAGCAGGATACGGGATACCCCGCAGAAGGCGGGTGACCGAGCGGAAGGCGGATGACCCAGCGAAACACCGGTCCCCGGCCCGCCCCGCTGCTCCTACCTGGGCAGTTCCTGGGATACTTCTCGTGTCGCCCACAGAGACCCACCACCCGCCGTTAGCATCGTCGTATGTACGTCCCCCGGCACCTAGAGCTCTCCGAGGCCTACACCACCACCCTGCTCAAAGAGGTGCGGGCGGGCAACCTCGTCACCTTCCACGCCCAGGGCCCCGCCGCCACCCTGGTGCCGTTCTACCTCGACGAGGAGCGGGGCGTGCTCGTCACCCGCCTCGTGCGCGACAACCCCCAGGTCACCGAGCACTCCATCGGGCCGGCCCTGGTCATCCTCGATGAGGCCGACGCCTACATCTCCCCCCAGTGGTACGTCACCAACGAGGTCGCCCCCTCCGTCCCCACCTGGGACTACATCACCGTCCACGTCCGCGGCGCCATGCGCATCGACACCAGCCTGGAGGGCGCCATCCGCGCCGTGCGCGAGCTGACCCTGCGCACCGAGCCCGCCGCCGTGCTCGACGCCGTGGACGAGCCCCGGCTCACCGCCATGGCCCGCACCATCGTGGCCGTCGAGATCTCCCTGGACCACGTCGAGGGCAAGGCCCAGATGAGCCAGGACCGCCACCCCGACGACGTGCGCAGCCTCATCTCCGCCCTGGAGGACCGGGGCGAGACCACCCTGGTCAAGTACCTTCGCGAGGTCAGCCTGCCCTACGCCGAGCAGAGGCTGGCCACCATCGCCCGCCTGCACGAGACCCGCAACGGCCGCGCCGAGGAGCAGGCCTACCGGGTGGCCCGGCTCCACTGAGGCCACTGGGCCCCCACTGGGGCCAGGCGCGTCCCGCCCACCGCCGGGGGCGGCACCGGGACCGCCACCCCGCCCTGCACCGGGGCCACCGGCGCCGCAGGTGCGACGAGGAGGGTGCGCCGCCCGGCCAGATCGCAGCGGCGGAGCACCACCGCGCACACCACCACCAGCGCGCCGCCGACCGCCGTGAGCACCGCACTGGCGGCCGTGGTCCCCACCAGCGCGCCCCGCACGCCGTCATCGTCCTCCCCCAGGGCCATGAGCGCGAAGCCGAGCAGCAGGAACGGCGGGATGCCGCAGACGCAGGAGGCCAGGAGCGCCAGCAGCCCGGGCCGGGGATCCGCCACCGCCACAGGATCATCGATCGCCGGGATCGCGCTGAGCCGCCCCAGCCCCACCGCCGCCAGGGCGATCGCCGCGAGCACCACCACCAGCACCGGCAGGGACAGGATCAGGGCCAGGAGGAGCAGGTCCGTGGCCGCAGCGCTCAGGCCCCCACCCGCATCCAGCCGGGAGGCCTGGGCCACCAGGCCGCAGGCCCCATGACCCGCCCCCACCGCCGAGCACCACAGGGAGCCCGCCAGGCACCTGGCGGTCGACCGGCGCCGATACCACCAGTAGTGCGGCACCGCCCACGGCGGCATGCCCACCGGGTGGGGGCAGGCCCCCGGGTAGCCGATCGCATGAGCGCCCTGCGCTCCCCAAGCCCCTTGGGCGTACCTGCTCATGGGCTGACAGTAGGCAGCAAGCCCCCTGGACGCGATCGGCACTCCTCCCCACCGGCCGCAGCCCTGCGCCGCCGCCCCCGCGCCGCAGGCCGCATCCCGCTGCGGCCTGCCCGGCAGCGGGGCCCCGGCGGCTACCGCAGCGTCTCCGCCAGGTCCCCGATCCTGCCCAGCAGGCCCCCCAGGTAGCGGGGGGACTCATCGGTGGACAGCATGCGGCTGAGCGTCATCGCCTCATCGACGGCCACCGGCGGGTCGATCTCATCGTTGTAGATGATCTCCCATGCGGCCGTGCGGGCGATCGCCCGATCCACCGCCGGCATGCGCCCCAGGGTCCAGCCCTGCCCGTAGGTCTCGATGGCCTCATCGACCTCCTCCAGGCGCTCGGCGAGGCCGGCGAGGATCTCGCGGGTGTAGGCGGGCGCCTGCGTGTGGTTCGCGGAGGTCACGGCACGCTCAGCGGCGAAATCCGCCAGGCGCTCCCCGCGCCCCGGGGCCCCGGGGCGGAGCATGCCGCGCTGGTCGGCCTCGAAGAGGATCTCGATGGCCCGGCGCCGGGCCTTGGTGCGGGCGGTGACGGGGTGCTTGTCACCGCGGCCGGGCGCAGCGCCGCCCTCCTCGGACTGGGCCTGCGCGCCCATCAGTCGGTGACGCGGGAGATGTAGGTGCCGGCGCGGGTGTCGACCTTGACCCGGTCGCCGGTGTTGAGGAACAGCGGCACCTGGATCTCCGCGCCGGTCTCCAGCGTGGCCGGCTTGGTGCCCGCCGAGGAGCGGTCGCCCTGGAGGCCCGGCTCGGTGTGGGAGACCGTCAGCACCACGGAGGCCGGCATCTCCACGAAGAGCACCGTGTCCTCGTGGAAGGCCACCACCACGTCCTGGCTCTCCAGCATGAAGGTGGCCGCATCGCCCACGGTGGCCGAGGGCACGTAGGTCTGCTCATAGGACTTCACGTCCATGAACACGAAGTCGTCGCCGTCCTTGTACAGGTACTGCATGTCGCGGCGGTCCACCGTGGCGGTCTCGACCTTGAGGCCGGCGTTGAAGGTCTTGTCCACGGTCTTGCCCGACAGGACGTTCTTCAGCTTGGTGCGCACGAAGGCTGGGCCCTTGCCCGGCTTGACGTGCTGGAACTCCACCACCTGCCACAACTGGCCCTCCAGGTTGAGAACCAGTCCATTCTTCAGATCATTGGTCGTCGCCACGTGCACAATCCTCACTGTCGCTGCCGTCTTAGAACAGGGACGATCCTACCGCGCCCCGCCAGGCGCTCCGCAGGCCCCCCATGTCACGCGGATCACTGGAGCACCGCCCCGGCCTGCCCCGCGGGCGCTCAGGCCGGCCGGGTCACGACGGCGCGCCCAGGTGCCCCAGCACGTGCCGGGCGGCCTCATCAGGGCTGGTGCTGCTGGTGTCGATAACCGCCTCGGCCAGGGCGCGGCAGGCCTCCTCGCGCCGGCGGAGCATGCCGATGAACTGGTGGTGGACGGGCCCCAGGGCCACCGAGCGCGGCGCGTTGAGGCCGTTGCGGGCCGCCAGCACCCGGCCCTGCGCGCCCAGGGCCACCACCCGTCCGCCCCGCGCGGCGAAGGTCTCCAGGGCGCGGCGGGCCTGCGGCTCATCCACCCAGCCCGATCCCAGCGCCAGCACGGCCCCACCACCAGGGGCGCCTCGGGCCCCCTCATCACCGGCCACGACAGCCCGCTCCAGCGCCTCGACCAGGGCCGCCGCCTCGGCGCGCCGGTAGGCCCGCTCCCCGACGGCGACCAGGGCGTGCTCGGCCCCCACCCGCAGGGAGGCGGCCGTCAGCGCCGCCAGGTCCACGACCGCGGCATCGACCACGGCGCCCACCGGCGCACCAGCCGCCTCATCAACTGCCTCATCGACTGCCCCGGCCGCGCCCTCGTCGCCCGCCTCGCGGGCCGGGGCCTGCCGCCCCCGCAGGCGCGCCACCGCGGCGGCCACGCTGCGGCACCCCGCCCCCGGCGGGCCGATGAGCGCCAGGGGCGCCGGGGCGGGCGGGCCCGGGACCGGCACCTCCGCCCCCACTACTGCCCGCCCTCCTCGGCGGTGACCGCCTGGTGGGCCTGCTCCAGCACCACCTCTGCGGGCGCCGCGGTGCGCACGGGCACGCCGACGCCGTCGAGCAGCACCAGGCGCAGTGCCCCGGCGCGCACCTTCTTGTCGCTGAGCATCACCGCGCGCATCTCCTCCCAGCGGCCCCGGGCCCGGGGGATGGCCACCGGCAGGCCGACGGCGCTGAGGGCGCGGCGGTGCAGGGCCACCGTCTCGGCGTCGATCCTGCCGCAGCGGTGGGCGACCTCGGCGGCGAAGACGCAGCCCACGGCCACCGCCTCCCCGTGGCGCCACTGGTAATCGGTGGTCCGCTCGATGGCGTGGGCGTAGGTGTGCCCGTAGTTGAGGATCTCCCGCAGGCCCGACTCGGTGAGGTCCTCGCCCACGACCTCGGCCTTGACCGCCACGGCGCGGGCCACCAGCTCGGCCAGCACCGGGCTGTCCCAGGCCGGGGGCCGGGAGTCCTCCCCGCGCTCCAGGACGAGGTCGAGGATGGCGGGGTCGGCGATGAAGCCGCACTTGATGACCTCGGCCAGGCCCGCGCGCAGCTCGCGGTCATCGAGCGTGGCCAGGCAGTCCAGGTCGGCCAGGACCGCAGCCGGGGGGTGGAAGGCCCCCACGAGGTTCTTGCCCGCCGCGGTGTTGATGCCGGTCTTGCCCCCCACGGCGGCATCGACCATGGCCAGCAGGGTCGTGGGCACCTGGATGATGGGGACCCCGCGCAGCCAGGTGGCGGCCGCGAAGCCCGCCAGATCGGTGCTCGCCCCTCCGCCCAGGCCCACCACCAGCCCGTCGCGCCCCAGGCGCATGGCGCCCAGCTCGCCCCACACGCGGTCGAGCACCCCGGTGGTCTTGGTGCGCTCCCCGCCGGGCACCTCGATGCGCCCGGTCCTCAGCCCGGCCCGGGCCAGCCGGGCCCCGTAGGCGGAGGCCAGCTCCCCCGCCCCCTCATCGCAGATGAGCGCGACCCCGCCCCGGCCCGCGCCGGGGGCACTGGCGATGGCCTCGACGAGCCGGTCCTCCAGGCCGTGGCCGATGAGCACCCGGTAGGGCCGCATGCCGCCCACGCCGATGCTCCGCGGTCCCACGGCCCCCTCCGGCCGGCCGACGGGGCGTGCCCCAGGATCCCGGTCGGCGGTGGCGCCCGCCTCCCGCCCCGCCGCCGGCGCCTGCGGCTCCGGGGCAGCGGCCGCCTGGGAGGGCAGGTCGAGGGCGGCCAGGGCCCGGGCGGTCTGCGGGGCCTCCACGCCCAGGGCCACGAGGATGAGCGCGGCCACCTGCTGGGGGCTCAGCCCATCGGTGGGCACGCTCATCGTGGCGACCTCGGCGTACAGGGGCGTGCGCCGGGCGTCCAGGGCCTCCATCCTGGCCAGGACGGCGTCGGCCCGGTAGGCGGCGCCCTCGCGGGCGGCGCGGGCCTCATCGGAGTCCGCGCCCGGGCCGATGAGGGGGCGCCCGCTGCCATCGCCCACATGCGCCGCGGCCGTGCGGGGGCTGGCCACCAGGTGGATGACCGTGCGCCCCTCCAGCATGCGGCGGTTGTCGGCCCGCAGCACCCCGCCCCCGCCCAGGGCGATGACGCCCTGGGCCGCCGCCGGGGAGTCGAGCACCGCGTGCAGCGCCCGGTGCTCCCGCTCCCGGAAGCCCTCCTCGCCCTCGGCGGCGAAGATCTCGGGGATCGTCATCCGGGCCCGACGGCGGATCTCCGCATCGGTGTCCGTCACCTGTACCCCCAGCGCCTGGGCCAGCAGCCGGGCCACCGTGGTCTTGCCCGCGCCGGGCAGGCCCACGAGCACCAGTGGCAGGCGGTCCTGGGGCAGGATGACCTGGGGGATGTGCGAATGGGTCATGATCAGTCTCCTCACCGCGCTTGAGTGGTCACCGGCATCGAGCAGCCGCTAGGCCCACCGGGTGCGCTCGGCGACCCGGTCCAGGTAGGCCCCGAGGTTGCGGCGGGCCTCGCCCACCGAGTCCCCGCCGGTCTTGTCCATGAGCGCCTCGGCCAGCACCAGGGCCACCATCGCCTGGGCGATGAGCGCGCCGGGCACCACGGCGCTGGTGTCGGAGCGCTGGTGCAGGGCCGTGGCGCCCTCCCCGGTGGCCAGGTCCACGGTGCGCAGGGCCCGCGGCACGGTGGAGATGGGCTTGAAGGCGGCCCTCACCCGCAGGGGCGCGCCGTTGGACATGCCCCCCTCGATCCCGCCGGCGCGGTTGGTGGCCCGCTGGGCGCGGCCCTCCTCCAGGGCCACGATCTCGTCATGGGCCCGGGAGCCGGGGCGGGCCGCCTCGGCGAAGCCGTCGCCGATCTCCACGCCCTTGACGGCCTGGATGCCCATGAGCGCGCCCGCCAGGCGGGCGTCCAGGCGGCGGTCGGCGGCCACATGCGTGCCCAGGCCCACCGGCACCCCCTCGGCGATGACCTCCACGACCCCGCCCAGGGTGTCGCCCGCCTTGCGCGTGGCATCGATGTGCTCGACCATGGCGGCGCTGGTGGCGGCATCGATGCAGCGCACCGGGTCGGCATCCAGCCGGGCGGTGTCCCGGGCCGAGGGCGGCGCGGCGCCCTCGGGCAGGGCCACCCCGCCGATGCGCACCACGTGGCTGACCAGGCGGATGCCGGCCACCTGGTCGAGCAGGGCCTGCGCCACCGCGCCCAGGGCCACGCGCGCCGCCGTCTCCCGGGCCGAGGCGCGCTCCAGCACCCCGCGGGCATCGGGCAGGTCGTACTTGAGCACGCCGGGCAGGTCGGCGTGACCGGGGCGGGGCCGGGTCAGGGGCCGGTTGCGCGCGATCTCCCGCTCGTCCCCGGTGCCCGCGTCGATGAGCAGGGCCTGCGGCGGCACGGGGTCGGGGCTCATGACGGTGGACCACTTGGGCCACTCCGAGTTGCCGATGAGCAGGCTGATGGGGCTGCCCAGGGTGCGCCCATGGCGGATGCCGCCCAGGATGCTCAGCTCATCGCGCTCGAAGGCCTGGCGGGCCCCCCGCCCGTGGCCCAGGCGGCGCTGGGCCAGCGCCGCCCCGATCTCCTCGCTCGTGATCTCCACTCCCGCGGGCACGCCGTCGATCATGGCGGTCAGCGCCTGGCCGTGGGACTCGCCGGCGGTCATCCATCGAAGCATGACGCCGATCATCCCATATGACGGGCGGATCTCCTGCTCAGCGCGCCTCCAGGGCCCGGGCCAGTGCCGCGCGCATCGGGGCCACCCGGGGCGCGCGGCCGGTCATGAGGCGGACCTGGGCCACCGCCTGGTGCAGCAGCATGAGCCAGCCCGGGGCCACCAGCCCACCGGCCGCCTGCCAGGCCGCCGCCAGCGCCGAGGGCCAGGGGTCGTAGGCCACGTCCAGGAGCACCGGGCCCCCGGCTCCCGGGGCGGCGCCCCCCTCGCCCCGGGCGGGGCTGAGCCGCGGGGCCAGGTGAGGGGCCAGGGTGTCGGCGGCCCCGGCGGGCAGGGTGGAGACCACGATCCGGGACTGCGCCGCCCGCCGGGCGATGGCGGCGTCGCTGGCCTCATCGCCGGGGGTCCAGGCCAGGGCCTCGATCTCGATGCCCATCCGGTGCGCGGCGCTCAGGGCCCGGCCCGGCCCCGCGTGGCGGCGCGCCGCCACGGCGATCGGCCCGGCGCCGAGCTCGGTGAGGGCCGCCAGCGCCGAGCAGGCCGTGGCCCCCGAGCCCAGCACCAGCGCGCCGCCACCAGCCGCCTGCGGACCTGCCTGAGGCAGGACCTCGAGCGCGCCCCGGGGCCCGCCCTCATGGAGGCCCGGGGGCACGGCGTCCCGCCGGGTCTCGCGAATGGCCTCGACGATGCCGGCCACATCGGTGTTGAAGCCCGCCAGCAGGGCCGGCCCCTCCCCCGCGCGCTGGGCGACGACGGTGTTGACCGCCCCCACGGTCCGGGCCAGCGGGTCGATCGCGTCCAGCAGGGCCAGCAGCGACTGCTTATGCGGCATGGTCACGCTCAGGCCCGCCCAGATCGCCCGGCCCGGGCCGGGGCCGACAGGGGCGGCGAGCTCATCGAGCAGGGCGGGCAGCCGGGGCGGGGCCACCTCGATCGCCTCATAGGACCAGTGCTCCAGGCCCAGGTCCGCGTAGGCGGCCCGGTGCAGCGCCGGGGACAGGGAGTGGGCCACCGGGGCCCCGATGACGGCGGCGCGCCATCCTCGCGGGCCCTGCGCGCGCGCGCCGCTCCCCGGCCCGGCGCCCGGCTCCCCGGCTGCGCCCGAGGACCTCACTGCGGCGGCCTGATGCATGGGCTCTGCTCCTGCGCTGTCATGCCATTCGGTGCTGCCGGGCGCGTCCTAGCCCTCCTGGGGCATCGGGGTGCCCTGGCAGACCTCCTTGTTCTTCTCGCAGTAGTCGCGCAGGCGGGCCGTGTTGGCCTCCTGCTCGGCATGCGTGGTGGCGAAGAGCGTCTCACCGGTGGACAGGTCCACGGTCACGAAGTAGAGCCAGTCGCCCTCCGGGGGCTTGATGACGGCCTTGATGACCTCCTCGCTGGGGCTGCCGATCGGGGTGGGGGGAAGCCCGGCGTGCTTGTAGGTGTTGTAGGCGTTGGAGTCGTCGGCGGTCTCCTCCGCGCTGGGGATGCCCCCCACCCGGCCCAGGCCGTACAGGACCGTGGAGTCCATCTGGAGCAGGCCCTGGGTCTCGCCGTCGGTGTCCTTCAGCCGGTTCTCGATGACCCGGGCCACCTGGCCGTAGTACTTGGGCAGGGAGACCTCGCGCTCGACGATGGAGGCCTTGATGAGGACCTGCTGGTAGTCCTTCTCCGCCACCCCCAGGGCCTTGAGGCGCGAGGTGGTCACGGAGACCATCCGGGCCACCACCTCGGTGGCGGTGGCGTCCTCGGCGATGTCGTAGGTGGAGGAGGCCAGCCAGCCCTCCACATTGCCCCCGGCCGCCTCGGGCAGGCCGATGGCGGCGGTGTCGGCGTAGGCGGCATCGACCTCCTCGGCGGTGAAGCCGCCCACGGTCATGAGCCGCTCCTTGACCTGGTTCTTGGTGAAGCCCTCGGGCACGGTCAGGGCGTGCTCGGACTTCGAGGTGGGGTCCAGCAGCGCGGCCACCGCATTGGCCGCGGACATGCGGGTCTTGAGCGTGTAGGTGCCCGCCTGGATGTTCCCGGAGTTCGCGTTGGCCTTGTAGGCCTCGACGAAGGCGCCGGCGGTGGCCACGACATCGGCGTCCTGGAGCAGCTCGCCGATGATCTGCCCGGAGGCGCCCTCGGGGATGGTCACCACCACCTCCTCCTCACCGGTGCCCTGGTAGTCCTGGACGCCGCTGGCGCTGGAGGAGGAGTCGCGCACATAGGTCACGGCCTTGTACCCCACGACGCCCACGGCGGCCAGCACGACGACGAGCACGATCGAGGTCAGCCAGTGGCGGCGGCGCTTGCGCCGGCGGCGCTCGACCTTCTCCAGTCGCCGCTGGCGGCGGCCCTTGACCCTGCCGCCGGCGTCCGCAGCGTCCTCGCGCTGGATGCCGAGCTCGGCGAAGAAATCGTCGTGGCTCACGCTCTGCCTCTCTTGCTCAGGTGGACGCGCTCCCCGGCAGGCGCACCGGTGCTGCGCTCGGCCGCAAGGGCCTGCTCCAGTATGACAACAGCAGCGGCCTGATCGACGACGCTGCGGAAGCTCCTCTCCCGCAGCCCCGCCTCATGCAGGCCCCTGTGGGCCGAGACCGTGCTCAGGCGCTCGTCGACCAGGCGCACCGGCACCGGTGCGATGATCCCGGCGAGATCCTGCGCCCAGCGCCGGGAGTCCCTCGTCGAGGAGGAGCTCCCGCCGCTCATGCTCCTGGGCAGGCCCACGATGACCTCCAGGGCCCCGTGCTGCGCCACAAGGTCTGCTGCCTCATCAAGGTCAGCACCATAGCGGTCCCTCCTGAGTGTCTCCACGGGAAACGCTAGGATCGCGTCCTGATCGCAACGTGCCACACCGATGCGCGCCTTGCCCACATCGAAGGCCAGGCGCACCCCCGGGCGCATCCCCCCGGCGCTCGCATCCATGGGGCGGCTCAGCCCCGCAGGCCCTCTGCCACGGCGCGCAGCGCCTCGGGAAGCGCCTCGGGGCTCTGCCCGCCGCCCTGGGCCATGTCGTCCTTGCCGCCACCGCCGCCGCCGAGCGCCTTGGCGGCCACCCGCACCAGGGCGCCGGCCTTGATGCCCGCCTCCCGGGCGGGGGCGTTGGTGGCGACGACGATGACGGGCCGGGCGCCGACGACGCCGCCCACCGCCACCACCACGGGCTCGGCCTGGCCCATGCGCTCGCGCACATCGGCCACCAGGGGCCGCAGGGCATCGGCCGAGGACAGCTCGCCCAGGGACAGGGCCGCCAGGCGGACATCGCCCACGAGGGTGGCGGCCTCGATGATCTCGGTGGCCCGGGCCGCCGTGGCCGCCTGCTCGGCGGCCTGGACCTTCTTCTCGGCCTCCTTCAGGCGCCCCAGGAGGGACTCGATGCGCTCGGGCAGCTCCTCGGGCCGGGCGCCCACGAGGGCGGAGAGCTGGGAGACCAGGGCGTGCTCGCGCGCCTGGAAGCCGTAGGCACCCTGGCCCACCAGGGCGTCGATGCGCCGCACGCCCGAGCCGATGGAGGACTCCCCCAGCACGGTGATGCGGCCGATGCGGCCGGTGGTGGGCACATGCGTGCCGGCGCACAGCTCCTTGGACCAGTCCCCGCCGATGGAGACCACCCGGACCTCCCTGCCGTACTTCTCCCCGAACAGCGCCATGGCGCCGGCGGCCCGCGCGGCGTCGATATCCATGACCTCGTCGGTGACCGGCAGGTCCTCGGCCAGGCGCGTGTTGACCTCCTCCTCGATGCCGGCCAGCTGGTCCGGGGCCAGGGCCGAGCCGTGGCGGAAGTCGAAGCGCAGGCGGGAGGGGGAGTTCTCGCTGCCCGCCTGGGTGGCGTTGGACGAGACGATCTCGTGCAGGGCCTGGTGGACCATGTGGGTGGAGGTGTGGGCCCGGGCGATGGCCAGGCGCCGCTCGGTGTCGATCCGGGCGAAGGCCCTCTCCCCCACGGTGACGCCGCCCTCGATGAGCCTGCCGCGGTGGACGGTCAGGCCCTTGAGGGGGGCCTGGACGTCGTCGACCTCGATGACCCCGCCGTCGGCCAGGCGGATGGTGCCCTGGTCGGCGAGCTGGCCGCCCATCTCGGCGTAGAAGGGGGTGCGGTCCAGGACCACCTCCACCTGGGCGGGGGCGGTGGCCGTGGGCCGGGGCGCGCCGTCGACCAGGACCGCCGCCACGGAGGCCTCGGCCGAGTCCTCCGTGTAGCCCAGGAAGAGCGAGCCGCCCTCCATCTGGCGCTGGAGGTCCTGGAAGACGCGCAGATCGGCGTGCCCGGTCTTCTTGGCGCGCGCATCGGCGCGGGCGCGCTCCCGCTGCTCGGCCATGAGCTCGCGGAAGGCGGCCTCATCGACGGCCACGCCCTGCTCGGAGGCCATCTCCAGGGTCAGGTCGATGGGGAAGCCGTAGGTGTCGTGCAGCTCGAAGGCGCTGCGCCCGGTGACCACCGGGGCGGCGCCGCCGGCCTCCTTCTTGGCCCTGGCCACGGCCGTGTCCAGGATGGTGGTGCCCGCGGCCAGGGTGCGGCGGAAGGCCTCCTCCTCGCCGAAGGCGACATCGGAGATCGTCGCCCAGTTCTCCTCCAGCTCGGGGTAGGAGGCCTTCATGGCGTCCTTGGAGGCGGTCATGAGGGTGGGCAGGGTGGCCTCGTCCACGCCCAGCAGGCGCATGGAGCGCACGGCGCGGCGGATGAGCCGGCGCAGCACGTAGCCGCGCCCGTCATTGCCGGGGCGCACGCCGTCGCCGATGAGCATGAGGGAGGAGCGCACGTGGTCGGCCACGATGCGCATGCGCACGTCGTCCATGTAGGCCTCCGAGCCGGGGCCCGCCTGCGCCCCCCGCCCGTAGGTCCTGCCCGACAGCTCCTGGGCGGCGCCGATGACGGGGAAGACCTCGTCGATCTCATACATGTTGGGCTTGTCCTGCATGAGGAAGGCCAGGCGCTCCAGCCCCGCGCCGGTGTCGATGGCGGTGGGCTCCAGCCGGCCGACGAGCTCGAAGTCGTGGCCCTGGCCCTCGCCGCGCAGGAACTCGTCGAAGACGAGGTTCCAGATCTCCAGGAAGCGGTCGCCCCGGGTGTCGGCCGCCGGCCCGCCCTCGGGGCCGTAGGCCGGGCCCCGGTCGTAGTGGATCTCGCAGCAGGCGCCGGCCGGGCCCGGCTGCCCGGTGGACCAGGAGATCTCGGCGAAGGGCAGCTGCTGGATGCGCTCGGCGGGCACGCCGATGACGCGGGTCCAGTAGTCCAGGGAGGCCTCGTCCTCCTCCCAGATCGTCATCCACAGCCGGTCGCCGTCGAGCCCGTAGCCGCCCTCCCGGGTGGGGGAGGTCAGCAGCTCCCAGGCCAGGGAGATGGCCCCCTCCTTGAAGTAGTCGCCGAAGGAGAAGTTGCCGTTCATCTGGAAGAACGTGCCGTGGCGCGTGGTGAAGCCGACATTGTCGATGTCATTGGTGCGGATGCACTTCTGCACCGAGGCCGCCCGGGGCCAGGGCGCCGGCTCGGTGCCCAGGATGTAGGGGATGAAGGGGACCATCCCGGCCACGGTGAACAGGATGGAGGGGTCCGGGGAGATCAGGGGCACCGAGGGCCGGATCTCGTGGTCCTTCCGGGCGAAGTAGTCCAGCCAGCGGCTGCGGATCTCAGAGGTGCGCATCGGGGTCCTCATCCTGGTTCGTGGGTGGCATGCCCGCGGCGGCGGGCGGTGGTGCTCAGCGGGCGGGCCCGGGTCGAGGACGCCCGGGACGGGGCGGCGCCGTCGGGCCGCGTCCGGGCCCCTGGTACCGGTGGTACCGCAGCGTACTGCGCGATACACCGGGCGCCCCGAACCGACGAGCGGTCCGGGGCGCCCCGGCGTGCACCGCGGGGGGTGGGGTCAGCGCGAGTAGTACTCGACGACCATCTGCACATCGCAGGTGACCGGGACCTCGTCGCGCTTGGGGCGGCGCACCAGGGTGGCCGAGAGCTTCTCGAGCTCGACGCCCAGGTAGTCCGGCACGGGGGGCAGCACGTCGCGGTGGGCGCCGGCAGCGGCGATCTGGAAGGGCACCATCACCTGGGAGCGGGGGCGGACCTGGATGGTCTGGCCGGGCTTGACGCGGAAGGAGGGGCGGTCCACGACCCTGCCGTCGACCATGATGTGGCGGTGGACGACGGCCTGGCGGGCCTGGGCGATGGTGCGGGCGAAGCCGGAGCGCAGGACCAGGGCGTCCAGGCGCATCTCCAGCAGCTCGACGAGGGACTCACCGGTCAGGCCCTTCTCGCGGCGGGCCTCCTCGAAGACGCGCTGCAGCTGGGCCTCGCGGATGCCGTACTGGGCGCGCAGGCGCTGCTTCTCCTTGAGTCGGACGGCGTAGTCGGACTCGGTGCGGCGGCGGGCCCGGCCGTGCTCGCCGGGGCCGTAGGGGCGGCGCTCGAAGTAGCGCACGGCCTTCGGCGTCAGCGGGATGCCCAGGGCGCGGGACAGGCGCACCTGGCGGCGGGAGCGGGAGGAGCTCATATGACTTCTTCCTGTCGGAGTGGTGATCGCGCGCCGCCGGCGGGTGCCTGCGGCGCGGGGTCAGCCGCTGCGGGCCATGACCCCAGGAGGCCCACCGGGCCCGAGGGGCGCGGGTGGGCAACTCCAGAACTTTAGCCCGACCCCGCTGCGGGCCGCACCTCCCATGCCCCGGCTGTGAGGCGATCCTCATCACGCCCCGGCCCCGGGGAGGGCCGGCCGCGCGGGGCCCTCAGGACCGTCGACGGCGCAGCACCGAGACCACGGCGACCAGGAGGAAGGCGGTGAACAGCCACCGCGCCGCCACCGGGCTCAGGCAGGCGGCCAGCATCGTCCCCACCGGAGAGGCCGCCGCCGAGGCCGCCCCCGCCAGCAGGCCGACGCGCAGGTCAGCGCTGCCCCGGCGCAGGTTGCCGGCCGTGCCGGACACGGCGGTGGGCACCATGGCCGCCAGGGAGGTGCCGCGCGCCAGCAGGTCGCCCGCGCCCAGGACCACCTCCAGCCCGGGGACGACCACCACTCCCCCGCCCACGCCCACCAGGCCCGCCAGCAGGCCGGCGACCAGGCCGATGCCCACCAGGGCGGCGCACCGGGGGGCGTCCAGGGCCAGCTCGCCGGCGCGCACCGGGGCCGAGAGCCTCTGGCCCACGATGACCAGGGCGACGAATCCCACGAAGATCCATCTCAGCGCCCGGGTGGGCAGCCGGTGCAGCAGGCGCACCCCGATCTGGGTGCCCGCCAGGGAGCCGGCCACGAGCAGGGCGGCGGCGCTGAGCGAGACCTCGCCGCGCAGCCCGTAGCTGATGGCGCCCACCAGCGCCGCCGGCATGATGGACACCAGGGAGGTGGCGGCGGCCCGGCGCTGATCCATCCCCAGGACCGCCACCAGCGCGGGGACCAGCAGGATGCCGCCGCCCACCCCGAACAGCCCGGAGAGCAGGCCCGCGCAGGCCCCGATGAGCAGGGGCGCCAGGGTCCGGCCGGGGCCCCGGGGGGCACCGCCGTGCGGTTCGTCGTCGTGCACGCCGGGAGCCTACCGCTGGGAGCGCAGGATGGTGCGCACGCTGGCCAGGCGCTGGGCCAGGCGGTCCTCGAAGCCGTTGGCGGTGGGGTGGTAGTACTCGGTGCCCTCCAGGTCCTGGGGCAGGTAGGCCTGGGCCACCACCGAGTGGGGGTGGTCGTGGGGGTAGAGGTAGCCCTGGCCGTGGCCCAGCGCCTCGGCGCCCCGGTAGTGGGCGTCGCGCAGATGGGCGGGCACGGCCCGGCCCTTGCCGGCCCTGACATCGGCCAGGGCGCGGTTGAGGGCGACGGTCACCGCATTGGACTTGGGCGCGGTGGCCACGGCCAGGGCCGCCTGGCCCAGGATGAGGCCGGACTCGGGCATGCCCACCATGGCCACCGCCTGCTGGGCGGCCACCGCCGTGGACAGGACGCTGGGATCGGCCAGTCCCACGTCCTCCGAGGCCTGGATGACGATGCGCCGGGCGATGAAGCGGGGGTCCTCCCCCGCGGCGATCATGCGGGCCAGGTAGTGCATGGTGGCATCGGGGTCCGAGCCGCGCATGGACTTGATGAAGGCGCTGATGACGTCGTAGTGCTGGTCGCCCTGGCGGTCGTAGCGCACAGCGGCCGTATCGACGGCCCGCTCCACCTCCTCCAGGCCGATGGTCGCATCGCCGTCGGCGCTGCCCGGGCCCCGGGCCCCGGCCAGGACGGCGCCGGCGGCCGCCTCCAGCACCGTCAGGGCCTTGCGCGCGTCGGAGCCGGCCATGCGCACCACCTGCTCGCGGGCCTCGTCGGTGATGGCCACCCTGCCCGCCAGGCCCCGCTCGTGGTTGAGGGCCCGGTCGACCAGGGCGGCGATGTCGTGCGCCTCCAGCGGGCGCAGGGTCAGCAGCAGGGAGCGCGACAGCAGCGGGGAGACCACCGAGAAGGAGGGGTTCTCCGTGGTGGCGGCGATGAGGGTGACCCACCGGTTCTCCACGCTGGGCAGCAGGGCGTCCTGCTGGGAGCGGGAGAAGCGGTGGACCTCATCGACGAACAGCACCGTCTCCCGGCCCGAGCCGGCCAGCTGGCGCCGCGCCTCCTGGACCACCGCCCGCACGTCCTTGACCCCGGCGGTGACCGCCGAGAGCTCGACGAAGCGTCGGCCCGAGCCCCGGGCCACCAGGTAGGCCAGGGTGGTCTTGCCCGTGCCCGGCGGCCCCCACAGGATCACCGAGGACACCCCCGCGCCGCCCATGGCCCCGGGCCCGGGCTCCACCAGGCGCCTCAGCGGGGAGCCCGGCCCCAGCAGGTGCTCCTGTCCGGCCAGCTCCTCCAGGGAGCGCGGCCGCATGCGCACGGCCAGGGGCGCGCGCGCATCCTCGGGCAGGCCGGCCTCATCGGTACCGGCAGACTCGAAAAGGTCCATGCCCGGACCCTATCGCCCCGCGGGCGGGGGCGGCCGCCGTCCGCGCACCGCGCCGACCGCCGCTCGCCACCGCGCCCCGGCCCGCGGGCATCCGCCCGTGGTGCACCGGCATCCGCCGGCCGGATGAGACAATCGCCCCATGCTCTCCTGGTTAGCCCACCGCGTGGTCAAGGACGCCTGGCTCGTCATCCTCACCTGGGGGCTGGTCGCGGTCGCGCTGGCGGCCGCGGCGCTGAGCGGCCTGGGCGGGCCGAGCCTCCTCAGCCGCCTGGAGGCCCCCTCCTCCAGCCTGCCGGGCACCCAGAGCGCCGTGGGCCAGGAGGTTCTGGACTCCCTAGCGGGCGACGCCGTGGCCGTCACCCTCCTGGTCTCCGACGTCGACCTGAGCAGCACGCAGCGCCAGGAGGCGATCGCCTCGGCCCTGGCGCCCGCCCACGCCGACCTGGCCCAGCTGGCGGGGGCCTCCAATGTCCTGGACCCCTTCGTGGTTCCCGGGATGCTCTCCTCCCCCGCCGCCCGCTCCCTGGCCTCCAAGGATCTCGACAGCTTCATCATCGTGGTCACCGTCAACCCCAATGGCACGAATGTGGCCGACCCCCAGGACCACGGCTACACCAGGGAGCTCAACGCCCTGGTGGACAGGGTCGCCTCCCGCCTGGAGCGGGTCCCCGGGGAGCTGGGCGAGGCGGGGCCCAAGGCCACCGGCATCGTCTCCCACCAGCGGCTCATCGACCGGGCCATCAGCGCTCAGGCGGGGCGCGACCTGCTCACCGCCGAGATGATCGTCCTGCCCCTGGCCCTGCTGGCCATGATCCTCATCCTGCGCAGCCTCATCGCGGCCCTGGCGCCCCTCCTGACGGCGCTGGCCTCCATCGCGGTCAGCCTCGGCGCCCTCCTCGGCCTGAGCCTGGTCATGGGGATCGAGCCCCTGGCCGTGGCCATCGCCGTCCTCATGGCCACGGCCCTGCCCCTGGCCCACGGCCTGATCCTGACGCTGCGCTACCGCGCGGAGCTGGGCCGCGCCGACGGGGAGCTCTCCCTGGAGGACAGCCGTGAGCGACGACGGCGCACGGGCCGGCGCGACCTGCTCGTCACCACCTGCATGACCACCGCGATGCGCACGGCGGGCCGCACCGTCATGCTCAGCACCCTGGCGGTGGGCATCGGCCTGGCTGGCCTGGCCCTCCTGGAGGGCGGGGTCCTGCAGGCCATCGCCCTGGCCTGCACCATCACCATCCTGGTGAGCGCCGCGGTCACCCTGACGCTGGTGCCCGCCCTCCTGGTGCTCCCGGGCCGCCGCCTGGCGGGGCCCTCGCCGCTGGCGCGCCTGCCCCTGCCGGGGCGGCGGGGCCGGGGCGCCGGGGCCCGGCGCCACCCATGGGCGGTGGTCGTGGGCTGCCTGCTCCTGCTCATGGCGCTGGCCCTGCCGCTGCGCCAGCTGCACGTGGTCACGCCCTCCGCCGAGCACCTTCCCTCCGGCTCGGCCCAGTACGACCACTGGCGGGTCCTCCAGGAGGACTACCCGGCCGCGGCGGGCCAGGACGCCACGCTTATCCTGGCGGGCACCGGCACGAGGGTCACCGACTTCATCAACAAGCAGGTGGCCGCGGTGCCGGGGGTCGAGGCCATCCTGAGCCCCTCGACGGCCGGGGACTACACCGTGGTCTACCTCGACCTCAGGGGCGAGCCCTCCTCCGCCTCGGCCGAGGCGGCGGTGGCGGGCATCCGCGCCCTGCCCGCCCCCGTGGACAACTGGGTGACGGGCCAGGCGGCCAGCCAGCTCGATGCGCGCGAGGCCATCATGGCCGGGCTTCCCCGGGCGCTGGGAGCCGTGGCCGTGTTCACCGTCATGCTGCTGCTCCTGCTCACCGGCTCCCTGCTCATGCCGCTGCGGGCCCTGCTGGTGTCCCTCCTGTCCCTGGCCTCGTCCTTCGGGCTGCTGGCCTGGCTCATCCAGCACGGCCACGCCTCGGCCCTGGTGGGGCTGCGGCCCGGCGGCGGCCTGGAGGCGGCGGTCGTGGCCGCTGCGGCCTGCCTGGGCCTGGGGCTGTCCTTGAGCAACGAGGTCATCGTGCTGACCCGCATCGGCGAGTACCGCGAGTCCGGCTTCGACCATGCGACATCCACGGAGCGGGGGCTGCGGCCCGCCAACCGCACCATCGCCCTCATCGCCGTGCCCATGGTGGTGGTCTTCGCGGGCCTGGAGGCCGGCGGCCTGCCGGCGCTCAAGGAGCTCGGGCTGGCGCTGACCATCGTCCTCGTCCTGGACGCCCTGGTCGTGCGCGCGCTGCTGGTGCCGGCGGTCATGGGGCTCCTGGGCAGCTGGAACTGGTGGTCGCCGGGCTGGCTGGAGTCCCTGCGCGGCCCCGCCCCGACCCGCCCGGCCCAGGAGTAGTCGCGCTCCCCCGGAGATCGCGGGCGCTGCGGGGAGCATCATGGGGCTAAAGCCCCGCGTCGCCCGGCGGGGAGGGCGTCACTCAGCGAGGTGGGCGGGACCCGCGGGTGGGGTGCTACAGCAGGGAGACGTCCCCCGCGCCCTCACGCAGCACCTCGGGCACGTCGTCGGTCAGGTCCACCACCGTGGTGGAGCGGGCCTGGCCCACCGGCCCCTCGATGACCACATCGAGCAGGTGGCCCAGGGAGTCCTGGATCTGCCAGCCATCGGTCTCCGGCTCGGTGCTGCCGGGGCGGATGAGGGTGGAGGACAGCAGCGGCTCGCCGAACTGGGCGACCAGGGCCTGGGTGATGGCGTGGTCGGGGATGCGCACGCCCAGGGTGTGCTTCTTGGGGTTGAGGGTCATGCGCGGCACCTCCTTGGTGCCCTTGAGGATGAAGGTCCACGGCCCCGGGGTCAGGCGCTTGATGAGCCGGAAGGCGTTGTTGCCCACGATGGCCAGGGGCCCGGCCTGGGCGAAGTCGGCGCAGATGAAGGTGAAGTTGTGCTTGGCGTCCAACTGGCGGATGGTGCGGATCCGGTCCAGGCCGTCCTTGTTGCCCGGGGCGCAGGCCAGGGCGTATCCCGAATCGGTCGGGTAGGCCACCAGGCCTCCGTCCTTGAGGGTGTCCACGACCTTGGCCACCAGGCGGGTCTGCGGGTTGTCGGGGTGCAGCTCGATGTAGCGCGACATGACTCCATGCTACATCCGGTGACCGCACTCACAATCGCTGGGGCCTGCGTCGCGGCGCGGGCATCGGCGCCGGCGGCGACGGGCGCCCGATCAGCCCCGACCGGCAGGCGGCTGAAGCGCCAGATCGAGCATCTCGTGGGCGTTGTCAGAGAAGACGGCGGTGGCGCCCCAGTTGAACAGCTCATTGGCCCGGCCCCGGGAGTTGACCGTCCACACGCCCACCCCGTAGCCGGCATCGCGCGCCGCCTGGACCATCTCGCGGGTCAGGCCCGCATCCTCCAGGTGGATGTGCGCCGCCCCGGTGAGCTCCATGGTCGAGCGCCAGTCCCCGTGGGGGCCCGGCCGGCCGTAGAGGCAGGCCACCGCCACCTGCGGGGCGCGCTGCTTGAACAGGTGGAGCAGGAGGTGGTTGAAGGAGGAGACCAGCACCCGGGCGCCTGGGCCCAGTCCCCCCAGTGCGGCGGCCACGCGGTCCACCAGCATCAGGCTGCGCCGCCCGCCCGCCTCATTGGACTTCAGCTCCAGGTTGAGGCCCAGGCCCGTCGCGGCCACCACCTCCAGGAGCTCGGGGAGCGTGGGCAAGGGCTCGCCGGCGAACTCCGGGGAGAACCAGAAACCGGCGTCGATCCCCGCCAGATCCGCGGCCACGAGATCGTCGTAGCGGCCGGAGCGGTTGGTGGTGCGGTCCAGGGTGGAGTCGTGCAGGACGATGACCGTGCCGTCCGACAGGACATCGACGTCGACCTCGACCCAGGCGACCCCGTGCTCCGCGGCTGATCGCACCGCCGCCAGGGTGTTCTCCGGCGCCAGGGCGCTCAGGCCCCGATGCGCGTAGACACGGCGCCGCTCCTCTGCTGCCTGCACTCTGCCTCCTGCTGTCATGGGACTGCCGCGGGCACCGCCCCGGCGCCATGGGGCGCCATGCCAGCCGGGGCCGTCGCATGGACGCGTCGGGATGCCGGGCGCCCACCCTACCGGGCGGCCGGCCCAGGAGGACACGACGCATCAAGGCGCTTGCATATCAAGGAGCGCTGATATAAGGTCGCTTTTATGCAAGAGGACGACAGGCCCATCACCGGGCCGTTGAACGACGACTCACCAGTCGTGCAGCTGTTCAAGGCCCTTGCGCATCCGATGAGGGCGAGCATCATCCACCGCCTGACCGAGTCCCCCGCTGACGTCTCCGAGCTCGTCGAGCTGCTCGGGGCCTCCCAGCCACTGGTCTCCCACCACCTGCGGGTGCTGCGCGAGGCCCACCTGGTGGAGGCCCTCAGGGACGGGCGCCGGAACAGCTACTCCCTCATCGACGACCACGTCGCGTCGATCTTCCTCGACGCGCTCGGACATATGAAGGAGCACGACCATGACTGCCACCACTGAGCACCGCCCCGCCGAGGCCCACAGCCACACCCACGGCCCCGACTGCGGCCACCTCGCCGTCATCCACGGCGACCACGTCGACTACATCCACGACGGCCACGCCCACCGCGAGGACAACGGCCACTACGACGAGTGCACCGCCTGCTCCTGCCCGGACTGCTCCGACGTCTGCGCCGTGTGCGACTGCGCCGACTGCTCCTGCCCCACCTGCAACCACAGCACCTGCTCCTGCGAGCACTGCGAGGACTCCTGCTCCTCCTGCTCCTGCGAGGACTGCTCCTGCCCCACCTGCACGCACGCGGCCTGAGCCCCGCCTCCGGCAGACCCATCTGATCGCCCGTCCCGCTGGCACCAGCGGGACGGGCGATCAGGGCATCAGGCGGGCTCGGCGTCGACGCCGGCCTCCTTGCGCTGCTCGGGCGTGATGGGGGCCGGGGCGTCGGTCAGCGGGTCGAAGCCGCCGCCGGACTTGGGGAAGGCGATGACGTCGCGGATGGAGTCGGCCCCGGTCAGCAGGGAGACGATGCGGTCCCAGCCGAAGGCGATGCCGCCGTGCGGCGGGGCCCCGAAGGTGAAGGCCTCCAGCAGGAAGCCGAACTTCTCCTGCGCCTCGGCCCGGCTGATGCCCATGACCTTGAAGACCCGCTCCTGGACGTCGGCGCGGTGGATGCGGATCGAGCCGCCACCGATCTCGTTGCCGTTGCACACGATGTCGTAGGCGTAGGCCAGGGCGCTGCCCGGATCGGTGTCGAAGGTCTCCAGGCACTCGGGCTTGGGCGAGGTGAAGGCGTGGTGCACCGCCGTCCAGGCCGAGGCGCCCAGGGCCACATCACCCTCGGCCCTGGCCTCGGCCGAGGCCTTGAACAGGGGGGCGTCCACCACCCACACGAAGGACCACTGGTCCTCATCGATGAGCCCGCAGCGCCTGCCGATCTCCAGGCGGGCGGCCCCCAGCAGGGCGCGGGCGGCCTCCACGCCTCCGGCGGCGAAGAAGATGCAGTCCCCCGGCTGGGCGCCCGCGGCCCGGGCCAGGCCCGCGCGCTCGGCCTCGGAGATGTTCTTGGCCACCGGCCCGCCCAGCTCGCCGTCCTCGCCGACGGTCACGTAGGCCAGGCCCTTGGCACCGCGCTGCTTGGCCCACTCCTGCCAGGCGTCGAAGGTGCGCCGCGACTGCGAGGCGCCCCCGGGCATGACCACAGCACCCACATGGGGGTTCTGGAAGACCCGGAAGGAGGTGCCCGCGAAGTAGTCGGTGAGGTCGACCAGCTCCAGGCCGAAGCGCAGGTCGGGCTTATCCGTGCCGTACTTCTCCATGGCCTCGGCGTAGGTCATCCGCGGGATCGGGGTGGGCAGCTCGTAGTCGATGAGCGCCCAGACCTCGCGCAGCACGTCCTCGGCCACAGCGATGACGTCGTCCTGCTCGACAAAGCTCATCTCCACGTCCAGCTGGGTGAACTCCGGCTGGCGGTCGGCCCGGAAGTCCTCATCGCGGTAGCAGCGGGCGATCTGGTAGTAGCGCTCCATCCCCGCCACCATGAGCAGCTGCTTGAACAGCTGGGGGCTCTGGGGAAGGGCGTACCAGGAGCCGGGGGCCAGGCGCGCGGGCACCAGGAAGTCGCGGGCGCCCTCCGGGGTGGAGCGGGTCAGGGTGGGGGTCTCGATCTCCACGAAGTCGTGGGACTCCAGGACTCGGCGCGCCGCCGCGGAGACCTGGGAGCGCAGGCGGATGGCCCGCTGCATGGGCGAACGGCGCAGGTCCAGGTAGCGGTGCTTGAGGCGGGCCTCCTCCCCCACCTGGCCGGCGTCCTCGGCGTGGTCGGAGACCTGGAAGGGAAGCGGGGCGGCCGGGTTGAGGATCTCCACCTCATCGGCCACGACCTCGATCTCCCCGGTGGGCAGGCCGGGATTGGCGTTGCCCTCCGGGCGGGCAGTGACCTGGCCGGTGACCCTCAGGACGTACTCGGCGCGCAGGTCGTGGGCGACCTCCTCGCGGATGACCACCTGGGCGATGCCCGAGGCGTCCCGCAGATCGATGAAGGCCACGCCCCCGTGATCGCGGCGCCGGTCCACCCATCCCGTCAGGGTGACGGTGGTGCCGATGTCCTGTGAGCGCAGGGAGCCTGCTGTGCGGGTTCGCAGCACGGTGCTGGATTCCTTCCGTGTGGGGCACTGTCCCGGTGCCCGTCGGGGCGCACCGCGAGACGGGCGGGCGCCGCCGGCAGTCTAGCCCGGGCCCTGCGGCGCCCCGCTCAGGCGTGCAGCCCGCGCTGCGGCAGCGCGCCCTGGCTGCGCCTGAGCTGGGCCAGGCGGCGGCGGTTGATCACCACGACGACGGACAGCAGCACCAGCAGCGCGCTGAGCGCCAGGATGGAGCGGCCGATGGCGGGGAAGGCCTCGGCGGCGGCGCTGCGCTGCAGGGCGGCGGGCGCATCGGGGCGCGTGCCGGCCGCCGGGCCCGCCGCGGCCTCGGCCATGGGCGGTGGGGTGGGATCCGGCTGCGGGGTGGGAGGGGGAACGGACTCGGCCCCACCGATGACGGTCACGCCGGCGACGGTGAAGTAGGGGCTCTTGTTGGTGTAGTCGGCGGTGCGCACCGTGGAGGTGGCCACGTCCTGTCCCGCCGAGACGCGGAAGCGCAGCCAGTGGGCGCCCAGGCCCACGTAGTCCGGGAGCTCGAAGGAGCCCGAGGCGGTGCCGTCCTCATCGATGCTGATCGTGGCCACCACACCGGCCGCCTCCGGGGAGGCGGCCAGGGCGCCGTCGTCGATGAGGATCTGGACCGTGGCGCCCCGCGGGAAGCCCGAGACGGTGTACATGAGGGTGCCTCCCACGGCCACGGTGGAGGGGCTGACGGTCGAGGCGGTGCCGCTGGTGGAGGGCCCCGTGGAGGTGTCGGCCCGGGCGGGGGCCGCCTGCGAGGGCAGGACGAGCAGGGGGACCAGGGCCATGAGGCACACGAGTGCCAGATCGCGCCCACGGCGGGACCCGCGGATCACCGAGGCGATCATCCTCGGCAGTACTGCCCGCATGCACGTCCTTCCCTGCTCACGCATCTTCTCGTCCCTGGTCCTCATCCTCATGCGCCGACGGCCCGCTGCACCGGCCGCCGCAATCGCGCCGCCGTCAGCCCCGCAGCGCGGCCACCCCCGAGCGGGCCGCCACCAGGAAGCTCGCGGCCCCCAGCGCCAGCAGCCCTCCGGCCCCGATGAGCAGCCAGTCGTCCGGCCCGATGTACCCGGGCCCCTCGGCGGCGTGCGCGCCGGGCAGGACGCGCGCCCGCCTGGTGTCACCGGCCCTGGAGGAGGCCTCGGCGATCTCCAGCCGGGCCCAGCCCAGCAGGACGTTGTCGCGATCGGCCACCACGAGCTCATAGCTGCCCGAGTCGAGTGCGGAGATGTCGATGGCCACCGAGTTGGTCGAGTCGACCTGCACCCAGCCCGGGCTGCGGGCTCCGGGGAAGACGAAGACCGAGACCCACTCCCCCTGCGAGATCGCCGAGGAGGGGAGGATGAGCGTGACCAGGTTCCCCTGGCGGGCGCCGGACAGGGAGCCCGCATTGTCGGCGCTCAGCTCCGAGGCGCTGGAGACCGGCGCGCGCGGGGTCCCGGCGGGCCGCTGCTGGGGATCGTCACCGGCCGGGGGCTGGGACTGCCCCTGCTGCTGCGCCTCCCCGGCCTCGGCGCCGGGGCCCCCGAGGCCGGGCTCCAGGGGCTGCGGGGACTGCTCGGGATCGGGGCCCGGGGGGAGCGTGGGGGCGGCTGCGGGCGGGGCGATGTCCTCGCTGTCCTTGCTCAGCGCCGAGGAGTGGTCCGGGGGCCGGACCGCCCCGGGGGGCGGGTCGTCCTGGGGCGCGGGGGGATCGTCCGAGGGCGCGGGCTCCGGAGCCGCGGACGGCTCCGGGCCCGGCTCCGCATCGGTCCCGGTGGTCGGTTCAGGGGCCGGCCCGGTCGTGGGCCCATCCGTCGGCCCGGCCGTGGGCTCTGGGCTGGGCTCGTCCGTGGGCCCACCCGTCGGCCCGGCCGTGGGCTCTGGGCTGGGCTCGTCCGTGGGCCCGGTCGTGGGCCGGGGACTCGGCTCCGGCGACGGCGAGGCGGAGGGCATCACCGTCGGCTCGGGGCCGGGAGCCGACGTCGGCTCAACGGTGGGAGCCGTGGTCGGCGCGGCCGTGGGCTCGCCTGTGGGGCCGGCCGTGGGCGGCACGGTCGGCTCGGGGCCGGGCGGCTCCGGCGTGGGCGGGGTCGTGGGCCCGGCCGTGGGCCCGCCTGTGGGCGGGGCGGTCGGCTCGGTGGTCGGAGCCGGGCCCGGCTCGGGGGAGGCGGACGGCGTCGGCTCCGGGTCGGGAGCGGGTGACGGCGTCGGCTCCGGCTCGGGCGAAGGGGACGGGCCCGGCTCCGAGACGGTGAAGACGCCCGTGGTCACGACGTCCTCATCGCTGGTGAGGGTCAGGCTGAAGGTCCCCGTGCCGGGGATGTCGGCGCCGTGGTTGAAAGCACGGGCCTCCTCCAGGAGCTGGTCGAAGGGCAGATAGCCGATGGCACTGCCGGCGCCCTCACCGCTGGGGACGAGGAGGAGGACATGGCCGGTCTCGTACCTCTTGACCTCATCGGGCCCATGGAGATTGACCGTGATCCCAGGGTCGGGCAGCGCCGCGCCGGGAGCGCTGCACCAGCCGGTCGCCGCGAAGGACAGGGCCTGGCCCGAGGTGTAGGCGGGCACTGCGCCGTGGGCCGGCCCGCCTCCGGGGAGGTTGATGACGGCGGCCGGGACGCAGGCGGCCTCCCCTGGCTCGGCGGGCCCGGCGGGCGCGCCCTCCACGGGCCCGGCGCCCGGGGCCCCCGAGGCCGGCGCGGTGGCGACCGCCCCGGGCGCCGCCTCAGCGCCGGTCGCGGCACTGCCAGCGGCCGGGGCCATCAGGAGGGCGCTGAGCGCAGCGGGCACGACCAGCGCGGCGCCGGCTCGCTTCCGCAGAGCGCCGGCCGCGCTCGATCGCTGTGAGAGTCGCATCGGGTCGTACCGTTCGTGGGCGGTTCAAAGGACGCTCCTGGACGCCCCAAAGGCATCACCTGAGCACTGACAAAATAGGTAGAATGAATGGGCGCACTGATATGCCCGGGCTGTTGCAGGGGCACGATCCGAAATCCCCCGTCCCCGAGGCCCCTCGCGCCCCATCACGGGCCCATGATATCGCCACCGATGTCGCGATTCGATGACGGTGGCGCCGTGGAGGCGCCATCAGGCCGATGGCGGGCCGCCCTTTCCTCGCGGCGCCTGGCGGGCCGTTGATCCCGGGCCCGCGGTCTTCGGCCGGGAATCCCCGGAAATCCCATGGGACTCATCGTTCAAAGAAGCGCGTTCGTTATTCAGGTCTCTGTTCAGTCACAATGGATGCGCCGCTGCCGTCGGGGTGCCGCCCGGGCCGGGAAGCGGGACCGGGGAGGGCCCCGGAGGCCCACCGGGGGCCACCAGGGGCGGAGCATTGCCCCGGATGTGGTAACCGACCTCACCTGTGACCTGGCCCCGCACCACTGCCGTGCCGATCGGACCTGCCGTAGAGTCGTCGCCGGAGCGATCCGCGTCTGCTGACCCCGTTCGGGCCTCGCGGCACCACAGGTGCCCGGCGAGCATCCCGTGAGTCTGTGCGTCAAGTCCGTCAGTCACCGTTGTCCAGCACCGGTGCAGGGCGAGTGTGGTGGGCCAGGTGCGGCAAGAGCGGAGGGCACACGCCCTCCCCCACACTCCTTAGAGCAGTCCCCGCTGTCGCGGGGGCAGAGACGGGAAAAACATGAGCACCAGCAACGAGCCCTTGAGCCTTGACGCCCTCTTCGCCGCGGAGACCTCCCACGGCGGGGACGAGGTCGCCCCTCCGCCCACCGCCGAGGCCGGCGCGGTCGCCTCGCCGGATTCGCCCGGCTCGCCCCAGGACTTCGCCACTCCCCCCTCCTCGGAGACCCCCGGCGATCCCGAGGACGTCGAGCATGAGGACGAGGAGGACGACGTCGAGCGCGACCTGCCCGAGGCCGACCCCGAGGGCCCCGAGAGCACGGAGCAGGAGGACGACGGCGCCGAGATGGATGAGGAGGAGGTCGACGGGCACGCCCCCTTCATCGAGGACGAGCCGGCCGGCTCCGAGGCGGAGCCCGGTGCCGGGCCGGGCGCCGGCGCCGAGGGCGGCGGGGAGCCGTCGGCGGATGCCGGCACCACCTTCGCCGACCTCGGCCTGCCCGCGGACCTGCTGCGCGCGGTGACCGACATGGGCTACCTCACGCCCACCGCCATCCAGAAGGAGGCCATCCCGGTGCTCCTGGCCGGCCGGGACGTCGTGGGGGTGGCCCAGACCGGCACCGGCAAGACCGCCGCCTTCGGCCTGCCCCTGCTCGACGCCGTCGACGCCCGCGATCCCGAGGTCCAGGCCCTGGTCCTGGCCCCCACCCGCGAGCTGGCCCTGCAGAGCGCCGAGGCGATCGCCGACATGGCCTCGCGCTCACGCGGCCTGGACGTCGTGGCCGTCTACGGCGGCGCCCCCTACGGCCCCCAGATCGGCGCGCTCAGGAGCGGCGCCCAGGTCGTGGTGGGCACGCCCGGCCGGGTCATCGATCTCATCGACAAGGGCGTCCTGGCCCTGGACCGGGTGCGCTACTTCGTCCTGGACGAGGCCGACGAGATGCTGCGCATGGGCTTCGCCGACGACGTGGAGACCATCGCGCAGTCCCTGCCCTCGGAGCGCCGCACCGCCCTGTTCTCGGCCACCATGCCCCCCGCCATCCAGGCGGTGGCGCGCCAGCACCTCCACGAGCCGGTCCAGGTCGAGGTCTCGCGCCCCTCCTCCACCGTGGCCACGGTCCGCCAGACCTACGCCGTGGTGCCCTTCCGCCACAAGATCGGAGCGGTCTCCCGCGTCCTGGCCGTCACCGACGCCCAGGCCGCCATCGTCTTCGTGCGCACCAAGTCCACGGCGGAGGATGTGGCCATCGAGCTGGCCGGGCGCGGCATCCAGGCCGCCGCCATCTCCGGGGACGTGCCCCAGCGCGAGCGCGAGCGCCTCGTCGAGCGCCTGCGCGCCGGCACCCTGGACGTCCTGGTGGCCACCGATGTGGCCGCGCGGGGCCTGGATGTGGACCGCATCGGCCTGGTGGTCAACTTCGACGTGCCCCGGGAGGCCGAGGCCTACGTCCACCGCATCGGGCGCACCGGCAGGGCCGGGCGCAGTGGCGAGGCCGTCACCTTCCTGACCCCCAAGGAGAAGAGCAAGCTCCGCCAGATCGAGCGCCTCACCGGCACCCGCCTGGAGGAGATCACCCTGCCCTCCCCCGCCGATGTCTCCGAGCACCGCGCCGCCAAGCTGCTCAGCCGCGCCGCCGCCCGCCACGAGCGCGGGCGCCTGGGCATGTACCTGCCCCTGGTGCGGGCCACCGCGGCCGACCTGGGCATCGAGGCCGAGGAGCTCGCGGCCACGCTCCTGGCCCTGGCCGTGGGCGACGAGGGCCCCCAGCGCCGTCAGGACGCCGAGCAGCGCCAGCGCCCCCGCCGCGAGGAGAACCTGGACTCCGAGGGCGCCTTCGTCTCGGCCTCCTTCGAGGGCAGCCGTCAGGACCGGGGCCGCGGCCAGCGCCCCGACGGCAAGCGCGGGGCCTCGCGCGGCGGGCGCCGCGAGCACGAGGGCCCCGGCACCGTCTACCGGGTCGAGGTCGGCCACCGCGACCGCGTCCAGCCCGGGGCGATCGTGGGCGCGCTGGCCAATGAGGGCGGCATCAGCGGCTCGGACATCGGCAAGATCGACATCCTGCAGTCCTTCTCCCTGGTCACCATCCACGCCGATCTGACCCCCGACCAGCTCGACATGATGGGCCGGGCCACCTTCGGCGGCCGTGAGCTGCGCATCCGCCCCGACCAGGGGCCCGGGCACGGCTGGTCCGGCCCCCAGGACCGCGGCGAGCGCCGCGGGGGCCCCCGTCGCGACGGCGATCGCGGCTTCGAGGGCCGTGGTGGCCGTCGCTGGGAGGACCGCGGCGGGCGCTGGGACCGCGGCGAGCGCGGTGAGCGCGGCGGGCGCTGGGAGGACCGGGGCGATCGCGGCGGGCGCTGGGACCGCGGCGAGCGCGCGGAGCGGGGCGAGCGCGGCGGCCGCGGCTTCGACGAGCGGGGCTTCGAGGGCCGTGGCGGGCGCCGCTGGGAGGACCGGCGCGATCGGGGCGGCCGTGGTGGCCACGATGGCCGGGGCGGACGCGACTTCCGCGATGGCTACCGCTCGGGACGCGATGATCGCGGCTCGGGCCGCTTCGGCGGCAACCGCGGTGGCGGCCACCGCGGCAACCGCGACGCCCGCTGAGCCCGGGCCCCGCCGCCGGCGCCGTCCTGGAGGACCGCGCCGGCGGCGGGAATATCCCAGGTGGCGCCGCTGTTGGCACCCTGTGGTATCGCAGGAGACAGCGGAAAGGCACTCGTGATTCTGGACCCCCACATCGCCGGCCTCACTCCCGCCATCTACCTGTGCGCCGTCGTCGTCCTCGGATTCGCCGCCACCCTGCTGCGGCTGCCGCCCCTGGTGGGCTTCCTGGCCGCCGGCTTCCTCCTGGACGCCTCCCACGTGCCCTCCCTGGACTTCGTCCATGTCCTGGGCGAGCTGGGCGTGGCCGTCCTGCTGTTCATGATCGGGCTCAAGGTCGACCTGCGCATCCTGGCGCGCCGCGAGGTCGTGGGCACCGCCCTGGGCGCGATGGTGGCCCTGAGCGCGATGGGCAGCGCGCTCATCGCGGGGCTGCTCCTCCTGGGCCTCAGGGTCGGGCCCATCACCCCCGCTGGCGTCCTCATCCTCGGATTCGCCCTGTCCTTCTCCTCCACGGTCATCGTCGTCAAGCTCCTGGAGGAGCGCGACGACCTCAGCTCGCTCTACGGGCGCATCGCCGTCGGGGTGCTCGTCCTGCAGGACATCGCCGCGGTGCTGTACATGACCGTGGTCTCCGGTGAGATGCCCTCGCCCTGGGCGGTGGTGCTGGTGGGGCTCTGGCCGGCGCGACGAGTGCTGGGCAGGGTCCTGGACCGCATCGACCATCGCGAGATGCGCACCCTGTTCGGCATCTCCATGGCCCTGCTGCCGGGCTACCTGCTCTTCTCCCTGCTGGGGATCGACGGCGACCTGGGCGCCCTGGTGGTCGGAGTGCTGTTCGCCTCCCACCCGGCGGCCAAGGAGCTCTCCAGCGCGCTGTTCACCATCAAGGAGCTGCTCCTCATCGGCTTCTTCCTGTCCATCGGCCTGGGCGGCATCCCCGGCGCGGGGGCCTTCCTCCTGGCGGGGGTGCTCCTGCTGCTCCTGCCCCTGCGCGCGGTCATCTACACCGGCCTGGTGCGCGTGTTCGGGATGCGGCGGCGCACCTCGGTGCTCACGGGCATCTCCCTGACCGCATACTCGGAGTTCGCGCTCATCGTGGTGGCCGTGGCCGCCGAGCACGCCCTGGTGGGCCGGGAGTGGACGGCCGCGATCAGCCTGGCGCTGGCCATGTCCTTCATCGCCTCCTCCGTGGTCAACCGCCACCCGGCCCGCCTGGTCCAGCGGATGACCGACCGGCTCCCCTCCCGCCTGGACTCCCAGCTCCACCCCGAGGAGCAGCCCCTGGACCTCACCGGCGTGCGCACCGTCATCTTCGGCATGGGCAGGGTGGGGCGGGCCACCTACCAGCGCCTCATCGACGACGGCGAGCAGGGCGTCCTGGGCATCGACTCCGACACCACCAAGGTCGAGGAGCTCTCCCGGCGCGGGTGGCGCGTCATCGAGGCCGACGCCACCGACCAGTCCTTCTGGGACAAGCTGGATGCGGTCCACGCCACCAAGGCGGTCCTGGCCATGCCCGAGCCCGGGGCGAACCTCCACGTCCTGGACTGGCTGGAGCGCTCGAAGTTCGATGGGCAGGTCCTGGCCATCTCCCAGTTCGACGACGAGGCCCAGGCCATGCGCGAGCGGGGCGTGGACGCGGTGGTCAACATCTTCGACTCCGTGGGCACGGCCCTGGCCGAGTTCATCGAGTCCCTGCCCCGCGGCGTGCCCACGCAGGAGGCGTGAGGCGGCGGGGCGGGCCCGCCGGCCGGCAGGGCCGCCTCAGACGAGGCGGTCCAGGAGGCCGGCCAGCTCGCTCCAGGCGGCGAGCTCCTGCCCCAGGGGCGCCACCAGCCGCTCCTCGATGACCCCGCCGATCCGCCGGCCCAGGCGCCGCCGGGCCCTCCTGGAGCGCCGGGCCGCCGCCACCCGGGCGATGCCGCCGCAGATGATGGCCACCAGCAGGCCCAGGCCGATCCCCACCACCAGCAGGATAACGGGCCAGGGCACATGCCCCCACCGGGGCGGGTCGGCGGCGATGAGCAGGTAGCGGTCCATGAGGTGGAGGGCCACCAGCCACAGGCCGCCCGCCACGGCGGTGAGGAGGGCCAGCCACTGCAGGGCGTTGGCGGCAGCCCACCACCGGGGGCGGGACTGCTCCAGGTCGGTGGCCATCACGGCCGCGTCCAGCTGCGGGGCCAGGGCCTGGGCACGCGCATCGCTGCGGGCCACGGCCTCGCCCGCCCACCGGGCGGGCAGGCCCGCGCAGGCCCGCTGGGCATAGGCGTGGGCGGCCATGCGCAGGGCCCCGGCCGCCGCGGGAGGCGCCTGGGGAAGGGAGCTGGCCGGCAGGGGCGCGCCCTCGGCGCCGCCGGCGCCGGAGGCCCGCCCCGCCGCCGCCTGCTGACCCGCGCGGCCCAGGTGGAGGACCCCCAGGGGGTCCCGGCGCAGCCGCTCCACCCAGCGCACCGGCGGCCATCCCACGGCGATGCGCGCCCGGTGCCGGTAGGCGCCGCCCACGGCGTCGGCCACAAGATCGGCCCCCGCCGCCCTGGCCGCGGCCTCCTCCAGCTCGGCGGCCTGCGGGAGGGCCGCCGAGGACTCCGGGCGGGCGCCGGCCGCACCACCGGTGCCGTGGTCGCCCGCAGCCGGGCCGAGCGCGGTGCGCAGGCCGCGGGCGGCGGTGCGGATATCCGCGCTCAGGCGCCGGGCCGCGGCCAGGCGGGCCCGGGCGAGGGAGGCGATGGAGCCGGCCAGCTCGGCGATGCCGCTGCCCGTGCGGGCGCTCAGGGCGATGATGGGGACACCGCCCAGGCCCTGCCGCTCCAGGAGCCGGGCGAGGTCCTCCATGACGGCGGTGCGGGCCTGCTCGTCGAGTCGGTCCACCTGGTTGAGCGCGACGATGGTGACCTCGGCGTGGGCCGCCATGGGCGCCAGGAAGTCGTGGTGGACCACGCCGTCGGCGTACTTCTCCGGGTCGAGCACCCACACCAGGAGGTCGACCCTGCCGGCCAGGCGCTGCGCGATGGCGCGGTGCGCGGGCTCATCGGAGTCGATATCCGGCAGGTCGAGCAGGATGGTCCCAGCGCCCAGGGCCGGGGCTCCCGGGGCACCGCCCTGCGCGGGGCCGGGCTGCTGGACCCGCTGGCCGATCTCCAGCCAGTCCAGCAGGGCCGGGACTCCCGGGGCCACCGGCCCGGGACCGATGAGCGCCAGGGGCTGGGAGGTGGTGGGGCGGGTGACGGCCACGCGGGCCAGCTCACTGCCGGCCAGGGCGTTGAAGACACTCGACTTGCCCGATCCGGTGGCCCCCAGCAGGGCCACCACGGTGGCCTGGGGCGCCAGGCGGCGGCGATGGCCGGCCCGCATGATGACCTCGCGGGCCGGGGCCAGGTGGTCCTGTGGCAGGCCCAGGCCCGCCGCCAGCTCCACGGCTCGCTCCAGGGCGCCCAGGCCGTCATCCAGGTCCGCGTCGGCGGCGGCCGCTGCCGATGCCCGATCCGGGTCAGGCGTGCGTGAGATGGGCATCAGGGCTCCTCCCCCGCCCCGCCCCGGCCCAGGGCCTGCGCGGTGGCGTGACGAGCCGCCGCCATGGCCTGGCGCAGGTCCTCGGCCTGCGGCCGGGGACGGCGCAGCATGCCGGTCAGGGCCTGGCTGCGGGCCTGGAGCAGGGCGGCGACACGGGCATTGAGATCATCGCGGGCGCGGCGGGTCATCGTGCGCATGGCCTGGTCCCCGAAGACCGCCTCCAGGAGGCGCTGGGCCAGGACGGCGGTGCCGCCCGCGATGCCGATCTCCCCACCGGTGAGCCCCCCGGTGTGCGCGAAGACCAGGATCATCAGCAGCACGCCCGCGCCGTTGACCCCCAGGGAGAGCAGGCGCGCGGTCAGGCGCTTGTCCGCCGCCTCGGCACGGATGAGGCCCAGGACCTCCTGCTGCCACTGGCGCACCAGTGCGGCGGCCTCATCCTCCAGCGGTCCCTGGTGGGCCAGGGCGCCCAGGGCGGCCTCCAGCTGCTCCCCGGCGGTGCCCGAGCGCCTCCAGGCCCGCTCGGTCTCCAGGGCGGCGCGCTGGGCCTCGGCGGTGATGAGCCCCACCAGGGAGGACTCGATGGCCTCCTCCACCCGGGCCGCCGGAGTGGGCCGGCCCCGCAGGGCGGCGGTGAGCCGGTCGCGCAGGCGGCCCACGTGGGCCTCCAGGGAGCGCAGCAGGTCCCCGGTCCCCACGAACTCCTGCCAGCGGGCCAGCACCTCCCCGCGCAGCATGGAGCCGTCGGCGGTGGCCTCCACCACCCGCGCCAGAGCACCCTCGTGCTCCTCCTGCGCCAGCCGGGACAGGCGCTCGTACTCCGCCTCCTGCATCTCCACCTCGACCACGAGGGACTGGCACTGGGCCAGGGCCGCCGCCAGGGCCCCGGCCAGGGTGCGCCGGGCGATGCGGCGGCGGGCATCGGCGTCGGCCGCCAGAGCCCCCAGCCACTGCTGGAGGGGCGCGATGACGTGGGCGGGCAGCAGGCCCCGCTCATCCATGGCGGTCTCGACGATGGTGAACACCGGGGAGTCGGCCAGACCCGCCTCATCCAGCCGGCGGCGCAGGTCGGCCTCCACCGGCTGCTGGGCCCCGGGGGGCACCCGGTCCAGGACGACGGCGGTGGTCACCCGCCGGGCCGAGGCGGCCCGCAGGTGCTCCCAGGGCACGGCGTCGGCGTAGCGGGAGGCGGTGGTCACGAAGATCCACAGGTCGGCGCTGGCCAGCAGGCCCGCCGCCAGCTCCCGGTTGTCCTCGACCACCGAGTCGATATCCGGGGCGTCGAGCAGCGCCAGGCCGTGGGGCAGCACCGAGCAGGCCCGCAGCTCGAGCTCGCGGGGGGTCTGGGCGGTCGGAGGACTGGCGGGGGCGTCCTCGGGCACGCGCACGCGGGCCAGGGAGCCCAGGACCCGGTCGTCATCGAACCAGGGGGCGTCCTCGGGGGCGTGCAGCAGCAGGGGGCGCCGCGTGGTGGGCCGGATCGCGGAGCTGAGGCTGACATGCCGGCCCACGAGGGAGGAGACCAGCGTGGACTTGCCCGCGCCGGTGGACCCTCCCACCACGGCCAGGAGGGGCGCCTCCAGGCTGACCAGGCGGGGCAGGATGTAGTCCCCCAGCTGGTCGCGCACCAGGCCGCTGCGGGAGACGGCGGCCTGGGCCCCGGGCAGGGCGTAGGGCAGCTCCAGGCCCGCGAGCCGGTCGCGCAGGCCGGTCACGGCGCTCTGCGCAGGGGCGAGTCCCCCGGCCTCCTGCGCCTGCCGCGGACCGGGCCCGGGCTCGTGGGCGGGGCCGATCATCGCGGCCCGTCCGCCGCCGGTGCAGGTTCAGCGGTGGGCGCAGTGCCTGCTGGCGTGCCGGCCGGGACGCCGGCAGGCAGGACCCGGGGGGCGGCATCGTGCTGGGACGGCTGCCAGGTCGAGGCGCTGGCCTCCACCTGCTCCCCGCTGCGGATGTCCTTGACGGAGTCGGGGCCCTCCTGGCCGGGGAACCACACGTAGGGGATGGAGCGCTTGGCGGCGAACCTGATCTGCTTGCCGTACTTGGCCGCCGTGGGGGCGACGTCGGCGCTGATGCCGCGGGAGCGCAGCGCATCGGCCACGGCATCGGAGGCGCCGCGGTGCTCCTCATCGGCAACGGCCACGAGCACGCAGGTGGGCACCGGCCGGCTGACCTCCAGCAGGCCCGCGCTGATGACCCGGGACAGCAGGCGCGACAGCCCGATGGAGATGCCCACGCCGGGGAAGGTGCGCTTGCCATTGGTGGCCAGGGAGTCGTAGCGGCCCCCGGAGCACACCGAGCCCAGGTCCTCGTGGCCGGCCATGAAGGACTCGTAGACGGTGCCGGTGTAGTAGTCCAGCCCGCGGGCGATCCGCAGATCGGCCACCAGGGCGCCGGGGCGGCGCGCAGCGGCCGCGGCCAGCAGGTCGGAGAGCTCCTCCAGGCCCTCGGCGAGCAGGGCGCTGGGCTCGGCGCCGCCCAGGGCGCTGCGCACGGCCCGGGCCACCTCCCGGGCGTCGGTGCCGCTGATCCCGGCCAGGTCCAGGGCGCGCTCGGCCTGCTCGGGGGTGGCGCCCACCGAGGAGACGAGCTCGCGGCGCACGCCCTCGGCCCCGATCCTGTCGAGCTTGTCCACCACCCGCAGCACCTCGATGAGCTGGTCGCGGCCCAGGCCTATGGACTGGTAGAAGCCCTGGGCGACCTTGCGGTTGGACACATGGATGGTCACCTCGGGGATGGGCAGGGCCGCTAGCGCCTCGTGCATGATGAGGGGGATCTCGACGTCGTAGTGCAGGGGCAGGGCGCCGTCGCCCACGATGTCGATGTCGGCCTGGATGAACTCGCGGAAGCGGCCCTCCTGGGGGCGCTCACCGCGCCAGACCTTCTGGATCTGGTAGCGCTTGAAGGGGAAGGTGAGGGTGCCCGCGTTGTCCACGACGTACCTGGCGAAGGGGACGGTCAGGTCGAAGTGCAGTCCCAGCTGCTTGGCGGGGTCCGCCGTCCCCTCCTGCCCGTCCTGCTCGGCGGGGTCGGCCTGCAGGCGGGTCAGGAGGTAGACCTCCTTGGAGGTCTCGCCCTTGCGGGTCAGCTCGCTCAGGGGCTCCACGGCGCGGGTCTCGATGCCGCTGAAGCCGTGCAGCTCGAAGGTGCGGCGCAGGGCGTCCACGAAGGACTGCTCCACCAGGCGCCCCGCGGGGAGCCACTCGGGGAAGCCGGAGAGGGAGGATTGCGCGAGTCGTGCCTGTGCCGGTTCCTGTGCCATGGACGGCATTGTGTCATGTCATGGCGGCGGGCCGGGCCCGGCCTCAGGCCTTGAGGTCGCCCCCGCGGACCTTGGCCTCGGCCAGGTAGGGGTTGGCGTGGTGCTCGTGGGCCATGGTCGTGGCGGCGCCGTGGCCCGGCAGCAGCACCGTCTGCGGGGCCAGGGCGGTGGCCAGGAAGCGCAGGGTCCCCAGCATCTGGACCTGGTCGCCTCCGGGCAGGTCGGTGCGGCCCACCGCCCCCTTGAAGATGACGTCGCCGTCGAGGGCCACGAGGTAGTCGCGGGGCTCATCGAGGGTGGAGGGGTCTGCCTCCATGACCTCGGGGACCTCGGCCTCGTGGAGCAGGGCGCTCTCGGCCAGGGAGGCGTTGAGCAGGAACAGGCTGGAGCCCTCGGAGTGCCCGGGCGCGGCCACGGCCTGCAGGGCGATTCCCGGGACGAGCTCGACGGCCCGGGAGAAGCCCTCGGCGGGGAAGTCCCGGATGTCCCGGGGGGCCCGCCAGGCGGTGCCCGCCAGATCGGCGAAGCCCAGGCCCTGGACGCTGATGCCGGTGGTCGCGCCGGGGTCCTCCAGGCGGTAGCGGTCGGGGGCGGGGATGTGGACGGGGACGTCGACGGCGTCGTCGGCGCGCAGCATGCCCCCGGCGTGGGCGGCCTCGATGAGCTGCTGGCAGTCCCACACGTGGTCGGCATGCCCGTGGGTGAGCAGGATGGCGCCCAGGGTCAGGCGGTGGGAGCGCAGCAGTGCCAGGATGCCGGGCACCGCGCCCGCCCCGGGGTCGACCACGAGGGCCGCGGTGCCCGGGCCGGGCGCGAGCACGTAGCAGTTGGCGGCGAAGACGGGGGCGATCGTGCGCTCGATGATCATGCCGCCCAGACTACGTGCCCGTGGCCTCCGGGCGGAGGCGCCGGCGCTCGACGCAGCGGATGGGGCAGCGGGGTGCTCCGTGACACATCCGTGATGCGGTAGGTCGTGGCGATCGGACAAGGATGAGGCGGTAGATTCTCCTTTCCGAACAAGGCAGGGAGAAGAGGCATGAGCATCTGGGGCATCCGCAACACCACGATTCCGCACGGCGAGCTGCTGGGCGACGGCAGCACGGGCTTCGTCTCCGTGGGCTTCGATCCGACCCCCGACCTGCAGACCTGCGAGGCCTCCCCCGAGGCCTTCGCCGAGGCCGTCGCCCAGGCCTATCCGCGGGCCGGGTCCGCCGTGGTCACCGATCGGGCCGACCAGCTCTACTGCTTCGTGCACGCCATGGCGCCCGGCGACGTCGTCATCGCCCCCGACCCCGCCACCCGCACCCTGAGCTTCGGCCGGGTGGCGGGCCCCTACTACTACGAGTCCGAGGCCCCCGAGCACCGCCACCGGGTGGCGGTGCGATGGCGGCGCACGGGAGTGGCCCGCTCCGTCTTCTCCCGCGACCTGCGCGACGAGATCGACTCGCGCTCCACCTTCTTCCAGGTCACCAGGAGCGCCCCGGAGATCGAGGCCTTCCTGTCCGCCCCCACCCAGGAGGCCTTCGCCGCCCATCGCCGCGAGGCCCAGGGGCCCGGCGCCGACCAGGGAGCGGACTCCTCCTGGGACGCTCAGGAGGCGCGGGAGCCCTTCCCCGACGCCGAGCGCATCGAGCAGCGCACCCTCGATGTCATCGCCGATCGGCTCGTGCACGGCATCAGCCGCTCGGAGTTCACCGCCCTCGTGGCCGACCTGCTCCAGGCCATGGGGTACCACACCCGCCCCTGCTACCGCCCGGGCGAGGCGGCGGTGGACCTCCTGGCCCACCGCGACGCCCTGGGGCTGGAGGGGCCCGCGACCAAGGTCCGCTGCCTGCACACCGACATCCCCGCCGGCCGCCCCGAGGCCCAGGCACTCCTGGGGGCCATGAGCGCGGGCGAGCGCGGGCTCCTGGTGGCCCTGGGCTCCTGGACGGCTCAGGCGGCGGCGCTGGAGGCCGAGAGCCCGGGCCTGCGGCTCCTGGGCGGCGCCGAGGTCACCGGCCTGTTCGCCGCCCACTACGACCGGCTGCCCCCCAGGTGGCACGCCCTGGTGCCGCTGCGCCCGGTCCTGGCCCTGGAGGCCGACGACGCCGAGGCCCAGGGCGCTCAGTAGGGCGTCGCTCGGCGGATTGGGCGTCGCTTCGCGGAATGGACGCACCTTGCAGGTGTCGCCTCTTCCGCGAAGTGACGCCCTTGTCGCGAAGTGTCGCCCGACCTGCCCCAGCCGGTGGCCGCCGGCCCCCTGCGGGCGCGAGCGGGCATGCGGCGGGGCCGCCCCCTGCCGTGGCACATCCTCACGCCCGCGCCGGCTCGGTCATCGGCGTGATTCCAACGAAGCGCCTCAGCCGCGCCCCCTGCCGGGCCCCGAAGATGTGCAACGCCCGGCCGCGGGAGGCGCCTGTGCCGATGAGACCCGGATCGAGGCCTGACTGGCGGGTCGCGAGCACGTAGACTCCGGGGCACTGCCGCCCTCCGGCGGCACGTACACCACCCGGTGATACCGGGCGCGCACGGAAGTGGAGCAGGAGATGCTCCCAACCCCGTCACAACATGAAGGAGCACCCCGTGACCGAGCAGAACCAGCCCAGCAGCGAGCTGAACCCCACTGCCGCGTCCACCGCGCAGGCGCAGGACCCCGCCATCGACGATGCCACCAGCAACAGCGGGACCAGCGCCCCCCTCACCGCCTCCCCGGCCGAGCCCCCGGCTGAGGCGCAGGCGGCCGCCCCGGCCACCGAGGCCGGGCCCCAGGATCCCGAGTCCCCCGAGCCCCCGGCCGACCGCGCCCAGGAGGCCTCAGCACCGACTGCTGCCGATGAGCCCGCCCAGGACGATGCCCCCGGTGCGCCGGGGCCCTCCCAGGGCACGGCCCGGGCCGAGGAGTCCCCGACGGCCGAGCCCGCGCCGGAGCAGGACTCCCCGGAGGGCCCGGGCGCCTCCGCCGCCCCGGGCGAGGCGGGAGCGCCCGCGCCGGCCGCCGCCAGCACCACTGCGACCGCCCCCGAGACCCCCGTCGACCCCCAGGAGGCCATGGACGCCGCCAAGTGGGGCCGCGTGGACGGCGAGGGCAGGGTCTTCGTGCAGGACGGCGGCGCCGAGCGCGAGGTCGGCCAGTTCCCCGATGCCCCCGTGGCCGAGGCCATGGCCTTCTACGTGCGCCGGTACCTGGACCTCAAGGCCACCATCGACCTGTTCGCCACCCGCCTGCCCCACCTGAGCGTGCGCGAGATCGACTCCACCCTGAAGTCCATCGAGGAGTCCCTGGCCCAGCCCGCGGCCGTGGGCGACCTGGAGGGGCTGCGCGCCCGCTTCGCCGCCCTGCGCACAGTGGCCGCCGAGCGTCGCGCCGCCGTGGCCGCCGAGCGTGCCGCCGCCAAGGAGCAGGCGCTCAAGGACCGCACGGCGATCGTGGAGCGGGCCGAGGCCATCGCGGCCCAGGACCCCGCCCGCACCCAGTGGAAGAACTCCGGTGCCGAGCTGCGCGAGCTGCTGGAGACCTGGAAGGAGGCCCAGCGCCGCGGGCCGCGCCTGGACCGCGGCTCCGAGGACGGCCTGTGGAAGCGCTTCTCCCACGCCCGCACCACCTTCGACCGCCACCGCCGCCAGTTCTTCAGCGAGCTGGACGCCAAGCAGTCCAAGGTCAAGGCCGCCAAGGAGGCGCTCATCAAGCGGGCCGAGGAGATCCAGCACTCCACCGACTGGGCCGGGACCTCCGCGAAGTACCGCGACCTCATGGCGGAGTGGAAGAGGGCCGGGCGCGCCTCCCGCAAGGAGGACGACGCCCTGTGGGCCCGATTCCGCGCCGCCCAGCAGGTCTTCTTCGACGCGCGCCGCGCCAAGGATGAGGCCGTCGACGCCGAGTTCGCCGAGAACCTCAAGGTCAAGGAGGCCCTGGTGGCCAAGGCCGAGGCGCTCCTGCCGATCAAGGACGTCAAGGCCGCCAAGAAGGCCCTGCGCCCCATCCAGGACGCCTGGGAGGAGGCCGGCCGTGTGCCCCGCTCGGCCATGCGCCGCATCGAGGGGCGCATGCGCGCCGTCGAGGACGCCATCCGCGAGGCCGAGAACGCCGAGTGGCGCCGCACCGACCCCGAGACCAAGGCCCGGGCCGAGGGGCTGGCGGGCCAGCTGGAGGACGCCATCGCCTCCCTGGAGAAGGACCTGCAGGAGGCTCAGGCCTCAGGCGATGCCAAGAAGGTCGCCGAGGCCGAGGCCGCCCTGACGGCGCGGCGCGCCTGGCTCGACCAGGTTCGCCGCTCGGCCAAGGCCTGACCGGCCCCAGGCACCGGGAAGCCCGTGCCGCTCTCGTGCCCCAGCCCTCGATCTCGTACCTCCGACCCACGAGATCGAGGGCTGGGGCACGAGATCGAGGGGGCCGCGGCTCAGCCCCACCGGGCGGCCGCGGGGTCGACCCCCTGGGCGGCCGCGTTGGCATCGATGACCTCCTTGAGCCAGGAGGCCAGCCCCTCGGCGCGCCGGTCGTAGTGCCTGGCGAAGCGCTCGTCGGCCACATAGCCGCGGGCGATGATCACCTGCTTGGCCACGGTGACATCGAACCAGCGGTTGAGCTCGGCACGGTGGCGCTCGGCCAGCTCATTGGCCTGCGCGCTTCCCGGGGCGGCGCCCTGGATGAAGGCCTCGGCCAGATCGGCCTCCAGGCTCTCGGTGGCCTCATGGGCCTCCATCCAGTCGGCCTTGGACATGAGCGCCTGACGGCGGGCCGACTCGGCCCAGTCCTCGGCGTCCCCCCAGCGCTGCTCGGCCTCCTCGGCGTAGGCCGGATCCCAGTCGGCTCCCCAGATCTCCGCCTGCTCCTGGACGGTCAGCCCGTCCTTGCTGTCCTGGCGCTCCATCATCGTCTCCATCATGGTGTTCACGGCGCGGACCATCCGCGCCAGCCGTGCGATGCGCTCCTCAAGCAGCTCGCGCTGGCGCGCCAGGTGCGCCCAGGCGTCGGCCCGCGGGTCGTCGAGGACCTGCCTGACACGGGCCAGGGGCATCCCGGTGGCCCGGTAGACCAGTGCCTGCTAGGCCCGGGCCACATCGGCCTCCGAGTAGAGGCGGTAGCCCGACAGGCTGCGCCCCGAGGGCCTGACCAGCCCGATGGCGTCCCAGTGGTGCAGGGTGCGAACGCTGATCCCCAGCAGGCCGGCCGCCGCGCCCACGGTCATGCCGGCGCCGCCGTTGCGCGCGATGCCGCTGCGGGCGGTCCCGCGGCGGTGGTCGTCGTCCTCCATGAGCAGAGCATCTCCCACCCCTCCACCCTGGCGCCTGACGCTGCGTGAGGGTCAAGGCGGGCGGCCTCCGGGCAGGTTATCCACAGACCCTCGGCTCGCGCTGCGCCCCCGTGCCGCCGGGCTGCACCATGGGGCATGGCCTCCTCCCCCGCGCCCCCGCCGGCTCGCCCATCCCCCCACTCGCCTGACAGCCCCCCGATGCGCAGCGGCAGGCGCGGCTCCCGGAGCCTGCGCGTCCCCGCCCGCGCGGCCCTGGCCCACCTGGAGCCCCGGCCCCTTAGCCCCATCCTGGAGGCGGCCCAGGAGGATGAGCTGAGCCTCCTGCGCTGCCCCGGACTCGATGAGCAGATCCTCGTGCCCGTCCTGGGCCGCCCCTGCCCCATCGACACGCTGCGCACCCCGGCCGGGCGCGTGGCAGCGCTGGCCCCCTTCCTGCTCACCGACTGCGTCCTGCTGGGCGCCAACGCCCTGTGGGTGCATGCCGGCGGCCCGCCTCCCCGCAGCCTGGTGGTCTGCGTGGATGAGAAGGACCGGTCCCGGTGGAAGGGGCACCGGATCCACCGCGCCCACCTGCCGCGCATGGATATCGTCGCGGTGGGGGGCCAGCGCTGCGCCACCCTGGCACGGGCCGCCGTCGACGTGGCGCGCACCGCCCCCGCCTGCGAGGCCGTCGCGGCGATCCTGACGGCCCGGGGCGCGGGCGTCAGCCGGGTCGCCCTGTTCCTGGCGCTGTCCCACTGCCGGGGCGGCGCCGCCGCGGGCCGCCCGCGCGCCGCCGGGATCATCGAGTCCCTCATGCCCTCCCAGAGGGGGTCAGCCGTTGACGCGCCTCGTTGAGGACAGGGTCCGGCGGGCGTCGAAGACGCCGTCGATGCGACGCAGGGCGGCCAGCATGTGGTCCAGGTGACCGGCCTCGGCCAGCTCGACGACGAAGCGGCCCTTGGCCACCCGGTCCCTGCTGGTGGCGATGTTGGCGCTGACGAGGTTGACATGCGCATCGGCCAGGGCCCGGGTGATGTCGGCCAGGAGCCCGCCGCGGTCCAGGGCCTCCACCTCCAGCTGGACCAGGTAGGCGGAGTGGGCCTGCTGGGCCCAGCTGACGCCCACGATCCGCTCGGGCTCGCGCTCGAGCTGCTCGACGTTCTGGCAGTCGGCGCGGTGCACCGAGATGCCCGAGCCGCGGGTGATGAAGCCGACGATCGGGTCCCCGGGCATCGGGGTGCAGCAGCGCGCGAGCTTGACGTAGACGTCCCCCTCATCCATCCCGGCCACGACCACCCCGGCATCGGCCGTGCGGGGGCGGCGGTGTCCCGCCGCCCGGCTGGGCAGCACCCCCTCGGCCAGGGTCTCCTCGGCGCCGGCCTCCCCGCCCATGGCCGAGACCAGGGTGTCGACGACGTGCTGGGCGGAGATGTGCCCCTCGCCCACCGCGGCGTAGAGGCCCTCGATGTCCACCTTGTCCAGGGTCTTGGCCACGTCCATGAGCGAGTCGTGGTTCATCAGCCGCTGGATGGGCAGGTTCTGCTTGCGCATGGCCCGGGCGATCGCGCCCTTGCCCTCCTCGATGGCCTCCTCGCGCCTCTCCTTGGAGAACCAGGAGCGGATCTTGTTGCGGGCCCGGGTCGAGCCCACGAAGCTCAGCCAGTCCCTGGAGGGACCCGCATTGACGGCCTTGGAGGTGAAGACCTCCACGGTGTCGCCGTTCTCCAGGCGCGTGTCCAGGGGGACCAGGCGGCCGTTGACCCGGGCGCCCACGGTGCGGTGGCCGACCTCGGTGTGGACCGAGTAGGCGAAGTCCACGGGCGTGGCCCCCGAGGGCAGGGAGCGCACGTCCCCCTTGGGGGTGAAGACGTAGACCTGGGTGCCGGCCATCTCGTAGCGCAGCGCCTCGAGGAACTCGGCGGGGTCCTGGGTCTCCTTCTGCCAGTCCAGGAGCTGGCGCAGCCAGCCCATCTCGCCCTGGTCGCCCTCCCCGGGCGGGCCGTTCCTGGGGCTGGGGCCCGAGGCGTTGGGGTTCTCCTTGTACTTCCAGTGGGCCGCCACGCCGTACTCCGCCATGCGGTGCATCTCGTGGGTGCGGATCTGGATCTCCACGGGGTTGCCGCCCGGGCCCACCACCGTGGTGTGCAGGGACTGGTAGAGGTTGAACTTGGGCACCGCGATGTAGTCCTTGAAGCGGCCGCTCATCGGCGTCCAGCGCGAGTGCAGCGCCCCCAGGACGGCGTAGCAGTCCTGGATGGAGTCCACGATCACCCGCACCGCCACCAGGTCGTAGATGTCGTCGAAGTCCTTGCCCCGCACGATCATCTTCTGGTAGATCGAGTAGTAGTGCTTGGGCCGCCCGGTGACCACGCCCTTGATCCTGTTGACCCGCAGGTCCTCCTCGATCTGGAGGCGCACCTGGCGCAGGTACTCCTCGCGGGCCGGGGCCCGCTCGGCCACCATGTGCTCGATCTCCTCGTAGACCCCCGGGTACAGGGCCCTGAAGGAGCGGTCCTCCAGCTCCCACTTGATGGTGTTCATGCCCAGGCGGTGCGCCAGGGGGGCATAGATCTCCAGGGTCTCCTTGGCCTTGCGGGCCGCGCTCTCGGCCGAGACGTACTTCCAGGTGCGGGCGTTGTGGAGGCGGTCGCCCAGCTTGATGACCAGCACCCGGATGTCCCGGGACATGGCGATGATCATCTTGCGCACCGTCTCGGCCTGGGCGGCGTCCCCGTACTGGAGCTTGTCGAGCTTGGTGACCCCGTCCACCAGCAGGGCGATCTCGTCGCCGAAGTCGGCGCGCAGGCGCTCCAGGCTGTAGTCGGTGTCCTCCACCGTGTCGTGCAGGACCGCTGCCGCCAGGGTCTGGGGGGTCATCCCCAGCTCGGCCAGGATGGTGGCCACCGCCACGGGGTGGGTGATGTAGGGCTCCCCCGACTTGCGGCGCTGACCGGCGTGCGCCTTGTCGGCCACCTCGTAGGCGCGCACGATGAGGCTGGTATCGGCCTTGGGGTGGTTGGCGCGCACCGCGCGCAGGAGCGGCTCGATGGCCGCCGGGGTGGCGTGGCCGCGGGCGCCGAACCAGGCCAGACGGCTGCGCACGCGGGAGCCGGGAACAACACTGTCTCCCGCCGCGACCGGTTCGCTCTTGATATCCGTCATTGCCGCATCATATCCGAGCCCGGGCGCGGCGTGCGCATCATACCGGCAACATGACGACGGCACCGCGCCCGCCCATCGGCCAGCGTTTCAGGTTCTCAGAAGATCCGGAGGCCGGCAAAGCTGGTGGGTGAGGGTGGTTGAACTCGTTTGACAGGAGGTATGTCGCTGGGAAGGGGACGCGGTCCCCGCAGGGACGATGAGTGGTGTCTCGTCAACCCAGTCCCAGGGGAGCCCGCGCCGATGTTGTCTTCCGCCACGACCGCTCTATCACGCCAGCCCCTGACCCAGGCCCTGCAAGAGGTGATCGATCCCAGGGACCGGCGCGATGTGCGCCACGACCTTCCCACGATCCTGTCCCTGACCGTCACCGGGGTGCCGGCCGGCAGGGCGCAGCCTGATGCGATAAGGGAGCACGCCACCGACCTGAGCACCGACGAACTGGAGGCCCTGGGCCCACCCCGAGGGCAGGTCCCCTTCCAGCTCCAGCAAGGCAGAAGCGTGCCGTCAATGATGTGCAGGCCCGCGCGGGGGACATCCTCGGCGGTGGCCAGCACCATCCCCAGAACCCTGGCGATGATCCGGTTGACCACAGCGATCGCTCGTGAGATCGTAGGCTGGGACACGCCCATGACATCGGCGATCGCCTCCTGAGAAGCATTGGTGCGCAGGTACATCAAAGTCGCCCGCACCGCCCCCATGGAGCCCAGGATCCTTGGCGCCAGGGCTATCTCATCATCACCCACCACCAACCCCACCAGACGACTCAACTGCATCCCTTTCCAACCCTATGATACCCTATGCCCATGACCGCCCGTTCCTGAAAGGTCTCCGTTTACAATCTGATTCTCTCAGATCAACGAGCCGTCCCAGTTAACACGCCGAGCCAATCATGCCCACACACGCCCCAGAATAACCTTCAAGATCTCACAACGCTCCGCAGGCCTTAAGTTCCTCAGCGATCTGACGCTGCCGCTTGCGAGTTTCAACCCGCTCCTCATCCACACTTACGCTCTCATCTCCTTCAGCTTCAGATCACACCCCTTACACAAACCATCTGACACCTTCCCTGGATAGGATCAATCGTATGAACGACAGCCCGACTTTGATCAGCGAGCGCTCCGACCCGGCTATCCAGAGGATAGCAGACATCTCAAAGCCGCAGTTCAAGCCCGGCGCGGTCATGTTCCTCGAAGACGAAATCCCCATTCGCGAGGCCATCCTCGGCGGCGCAAGACTCGTGGAGGTCTACGCCGACGAAGCCCATGTACCCACTGCGCTCGTCGAACTGTGCAAGGACAGGAGGATCCCCTTCCGAGCCATCGCCTCCTCCCTGGTCTCGCAAATCTTCAAGGCGCGCCGCCGCCCAGACGTAATGGCCGTCGCGCACACGCCGCAGCGCCACCAGCTGGGTGATATCAATCTTCGCGACGGTGACGTCGTCGTGCTCGACGGGGTCCGTATCGTCGGCAACATCGGTGCGATCGTGCGGTCAGCGTTCGCGCTCGGCGCGTCAGGCGTCGTGCTGTGCGGCTCTGAACTGGAGTCCGTGATGGACCGCCGCCTGGTGCGCGCTAGTCGCGGCTACGTCTTCTCGCTTCCGGTGGTGCTGGCTACCGAGAGCGAACTGATTTCCTGGGCAGAGCAGAACCACTGCCGCCTGATCGGAATGACTGCCGGCGGTCAGGTACGAATCGATGAGCTGATGGGCCGCGACGAGCCCATGGGCCTCGTCTTCGGCAGCGAGTTGCGCGGCCTCTCACACGAGATGGCGCAAGCGATCAGCCTGACCGCGTCGATCCCCATGATGCCTGGCGCTGAATCACTCAACGTGTCCGTCGCAGCTGGCATCGTCATGTTCCTCCGCGGACTCGAGCGGTAGCGCTCAGGCCGAGGGTGCGGATCTGCTCGGAAGCCGCCACCCACGAAACGCCTTGCTACGTTCGGCTCGAGTACTGCGGATTCCTTGGCCGAATCGAGTCCCCCGTGGGTGAAAACGAGCGCTGGGGCCGCACGCCACCCCATTTCAGGGAGTTGATCATCTTCTCTCTTTCAGGTCAGGATCGTGTGCCCGCAGGGGGTTCCGGCTGGGCCTCGAGTGCTCGGGCCAGCAGGAGCGCGACCACGATCTCTTGATCCGGCCGCAACCCCAGACGGTTGTTGTTGGTGTGGATGTAGTTAGACAGGACAGAACCGAACGCGGCCCCATCGAGCACGGTATCGAGCCGCGTCTGGTCAGTTCCAGCCGCCTGACCAAAAGCCCTCGTCGCGATGGCGAATGCCTCCCCCACACCGGGCGATAGTTCCGCCGAACGCGCCAGGAGCGTCATCACGGATTCTCCGATTGATTTCCAGACCGGCTTCAACCGCGCTTCATCGAACCATGGCGCGTATCCCATCCAAAAATCAGCGTAGCGCCGCAAGAAGGGAACCAACTCACCGCCGTCCAGCCCCGTGCCAGCCAGCCCTTCCGCCGTGAGCCCCAATCCTGCGCCGAGCGGATCGAAGGGCCCGCCCTCCGCCGCAGCGAGTAGATCCAACACCGCGCAAGTCCCGCTGCAGAACAGGTCTTCGGCGATAGCGACGCCGCCAGCCCCACCATATTTGGCATATTCGGGAGCGTAGGGGTGGGGTTCCACCGTGCCCGGTGGGCGTGACGCGGCGACGGCCTCCTTCTCCAACCGAGCCAATTGCTCCTGAGCCTCAACCTGGTGGGCGTACTCGCTCTTATCCTGCTGCGAGAGAGCGGGTATAAGGTCGGCCAGTTGCGACAAAACCTCGGCCGCCTCAACGGCCTCTAACCTGAAGCGGACTCGGACGTGAGGTCCGCCCTGCCAATAGCGCAGGAAAAAGAAGTCGTGGGCCTCGATCCGGGATCGCTGCTGTGCCCGGAGCGCCGTCAAAAAGTCATTGGCCCGCGAGTGAGGCAGGTAGGCGTGCCAGCAATGCCAGGACCGCTTCGGATCAGTCACGCGAGTTCACCTCCACAAAGAACTCCTCGGCAGTGGCTCCCAGCAGCGGGCTGTCGTAGTCGGCAATGTCGGGGAGACATTCACGGACAAACAGAACCGTGTCTGGCCGGGACATCGCCGTCCGCGCAAGGCTGCGCAACAGCATCGGGTTGCGGAAGTCCACAAACATCGGCTTATGCGCAGCGGCCTTGCGCATATGGGTGACCCGATCGAGTGACCTGGCCAGTAGCGGGTTGCGACCGCCGAGCAGGTCATATTCGGCAACCGTCTGGCACAGCACGAAGGCGTGCGACGGCCAGCCTTTGGCCTGACGCCACTCATCGAAAGCGAGGATCGCCGCCAGGCTGCCCTTAGTGAGCTCCTCCAGGTGGGGACACTCGGAGGCTGGCAGGGTCCAGGACCTGCGGTCGATGACCACGCCGTCGACAGTCAGCCGCCGGGTCTCGACCGAGACAGTGCCGGGCGGCCCGCCCACCAGATCCGCAGCCACGCGCCACGGGTAGAGGATCGTGGGGCTGAGGGCCTCGATCATCTTATACAGTGGCGGTGACCATAGCGGGATGAGGAAGTTCATCGGCATGAGATCGACTGGCGCTCCGGTCTCCCGGTGAACGACGCAGACCGTCTGGTGTTCATCGTCGGGAACTGCGACGAGGTCCTTGAGCAGCAGACGGTTGGCGGTCGCAGGAACCACGCCGCCCGGGTAGTCGATGACCGCTCCGGCGAGCTGGGGATGAATGTTGAAGTTCAGGCCGAACACAGCGTTGACGTCGGTCTGATGCGGGAACTGTGCAGCAAGGTGATTACGCACCGCTGTCTCGAGGCTCCAACTGTTGTCTTCGGCGGCGCCCAGGTCACCGCAGAAGCGGCTGAAGAAGGCCCCAAACCCGGTGTTGACCCCGTTCACTATCAGTCCCGTTCCGGAGGGGGAAGAGGCGTCGAGGGTCATCTGGAGGCGGAACGTGATGGATTCCGGCCGGGCCGCGTGCGGGACCAAGCCCACCGCTTCCTTCAGGTCGGCCGCACTGAAGGTCCATCCGTCGTCGTCGACCTGCATAGCGTCGACAAGCGCCGACTTGAAGGAGCGTCGCTCCGCTAGGAACACTTCGGCTTCCTCGCAGGAGCGGCCAGCCAGCACATCGTCTTGCTCGGCAGTGGGCAGCGCAACGAACTTCTCGAACAGGTCGGTGAGGCTCATTGTGCCCCCGATCGAGCGCGAAAACGCGTAGAGACCGATTCGTTTCAACTGGCCGTAGTCCATGATGGCCGCCAGGTCACCGAGCGCATCCAAAGTCGGCAGATGGGATTCGACGACGACACGGTCCCACGAAGAGGGCGTCGTCGATGCCACCACGTCCTCGTAGACCGGGGCCTTGAGGCTCTCGGCCGGCGGCCCGTCAATCGCAAGCCGCTCGGTCAGCCTACCCACCTGATCACGGATCTGGGCCAGCATCTCGGCACGACGCTCCAGCGAGGACTCGGCGTAGTGCGCTTCCATCTCGACCAAGCTCGTGAGCGGGGCGGCGACGAGGGCAGCCCGGTCGCTCGGGTCCTTCGCCACGCCTGCGACCAGCGCCTTCAAGTAGCAGGGGTCCTGCTCGGGCGTCGCCGCCCGCATGAATAGCAGTCCGGATGCCACCAACGCGTTAAGGACGGTCGTCGCTTTCTTGCGGTCCTCGATCTTAGTCGCAAGGAGAGCGACGCACTCCGCCGCCGAGGCCGGTCCTGTCCGGAGAAGATCGACCAGGTCACGCAACACTCCGTCGTTCTTAAGCCGAACGACGGCATACCCACAGTAGCCCCTGGCGCCCAGCTCGCGGCTGTTGGCGACATAACGTAACAGTTCGTCGGTCACTTCTAGTGTCGAGTTGAGGCTGACGTGGGCGATCTCCGACTCGAGATCGGCGAACGTGCTAAGGCCGAACAGCCAGTTCACCAGCACGCGATTGGCCCGCACGACGCTTTGCTCGTCGCGGTCGCCAGCCGCGTCGCTTCGGACAGAATCGGCAGGAAAGGCGGAGACGGTAACGAAGCGACCAAACGGGCTGGGCTTGAGCGCTGCCCGGTAGAAGAAGTTCGTCATCGACGCCTCTACCGAGCGGGCCTTCGCGGGTTTCCAGGCGGCGCCACAGTCGACCTTCACATAGCGCTCGATAGAGGCGTAGAGATCCTCGCCCGACAACTGGACAGCACCGGCGATCGAGTCGTGATAGAAGAGGTCGGCCGCTGCGCGACGCCACTGCGCAACCCAGTCGTCGTAGCGACTGGGAAGGCTTTCCTCGAGAACCGCAGCCTGCTCCGCCGCGTCGAGCCAGGGCGCGATGCTGGCGCGGACCTCGTCGGGGACGTCGTCTCGCTTCAGCGCATGACGCACCCGCGTCAGCCGGCCGTTGTGGATGTCTCGGCGCAGCGCGACGAGCCACCCCCGCTGTTCTCCCGTTGCCTGGATCAGCGGAAGGAGAGCATCGACGGTCGCCTCCGCCACCTGGGCCGCGTGCGCACCGGCGGCCTGGGCACGATGAACGTCTGCCCAGAACGAGTCAGCCGACAGTGTCCTGAGCCGATCGACGCCCAACCGGCAGATGCGACCGGTAACGTAGGGACTGATGCTCAGATGCATGGTGAATCTTCCTTGCTGTGGTGTGTGGTGCAGGGATGACGAGGCTGGTCATGGGAACGGGTGCGGCGGAGCGGAGGTGAACTCGCTCGGCGCAACCTGGGCCGGGAACGGGAGCGTCGCTTCGGTGAGCCGCGGCAAGCTGTGGACACGCCCCAGCTCGTAGCCGAACGTGATGGGAAGCATGCCCGGCACGATGACGCGGGCAGCGGCGAGTCCTTTCCAGGCGAGTTCGCCGGTGGTCACGTTCGCAGCGAAGGCCTCGAGACCAGCGCTCGCCAACTGTTCGGTGATCCCTGCAACGGCGTCGACGAGACTGGGTTTCCAGATATCGCGTTCAGCGACCTGATCGTAGGGGACCGCGCCGCCGCTTCCATCGGTGAGGAAGGCGAACCAGGAGGCCGACGAGCGTCGGCTGCCGAGCATGCAGTGGTCCATCATGGTGTCGACGAGCGAGAGATCATCGACCATGCGATCGACACGCTCGGCTTCCTGCGGATAGGTGACCTTGACCGCGGAGAAGATCGCGGCAGCCTCGCGCACGCTCGACGACACAGCCGATGCCAGCGTCAGCCCGCTCCCGGCCGACAGCACCTGTTGAGGACCGTCCTCATCAATCGAGCGGGCGAGGGCGATCACCGTCGGTACTCCCGTGTCCAACGTGCACCAGTAGACCTCGAATACGGCGCGCAGGAAGAGCTCAGCTCGGGCGATGAGCTGTTGCAACGACCGGGGCGCGCCGTGGCCCAGATCGATCCGAGGCAGCGCGAGCCGGCGGTACCAAGCGAGCAGGAACGAGTCCCGCTCGACCACCTCCAGGAGACCGTTCAGCACGGCGTCGCCGATCGAGGCTCCCAATGCGAAACCGCTCGAGGTATCGGCGAACAGCGCGCGGTCGCGAGAGGCCCGCCAAGCCCAATAGAGCGCCCGTTCCGGCAGGAACCGACGGCTGCCGTCGATGAGCGAGCGGACCGGCACCCACTGGATCGCCTCGTCCGGCTGAAGCATCTGGAAGCGATCGCCACGACGCTCGTATACTTCCGGACGCAGGTAGCCCAGGGTTGCAGGGTCGATCGCGGCGGCGCCGAGGGAGGCCAGGGTCGCCGTGACCTGGCTCTGCGGATGACTGTGGTAGAGCCCCGCGTAACGTTCCAGTGCCTCCAAAACGGCGACGTCGTTGGCAGAAGCGACAGATTCGGTGCGCCCGACGCCGGGTTCCAGGCTCCCGTCGAACAGCGGCACTCCCACTTGGGCAGCCGTGACGGGACCGTCCAGTTCGAGCAGGGGGTGCTTGAACACTGTGTGAGCACCTACGAACGCACGCTGCAGGCCCTGCGGCAATACCCCCGTGAGATGTGAGGAGCCGGGAGCCAGCGTCTCGTCGCACGCGATCTCCACGTCGTCTGTCGGCGCACCGTGGGGGCCGCAGGCCTGGCAGCGCGTCCGAACCGGCAAGGAACGCTGGACGAGTGTGGCGTCGGTTACGTCGACGACGGCAAGGTTCTCGGCGTCAGGCTCCGCGAGGAGCGCAATCGCCTCCAGCAGCACAGCCCAGCCGCCTGGGCTCACCGCCGCCTCGATCATAGCGGTAGCCTCATCGGCCGCCGTCGTCGCCGGTCCCACGTAGTTAGGTGCCTCCTGGGACAGAAGAAATCCACTCAGACAGGCAACGCAAGGACCGCCCTGGGGTGTGATTCGCAATACGTAGAGCTTCTGTCCGGCGCGGATCACAGCGAGGGTGTCACCGTCCGGCCACGTCGGTGAGATCTCGGCGATCCGCGCGGGATCGCCCACCACCAACCCGCAGCTGCCCACCGCAGCGCGCAGCGGCTCGATCGTCGTGGTCGTCATCGTTCCTCCTGCTGGCGTGCAACGAAGTAGAGGCGACTGAGAGGGCCTTGACCCGAGAGCTGGAGTTGCACCAGGCCCGGCGGCAGTAAGAGCGACGCCAGCACATCGCCCCAGGTGGCCGCGTCGGGCAAGACGGCAAAACTGGGGGACGCTGCGACGACAAGGTCTCCAGCCACCAGCGCCTCGGCTTCGACGGCGGTGGCGCCAGCACGTCGGACGCGGGTGCCGTCGGGCGATGTCCAAGTGGCCATATGCATGCCGGACGGGGCAACGGCCAGGCTCAGGTGAGTCCTTTCACCGGGACGACCACTCGCGGTGAGCTCCTGCCACAGGAAGCGTGCGGCACGCGAGCAACTGGTGGCCTCCGTCAAATCGTTGGCCGGTACGGGCGCGAGAAATCGTTCTGGGGTGTCGAGGGCGGCACGCTGCACGGCGCGATAGCATGCCTCGGGCAGTGACCATCCGGCCGACACGTCACTCAGACCGGTTGCCGCCGAGACTGCTACCTCGACACCAGCGAGGGCCGCCTGGTAGTACGCCTCGCGAGTAGAGATGGCAGCGCGACGCACCTCAACGAACTCTGAATCGAGCGCCGGAAGGAGATTTATCCGGGCCACCGCCTGGCCTAGCGGAAACTGCGGGAGATCCAAGCCGCCTGCTTCCAAGAAGAGTCCGCCCCAGCCGCCGATAAGGTCCTCAAAGATCGACAGGATCGTGTTGTTTGCCTCGAGCAATGCCGCGCCGTCGGACTGGTCGGCGACCATGGACCGCACGCGCTCCTCGGCACCTGCGACGTCGGCCGGGTCCAGGGGGTGGCTCTCGAAGCCAGCCAACCGAGGCAGGCACGGCACCCGGTTAGTCACGAGTTCGGTGTCGCTCTGCCACAAAGCGGCTGGCGACCAGCCGTCCTCGGGTGCGGTCACCGCGGCCGACTTCACGATCCATGCCGCGACGGCCCTCGCAAACAGTCGCAGGGAGCGTTGCCGGCGAGGGCTCGTGTCCGTGGTGGCTTCGTCTCGCTCCTGCCACCAGCGCAGCAGCGCGGCCGTTTCAGAGTCTGGCACGTGGGCGGCCCAGAGCCGGCGGTCTCGGGCGCTCACGGCGACCACGCGCCGGTGGTCGTCCACCGTTGGCCAACCGGCGTCGGCGTCGAGCAACACGACGTCCATCGGGCGGAGACCGAGCTCCAATACGTCTTGGGAGGCGGAAAGCTCGATGATAGTCGAGACCCCTCCCAGTTCGGTGAAGAGGGCATCGGCCAATGCCTGGCATATGGGGCGCTCGCCGAGGACCACGAAACGCGTCGCCGCCAGGCGCGCCAGCCAGTCGGTCGTGCCCGACTTGTCGGCGGTCTCAGCCAGCACCGAAAGGACGGCTGCGGGTAGTTGCTGCTGCGGGGCAGCTTCTCCTGCCGGGAGCAGGCAGCCAGCGCCGACGAGTCGCGAGACGATACTGGTGATGATGGCCTCGGGCGCCCCTTGGACCAGCCCCGCCAGCTCGCGCCCGGTGCGCTGACCATCGGCGGAGTCGACCAGCAATTGGATGAGGCCGCGCAGCCCGGCCCGTCCCTTGAGATCGAAGGCACCGTACGCGCCTCGGACCCGGATGCCGCCAGCGACGTCGATGATCTGAACATGTAGCGAGCGGATCAGGCGCTGATCCGCTCCCGCGAACCCATCCGTCACATCGGTTCCTTTCCGAAGACACACGCGACCAGCGGCGCCGACGAAACACCGTCCAGGCCGAGGGACCAGCGCAGCGCGGGCGCGATCACGCCACCGAGGATGCCCGTCCCGATCCTTGCGGCGGCGCACCGCAGCTCGAAGCGATAGAGAAGCCCGCCAGCAACCTGGAGCGTCGCGAAGTAGCCGCTTTCGCCATGTTGCCGGAAGATCGCAGGCAGGTCGGCGACCAGGACGATTATGCCGCTCCCCGTCGCCGCGGCCGGCTGGACCGTCAGCAGGCGCGGGTCGGTCGGCTTCCGCAGCGGGCACGGTTCACCGTCGGGCAGCCAACGCGCCGCGACGACCCGCTCCCCCGATGGATCGAAGTGAAGCACCACAGCCCGCAGCAGTGGCGAGCCCGGACCCACGCTCGCGACGTCAGCGAAGCTCTCCACGAGCAGGGGCTCAACGAGATCCTGCGGCACTCGCTCGGGCGCAAAGGAGCCGACGGAGTGTCGTCCGGGCAACTGGTCGACTAGCCGCTGCGACGTCGGATCTGGCCGGTTGCGTCCTGAGGCGGCGTCAACTGCGAGGACGGCCGCGATCCGCTCACCGGAGCCGTCCAGGGCGAGTTTCTCCCGCAGCATCTGGTGAAGCGGTGGCGTCACTGATGCGTCGGAGAGGCGGACCCCGAGCGCCGAACCGACGGTGGTCGCCGCCGCCCGCGCGCAGCCAACATCGAGGAAAGACAATTTCAGCGCACGATCGCCGTACTTCGGCTCCAGCACCCCGCTGTAGGACGTCAGGACCAGCAGGTCGGGGCCATCGTGCTCGACGTCGGAGAGTTTGGCCAGCCGGTGCTTTTCCGGCACGTAGGCGTAGACGCCCGACGGTCGTACTCCAGCCGCTCCCGCGATCACGTAGCCGCGAGGCGAACCAATGTTGGCCGCCGATGGAGCCCACCGTTTGGGCAGGCCGTATTCGTTGACGGCATCGTGGAGACCGACGGTGGCACGCAGCACCGCAGCCAGCAGTGCGTCGGGCTGCTCAGCCACCCCGGGACCCAGGTCTGGCCCCGGCACAACGTCGGGAAGCGGGAAGGAGTCGCAGTGGTTCCAGCGGGGCATCTGCGACTGAAGGCGCAGGAACTCGGGTCGGTAGTGGTCATCGATCCTGGCGCTCGGCAAGAAGCGCGCGGGGGCGACGGCGACGCTCGCCTCGTAGCGCACCGAGAACGGGATCTGTTCCAACGGCTCGGACGCCGCGGAGCAGTGGGGGCAGCCCGGCTGTGACCACGTGCTCGTGTTGCGCGTTGCGAGCGAGTCCGCCGCGACCTGCACGCCCTGCTGCGGCCACACCGTGGTATCGCTCGCGCTGAGCAGGGCGATCGTCTGCCGCACGATGATCCCGAGCGCGAGTTCCTGCAACCACAGCGTGACACTCGGCCCGCCCATGTCGGCCGCAGTCGCGGCTGCGCACACGGGGCACGGGCTTTCGCCCATGTACAAAAGCGGGCTCAAGGCGACACCCCGATCGCCGATCGCGAGCAGCGCGACCGATCGGCCGTCCCACCACAGTTCCAGTGCGAGTGAGACGGTATCATCGCTCCACAGAACCAAGGCCAACGCCTCCGGATCGGTGTCGTCGGCGACGACGCCCGCATCGGCCAACGCTGTCCGCAGCTCGACGGCGATTGGTCCGTCACCGTGCACGTTCACTCCGCGCGAGCCCAGGCGCTGCAGGGCCTCCTGCGTGCTGCCGACGGATTGAACCACTCCCCCGCTCCAGGACAACGACGCCCACAGCGGCTCATCACTCGGCTGATCCACGGGGCACGGGCCGGGCAGCAGCTCGACGGCGCCAACGGCCCACAGGCGGTCGTAGAACTGAGCGACGACCGTCGAACGCAGGCCCGTCGCTTCGGCCACCTGCGTCGCGGTAGTGCTGCCGTCGGCCGCTTCGAGCAGCGCCCTGACGACAGGAGCCATCGCCTCCGTGCCAAGTGTGTGCTGGCCGCTCGAGGTGCGCACCTGCATGCGACCGTGCGCCAGCTCCCAAGTGACGCCGCTGCGGACCTGTGGCATCTGCACCTCAGGATCGCGCTGGCGCGACCTCAACACGTTCATGTCCTGGCCCATCATCGGCTCCCACACAGGTCACGAAGGTCTTCGAGCGCGCCCTCACGCGCGTCTCGATGCGTGGTCTCGCAGCGTTCACAGCCATCGACTGGGACCACCTGCACCGCGCACGGAGTCACCTCGTCGCGCCGCTTGCGCAGGACCATGGCGTCAGGTCCATCACCCGCGAGCCCCGCCAACGTGCGCAGCAGCAACGCCGACGCGACCGCGAGATCGGCGACGGTGAATCCAGCCGACGATCCGACGCCCACGGGGGCGGCGAAACTCGGGTCTAGACTATGTTGCCGCTCACGACGGACCGTGCACTCGACGCACACCCGGCTCCCCGCCCCGACCGTCGGACCGCACAGAATGCCGTCGCGGCCCAGATGGACGGCCAGGAGCGGCTTTCCGTGAGCGAGGGACACATCCTCCCATTCGCGCCAGCGTCCGAGGTCGACGCCGGTGCCCGCCAGCACGATAGCATCGACACCAGACACATCTTCTCGGTCTGACTTCACGGGCAGGCCGGAGCGACGAGCGATCCGGGCCAGCAAGGCGTCGGCGAACGGACTCTGGTCAGATACCACGAACAACCTGGAATCGGTCATAAACTGGCTTCCTTTCCTCACGCGAACGGCTGCGGCAACGGATTGAGTTCGCTCGGCTGGCGCGCTGCAAACCCCATCCGTGCGGGCACCTCATAGAGCCGGGGGCAGACCGTCGACCGCTCCCCCGGGACGAACGACACGGGGATCGCTTGAGGTACGACGACCTTGACGACTCGAAATCCGATTCCCCAGCCCTCGTCGGGCGTGACGTCCACGGCGACCGCATCCATACCCTTGCTCTTCAGCATGGCCAGTAGATGAGATAGTGGATCGACGGACAACCCGGTCGGGATCGACGTCGGCGACTGGGTCGGCGCCTGGGAGCGCAGCAGGAAATCGAACTCACGGCGCATAGAGCGCCGTCCCAGCCACCGAGCCCCGCCGGTCACGCTGACATGGCCGAGTGGCGGTTCCTCGTGGAGCGGGCCAGCCGATCGGAGTGCGATTCGGAGTGACAGCAACTCACGCTCAACCTTGTGCAGGGCGCTTTCCCACGTGAGTGCGCTCGACGCGGCGACGATCTGAGCGAGCGACTCGTCGGTCTCGCTCAGCTGGACTGCATAGACGGTGGGGATGCCTAGGTCGGTCGTCGCGTCGAAGCAGCGGGTGACCCGGCCGCCCGGGGTGATCGCAGGAGCAAATTCCGAATGGATCTCGGACAGGGGAAACTGGTGAAGCCACGTGAGAGCAATCGACTCCCGCTCCGACACCTCGAGGATCGCCCCGATCACCGCCTGACGCAGGTCGCTGTGCGCGGCGGTCCCGGTCGTCGCCGCGAACGTGAACCGCTCCGAGCCCGAGATGGGCTGCATATGCATGTAGACCGCCGCTGCAGGAACCAGTTGTTCACGCCCGTTGGTCAATGAGAAGCCGCGCACCCACCGGATCGGAAGGGTGGGGTCATACGGCCGCAGCCCCGAACCGGAACGAGCCATCTCCTCCGGCGACGACGTACTCCACCGCGACGGCGATAGCACGTCTTCCGACGGGAGTCCGCTCTCGGGCGCGACCACGAGCCGTTCTGAATTCCACGTGCACAGCGCGTAGCGCTCCAGCGCCTCAGTGACAGCCAGGAGCCGGGCGACGCGGACATCCTCATGGACACCGACACCGTTGATATTGCCCCGGTCGTCCTGGTGCTGCCATTCCCCATCGCCGGTCACCGCCTGCGACACCGAGCCCATGTTCGCTACACACACGTGGTACGGGGTGCCACGGGTGTCTTCTCCCGTCAGCTCCACAACGTCGGACACCAGCCCCAGCTCGGACACCAGCCGCGAGGCCGGTGCCAAACTGGCGAGTTTGTCAGCGAAGCCTTCCATGACAGCAGTCACCATGACGGTGGGACCGGGCGAGCGAAAGTGGTCGCGAAGAGATGGTGCCGCGCGATGCAGTCGGCGTCGAAGATGCCTCGTGCGGAGGCGGTGTTGAAGCCCGCGAATACGGTCCCGCCCAGTCCGATGGCGACACAGTGCAAGTAGAAGTCGTAGACCAGTGCGCTGGCCCGCGTCATCAGCAGCCGGTAGCCGTGATCGCCCCAGGCATGCTGTGCCCGGACGAGGTCGCCGCACACGCTCAGGACGCCAGTGCCGGTTGCAAACTCACGCTGGATGCCCAGATACGTGTCGGGCGGGGCGTCGGGTAGGCCCCCGATTTTCCCGATCGAATCGGCGGTGACGGAATACAGGCCCGGTTCGACGTCCCGGCTCTTGAGCAGCACGAAGACGGATTCGGTGGGAGCAGAGGCGTCGTCTTTCCATATCTCTCGCTCGGCCTGCATCGCGGCGCGGCAGAAGTCGAGTAACGGCAGCACATCAAGGGGCTCTTGCTCGTAGACCAGTGACGAGCGGCGCTGGCCCAGACACTGTCCCAGCGACACCCCTTCGGCGAGCGGATCGTCGTTCCCGGTCGGCGCGAGCAGGGTCGGTGCCGCTACGCGCAACGGAGTGACGGTCGTCGTGATGGGCTGGTCGGTCGCCTTGCGGAGCGACGTGATCAGCTCATCCATGTAGGTGAAGTCGGACCTCATGCGCGTTCCCTTCTGAGTGCGAGTGCCGAGCAGACCATCTCTCGTGTACCAGGCAGTCCAACCTCGTTGCGAATGGCCTCTTCGGGCCAGTTCAGGAGCGGCGTCCAGCCCAGGCCGAGAGCGGACAGCACGTGCCCGGCCGTCACCAGTGCGCAAGCCGCGTCCTGCAGGACGACGCGGAGGGCAAACGCACCGTACTTGCGCGCCACCTTGTCGACATCGCCGATCAGGTACAGCGCGACGGAGGGCTGCTCGCGTCCTGCTGGGCCAAGGTCACCGATGCGGATCAGCGCGTGGGTCAAATTGTCGTAAACGTACCAACCGTCATCGAGGTTCGCGACGTCATGGACGCTCGCATAGGCGGTGACGGCACCGATGTTGCCGCCCATAGCTGTCCAGCGCTTGGTCTTGCCTTGACCGGTCAGCGGTTCCTGAAGTCCCACGGCTCCTTGAAGCAGGCAGGCGAGGGCATCGACGTCGATCGCACCATCCCCGATCGCCGGCCCGCGGCATGCCTCGGCCTGGAGATCACCGGGCGAGACCTCCGGGAGCGGGATCCGTTCCGCGTCGGGCCAGGACTTGAACTGCGCCTGCAGATCGATGTTCTTCTGCTGGTAGTGGGCCTGGTGCCCCTTGACGGCCAGAAATTCCCTCGGCGGAGCCGCGACCGCGGCCTCGTACTGTGCCGCGAGATAGCAGGATCCGTCGACCTCCTGATCGGCCACCGAGCACCAGCGGCATCCTGGGCGGGTGACGGCCGGCAGGAAACGCGTCTGAAAGGAGGCCAAATCGATCCGTGTACGATCGAGAGGAAGGGCAGAACTGCCGATTCCCGCGCCGATCGCCATCACCTCACGCGCAATCACGCCCGCCGCGACGCCAGCCTCAACGCCGCTGGCAGCGGGGTTGACGGCATCATGGTTGATGGCGCAGCGCAGGCAGGCACTGAAGTTCCGGTCGATGAGCGGTCCGACACTTAGGACGGAACCCTGCAGCAGCACCGGAAGAAGGCGAGTAGAACTCGCCCACGCCGCATTGGCAGTCATAAGTAACTGAGGGTCTTCAGGGTCGGCGCAGACGTGGACGACGAGATCGGAAGACTGGACGCGCAGTTGATCAGGCGGGCAGACATCGACGCCATCTGCCGCGAGGAGCCGGGCGACGTCGTCCGCGAGCGTCCCGCCCTGCAACGCGATCCGCACCGACTGCAACCGGTCCAACGACCTGGTCCAGTGGGCCTCGTTAGCCGTGGCGTCGGCCATGCGAGAGAGATAATTGGAGAGGGCGTCGGGGGCCGTCGACCCCGTGTCATGTTCGGCGTCCTCAATCACGCCAGACGTCCACAGCAGGGCGAGCGCACTGTAGGCCTGCTCCTGCATGAGCCCGAGCTCGGCCGCGATCTCCTCGTGGGAATGAGCGCCATCGAGCAGGTCGATCATCAGTGGAAGCTGGTTCTTGGCGAAATCACCGCGGAACTTCCGGGTGACCAGCGCTCCGTCCACGACGGCTCCCTCGCTGACAGGCCTCACCTGAATGCCGCGTCGAACCAGGGGCCGCACTGGGACAATGATCTGCAGGTCGTTGCGGTTGACCGAGCCGAATGCGCTGGCAAGCATCTCTGTCATCAGTTCTCCTCCGGGTGGTCCGAGACGGACTGCTGTCCGCAGATCGGGCAGTTGTCTTCGCGCAGGAGAGCAACGGGACGGAAGACTCCAAACTGGAAGTCGTAATCAACGCACCGGCCAACGAATGTACCGAGATCAGCAAACATCTGCCGAGCAAACCCAGCGGCCATGGCGACGTGCGCTTGGGCGTAGCCCTCCGGGATCGCGCCGGCATCCCATGCGGTGGCATCGGGCTCGCTTCGACGCATGGTCTTGGTGGTCAGGCATCCGTAGCACGCTCGCTCGTGAGTGTCCGTCGGTCCGATTCTGAGATGCGAGGCGAACAGTTCGATGTGGCCGAACGGTCTCGACGCTTCACGAAGCCATCGGCACAACTCCATCCGCTGTTGATGATAGGTCTGCGGAGCCACCAGCACGACGACGCTCGCCGAAGCGATGGATTGCGGGAGCGTCGCGTCGGACGTTAGTTCGATAATACGTGCGGCAGGAAGATCGGTCATGGCGTTAGCCGTGGCCGCACCAAAGTCCCCAGCGTAGATCAGCATCGCGTGAGGATCTGGATGTCCCACGAGATCTGTTGCATTCATCGATTCATTTCCCCTGTTTGATCATGTTAATGGCATGAGTCTCGACACTCACGCCAGAGCGGCAGCGACTCCGGTAGGCGGTCGAGGCAGTCGGCCTCTCGACTAGCGATCGCTATTTCTCGTACCCGGTCCAATGCCTCCACGAGTGTCATCCCCGTGACGTCTTGGGTGGCACGCGAGACCGCATAGCACAGGAAGTACCGCTCTTGGATGGAGAGCCCGATATCAAAACTCGCCTGATAGGCCGCGCTCGACAGCAGCCGGAAGGCCTGGAAATCTGCGGTCTGGTGCAGGAAGTACCGCAGCGCGTCGCGATACTCGTCGGTGGAGGCAAAGCGCCGCGAAGGCAGGGCCGGCTCCGATCCAGGCGCGTCGAGGCCCTCAAATCCAGCGGTCGAAACCCTGATATCGCCGACGGCGAACTCCCGTCGAACCATGGGGAGATGAGCCGTTTCCAGCGCGAACCAGCCCTGATGCGAGACCAACCCGGACAACGCGTCCATGACCAAGCCCCTGATAACGTCGCTGATTGGTTCGTAGACCGTCTTGAACGAAGCAAGCACCCGGTCTTGATCAGCAACTGCCGCCAGGAGACCTTGAAGGTGAGATTGCAAGCTGAAGAGCCGCAACTCGACGGCGCGTTTCCGAGAGAGCAAAGAGCGCTCCAGAAGCTCGCTGCTCTCCGCTGCAGCCGACGCGTGGGCCACCAAGAGCCCAGCGTGTATGGCGTAGCGTTCCTCGTAACTGGCGCCAACTATGTCGCGGACAAGATTCAGGAGCACCGGTCGGGCGTCGCTGAATAGCCGATCGACACGCGTTCCAAACGCGGATCCGGTGAAGCCAGCGCTCTGAAGAATCCCCTGTGGTTGATGACTCACCGCGCCTGATTGGAGCCCTCTGGCTTCAAGTTCCTGAACCACCTGGGTCGTGATCGAGTCGCTCGGGGGCTCCAAGCAGCAGATCCAACTCACGTGGCCAGCCACGTCGGCACCCGATTGGCGGCTGACGAACCAGGCAGACTGGTCCCCCAGTGCGGCATCTGCGGATTCCCAGACCCCCAGGAGAGCAGCACGTTGCTGCGGAGCCGAATCCGGCAGCCGCACCTCCAGCGCCCACTTCATGAACATCAACACCTTCAGACAAAGATGGGGTCGTGCCCAGATCGATCTCAGGCACGACCCCATCTGATGTGCCACTAGGAGCAGGTCGAGCTGCAGGAACTGCAGGCACAACCGCTGGTCGTGGTGGAAGCGGCCATCACCTGGGAAGGCAGTTCGCCACCATCAACGGCATCCTCGATGAGATCAGAGATCTCGATCGCCGCGAAGTCGATGACATTGTTCATGTATTTCACCTCCTCGAAGAAACCGATACGTCAAGAAACAACCTTAACTGGCTACGGAATCCCCGCCCGGAGAAGGAGTCGCATCCCACCTCCCCGCCAGTTCGGCAATTAGAGTGTAATCCTGGCGTAATTTGACGTCAAGGACTTCCCTTTGGAGGAATTCAAGAAGGATCTACGAGATGACTTGCACAATATCTGTAAACCGGGTGTCCTCGAGGGGCTATGGCGATCATCGTACAAGATCGTTTGAGGTCTTTTCGTGTTTGAGGACATGATATGCGGCGCCTTTCGGGCTGTTTGGGGGGTAGTGAGCGCCTCGTCATGGTAGGTGGGAGTCAAGGCCTTTCGATGATGGGAACTGCGTACACACTCCAGCTGAGAGAGCTCGACGTGCCTAAGACTACTCATCGGCCCTGACCAGATGGCCTTCCTGGCCTGGATGCTTTGAGGGCGACCGCGGTAGGCCTGCTCCTGACCCAGGGGGTTGGCAAAGTTGATGGGTGAGGGTGACTGAGTGGGTTTGAAGGTCTTTGAGGGGTTTTGGTGCGTCGGCGGGACGGGGGTGACCTGTTTCTGTGTTAATGTCCGCTTCGGGTAGGTGGATCAGACTGGCGTGGCTGTCCCAGGCTCCTGTCAGGGGAGGGCCGCGCCGATAGGCGTTGCGGGCTCTGATCAACGGGATGCGCTGGAGGGTGGGGTGTGGGAGCGCATCAAGGCTAGGCCGGTCACTATGGCCGACGCCGCAGGCCGGCTCGACTGCCAGGTGTCGGTGGACACACGCGGTCTGGCGTGCCCACATGCACTCCGCCGGCGCCAGCCGTGACAGTCGCACGATGGTGGACAGCGAGGCGAATGAATCGCCCCGGGTTTGATGGAGGCGGTGATGACACGGAAGGATCACTGTTATGGGACGTAAGAAGTATCCCGATGAGCTGCGGGAGCGGGCCACGAGGATGACGTTGGAGGCGCTGGCCGACCCTGGACGGGCCAAGGGTGCTGTGCGCAGGATCGCCGAGGAGCTGGGAGTCCACCCCGAGGCTCTGCGCACCTGGGTCAAGAAGGCCCAGGTCGATGGTGGTGCGAGGCCGGGAACCACTACCGATGAGGCGGCCCGGATCAAGGAGCTGGAGAAGGAAGTCCGAGAGCTGCGTCGGGCCAATGAGATCCTGCGCAAGGCGAGTGCCTATTTCGCCCAGGCGGAGCTCGACCGCCGGTAGAGGTCATCGACTCCTTCATCGACGACAACCGACAGGACCTCGGGGTCGAGCCGATCTGCAAGGTGCTGACTGGCGCCGGAGTCAAGACCGCCCCGAGTGCCTATTACGCTCGCCGTAGCCGGCCTCCTAGTGCCAGGAGTATGCGCGATGAGACTCTCTGGAGTGAGGTGCTGGGTGTTTCTTGGACAGTGGTGGAAAAGAAGTCGTATCTAGGAAGTGAGGTAGGATCTGCTTATGGTGACGCGCAGGGTCAGTGACGAGTTCAAGGAGACAGTGGTTCTTGAGGTGATCGAGAAGGACCGGACCATCGCGGAGGTCGCGAGGTCTTACGACCTGGTTCCCCAAACGGTGGGGAACTGAGTCAGGAAGTGGAGGGTGGACCACCCCGAGCACACCGAGTCCGGCTCCAGCGCAGACCAGGCCGCGGAGAACAGGAGGCTGCGAGCCGAGCTGCGCGAGGCCAGGATGGAGATCGACTTCTTGAAAAAAGCGACGGCCTTCTTCGCCAGACAGTCACGGTAGCGGCGCGCTACGCATTCATCCACCGCGAAGAATGCCATTACCCCATCGCCATGATGTGCCGCGCTTTGAAGGTCTCCAGATCCGGCTACTACGCCTGGCTCAGCCGGGAGCCCTCGAAATCCGGCTCTTCGTGTTTGAGGGTGTGGTAGGTGGGGCTTATCGGCGCTTTTAGGTGGTTGCGAGGTGGTCCTTGAGTCGTCCGGCGTGGATGAGGCTGCGGGTGGTGTAGTTGGTGAGGTTGCGGAATCC
>NZ_JAGFOU010000016.1 GCF_017592395.1 Actinomyces bowdenii
CATGGCGGTTTGCTTCTTGATTGAATTGGCTTAAGCACCAAAGACTCTCTCAAGAGCAAGCCGCCGCCTTGCCTAGCGACACGCAATCACAGGCAAAACACCCTAAACACCCCTATGAATAAGCCTCCCTGAGTGGTACTCTGATTGATGCGGTCATCGTAGTGAATAATGAGTCGCGCGAAGAATGACGTGAGAGGTGCGTCGATATAGCATGATAACTTCGAGTGGACTGGATCTCACGTGTCGGGCTTGACGAGGAGGCCCGGCTTCCTGCCCGCCCGGAAGGCTGATGCGACGATCGATGGGGGAGTCTTCTTCAGGATGTACGGCCCGCCCATTGCTGCAGTGATGGCGATCGTGGCGGGGTTCGCGTTCCTCTTGTATGTAACGGTCATCTATGATTCCCGTGAGAGTATTTCGCAGGATCTGTTCCTGCATGAGCGCTACCTGTTCCACAACCCCCAGGATGTCACCTCGCAGACCTGTCATAGTGCCCTGCCCTGCGTATGGGCCTCCGCCTCCGATGAGAGCACCGTCATGAAGTTCGAGTCCAAGGAGGATGCGAGGATGGCAGCCGGCTCCCTCCCCGATGCCCGCCAATCCAACTGGCTCGTCGTTCGATTCCACCCCAATGAACTCACAGAGGTTGAGAAGACTGAGTTCATGAAGGTTGTGAATGGGATCTACCACTCCGACGACGCGTGGTTCGATTAATACGGCAGTGCGGGTGGAGGCTGAGCGGTGAACCAGCCAAGAGGCTCGCGCGAGAATGCTGAGCGGGCACTCATGAGCCCCGAGTGCCAGGAGTCAGGAACGACAACGGGCGGGCCGCTCACAGGTCCCCGCTCTTCTGGAGCCGCTGCAGGCTGAGCCAGCCCACGGGGATGGGGATCCAGAAGGTCACCAGGCGGTAGACGATCGCCGTCGAGAGGGCCACCCCGGAGGGGATGCCGGCGGCCACGAGCCCCGCCGTCAGCGCCAGCTCCACCGGGCCGATACCGCCGGGGGAGGGCACCACGGAGCCCACCGTGTTGGAGGCCAGGTAGGTGATGGCCAGCACCGAGAAGGACAGGGTGTAGCCGAAGGCCCACAGGCTGGCACTGAAGGACAGGATGTAGCTCAGGGTCAGCAGCACCGCCCCGCCGATGCCCGCGGCCAGGCGCACCGGGTTGGACATCACCCACACCAGGCGCGGCCACACCTGCCGGTAGGTGGGCTCGACCTTGGCCCACGCCCAGGTGCGGGCCCGGGGCACCAGCAGCGCGCCCGCCACGAGGATGACGATGAGGCCCGCGGCCACCAGCACCCAGCCCGAGGGCAGGGTCAGTCCCGTGGACTGCCCCGTCGTGGCGGCCAGGATGATGAGCAGGATGACGGTGACCACGAACTGGACCACCTGGACCAGGGCCACTGTGGCCACCCCGGTGGCGGTGGGCACGCCCTTGCGGTGCAGGAATCGCAGGTTGATGGCCGCGCCCCCCACGCCGGCGGGCGCCACGAGCGCCACCACCGAGCTGGCCAGGTGGACCTCGGTGGACTTCCACACCGAGAGCCGCTCGGGGCTGAAGGCCACCAGGGTCAGGCCCGCCCCCACATAGGTGGCCAGGGAGAAGACGAGGGCCGCCAGGATCCACCAGATGCTGGCGTCGGCCACGGCCGCCGAGACCTGCTCGAAGTTCAGCTGGGCCAGGACCGTCCAGATGGCCACCAGCGCCACCACCGCCATGATGACGGTGCGGGGGGAGAAGCGTGTGAGCCTGGCCGGCTCGGCGTGAGCGGTGGGGGTCAGAGCCACCAGGGCGTCGCGCAGGTCCTGGAGGACCTGGCGGCTCTCCCCGCGCCGGCCCATGGCCTCGCGGGTCTCGCGCGGCAGGACCACGCGCTGGAGCATGGGGGCGATGGAGGCCAGCTGCTGGGTGCTCAAGGAGCGCGAGGCCGCCGCGATCGCCCGATCGACCCCCACGGTCAGGGCGGTCAGGGCCAGGGCCTGGGCCAGGTCCACCCGCCGGGAGAGCTCGGAGGAGATCGTCTCCCCGGAGTTCCAGTCCAGGAGCCACACCCGCCCGGCGGCATCGACGACGACGCTGGAGGCGTCGACCTGCCCGTGGGCCAGGCCCGCGGCGTGGGCGTGGCGCAACTGATCCCACAGCTGGGCCAGCACCCTGTCGCTGGCCTCATCGCCCAGGTCCCGGATGGAGCGGGCGCCGACGACATGCTCGGTCACCAGCAGGACCGACTCCTCGGCCTCGGCCATGCCCATGAGCCCCGGGGTGCGCACCAGGGCCCGGCGCGCCTCCAGGGTCATCAGGGCCGCATGCTCCGCGGCGGGGCGCAGCGACAGGTCCCGGTTGGGGGACAGGCCCTTGATGCGGATCTGGTCCCAGATGGTGCTGAGGAATCCCGCCATCTGCCGGTCGGCGTCCAGGACGGTGACGTCCCTGCGCCGGCCCCGGGAGTCCCAGACGGCGTAGAGGCGGTGGACGGCGTCGCGCCCCTGGGACAGCGCCTCGCTGGAGGCCTCGGCCAGGACCGCCTCGAGGTCGGCGTCGTCGGCGGGCACGATGGTGTGGGCCGGCTCCTCGGCACGGGGGGCGGGGGCCGCGACGGCGTCGTCCTCGGTGGGGGCGCCCAGGGGGCTCTCGCGGACCTGCTCGGTGTAGCCCAGGGGGGCGGTGGTGGTCACGGTCCAGGCGCGCACCCCGGGGGCGTGGTCCATGCGCACGACGCGGACGGCGTCGATCCCGGCGCGGCGCAGCGCCCGCACCAGAGTGGTGCCGTGGGCGCGGCGGTCCTCCACGCCGAAGGCGTAGCGGGCGGCCAGCCCCACCAGGCGGCCCAGGAGCACGGAGAGGATGGCCCCGGGCAGGGTCAGGGCGCTGCGCAGCACCGCCATGCCGATGATCACCCACAGGGCCGCCCAACCGCTGCGCACCACGGTGGAGCCATGGCGGTCGCCGGCACCGGTGAGCAGCCCGGCCAGGGTGGCCAGGACGGCCGAGACCCCGACCTGGGCGCTGCCCGAGGCGGTGACCGTCAGGCCCGAGATGAGGGCATCGGGGCCCCAGGCCGCGATGGCCGCGATGGCCGCCTGGGTGCCCAGGAAGCCGACGACGCCGGCCAGGGCGGCCTCCCCCGCGCTGCGCCAGGCCCGGCGCAGGAGCCGGTCGAGCAGGACCGCCAGGGGGATGATGAAGGTGGCCAGGCCCTCGATGGCCTGGAGGGGGAAGATGAGGATCCGGCGCAGGACCACGGCCAGCGCGTTCTGGACGTCCTGGGTGACGCCGGTGGTGGTCTGGTGGGCGTAGATCGCCAGGATGAGGACGGCGCCGATGCCCAGGGCGGTCAGGGTCATGTCCAGCAGGTCGCCGGTGCGCCGCAGGCGGTGGGTGGCGGCGTCGACCAGGAGGGTGGAGCTGGTGGGGGCGGTGGCCCGGGGTGCGGGGCGCGGCTCGACGGCGGCGGTCACGCCGATCGCGGGAATGCCGACGGGGGAGGTCGCAGGCGTCTGCGCCACGGGCGCCTCCACGGGCGTGGGGCCGTCAGCCGGGTCTGTCATGACGCTCAGTCTATGAGGCGGCGCCGGGGCGGGACTCGTCCTGGGGGAGGACCGGGCGGGGCGGCGGGGGATGATCGCGGGAGCCGGTGCGTGCGGCGCGCAGGCGGTGCAGCTGACACGGGTAAAGGTGCAGGGGGCTGACGGCGGGCTGCACCAATGGAGCAGTCCCCGGTGCATGGTTGCGCTCCGATCAACGGCGTCGTTAGCCTTGATCGGGCCACGGCAACAGCGGGCATCGCTGTGATTCCGGGTCGTCACCTGCGAGGGTACGCGGGTCCGATCCGATCCCGGCGGGCACGCAGCGCATGCGCGGATCCCAAGGATGGGCCGCGCGCATCGAGCGGAGGAGCCCACCAGCTCGTAAGGAACAACGATGTTTTTCTCAGAATTGACAGGAACCCCTATTCGGGTTCCGTAGCAGCCCCACCGGTGAGCCCTGAAGGCCCGCAGCGGCAGGGATCCAGGTGCGGGGTCCGCTGCACCCGGTCCCACGCAAGGAGGAAGAAATGTCCAGCAGTCTCATCTCCCAGGCGCTCTCAACGGCCACCGAGACCAAGGAGATCGCCTTCGGCGACGGGGTCGCATCGCAGGCCGGAGCGATGTTCGCCCGGCTGTTCCCCGATGCGAGAGCGCTCGTCGTCGCCGACGAGAACACCTTCGCCGCCACGGGCCCGGCCGTCGTCGAGTCCCTGAGGGGGGCCGGCGTCGAGCTCGCCGAGGAGCCCTACCTCTTCCCCGGCACGCCCACCCTCTACGCCGGCTACGAGGCGGTCGAGGTCCTGCGCGACCACCTCGCCGCCCTGGAGGGCGCCGTCATCTGCTCCATCGGCGCCGGCACGCTCAACGACATCGCCAAGCTCGCCTCGGGAGAGCTCAAGCGCCCGTACATGAACGTGTGCACCGCCGCCTCCGTGGACGGCTTCGCCTCCTTCGGGGCATCGATCTCCCGCGACGGCTTCAAGATCACCCGCTCCTGCCCCGCCCCCGCCGGGCTCGTGGCCGACAACGACATCGTCTGCGAGGCCCCCCAGCGCCTGACCGCCACCGGCTACGGCGACCTCATCGAGAAGATCCCCGCCGGGGCCGACTGGATCCTCGCCGACGCCCTGGGCATCGAGGCCATCGACGACTACGTGTGGGACCTGGTCCAGGGCCCGCTGCGCGAGTCCCTGGCCGCACCCGAGGCCATCGGCGGCGGGGACAAGCGCGCCATCGAGGGCCTCATGGCCGGCAATCTCATGTCCGGCCTGGCCATGCAGGCGGCCCAGTCCTCCCGCCCCGCCTCCGGCGCCGGCCACCAGTTCTCCCACACCTGGGAGATGGAGGGCCATGGACTGGACTGGGAGCCGCCGCTGTCCCACGGGTTCAAGGTCGGCATCGGCACCATCGCCTCCTGCGCCATCTGGGAGGCCTTCTTGAGGATGGAGGCCGAGGACTTCGACATCGACCGGGCCCTGGAGGCCGTCAGGCCCCCCGAGGAGATCGAGTCCGAGGTGCGCGCCAGCCTCCAGGAGCGCATGCAGGATGAGGCCGTGCGCCACAGCCTGGCCAAGCGGGTCGAGGGCGAGGAGCTCGCCGCCCGGATCGAGCTGCTCAAGGCCACATGGCCCGAGCTGCGGGAGCGCTGCCGCGCCCAGCTCATGCCCCCCCAGGAGGTCATGGACCGCCTCAGGGCCGTCGGCGCCCCCTACCACCCCGAGCTCATCGAGATCGACTGGGAGCGATTCCGCCAGACCCACCGCAAGGCCAGGATGATCCGCGACCGCTACACGGTCCTCGACATCCTCACCGACCTCGGCGTGTTCGACGACGTCGTCGACGAGCTGTTCTCACCCCAGGGGTTCTGGGGGCAGCACCGCCACCCCTCCGAGTGACCCGCCACCTCAACCCCGTACCTCAAGGAGAAGCCTCATGCCCGACAGGAAGTGCATCGTCGGTATCGACTACGGGACCCTCTCCGGCCGCGCCGTCGTCGTTGATGCGGCCACTGGTGAGCAGCTCGGCACGCATGTGACCGAGTACCCCCACGGCGTCATGGACCGCACCCTCACCGCGGGGGACAACCAGGTCCTGCCCCCGGAGTTCGCCCTGCAGAACCCCGACGACTACATCAAGGTCCTGCGCGAGTCCGTCCCCGCCGCGGTCAAGGCTGCGGGCGTCGATCCGGCGCAGATCGTCGGGATCGGCGTGGACGCCACCTCCGCCACGGTCTTCTTCACCGACGGGGACGGCGTCCCCCTGTGCGAGAGGCCCGGTTTTGAGAACAACATCCACGCCTACGTCAAGCTGTGGAAGCACCACGGGGCCCAGGATCAGGCCACCCGCCTGGTCAAGGTCGCCGAGGCCCGCAGGGAGCCGTGGCTCGGCCGCTACGGCGGCGTGCTGTCCTCCGAGCTTCTCCTGCCCAAGGTCCTGGAGGTCTTCGAGATGGCGCCGGAGGTCTACGAGGAGGCCGACGTCGTGTGCAACCTGCTGGACTGGCTGACCTGGCGGCTGACGGGCAGGCTCACCCAGGCGGCCGGGGACTCGGGCTACAAGCGCATGCTCCAGGACGGCAAGTACCCGTCCGTGGAGTACCTGGAGGCCGTGCGGCCCGGCTTCGGCACGGTGTTCGAGGACAAGATGTCGGCGCCGGTGCTGCCGCTGGGCGCCAGGGTCGGGGGCCTGAGCCAGGAGATGGCCGAGCTGACGGGCCTTCCCGAGGGCATCGCCGTGGCCTCGGGGAACATCGACGCGCATGTGGTGGTCGCCGGCGCCAACGCGGTGCGCCCCGGCCAGCTCACGGCGATCCTGGGAACCTCCTCCTGCTATGTCCTCAACGGTGAGGAGTACCGCGACTGCCCCGGGGTCTTCGGGATCGTCGACGGCGGGGCCGTGGACGGCTACTGGGGCTTCGAGGGCGGGCAGACCGCCGTGGGGGACATCTTCGCCTGGTTCATCGACAACTGCGTGCCCGCCGCCTACGCCCAGGAGGCGTCCTCCCGGGGGATCTCGGTCCATGACCTCCTGGTGGAGAGGTCCCGGGACCAGGAGATCGGCGAGCACGGCCTCATCGCCCTGGACTGGCACAACGGCAACCGCTCGATCCTGGCCGATGCGCGGCTCTCGGGGCTCATCATCGGCCAGACCCTGGCCACCCGGCCCGAGGAGATCTACCGGGCGCTCATGGAGGCCACGGCCTTCGGGTGCCGGGTCATCATCGACAACTTCGTGGAGCACGGCATCAGGGTCGATGAGATCGTGGCCGCCGGGGGCCTGCTGAAGAACCCCTTCTACATGCAGATGCTCGCCGATATCACCGGCCGCGCGATCTCGGTGTCCACCGCCGAGCAGACCGGGGCCCTGGGCTCGGCGGTCTTCGCGGCGGTGGCCGCCGGCGTGTACCCGGATGTCTTCGCCGCGGCGGAGGCCATGTCCTCGGTGGAGAGGCACGCCTATGAGCCGCGGCCCGAGGCCTCCAGGAAGTACGACGAGCTCTACGCCATCTACAAGGAGCTCCACGATCTCTTCGGGCGCTACAACGGCACCTCGCCGATGCACCGCCTCAAGGACATCCGTGCCCGCATCTTCCGCGACAGGGCCCCCGAGCAGTGATCTGATCGCGCGGTTGCAGTCATCCGCGCAGGAAAGGAGGCGATCATGGCAAGGATCGCAGTACTGGGCTCGGGCATCATGGCCACGGCCCTGTCGTTCCCGGCCTCGGAGAACGGCAATGAGGTGGATCTCATCGGCACCTTCCTGGATCGGGAGATCATCGACTCCATCCAGCGCACCGGCGTCCACCCGGTGCTGGGGCTCACGGTCAACGATGGCGTGAGCGCCTACCAGCTGGAGGAGGCCGAGGAGGTCATCGCCAGGGCGGACGTCGTCATGTGCGGCGTGAACTCCTTCGGGGTCGAGTGGGCGGGCAAGCAGCTGGCCAGCATGATGCGGCCGGGCCAGAGGCTGCTGGTGGTGACCAAGGGGATGCGCGCCGACGAGGACGGCACCCTGCACATCCTGCCGGAGGTGCTGCGCTCCTACTTCGATCCGGACCTGGCCGAGCAGATCTCCTGGAATGCCATCGTGGGCCCCTCGATCGCCGGGGAGGTGGCGGTGCATCATGACACCTGCGTGGTGTTCTGCGGCCGCGACAAGGAGGACGTGGACGACCTGGCGGACCTGTTCCGCACCGACTACTACCACGTGTGGACCTCGACGGACTTCGTCGGGCATGAGACCGGCGCCGCCACGAAGAACATGTACGCCTTCGCGGCGGGCTTCGCCCAGGGGCTCCTGCGCAAGGCCGGCAAGGAGGACGACCCGTACGTCATGTACAACTACGGCGCTGCGGTCTTCGCCCAGGGCCAGAAGGAGCTGCGCTCGCTCATCACGATGATGGGCGGCAAGCCGGAGACGGGCGATGGGCTCGGCGGGGTGGGGGACATGTTCGTCACCTCCATGGGCGGGCGCAACGTCAAGGCCGGCGCCTTCGTCGGCGAGGGCATCCCCTTCTCCGAGGTGCAGGACCGCTACATGAAGGAGGTGACCCTGGAGGGGGTCGCCGCCATCAAGGTCATCGGCGGGGCGCTGGAGCGCCAGGCCGAGCGCGGCCTCATCGGCCCGGAGGACTACCCCCTGTGCCGCTTCCTGTACTCGGTGGTGGAGAAGGACGCCCCGCTCGAGATGCCCTGGGACACGTTCTTCCAGGGCCTTTCCTGACCATTCCCGACCATTCCCGACCATTGCGGGCAAGCCGCGGATGGGCATCGAGGCGCACCCGTGCCGCAGAATCGAGGTACTGACATGGACCCACTCGTTATCGCCATCGACTCCTCCACCACCAGCACGAAGGCGATCGTCGTCGATACGACCGGCAGGATCCTCGCGCTGGGAAGGCAGGGCATCGACCTGCTCTCCCCCCAGCAGGGCTTCGGCGAGCACGACCCGCGGCAGTGGTGGACCTCCACCCGCGACGCGATCGGCCGGGCCCTGGCCCAGCTCACCCCGGTGGACAGGGAGCGGGTCCGGGCCCTGGGCATCACCCACCAGCGCGAGTCCTTCGCCCCGTTCATGGCGGATGGCACGCCGGTGCGCGATGGGATCCTGTGGCTGGATATCCGCGCCGCCGAGCAGGTCGAGCGCCTGGGCAGTGCGCGGATCCACGAGCTCTCCGGCCGCCCGGCGGATGTCACCCCGGCGCTGTACAAGATGGCCTGGCTCAAGGAGCACGAGCCGCAGTCCCTGGAGTCGGCCGACCGGGTGACGACGGTCTCGGGGTATCTCACCTTCTGCCTCACCGGCCAGTGGGTGGACTCCGCCGCCTGCGCGGATTCCCTGGGGCTGTCGAATATCAGGACCCTGGACTACGACGACGGCCTGCTGGGCATTGCGGGGGTGCGGCGCGAGCAGATGGCGGATCTGGTCAAGCCCGGGCAGGCCCTGGGCCGGCTCAGGGGCGAGCTCGCCCAGGAGTGGGGGATTGGGGAGATCCCGGTCATCGCCGCCTGCGGGGATGGCCAGGCCGCCGGGGTGGGGGCGGCTGCGATGACCCCTGATACCGCCTTCCTCAATATGGGGACGGCGGTGGTGGCGGGGGTGCCGTCACGGGAGTACCGGTATGAGAAGCTGTTCAGGACCGAGGCGGCGGGGGTGCCCGATACCTATATCCTGGAACTGGTGCAGAACTCGGGAGCGTATCTGTCGTCCTGGTTCCGTCAGGCCTTCGGCAGGCCGGAGCTGGCGGGCGCCCCCGACCCGGAGCTGGAGGCGCTGGCGGCGGCCAGGCCCCCTGGCAGTGGGGGCCTGGTGACGATGCCCTACTGGGGGGCAGTGCAGTCGCCCCATTGGGATCCGGTGGCGCGCGGCGGGGTGGTGGGCTGGCGGGGCACGCATGGCAGGGGCTCGATGTACCGCTCGATCCTGGAGGGAACGAGCCTGGAGATGGCCCGCTCGCTGCGCAAGCTGGAGTCTTCCACCGGGTTGGCGCTCAGGGAGATCCGCGGCATGGGTGGCGGTATGCGCTCGCCCTTGTGGCGCCAGATCATGACTGATGCTATTGGCCTGCCGATCACCAACTGCAAGGAGGAGGAGATCTCGGCGCTGGGGGCCGCGGTGATCGCGATGGCGGCCACGGGGGTCTTCGGTGATGCGGAGGTGGCGACGGCGGCCTCCCACATGTGCCACTTCACGGATGTCACGGAGCCGACTATGGAGAACCATGAGATCTATGCCGAGCTCTCGGCGATCCAGGATCGGCTGTACGGGGACCTGCGCGAGGTCAATGCACTGCTCCACGACTTCTCGCGCAGGCACCCCGACGCGGAGCTCACTGGTATCGAGGACTGACTGGGGCCCGCAGGGCCGTCCTGGGCTGTCGCGGATGGTGAGGGCCTCTTGGAGGGTGATGGGCCAGGTGTGGTCGGTCCAGGCCCGGATCCAGGTCACAGCCTTGTCTACCGGCAGGGTGCGGAAGTCACTCATAGTCCTCCATTGCCTGGTCGTACTCCTCCGAGATCTTAGTCCGCCAGGGTGAGTCGATATCGATGCCGATGAGTGGAGCTGTGAGGATGATTGAAATGGAGACCTTGTTGGGTAGGGTCCAGCGGAGTTGGGATGATGCGTATGGTCCTTTTCCTGGCTGGCCGGGTCCCCAGAGCTGCTGCAGGGCAGTAGCATACTGAGAGTAGGCTGTGATTGACATCTGGATGGTCTGTTCGTTTTCCTCGGGGCAGGGTGTTGTTGAAAGTTTAAAATTTACTCCTTTGATTCCGAATTCGTTGCTTCGGGAGATAATGCCGTCCTCTTTGCCGTTCGTGGAGAGTTTTGTGGTGAAGTATCGGGGTTCTTGGTGGGAGGGCGTCCATCCGAGACTGTCGCGGATGGCGAAGGCTTCCTGAAGACTCATGGGCCATGCGTGGTCGGTCCAGGCCCGGATCCAGGCGATGGTCTCCTCGATGGGGAGGGTGCGGAAGTCACTCATAGTCCTCCATTGCGCGGTCGTACTCTTCCGAGATCTGGGTGCGCCAAGGTGAATCAATGTCAACGCCGACGAGAACATTGGTTCGAATAATTGAGACAGAAACCCTGTTAGACAATTTCCAGCGAAAATGAACCGTCTCTCGCGTATTCGTATGAATCTGTCTCGACCCCCATATCCTATCGAGATTCTTAGCGTACAACAATAGTGCTTCATTCGCTGCGCGTATATTATGCTCGTTAATTTCAAGTGAGGGAGGGGAGGAAAGATCGAAACTGATGCCTTTGATGTCGAACTCGTTACTTTTTGAGATGTACCCTCCCCAGTGTCCGTTTTGAGATAGTGGGGTGGTGAAAAAGTCAGGCTCATTGGGAAACGGCCTCCATCCCAGGTTGTTGCGGATAGCCAGGGCCTCGTGGAGGGTCATTGGCCATACGCGGTCGGTCCAGGCCCGGATCCAGGTCACTGCCTCCTCTACCGGCAGGGTGCGGAAGTCACTCATAGTCCTCCATTACCTGGTCGTAATCCTCCTTGAGTTGGGTGCGCCAGGGCGAGTCGATGGTGACGCTTATGAGGTTGTCAAGGCCAAATATTGATACTGATGTCCTGTTTGGCAGCGTCCAACTAACTTGGAGCACTCCGAATTCTTCTGACGATTCTCCATGGCTCCATAACTGCGTTAATGCAGCCACATACTGAGAATAGGCTGCACTCGATAATTGCGCTACTTTCACGTTGTCATCAGAAGGGTATTTGGAGGAGAGGTGAAAACGTACGCATTTAACGCCTGACTCGCTGCTTTCTAGGATGAATCCATCCTCTTTTCCGTCGTTGGAGAGTCTGGTTGCGAACAACGTAGGGTCTTGTGACGATGGTCTCCAGTCAAGGTGGTCTCGAATAGCGAAAGCCTCCTGCAGACTGATTGGCCAGGTGTGGTCGGTCCAGGCCCGGATCCAAGCAATGGCTTCTTCGACGGGGAGGGTGCGGAAGTCACTCATAGTCCTCCATCGCCCGATCATACTCCTCTGTGACCTGAGTTAACCACGGTGACTCAATTTTTACGCCGATACGTGTACCTGTTAGGATGATAGAAATAGAGACCTTATTGGAAAGGACCCAACGAAAGTGCGACTTTCCGTATGTAGTTCCCGGACCCCAAAGGTTTTGCAGGGCGTTGATGTAATGCGAATACGCTGCGTGAGCTATCTTCTTCTGTTCAATTTCCTCTGAGGAAGGAGTTGACGATAGGCTAAAGTTGACACCCGTAATCCCAAACTCATTGCTTCGGGAAATTCGTCCGTTCTCTCTTCTGTTTAGGGACAGTTTGGTTGTAAAGAAACGTGGTTCATGGGGTGATGGGACCCATTCGAGGCGGTCGCGTATGGCGAAGGCTTGTTGGAGGGTGATGGGCCAGGTGTGATCGGTCCAGGCCCGAATCCACGTTACGGCCTCGTCCACCGGCAAGGCTCGGAACTTACTCATAATCCTCCATCACTCGATTGTACTCCTCCTTGAGCTGAGTTCGCCATGGCGAGTCGATATTAACACCGATGAGAGCGTTGACTCTGCTAATGGAGATAGAGACTCCGTTATGCAGTGTCCAGCGACAGAGTGAGGCTCCATCCGTGTCCGTTGTGAGCTTTCCTCTTCCCCATGATTGTTCCAGTGAACCGATGCACTGTGAATACGAGGTAGCCGCGTTAGCGATGTTGCGATCATCCTTGCCGACTCTGGGAAATGATGAGAGGTTAAAACTGACTCCCTTGATCCCGAACTGGTTGCTCTGGAGGATTAGTCCATCCTCTTGGCCATTCATGGATAATTTTGTGATAAAAAAATGCGCATCTTTAGGTGATGGTGTCCAGCCGAGGGAATCGCATACGGAGAGGGCGTCCTGAAGAGTCATCGGCCAGGTGTGGTCGGTCCAGGCCCGGATCCACGTCATAGCTTCCTCTACCGGGAACGTGTGGAACTCAGTCGTTACGTCCCACGATCCTGTCATATTCCTGGGTGATCTGAGTGAGCCAGGGGGATTCAATTTCGATGGTAATGAGACCGTTCATGCCAAATATAGATACTGATAGCCCGTTTGGCAACGTCCAACTTGAGTCAGTCACTCCATCACTTTCTGATGAGTCTCCGGGTCCCCATAGTTGTCGTAAGGAAGAGACGTATTGAGAGTAGGAAGAATGAGATAGCCTGTTGATTTGATCGTTATCGTCAGACGTGCATCTAGAGGAAAGCCTGAAGCGTACACCTTTGATGCCGAATTCATTGCTCCGGAAGATGATGCCGTCTTCTTTTCCGTCGATGGATAGTTTGGTGGTGAAGTACCTGGGTTCCTGCGATGAGGGCTGCCATCCGAGACTGTCGCGGATGGCGAAGGCTTCCTGAAGACTCATGGGCCAGGTGTGGTCGGTCCAGGCTCGGATCCAGGCGACAGCCTCGTCTATCGGTAGGGTACGGAACTTACTCATAGTATTCTGCCGCCCGTTCGTACTTCTTTTTGAGCTGAGTTCGCCACGGCGAGTCGATGGTGACGCTGATGAGGTTGTCAAGGCCAAATATTGATACTGATGTCCTGTTTGGCAGCGTCCAACTAACTTGGGGTACTCCGAGTTCTTCTGACGATTCTCCATGGCCCCATAACTGCGTTAGTGTAGCCACATACTGAGAATAGGCTGCACTCGATAATTGTGCGACCTTCACGTTGCCATCAGAAGGGTATTTGGAGGAGAGGTGAAAACGTACGCATTTAATGCCTGACTCGCTGCTTTCTAGGATGAATCCATCCTCTTTTCCGTTGTTGGAGAGTCTGGTTGTGAATAATGTGGGGTCTTGTGGCGATGGTTTCCAGCCAAGGTGGTCTCGAATAGCGAAATCCTCCTGCAGACTGATTGGCCAGGTGTGGTCGGTCCAGGCCCGGATCCAGGTTACAGCCTCGTCTACCGGCAGGGTGCGGAACTCACTCATAGTCCTCCATTGCACGGTCGTACTCCTCCGAGACCTGGGTGCGCCAAGGTGAATCAATGTCAACGCCGACGAGAACATTGGTTCGAATAATTGAGACAGAAACCCTGTTAGACAATTTCCAACGAAAATGAACCGTCTCTCGCGTATTCGTATGAATCTGTCTCGACCCCCATATCCTATCGAGATTCTTAGCGTACAACAATAGTGCTTCATTCGCTGCGCGTATATTATGCTCGTTAATTTCAAGTGAGGGAGGAGAGGAAAGATCGAAACTGATGCCTTTGATGTCGAACTCGTTACTTTTTGAGATGTACCCTCCCCAGTGTCCGTTTTGAGATAGTGGGGTGGTGAAAAAGTCAGGCTCATTGGGAAACGGCCTCCATCCCAGGTTGTCGCGGATAGCCAGGGCCTCGTGGAGGGTCATTGGCCATACGCGGTCGGTCCAGGCCCGGATCCAGGTCACTGCCTCCTCTACCGGCAGGGTGCGGAACTCACTCACAGTCCTCCATTGCCCGATCGTAGTCCTCTTTGATTTGGGTGCGCCAAGGTGAGTCGATAGTGACGTTGATAAGAACATTGGCGCGAATGAGTGAAGTAGATACCTTGTTGGGTAACGTCCAACGAAGATGGGTCGTTTTTTGTGTGCTCGTCCTCACTTTCCCCGGTCCCCATAGTTGTTTTAAGGGGCTTGCGTATAGGAAGAGCGCCTCTTCTGCTGATTGCATGCCACTTTCGTCCATTTCAGGTGACATTGATGGGGGTGAGGAGAGATCGAAGCTGACACCTTTGATTCCGACATCCTTGCTCTGCAAAATGTACCCTCCCCAGTGTCCGTTTCGAGATAGTGGGGTGGTGAAAAAGTCGGGCTCATTGGGGAATGGTTTCCATCCTAGGTTGTCGCGGATGGTGAAGGCTTCCTGAATACTCATGGGCCAGGTGTGATCGGTCCAGGCCCGGATCCAGGCGATGGCTTCCTCGACGGGGAGGGTGCGGAAGTCGGTCATGGGTGTTCCTTGTGTGGTGGTGGTTTATCGAAGGCTGGTGATCTTGTGGTCCATTTTAGCGATGAAGTCTGGTGAGGGGCTGAAGGACTCGGAGTGAACCAGTGAGGTCTCGCCATGGATGGGGGTCTGGTAGACGTCGGCTCGTAGTGAGGTGCGTCCCTCTTTGATGGACTGCCACAGGTCTGGGTGGTCGTGGAGGTGCTGGATGACGCGCTCGTCGCTGAGCATCCGGTCCATGACGTAGTTGGGCGAGCCCTGCGGTGCCCTTATTGACGGATCCAGTTCGCGTAGGGGGTAGGTTTTGTTTGGCTGGTACCGGCTCTGGCCGCCCTTGTACTCTGGGATGACCAGCTCATCCCCTCTCTGGGAGACGGCGAGGTCATCGACATGGAAGGGCCCGGGCCCCTTCCCGTCTGGAGGAGTGCGGAAGGCATCAGGTGTACGGTAGCCCTCAACATTGAGAGCATGCCTGCCACCGTGCTCCCCGACACGCTCGGCCGCCCGTCGAGCCTCAGAACCGTTCTTTGGGATGGATTCAGCGAGTTCTTCTAACTCCCTGATTTCGGCTGGGTTTGCTCCTTTGGCTCGGATATGGGTAACGGCTTCTTGGAGGCTTTCGTTTCCGAATCTTCCGAGGTCGGTGATGCCGTACTGTCCGGCGATCTCAGCGAATCTGGCTTTGTCGGCGTGCCATGCGGCGGTGGCGTCTGTGTGCTTGGCGAAGAGCTGGGCCATCTCATCGAGGTGGCTCGGGGTGCGTGCGGCGCGGCTGGTGGCCAGCGCCTCGTATGCTAATCGTGCTCCTCGCTCCGTGCCCAGGCCCAGGGCGGACCCGGGAACGAAGGTCAGGGCGAAGTCGGCGATGTCCCACAGGAACTGGCCGGGCGTGACGGTAGTGAAATAGTTCTCCGCCGCCGAGCGGGGATCACGCAGGAACGCAGCCAGCCCCCGCCCATGCCCCAAGAACCAGGTGAGCACTCCCGCCGCCCCCAGGGCGAAGGCGAAGGAGCCGCCCATCGCCAGGAGCAGGGCCACCGCCCACGCGGTGAACAGGATCTGCGCCAGCGGACCCATATCCGCCCACCACTGGCCCAGGACATCCAGGAGACTGGCGAAGAACAGGCCATCGCCCTCACCGCTCATGCTCGGGCCGATGGCCTGGGCCGTCCACAGCCCGTACAGGACGCAGACCAACAGCGCCCCCACCCCGATGAGCCCCGCAGCCAGGGCGAAACGGCGTCGAGCACCCGGCTCACCGCCGACGGCCGCCTGCGCCATCGCATCGGCGCGCACCCCCCGGACCTGCTCAGCCATCTCGCGCCCACCAATGATCGCCCACACCCGGCCCCAGCGCAGATCCCCATAGGCCGACACCACCAGGGCCAGATCACTGCGCGCATACCCCGCCCACGCCACAGCCCCCACCACCACGGGCCGCACCCAGGCCGGCACCCGCTCCAGGCGCGGATAGCGGAACGAGGGCGCCCCCGGCAGTGTCCACCCATAGACCCCCGCCCACGCCCGACGGTGCGCATCCACCAGCTGGCACACCACGAACAGCGCGAAGGCCGCCAGGGCCTCGGTCTGCCCCCACAGGCTCAAGAACCACAGCAGGGTGATCCACCACGGCATCCCCTCCACGCCGTCCACCGTCCAGGACCCCCACGCCACCGTCGCATTCCAGCCCGCATGATCGGCGATCACCCAGGCCAGCATGAGCGCCACCAGCCCCACCGCCGCCACCCGGAACCCGCCGCGCCTGCGCCACAGGGCGATCCCCAGGCCCACCCCGGCGGCCACGATCATCGTGTGCACCTGATGGCCCACGCTCACCGCATCCGACAGCGCCATGCTGTAGCTGCCCGAGCTCCACGGATTGAGGGAATAGGAGAAGCGCGTCTCCCCCAGAAGCGACTCCAGCAGGCCCGGGGCCTGGAGCCTGCGCACACCATCCTCGGCCGCCGTGAAACCAGCCCCCAGCGCGAAGCCCAGCAGCGCCCAGTCCACCGCCGCCAGACGGCGCATCCGCCCCGGGGCCACCACCGCCACCACCGCCAGCGGCACCAGCTTGGCCGGCTCCTCCACGAAGGCCGCCAGCGCCACCATCGCCCCGTCATCCTCAATGGACAGGCCCCCCAGCCCCGCCACCGCCGCCGTCGCCATCGCGACCAAGAAGGCCCAGGCCACCCCCACCGAGTAGGCCACCGTCATCGACCGCCACGCGATCGTGCGCGTGCGCGCCAGGAGCGCCATCGTGCCCAGATTGACCATGAGCACCACCCCCGGCACCAGCGCCACCCACAGCCGCGGCACCACCAGCAGCGCCAGCAGGAACAAGGGGATCGCCACCAGGTAGAGCGCCCAGACCAGCCGGGCCAGCCCCCGGGCCAAGGACAGATGGCGCTGCCACCAGCCCCGGTAGGAGGCGGCAGCCCGCTCCCACAACTCCGGAGGCCGACCCTGATACACCGGGATCCGAACGCTTGTGAGACCGCTCATAATCAATGACGCTACAACAGCCGGAAGATCACGACAAGATCACGACAACCCCCGGTACCCGGGTATCACCCCAGGTAGTAAGGCCCTTGCCCGGCGTGCTTCGTCGGGGTCGGCCCCCGTCGGCCCCGCATTTTCACCGGTCCCGGTCGTGAGGCCCGGGCCCGGCGCCCATGACACCGCCCGGTCGGCTCCGCCCGTCCCGCCCGCCGGGCCAACCAGCCTCAGCCCGCCCGGCGCAGGCGCAGCGAGTTGGCCACCACGATGACGCTGGAGGCCGCCATGGCGGCCCCGGCGATCATCGGGTTGAGAAGCCCGGCCGCCGCCAGCGGGATCGCCGCCACGTTGTAGGCGAAGGCCCAGAACAGGTTCTGCTTGATCACCCGCAGGGTCGCCCGGCTCACGCGCACCGCGGCCACCACCGCCTCCAGATCCGCCCGCACCAGGGTGATGTCCGCGGCCTCGATGGCCACATCCGTGCCCGAGCCCATCGCCAGGCCCAGCCCCCGCGCCCCGGCCTGGGCCAGGGCCGCGGCGTCATTGATCCCATCGCCCACCATGCCCACCACGGCCCCCCGGTCCTGCAGGGCGGCGACGACATCGCGCTTGCCGCCGGGAAGAACCCCGGCATGCACATCCTCGGCCGCGATCCCCACCTGCGCCGCCACCTCCTGGGCGGCGCGGGGGTTGTCCCCGGTCAGCAGCACCGGGCGCAGCCCCAGGTCGCGCAGCTGGGCCACGGCCCGGCGCGAGGAGGGGCGCAGCGCATCGCGCACCGCCAGGACCGCCACCGCCCGCAGGTCATCGGCTCCCGGCCCCGCCCCCACGGCCAGGACCACCGCCGTGGCCCCGGTGCCCTCGGCCTCGCTCAGCGCCCGGGCCAGGGCGCCGGGCAGCTCCACCCCCGATTCGGCCAGCCAGGCGGGGCGCCCCACGGCCACGGCCCGCCCCTCCACCGTGCCGCTGACCCCGCGGCCCTCGTGGTTGCTGAAGTCCTCCACCGGCGGCAGCGCCCCCAGGCGCTCACGGGCCCCCGAGGCGATCGCCGCCGCCACCGGGTGCTCCGAGGCGGCCTCGACGGCGCCCGCCAGGCGCAGCGCCCCATCATCCAGGCCGCTGCTGGCCCCGGCATCCAGGCTCATCCGGCCCGTGGTCACCGTCCCGGTCTTGTCCAGCACCATCGTGTCCAGGGCCCGCGTGGACTCCAGGACCTCCGGGCCCTTGATGACCACCCCCAGCTGGGCGGCCCGGCCCGTGCCCACCAGCAGTGCCGTGGGCGTGGCCAGCCCCAGGGCGCAGGGGCAGGCGATGACCAGGACCGCCACCGCCGCGGTGAAGGCCGCCTGGGCGCCCCCGCCGGCGGCCAGCCACCCCACCAGGGTCAGGGCCGAGAGCACCAGCACCACCGGCACGAAGACTGCCGAGATGCGGTCGGCCAGGCGCTGGACGGGTGCCTTGCCGGCCTGGGCCTCCACCACCATCGCCCCGATGCGCGCCAGGGTCGTGCCCTGGCCCACGGCGGTGGCGCGCACCAGCAGCGCACCGGAGGTGTTGACGGTGGCGCCGGTGACGGCGTCGCCCTCCTCGACCTCCACGGGCACGGGCTCCCCGGTGAGCATGGAGGCGTCCACCGCCGAGCGCCCCTGGACCACCACGCCGTCGGTGGCGATCTTCTCCCCGGGGCGCACCGCGAACAGGTCGCCCACCGCCAGATCCTCCACGCTGATGCGCTCCTCGGCGCGCGCCCCGCCGGCGCCCGGGCGCACCCGCGTCACCTCCTTGGCGCCCAGCTCCAGCAGCGCCCGCAGGGCGTCGCCCGAGCGGTGCTTGGCGCGGGCCTCGGCATAGCGCCCCGCCAGCAGGAAGGTCGTCACCCAGGCCGCCGACTCGAAGTACAGGTGCGGGTGGTGGCCCTGGGCGCGCGGCAGCAGCTGATCCAGGCCCATCGACATGCGCATGCCCAGCTCCCCGGCGCCCCCCAGCGTCAGGGCCCACAGGCTCCAGGCGGTGGAGGCCACCACCCCCAGGCTCACCAGGGTGTCCATGGTGAAGGCCCCGTGGCGCGCCCCCGCCCACGCCACCCGGTGGAAGGGCCAGGCCCCCCAGGACGCCACCGGCAGGGCCAGGGCAGCCACCACCCACTGCCAGCCGGTGAACTGCAGGGCGGGGAGCATCGACAGGGCCATCACCGGCACCGACAGCACCAGGCTGACCAGCAGGCGACGGCGCAGGTCGGCGGCCCGCACCAGGTGCGAGGCGCCCAGCGGCTCCCGGGGCGGCGGGGGCGCGGCCGCCCCGGGAGCCTGGGCGGCCCCCGCGGGGGGCGGGGCTGCGGCGGAGCCTGCCGGGGCTGCTTGGGCGGCTGCGCCGGAGGAAGCGCCGGCGATCGCGCCATCGGGGCCCGATGGGGCGTCGCCGGACGGGGCGGGGTCAGTGGAGCCAGTGGCATCCGCGCCGGTCCCGGAGCGGCCGATGACGGCAGCGGTGTAGCCGGCCCGCTCCACGGTGGCGATGAGCTCGGCCTCGCTCACGGGCGCGGAGAGCCTCACATGGGCCGACTCGGTGGCCAGGTTGACCGTGGCGCTGACCCCCTCCATGCGCGAGAGCCTCTTCTCCACCCGGGCCACGCAGCTGGCGCAGGTCATGCCGCCCACGGCCAGGTCCACAGTGGCGCTGGGGCTGCTGGTGGCGCTACCGGCGCCGTGGGGGCCGCGAGGCTCGAATCCGGGCTCGCTCATGATGGTTCCCTCCTGGGAGTTGCACATCTTCGCGGGCCAGTGCTCGTCATGGTCCGCAGGATTCCGCGGTTCTGGGGGCGGGGCGCCGCCGTGGCAGGGTGAGGATGTGCAGCCGGGGCGCCCGCTCGACCGCTCAGCTGTCGCGCTCGACGGCGTCCAGGGTGTAGTCACCCGCCTCGTCGATGGCGGCCGCCAGGGCGCTGTCGGGCAGCAGGACGTCGGAGACCACGGTGACGGTGGACTGGCCCCCCTTGTTGAGCAGGACGGAGACGTTCTTGACCCCCTCGATGGCCTCCAGCTCCTCGGTGACGTGGGCGACGCAGTGGCCGCAGGTCAGTCCCGAGACCTTCAGGGTGGTGGTGCGGTCAATGCCGTCGTCGGTGAACTCAGCCATGATGCCTCTCCTTGGGAGTGCTGCCAGATGTGCGGCCGTGCCCGGCGGCGCGGTGGGCGCCCGGGCGCGGGCCGGTGCGGGTGATCAGGATCGTACAAGCCTGGCGATGGCCTCGGAGGCCTCGCGGATCCTGGCCTCGCCCTCGGCCCCGCCCGCCTGGGCGGCGGACAGCACGCAGTGGCTCATGTGCTCCTCGAGCAGTCCCAGGCCCACTGCCTGGAGGGCCCGGGTGGCCGCGGCGATCTGGGTGAGGACGTCGATGCAGTAGACGTCCTCCTCGACCATGCGGGAGATGCCCCGGACCTGCCCCTCGATGCGGCGCAGCCGCCCCAGGTGGTCCTCCTTGGAGCCGGTGTATCCGGCCATGACTCCCCTCTCGCTGTGCCGATGGGCCTGATCGCCTCCGAGGATACCCCTCGGGGGTAGTGGGGACAAGTACCCCCGAGGGGTACTCCATTGGCGGGCGCCACGTGGGATGCTCGGTGCATGGCCACCACTGCTCATCGTCCTGGTGCCCGCGACCGCCTCGACCTGACCGCCGCCCAGGATCCGCGCGCCTCGGCCGGCAGCCTCATGGTCCTGGCGGGCAACCGCCCCGAGCTGAGGCCGGCCATCCTGGCCAACCCCGCCTGCTCGCCCGAGCTGCGCGAGTGGATCGCCCGCATGCCGGCTCCCGAGGCTCCCGGCGGCGCTCCTGACGGTGCGCGGGCCGAGCCAGGTGAGGCGGAGGACTCCCTGGCCCCCTTCGGCTGGGAGCCCTGCGAGCCGGGGCTCGACGAGGAGCCCTTCGGCTCGGTCCTGGGCGACCCCCTCATGGGCTCGCCCCTGTTCGAGGTCGTGCCCTCCTGGGAGGAGGATGATGACGCCGTCGCGGCGCGCGGGGGCGAGGGCCGGACCAGGCCCCCCGGCGGCAGCGGCCCTGCGCCCGCCGCCCAGCCGCCCGCCGGTGGGCCCGGTCGGCCGCCCCGGCCCGCCCCGATGGTCGGCTACGCGGTGCCGGGCCCCGCAGGTCCGCAGACGGCTGCCCGCCCGGCCCCTGCTCGACCCGCAGCGCCACCGCCGGGGTGGCCGCAGACGGCACCGGGGCCGCAGACGGAGGCGCCTCCTGGCGCGGTGGGGCGGGCCGCCCAGAGCCTGGGCGCCCTCATGCAGCAGGCGGGCGCTCCCGGAGCCGCAGCACCGCTGCCGCACCCCGCCGATCAGCACCCGGCACCGCCGTGGAGGACGGGCCAGGGCCCCGCCCGCATGCCCGGGACGGCCCCGACGGCCCAGGGGAGCAGGATCCCGCCAGCGGCACTGGGGATCGCGGCCCTCATCCTGTTCGGCGTCATCCGCAGCTGCGCGGGCTGAGGATCCGCCTCAAGGACCGGCTCAGAGACCGGGACTGCGGGGCGGGTGGTGGCCGGTCGCGGGGGACGGGGCCGGGAGAGCGGGCCTGCCCGAGGCATAGCCGTGCTTGAAGGCCCACACCACGAGCTCCAGGCGCGAGCTCGTGCCGGTCTTGCTCAGCAGCACCGAGACATGCGTCTTGACCGTGGCCTCGGCGATGGACAGGCATGAGGCGATCCGACGGTTGGAGGCGCCCTCGCACAGCAGCTGCAGGACATCATGCTCCCTGTCGGACAGGGACACGCTGCCATCGGCGCTGTGCACCGAGGCCAGCGCGTAGTCGATGAGCCGCGCCGTCGGCGTGGGGGCCACGACCTTGGCCCCCGCGTGGACCGTGCGCACCGCCGAGAGGATCTCCTGGGCGGGGGTGCTCTTGAGCAGGAAGCCGCTGGCCCCCGCGCCCAGGCCGTGCAGGAGGCTGTCGTCGGTCTCCACGGTGGTCAGCAGGATGACGCGCGTGCCCGGGGAGGCCCGCAGCGCCTCCCGGGTGATCTCCACCCCGCCCATGCCCTCCATGTGCACCGCGGCGATGAGCACATCGACCTGGTGGGACTGGAGGAAGCCGAGCAGCTCGTGCGCCGAGCGCGTGGCGGTCAGGACCCGTATGCCGGAATCCGGGGAGAAGTAGGACTGCAGGCAGGCCAAGGCCATGGCGTCGTCGTCGATGAGGGCGACCCCGATCGGGGGAGGAAGGGAACCCATGAGTCTCCTTAACTTGTCGTCACGGGCCGCGGTCGGCCAGTCGCGCGACTGGCCGGGGAACACCGCCCCGAGCCTCGGCGGGAATGAGCGCCTGCAGGTCCCGCAGATACTGGGGCGGCCGCGGAGCCGTGTTAAAGAACGTTACAACAAAAGACTGAGGCGGGTCCCACCAACATTGCATCAGCCATAGACACACGGCCGATGCGGGCGCATGACCAGCCGGGACATGATCTGCCTCGACGGGGTATCACTGGGTTGGGAACCACATTCTTCCGGGAAAGTTGCGGCTTCAAGAGGAGGGACCGTGTACCGATCCGCGCTCACCGAGGACCCGCCCCCCTCCCTGGCCGGCGCCGACCGCCTGGAGTCCCCCTTCGGCCTGGTCTCGCGCACCGCTGAGCTGCCCCCGGCCGCCGGCGAGCCCGCCTTCTCCATCTGGACCGGGGCGCTGGGGGACCCCTCCGCGGTCCTGCGCTCCCAGCGCACCTGGGCCCACAGCCCGGAGTCGGGGAACTTCGACGGCGCCGGAGGGGCCATCGACGCCGAGCGGGCCCGCCGCATCGCCATCGTGGAGTCCCTGGAGCGCTACTCCAGCTGCGCCTGGAGCGAGGAGGAGCTCATCTGGGACACCCCCGCCGGCCTGGGCCCCGACGCCATCGCCCCCGACCAGTGGCCCGCCTGCTCTCAGGCCGAGTTAGCCGATCCCCACTGCGGGCTCATCGCCCCCGATCCCAGGATCCCGCTGCGCTGGGTGCGCGGATGGTCCCTCACCCGCGGCCGGGAGGTCCTCATCCCCGCCATCCTGGTCTACCTCAACTTCCCCGCCCTCAGCCCCTCCGAGCGCTTCACCAACCCCATCTCCACCGGCACCGCCGCCCACTCCGACCTGCGCGAAGCCGTCCTGGGCGGCCTGCTGGAGGTCATCGAGCGCGACGCCATCGCCCTGACCTGGCTCCAGCGCCTGCGGCTGCCCAGCGTCGTGGTCGATCCCGCCCTCCTGGATCCCCTGACCGCCGAGTACCACCGCGTGGGCACCTCCACCGAGCTCGAGCTCCACCTGCGCGACGCCACCACCGACTACGGCGCGCCCATCCTCTACGCCGTCCAGACCTCCCGCACCGACCCCGAGCTGGCCCAGGTCGTGGCCGCCACCTGCGACCTGGACCCCCACCGGGCCCTGGCCAAGATCCACCGCGAGCTCGCCTCCCTGCGCATCGCCCTGCGCAGCCACGCCCGCAGCCCGCGCGCCCAGGACCTCAAGGGCAAGGACCTCACCGTCGTGGGCGGGGCGCTGGCCAGCGCCGACCCCTCCCAGCGCGGGATCTTCGACTTCCTCCTGGAGGGACCCCGGCCCCTGCGCGCCCTGGGCGAGGTCGGCCGCCTGGAGGGCGGCCCCCGGGCCGACCCGCTCGCGCGGGTGGTGGCCGGCCTGGAGCGCGCGGGCGCCGAGGCCCTCGTGGTGGACATCACCACCGACGAGGCCCGGCAGGTCGGCATGCACGTCATCAAGGCCCTCATCCCGCAGGCCATGCCGCTGTCCTTCAGCCACCACGCCAGGTACCTGGCCACGCCTCGCCTCTACCAGGCCCCGCGCGCCATGGGACTGGAGGTCCACGACGAGGCCGATATCAACCCGGTCCGGCAGCCCTTCGCCTGACCACGACCCAGGAGCACCCATGGCACCCACGACCACCGCACCCCCGCCGATCACGGCCTACCTGCCCCAGGGGGGCTTCGGCCATGCCGTCGTCGGGCGCCTGGCCCGGCCCCAGGACGTGGTCCTGCCCGTCGACAAGGGCCTGGTCAGCGCCGTCGTGCCCTACGCCGACCGCCTGGTCCTGGTCGCGGACCCCGACCGCACCGGCCTGCGCGAGGACCTCGACGCCCTGTCCTTCACCCGCGGACTGCCCTCCCTGGGGCTGACGCTGCTTCCCACAGAGCTGCGCTGCGGCCCCCTGGTCATCCCCGGCCGCACCGCCTGCTACGGCTGCTATGAGCGGCGCCGCCGCCAGCACGGCTACCGGCCCCTGCCCGAGGGACTGGGCCCCCTGCCGCAGGGATACGCCCACCACCACGTGGTCCTGGGCGCGGGCCTGGTCTCCATGGCCCTGGACCTGCTGGAGCGCCAGGCCCGGCCCGCCGACGGCGCTCCCCCCGAGCCCGCCGACGACCCCGGCCGGGGGCTCGGCGGGCAGGTGTGGGCACTGGACCTGGTCTCCGGCTCGACCTCCTGCGCCTCCACGGTCGCCGTGGACCGCTGCCCCACCTGCTCGGCGCGCTACGCCCACCGGCGCGACGGCCTGCCCGCACTCGCGGGCCTGCTGCCCCGACGCCGGTCCCGGCAGGCGGTGGTCTGAATGGCCGCATCCACGATGAGCGCGGGCGAGGTCGGTCGGGCCGCCCGCCACGACCTGCAGTTCCGCATCCCCCGCAAGCCCGTGGTGCGCCTCGGGCTGCGCCCCCGCTCCCAGGAGGGGACCTGGGTGATCGACGGCGCCCGCAAGAGCCAGGTCCTGGCAGGCGCCTTCGCCCGCGAGCACATGGGGGACCTGCTGCGGGCCTGCGACGGCTCGCGCACCCTGGAGCAGATCGGCCAGGACACCGGGATCGGGGAGCAGGCGGCATTCGAGGCCGTCAGCCTCCTGTGGACCGGGGGCATCGTCGAGGAGGGCGACACCGAGGCGCTCACCGGCCCGCCCCCGGCGCCCGAGCTGGCCTGCCTGCTCTCGCGCCTGGGCGACTCCACGGGGGTCAACGACTCCTGGCAGGACGCCGCCCGCCGTCTGGCCGCCGCCCGCGTGGCCATCGTGGGCGATGAGGATCTGGCCGGCCGCCTCGCCGAGGCCCTGGAGCCCACGCTGCCGGTGCGCACCGGCCGGCCGGGCCCCGGGGACACCCTGGTGGTCCTCGTCGAGACCGCCGGCTGGAGTGCTGAGCAGCGCGGGGGCCGGGAGGGCGGCGGCGCTGGCGGTGGTGCCGGCGCGCACGGGGCCGGCCGCGCCGCGGGTGAGGACGAGGGCTCGGCCGGCGCGGTGGCCCGGCACTGCTGGGAGCGGGGCATCCCCCTGCTGCGCGTGCGCGCCGAGCAGGAGGCCGTCACCGTCGGCCCCTACGTGGACCCCGCCTTCTCACCCTGCCTGGAGTGCGCCACCGCCGCGGAGCCGGGCCCCGGCCCGGAGCCGGGGCCCGCCCGGCAGGACCTGGCCGTGGGCATGGCCGCCCGGGCGGTGGCCGCGCTGATCGCCCGGGCCACCATCACCCACCTGCCCGGCGATGTGCGCCGCACCGACCTGGAGACCCTGTCCACCACGGAGCGGCCCGTGGTCACCCGCCCGGGCTGCCCCGTGTGCTCCATCAGCGGCGCGCCTCCCGCGGACCCGCAGGAGGGCCGGCGCCCCGACCCGCCCGATCCGGCGCCCGGCCCCGCCCCCGTGGGCGCCCGCTACGAGCAGTCCGTGGCCATCCCCCCGGCGGCCTTCGTGGACTCCAAGGGCCACCAGCAGCATTACAAGCCCTCCAACGTCCGCCTCCAGCACGAGTTCCGCGACTGGCCCACCTGCCCGCGCACGCCGCTGCCCCCCGCCGGCCTCAGTGCCCTGGACCGGCCCTGGCCCCCCGCCGATGATGACGGAGCGCGGGCCGGGAGCAGCCAGGCCGCCCCGGAGGGCCGGGAGCCTCAGGGCGCCCGGGCCGCCGGGGCGCCGTCGCTGGAGGAGCTGGCCACGATCCTGGCCCTGTCCGTCGGCGTGCGCGAGCCCCTGGCCCCCGGCGCCCGGCCGTCGGCCCAGGAGGCCAGGGCCAAGCTGCGCCGGTGGACCGCCGCCGGGGGCAACATCGGCTCAGTCACCGCCTACCTCCTGGTGCCCGGCCGGTCCGGGGCCGAGCCCGCCCTCCGGGGCCCCTCCGGCGCCGTCGCCCCGGCCGCCCCGGCCGCCCCCGCCGGCCCGCCGGCCCCCGGCACCTACGCCTACGTCGAGCGCGACCACGTCCTGGCCCGGCTGGGGCCGCCGGTGGAGCTGCCCGACGACGTCGGCGTGCGCCTGGTCCTGACCGGCAACGTGGACAAGGTGGCCAGGAAGTACCTGGCCTTCGCCCTGCGGATCGCCATCCAGGACTGCGGCTGCTCCTTCGAGACGGCCCGCATCGTGGCCCGCGCCCTGGGCGTGCCCCTGCGCGCTCGGGCCCGCTGGCAGGAGCAGGAGATCGCCGCCGCCCTGGGAGCCGACCCCGCCCGCGAGCCCATCTGCGCCGTCGTCGACCTGGGAGAAGGCCATGCGCTCTGACTACCAGACCCTGCGCGAGATCATCACCGGCTTCTCCCATCCCCCCGCCCAGGATCCCGCCGCCGCGCGCCGGGCCCGGCCGCGCCGCGAGCTGCGCTGCCTGGTCCCAGACGCCCTGGAGGCCCAGGACCTGGACGGGGCGGGGCGGTCCAGCCCCTACCTCCACACCCTGCGGGGCACCCTCGAGCGCCGCTCCTCCTCCACCGCCTACAGCCCCGAGCCCCTGGAGGCGGGCCTGCTGCTGGCCACCGTGCGCGAGGCCCTCATGGAGGAGGAGGGCGCCTGGCAGGGGCGGGGCGCGGGCGGCCCGGAGGTCTTCGTCCTGCTCCTGCGGCCCCGAGGTGCGGAGCCGGGCATCTACCGGGTGCGGCGCGAGGGGGCAGATCTGGTGGCGGACCTGCCCGCCCCCGAGCAGGTCGAGGGGATGACCGTGCAGAAGGAGTTCGCCCAGGCCGGGGCGATCGTCTCCGCGGCAGCCGACCTGGAGGCCGCCGAGGCCTGGGGCGGGGCCCACGGCTACCGCCATGCCATGGGGCGCTGCGCCTCCCTCATCTACTCGGTGCACCTGCGGGCCGTGGCCCGCGGCCTGGTGGGCACGGTCTTCGCCGGATTCGCCTCCTCCGAGGTGCGCCACCTGCTCGACTCCGACGGCGTGAGCCGCCACCAGATGTTCGCCGTCACGGTGGCCCACCCCGCCCAGGAGCGGTCCCCGTGAGCGCCGCCCCGCCGTCCTCGACGGCGCCCCGGCGCCCGGGCCGCCCACCCAGGACCGCCCCGCTCCGCGGGGCGAGGGGCCCGGCCCTGCCAGGCCGGACCCCTCCACGGGGCCCGCGGGCCCCGCTCCCAACCAGCGACGCATGCCAGGAAAGGAGGTGAACAGCATATGAGCAAGACGATCGATCTGACACTGGCCGACAGCGACTTCGGTGTCGAGGAGCTGCCCGAGGGCAACTCCCTGGGCTGCATGTTCTGCGCGGCCTGCGCCTCGTGCCCGTCCTGCGCGGCCTCGGCCTCATGCGAGGCCTGCGCCGCCTCGGCCTCGTGCGAGGCCTGCGCCGCCTGCGCGTCGACAACCTCCTGTTGATCTCGACCCGCTGACGACGCCCCGGTGGTGGGCGGGGCCCAGAGCCCATCCGGGCGCCCGCCCACCGCCACTCCACTCACCCCAGTCAATCCACCGCCACTCCACCACCGGCCCGCACCGCGCTGGGGCGCCTGCGCCCCGCAGCGGGCCACCGCCCCGACCGCAACCGCCATTCCGAGGGAGGCGCAAGCCCGCATGACCGCGACCGGTGAGATCCCGCGCCTGCGCCGGGGAGTGTCCCTGATCGTCGGCATGGACGACCAGCCGATGCTCTTCGACTCCGACTCGGGCAAGTACCACCGCCTCGGGGCGGCTGCCGCGGTCATCGTCGGCCAGTTCGACGGTCGGCGCTCACTGCCCGCGATCATCGACCAGCTGCCCCAGGACATCGACGAGGCCGGCGCCCAGCGCATCACCCGCATGGTCGAGGTCCTGCGCACCAACCGGCTCCTGGAGGGCGCCGGGGCACCCGGCCGGGACGGGGACTACACCAGGAAGCCGGTCCAGGGGCGCCACGTGGCACCACCGCGCCGCGGCAAGCACGCCCACGCCCAGCCCCCGCGCTGGAACGGCGGCTGGCTGCTGCCCCGGTTCATCATCATGCGCTCCTACCGCCGCGTGGTGGCGCCCGTGGTCAGGCTGCTGCACCACCTGCCGGTGCGGGCGTTGAGCATCCTGTTCCTGCTGGCCTCCGCCACCGGCTTCGCCGCCGGGGCGATGAGCCTGTGGCTGCTGTCCGGCGGGCCGCGCCCCGGCATGGGGGTCGTCCTGGCCGCCGTGCTCATCCAGCTGGTGAGCATCCTGGGCCACGAGTCCTGGCACGCCATCGTCGCCGGCTACCTGGGCACTCCCGTGCGCGGCCTGGGGGTGGCCATCATGTTCTGGGTCGTGCCCATCGCCTTCGTGGACCGCACCGATTCCTACCAGGTGCGCTCCCGCTGGGGCCGGGCGATGCTCGCGCTGGCCGGCATCTGCTCCGACGGCGTCGTGTGCGGCCTGGAGGCGGCGGTCGCCGCGGCCTCCACGGGCACGGTCAGGCAGGTGGCCCTGACCCTGTGCGCCTTCCAGCTGACCATGCTCCTCACCAACCTCCACCCCCTGACCCAGTCCGACGGCGTGGCGGCGGTGGAGGCGCTGACCGGCTCGGTCAACCTGCGGGGCCGGTCCATGCTCGTCCTCCGCAGCACCCTGCGGCGCGAGCCCCTGCCCCCCGCCCTGGCCGTCAGGGGCCCGGCGGTGCGCTGGGGGTACTTCACCTACGGCCTGCTGTGCGTGATGCTGGGGATCGCCTTCACCTGCCTGAGCGTCCTGTGGCTGCTGCTCATCCTGTTCAATGCCACGAAAGGCCTGCTCTCATGACCCTCCCCGCACCCCCTGATCCCGGCCACCGCACCGCGCCGCCGTCGCGGGGCGAGGACGGGCCGGGCCGCGAGCCCCCGGCGCGCCCTCGCATCCCAGCCGGTCCCGCAGCCCCGGAGGCGCCCGCGCACCCGGAGGCGGCGGCGCACAGCGGGCCGGTCATCGCCTACCCCACCCTCGTGCGCCTGGGAGGCCTGCCCGTGCGCGCAGTGCCCGAGCCCCAGCCGGGCCTCATCGCGGCCCTGGACCACCTGCGCCGCCTCGAGGAGGACCTGGAGCGCACCGGCCAGCAGATGCTCGACCCCCTCTACGAGGCCATCCCCACCCTGGCCACATCCCAGCGCCGGGCCGTCCTGCGCGCCAAGAGGAGGGTCTACCAGGGCCGGCGGACCGCCGTGAGCGCCCAGGTGCGGGCGGAGCTGCCCCCGGGCATCGCCGCCCTGCTGCGCGGGTGGGACGACCTGGTCCACGAGCGGCAGGAGGCCCGCGCCCTGCTGGAGGCGCAGGTGGAGGCCGACCTCGCCCACGCCCGCGCCCTGCTGGCCCGCGGCCTGGAGGAGCCCGGCTACCTCAGCTCCCTGGCGGTGGCCGCCCCGGCACTGGTGGCGGTGCTGAGCGCGCGCGGCCCCCGGCTCAACGACCCGCGCATGCTGCGCAGCCTCTACACCCTGGCCACGCGCACGGCCCTGAAGACCAGTCCCTTCTCCGGCCTGACCACGGTGGCCGAGGCCGGCCGTCCCGCCCGTGGCCGCAGCCTGTGCACGACGGCGGTCCACCTGGCCCATGGCATCCTGGCCGCCACCGCGCGCCAGGTCGACCCGGCCGGGCTCCTGCGCCTGGAGAGCGTCCCGGTGACGCGGGCCCCCCTCCCCCGGGGCTCGGAGGGGCCGGAGGGCCCCGGCGCGCAAGGCCGCCGGGGCCGGCGGGAGGCGCCGCCGGGAGCGGGTCGGGCCCAGGACCTGCCGCTGGCGGCCGTCGCCGAGTACGACTACGCCGATGGGATGCACTTCCGCCGGGAGGAGATCCAGCCCGCCCGGTGGCTCCTGGCCTGCCATGCGGCCCTGACGGCCGGGCGGCCCGACCCCGCCCCGGTGGGCGTGGCCGAGGCCATGCGGCTCCTGGGGGGCCGGGACCCCGGGCTGCGGCTGAGCCGGCTGCTCGCCTCGGGCGCCGTGCGGCCCCGGATCCCCTGGCAGCGCGGCCAGGAGCCCTTCACCGCCCTGGCGGGCACCCTCTCCCAGGCCCAGCGCCGCGCCTGGGGCCAGGACCTGGAATGGCTCGCAGGGCTGGGGCGCGCCGTGCAGGACGCCCCCGGCCCCCGGCGCGCCGAGCTGCTCACCAGGGCAGGGCGCCTGGCCCAGCGCATCTTCCCCGACGGCGAGCTGGGCACCAGGCCCTCGGGCCTGCTCTACGAGGACCGCGAGTCCGAGGTGGCCTGGGATGAGCCCGCCGACGACGAGCGCTTCGCCCAGGACGCGCAGACCCTGGCCGGGCTGGCCGACCCCTGGGTGACCCGCTCGCACATCTACGACCTCATGGTGGAGCGCTTCACCGCCCGCTACGGCAGCGGGGGAGTGTGCCGGGACCCCCTGGCCTTCCTCATGGCCCTGGCCCACGCCCCCGACGGGGATGCCGGGATGCTGCGCGCCTCCACCTGGGACTACACCGCTGGGCCCGATCCCGAGCGCGCCGCCATGCCCGGGGGCCTGAGCGCCTGCCCCCGCCACCTGGGCGCCTACCTCCAGCCCGTGACCACCGCATCGGCCCCGCCCACCCGCGAGTTGACCGTGGTCAACGCCTTGACCAGCGGAAACGGCGCCCTCCAGGCCCGCTTCCACCGCCTGCTGGGCCAGGACTACCGCCAGCGCCTGGCCCAGCGCATCCGCGAGCACTGGGGGCTGGAGCGCGTCCTGGAGCTGCAGGCCGCCACCGAGTGCCACACCGGCCAGGCCGTCTCCTGCGGAGTGCTGCCCCCGGTGGGCCTGCCCGGCGAGCCTCCCAGCCCGCAGGCCGTGGACCTGGCCCGCCTGCGCCTGGTCCACGACCCGGGCACGAGCACCCTGTTCCTGGCCGACGGGCAGGGGCCGGTGGGCCTGGCCTACCTGGGGCTCATCCCCCAGCACCGCCTGGGCGGCTACCTGGCCTGGCTGGCCCTGCTGGGGGACCCGTGGGCCCGCCTGGCCCCCTTCTCCGACCACTGGCTCAGCCGCAGCCGTGAGCGCACCGGGCCGCTGCCCGATGCCGTCCTGCACGAGCCGCGCGCCGTCCACGGGCGCCTGGTCACCCGCCGCGAGTCCTGGACCCTGCCCGCGGCCATGGTCACCTCCCTGCTGGAGCGCGACCCGGCCGCCGGCCTGGTGCGGGTCGGGGGACTGCGCGAGCAGTGGGGGCTGCCCCGGGAGGTCTACGTCCACCAGCACCTGCCCTCCCGGGGGGCGACCTTCGATGAGCACAAGCCCCGCTACGTGGACCTGTGCTCACCGGTGTCCCTGCTGGCGCTGCGCGGGTGGATCGACCCGCGGGCCGAGCACCTGAGCCTGGTGGAGGCGCTGCCCGCCAGGGCCGAGCACCGGGGGCGCACGCCGGGCGGGGAGGCCACCGTGGTGGAGTACCTCATCGGTATCCAGTGGCCCAAGGCCCCGGGAGGCGGCGCATGAGCGCCGGCGGGGCGCCCGGCGCCGTCCCGGGGCGGGGCGGCACGGGTGCGGGCACGGGTGGGCAGGCGCCGCCGCAGGAGCGGCAGGGCGCCGGGGCCGACTGGCTGTTCGTGCGCCTGTACTGCGGCGGGGGCGATGACACCGATGCCCTGCTTCCCCGGGTCGCCCAATGGCTGGAGGAGGTCCGCGCCCACTGGCCGATCCTCTCGGCGCACTTCCTGCGCTTCATCGATCTGCGCGGGCACCACGTGCGGCTGCGGGTCAAGGCCGGGCCGGATGACCTCGATGAGATCGCCGCCCGCCTCGGGGCCCTGGAGGACGCCTCACGGGCCGCACCGGTGCGCACGGTCGAGCGCCTGGTGCCCGATCCGCTCACCCGCGCCGTCGATGGCCGGGCGGGGGCGAGCCTGGCGGTCTACGGCCCGGAGTACGGCAAGTACGGGCCCGGGGCGGGGGTGGAGGCGGCCGAGCGGCACTTCGAGGCCTCCTCCCGGTGGTGCCTGACCCACCGGGTCTGGCAGGTCCCGCGCCCGGTGCCCCGGGTGGCACTGGCGGCCCGCCTCCTGGCCCGGGCGGCCGGCCAGCTCCCGCTGGACCCGGCTGATCTCCTGGCCCTCCACCTGCGCACCTGGGGCCGGCGCCTGCCCGAGGAGCTGCGCGATGGGACCGCGCTGGACCCCCTGGTCCGCCAGGTCCTGGGCTATGACGGCCGGGACCTGGCGGCGTGGAGCACCTGGGCGGGCTCGGTGGACGAGCCCGCCCAGGACGCCGCGATCGCGATCAGCCGGATCGGGGCGGGGCCGCAGGGGCGCCGGGCCATCGACCTGCTGCACATGGACATCAACCGCCTGGGCCTCAACGCCGCCGAGGAGTGCGTGGCCGGGGTGTGCGCCCGCTACCTGCTCCAGGGCTAGGGCTGCCGGGCCCCGGCTGCGGGATGCAGGGGTGCGGGGCCCGGATGGCGGTGATCCCCTGCCGCCGTCCGGGCCCCGCACTGCCCGCATCCGCCTCTCGGCGGGCCGCCGCCCCGGCTACTTCACCGCCCCGGAGGTGATGCCCGAGATGATGCTGCGCTGGAAGATCGCGAACAGCACGATCAGCGGCAGGCTCATGAGCAGCACATAGCTGAAGATGAGGTGCCAGTTGTTCAGGTGCACTCCCGCGCTGGCCACGGCGAACAGGTTGAGGGGGAGGGTGTCCAGGCGCCCGCCCACGATGAACAGGGCGTAGAAGACGTCGTTCCACACGTACAGGCTGATGAGGATCGTGGCGGTGGCCAGCACCGGCCGCAGCAGCGGCAGGATGATCATGAGGAAGACCCGCACCGGGCCCGCCCCGTCGATCCGGGCCGCCTCCTCCAGGGACTCCGGGACGGTGCGCACGAAGCCGGTGACGAAGAAGATCACCGTGGACAGGTACATGCCGGTGTAGGTGCACACCATGCCCACCGCGCTTCCCGCCAGGCCCAGCTGGCGCAGCAGCAGCACCAGGGTCACCACCGCGGGCGGCAGGATGATCCCCGAGATGCCGATGGCGTAGACCACGGCGGCAGCCCTGCTGGAGCGCCGGGCCAGGATCCAGGCGGCCATCGACCCCAGGACCAGGACGGCCAGCACCGAGGGGATCAGCAGCAGCAGGCTCCCCAGGAAGGCCGGGCCGATCTCGCTGCGCACGGCGACCTCGGAGAGGTTGTCCCACAGCTGCCAGCGCGAGGGCAGGGACAGGTCCGGGGACAGCGCCTCGGCCTGGGACTTGCCGGCGGTGACCAGGACGGTCCACAGGGGCACTCCCACCAGGGAGGCGGCCAGCAGCACGACCACCACCGGCTGGACCACCGTGGGCAGGAGGCGGCGCGCCGTCGCCGGGCGGGAGGACTGCTGGGCGGGTGAGTGGGGGCGGGTCATGCGACGCTCCTTTCTCGACGGCGCAGCATCCCGATGACGGGGAAGGCCAGGACGACCACGGCCGCGAAGAGCACCAGGCTCATCGTGGTGGCCTGGGCGTACAGGCCCTGCCCGAAGGTGCGGAAGATGAAGAGGTTGAGCAGCTCGGTGGAGCCGCCGGGGCCGCCCCCGGTGGTGGCCTGGACGATGTCGAAGGAGTTCATCGAGCCCAGTAGGGCGGTGGCCACGTTGAAGGTGACCGCGGGGGCGATGAGGGGGACCCGGATGTGCCGCAGGGTCTGCCACGGGCTGGCGCCGTCGAGCCGGGCCGCCTCCAGCACCTGGGCGTCGATGGTCTTCAGGCCCGCCAGGTAGACCAGCATCGACATGCCCATCCACTTCCAGGAGTGGATGAGGATGCACACCAGGAGCGTCCACGTCGTCGAGCCCAGCCAGGCGATGCGCACCGGGGAGCCGATGAGCAGGCCCAGGGCCTGGTTGAGCCCGCCCTCGGGCCTGAGCAGGGCCTGGAAGATGTAGCCCACGGCCAGGGCGGACATGATGACGGGGATGAAGAACACGACCCGGGCGATCTTGTTCACGCGAGTGTCGCGCTCCAGCAGCAGGGCCAGCCCCAGGCCGAAGAGGTTCTGGAAGACGGCCACGCCCGCCGCGTAGAGGAGGGTGATGACCAGGGCCCGGCGCAGGGAGCCGGAGGCCGACAGCTCGGAGAAGTTCTCCAGGCCCACCGGGTTGATCGCGGTCTTGAAGCTCGACCAGTCCGTGAAGGCGTAGACGAAGTTGTAGACCGTGGGGGTCAGGAAGAACACCGCGAGCACGGCGAAGGCCGGTACCACGAATCCCCACGGGTGCGCAGAGCCCGCGCGGTGCCGCGGTGCTCGTCCTGAGATGGCCATCGGGATCAGAACCCCTTCGCGCCCATGGCCTTGGCGAGCTGGGCGAACTGGGCCTGGGTCTCCTGGCCCACCTGGGCGGCGGTCTTGGTGCCGGCGATCATGTCGCCCAGGTTCTTGGCCAGGTCGGGGTTGGCGATCGCCAGGGACTGCATGGAGCCCACCGAGGAGTCCAGGGCCTTGTTGGACTCCACCAGCGCTGCGGGCACCGTGTCAGGGGTCTGGACGTCCTTGATGATCGAGACGGTGTTCTGGTCCTTGATGAAGTCGGCGTAGCCCTCGGAGAGCCAGTAGGTGAGGAACTGGCGGGCGGCCTCCTCGCGCTTGGCATCCCCGCTCTTGAAGGCCACGACGGCGTTGGTCTGGTCGGGGATGGAGGTGGCCAGGGTGCCTGATGCGGAGATCGGGAAGAAGCCGATGGTCGAGTCCAGGGTGGCGGTGTCGGCCTGGGCCGCCATGTTGCCCAGGAGGCTGGTGACCTGGATGGCCATGGCGGCCTCCCCCGACAGGACGGCCTTGGCCTGCTGGTCGAAGGTCCCGGTCTTGATGTCGGAGTTGAACAGGCCCTCCTCGATCATGGAGTTGTAGGTGTCGATGGCGCCCTGGATGTCCTTGCCCGTGAACTGGTCCTCATTGGCGTTGACCCGATCCCACAGGCCGTCCTTGGCGGCCTCGGCCAGCTGGACCTGGACGGCCCACTGCGAGGCCCACCACTCCCCGCCCATCTCGTAGAAGGGGGTCACGCCCTTGGACTTCAGGTCCCGGGCCAGGGTCAGCAGCTGCTCGAAGCTCGTGGGCACCGAGGCGCCGTGGGTGGCGAAGACCTGCTTGTTGTACCACACGCCCATGATGGAGGGCGCGGAGATGAAGGCGGCGTACCGGGTGCCGTCGAGCGTTCCGCCGGCCGCCAGGACGCTGTCCTGGGTGGCCTTCTCCCAGGGGGCGCCGTCGAGGGGCTGGAGCCGCTCCTTGGCGCCCAGGGCCAGCAGCTGGGAGGCGGTGGGCTGCCACATGGCCAGGTCGGGGACGTCCCCGGTGGCGACCTTGGTCTGCACGCCCTGCTCGTAGGGGTCGGGAATGGTCACGATGCTGACCGTGGCCCCGGTGGCCTCCTCGAAGGCGGCGGCGACCTTCTCCGGGATGGCGGCCGAGGACTGCGCCGCCCACAGGGTCAGCTCGACGCCGTCGAGCTTGTCGGTGGCGGCCGGCCAGGAGGCGGGCGCGTCCTGGCCGGCCCCGGAGCCCTCGCCGGGGTCGGAGCATGCGGCCAGGGACAGTGCGGCGATCCCGCCGATGGCCAGGGATAGGGAGGTGCGCCTGCTGATAGGCCTGCTCATCAGGGGGGTCAGGGTGCCCATGGGCCTCATTTCTTCTCCAATCATGCGGCGTCGTTGACGCAGGTGGCGCTCGGGCCGGAAGGGCACGAGGCCAGGGGTGTGCAGGTGCGGGCACGGGCCCTCCGGCATGGCGGGCTCCCGGCGGGGGCGCCGGGGCGGGCTGGCGGAGTCCGTGACGACCTCCACGGCGAGGACGCGCCTGCTCGGCGGTCTCGGTGAATGACGAGGGACACGGTAGGGAGCGGGGGAGGGGGGAGTCCACATGACATGAAACACCTGTTTCAGTTTGGCCAAGCCTCCCCGTATTTATTGGTCGACAGCGGTCTACGATCGGCTCACCCGCTGATACGCGAAGGAGCGTGAACGATGACTGTTGCCAGGAGGAGCATCCTCATCACTGCCGCGGCCATGGCCGGTGCCCCCGTGCTGGGGGGAGTGGTCCAGGCCCCGGTGCTGTCCTCCCCCGCCCATGCCGACGGGACGGATATCGACCTGGGGGAGTGGCTTCGCATCCCCTCCCTCAGTGATGACTTCACCGCCCCCATCGACCCCTCCCGATGGCGCAGGGGCCTGTGGTACCCCACCTCGGGGGTGGGCGCCTTCCGCGACGAGAACGCCGATGTCTCCAGGGACAACCTCCGCCTCCACGCGCGCCGCGAGCCCTACGGGGGCAAGGACTACACCTTCGGGGCGGTGGAGTCGGTCTTCGACACCCCCGGGGTGCGCAGCTACGTGGAGGTGCGGGCCAAGGCGCTGACCACCGCCGCCAATGTGCTGTCCGCGATCTGGCTGCAATCCTCCACCCTGGAGGGGACCGACACCCTCATGACCCACCCCAATCCTGAGATCGATGTTCAGGAGACCTTCAAGGACCACGCCATGTCGATGGCCACCCACCTGTGGCCCGCGGGCGGGGGCCACATCGCCCATGGGGGGCGCGAGTACGCCTCCCGGCTCGACGTGTCGCAGGACTACCACATGTACGGAGTCGAGCGCCGCGACGGCAGGATCCGCTTCTACTGGGATCGCCACCTGGCCTGGGACCTGCCCGCACCGGACCCCTCCCTGTGGCGCATGTCCCGCCACGTGGTGCTGAGCCTGGAGGGCCATCGGGGCCGGCCGGTCGACTCCCGCCTCCCGGCCACCTTCGACATCGACTACGTCCACACCTACTGCCTGGACACCAGGACCCCCTCGCCCGAGCGGTGGATCCGCATCATCGACCCCGCGACCGGCCTGTGCCTGACCCGCACCGGCGAGGGGGTCGTGCTCGCCGAGGATCGCGACGACGACTCCGCGATCTGGATCCTGGACCGCCAGGATGACCTCACCTGCGTCCTGACCGGCCCGGAGGGCGGCGTCCTGGGCCTGGAGCACAAGGACGGCGGCAGCGGCACCTCGGTGCGGGCGGTCGCCGGGGCGCCCACGGGCCCGGACTCCCAGGGCAGTCGGCAGCGCTGGCACTGCTTGGAGGCGGGCGGGGGCTTCCAGCTGCTGTCCAAGCTCAGCGGCCTGCCACTGGTGGTCAGCCAGGGGCGGCCCGTGCTGGGGTGGGACTCCTCGGGCGATCCGCACCCCTGGCGCCTGGAGGCCGCGTAGGCCCGCGGGTCGGCTAGAGTGCCGCGCATGATGGCAGTGGGGACTTCGGTGGGGCGATCCGGCAGGATGGGCATAGAGGCCCTGGGCGCCCCGGCAGCATCCCGCCGGGGAGGCCGCCGATGAGCGGGGTGCGCAGGCCCTGGCGGCCCCCGACCCTGGCCGACGTCGCGGCCCGGGCCGGAGTCTCCAAGGCCACCGCCTCGCGGGCGCTGACGCGCGGGGACGGCAGCGGGGCGGCCCGGCCCTCCTCGACCGACCAGGTCCTGGAGGCCGCCATGGCCCTGGGCTACAGCCGCTCCCGGGGCACCCAGCCGCGCCTGCTGGCCCTGGCCACCGACCTGAGCCGCACCGGGTACTGGGCCACCCTGTCCGGGGTCCTGGCCGCCGGCCAGGACCTGGGGGCGGAGATGTCGGTCCATGTGATGACCGGCGCCGCGGACAGCTGGCTGGACGATCTCCTGGGGGAGCGGGACCTTCGGGCCGACGGCGTCGTGGTCCTGGAGTTCGACTCGCCCAGCGCCGCCCTGCTCTCCCACCTGCCGATCGACCTGCCCGTCGCGGTCGCGGGCGGCTACCCCCAGCAGGGGGCCGGCGGCCTGCCGCGGGCGTGGACCGATGACCGCACCGGGGCGATGGAGGCCACCAGGCACCTCATCGGCCTGGGGCACCGGCGCATCGCCTACGTGGGGGTGCCCGCGGCGGGGCACCCGGACCCGCGGCTGCTGGGGTGGCAGCAGGTGATGCGGGAGGAGGGCCTGACGCCCCTGGAGCCCGTGGCCATCGGCTGGTCGGTGGCCACGGGCATGCGGGCCGCTGCGGCCCTGCGCTCCTGGAGCGCCACGGCGGTGCTGTGCGGCAATGACGACCTGGCCCTGGGGCTTATGGCGGGCCTGGAGCACCAGGGGCTGCGCGTGCCCGAGGACGTCTCCGTGGTGGGCATGGACGACCACCCGCATGCCGCGGCCGCCCAGCCGGCACTGACCACGGTGCGCCTCGACTTCGCCGAGGTGGGGAGGATGGCCGCGCGCCTGGCGCTCGGCGTCGAGGAGGGACCGGACATCGAGGTCCCCACCGCCCTGGTGGAGAGGGGCTCGACGGCGCCCGCGCCCTGAGGCCGGGGCCGCTCAGCCCTCCAGGTGCTCGACCAGGTGGGCGGCCAGGCCCGTGTAGGCGGCCGGCGTCAGGGCGGCCAGGCGCGCCTCGACGTCGTCGGGCAGGCCCAGGCCCGCGATGAACTCGCGCATCCCCTCGGCGGTCACCCGCTTGCCCCGGGTGAGCTCCTTGAGCCGCTCGTAGGGGTCGGCCATGCCCCTGGCCCCGGCCACGGCCGCCGCCCGCATGGCCTGCTGCACCGCCTCGCCCAACACCTCCCAGGAGGCCTCCAGGTCCTCATCCAGGCGGGCCCGGTCCACATCCAGCCCGGCCAGGCCCCGGCGGATGTTGTCGATGGCCAGCACGGAGTGGCCCACGGCCACGCCGATGTTGCGCTGGGTGGTGGAGTCGGTCAGGTCGCGCTGGAGGCGGGAGGTCACCAGGGTGGCGGCCAGGGTCTCCAGCAGGGCGCAGGAGACCTCCAGGTTGGCCTCCCCGTTCTCGAAGCGGATCGGGTTGACCTTGTGGGGCATCGTCGAGGAGCCGGTCGAGCCCTGGGCGCTCAGGCGCTGGCGGAAGTAGCCCAGGGAGATGTAGGTCCAGGCGTCGGTGGCCAGGTTGTGGGCGATGCGGTTGAAGCGGGCGATATCGGAGTAGAGCTCGGCCTGCCAGTCGTGGGACTCGATCTGGGTGGTCAGGGGGTTCCAGGTCAGGCCCAGGGACTCCACGAAGGAGCGGGCCACGGCCTGCCAGTCCGTCCCGGGAACCGCCACGACGTGCGCGCCGTAGGTGCCGGTGGCCCCGTTGATCTTGCCCAGGTACTCGGCGGCCTCCACACGGCGCAGCTGGCGGCCCAGGCGGTGGGCCAGCACCGCCATCTCCTTGCCCAGGGTGGTGGGGGTGGCCGCCTGCCCATGGGTGCGCGAGAGCATGGCGGCCCCGGCGTGCTCGCGGGCCATCGCGGCCAGATCCTCCACCAGGCCCCGGGCGGCGGGCAGCCACACCTGGGTGATGGCCGCGCGGATGGTCAGGGCATAGGACAGGTTGTTGATGTCCTCGCTGGTGCAGAAGATGTGGACGATCTCGCCCACGCCGGGCAGCACCGTGGGCCCGCCCTCGGCCCCCACCACGCCGGGGGCGGTGGCCGCGGCGGCCAGGCGGCGCTTGAGCAGGTACTCCACGGCCTTGACGTCATGGCGGGTCTCGGCCTCGATCTCGGCCAGCTCGGCGATGTCCTGGGCCCCGAAGCCCTCGACGACTCCGCGCAGATAGGACTTCTCGGCCTCGGAGAGCGCCGGCGCGCCGGGCAGGGCGCCGCCGTCGGTCAGGTGGATGAGCCACTCGACCTCCACCTGCAGGCGCGCCCGGTTGAGGGCGGCCTCGGACAAGTGGTTGACCAGGGGAGCGGTGGCGGCGCGGTAGCGGCCGTCAAGGGGGCCCAGGGCGATGGGCGGGGACACGGTGGACAGATCGACCATGCGGCTCATTGTGGCAGCATCGCCGCATCATCCCCACCGCACGGGGCGCGGCCGTGTTGCGGGCACTGGCCGCGGCCCCATCGGTGCGGGCCCCGGACGATGGCGAACGGGCCGGCGCTGGCCCGGGAGGGCTGCGGGGCTCACGTGAGGCGTCACTTCGCGGAAAGAGCGACATTTCGCGACGTGGACGACACCTACAAGGTACGTCCATTCCGCGAAGTGACGCCCTTGTCGCGAAGTGATGCCCAATCGCGCCCCTCTCACCGCCGGCCGGTCTCCGCGGCCACGCCCATGGCCCGGCCGCGGATCCAGTAGGCCTGGCACTGGATGGCGCGGCGTGCCAGTCCCGCATCCAGCAGATGGCGCCGGACCAGGCGCGTCAGGCTGCTCTCCAGGGCCACCCAGGCCCAGGTCGCCGAGCCCAGCGCCCCAAGAGCCTCATCCACAGCGGCCAGCTGCCCGGCCTGCGGCCACTGCGGATCCACCATCCGCCACCCGTGCTCCCGCCCGGCCCGGGGCAGGTAGCCCCCCGCGCCCGCCAGCATGACCGCCTCCACGCGGCATGAGGGCGGGGCCGCCTCCACGGCGTCGGCCAGTGCGGGGGCGGAGGCCGGGTCGCCCACCAGCAGCATCCGCTCGTCCTGGGCCGGGGGCCGGTAGCGGGTGCCGCCCATGACCTGGATGCCCACCGTCTGACCCGGCTGGACGGAGCGCGCCCACCGGGAGGCCGGGCCCGCGGGGCTGTGATGCAGGACCAGGATCCGCGCGCTGGCCTCCTGGCGGTTCATGCGAATCAGGGTGTAGGCCCGCTGGTACTCCCGCCCGCCCTCCGGGATCCACATGCGCACCCAGGTGGTGGGCGGCAGGGCCTGGGCCTGAGCGCCCAGCAGGCCGGGGCAGCGCACGCTCAGCTCGGTGTAGGGCTCGCGCTCGCGGACCCCGGTGACCTCCAGTGCGTGCTCGGGGGCGCGCAGCATCTTGAGCACCGCCCCCTGGATCCCCCGTCCCATGGCGCTCCTCCTCTCCGGGGCCCGGCGCCCCACGCTAGTAAGGTGAACCTTATCTGCGTGCGGGTCCGGGGGGAATCGCCGTCTCGGCACTTAGCATGGATGGGGTGGAGGCTTCAGTGCGCGAGTTGACCGATATCGATCTTGCCGGCCGCGAGGCGCTGGCCCTCATGGGCCTGGCGGCGGGGCAGCCGCAGGCCGAGCTGCGCCGCCTCCTGGCCGAGGACCTGCCCGCGATGACCGTGCTCGGCACCGGACCGCGGGGGCGCCCCACCTCCCTCGCCGCTGCTGCCATCGAGGGGGAGAGGGTCGTCCTGGAGTACATCGCCGTCGATGAGGCGCAGCGCGGTCGGGGAAGGGGCCGCGAGCTGGTGGACCGCCTGGCCCTGCTGGGCTCCAGCATTGTGGCCGAGACGGACGGCGACGCCCTCGGCTTCTACCGCGCCCTCGGGTTCCAGGCGGCGCCGGCGCCCCCGGATCCGCGCTGGCCCGGCGTCCCCCGCTTCCGCTGCGAGCGCGCCGAGCCCGGGCCCGCGCTCATCGAGCGCTGGGAGCGCGCGCACCGGGCGGCGCGCATGGTCGGCTGGGACTTCTCCTCCCTGTCCGGGCGGATGACCATGGGCAGCGCGCCCTGGGACTTCGAGGCCGAGTGCCTGGAGGCCCTGCGCACCCTGGCCGCCCGGGCCCTGGAGGGCCGGGAGGCCCGCCGGCCACGAGTCCTGGACATGGGCACCGGTGGCGGCGAGCGCCTGGCCGGGCTCCTCGCGCAGCTCGGCGATGACCAGCGCCGGGCCCTGGAGGTCCTGGCCACCGAGGGCTGGCAGGACAACCTTCCGGTGGCCCGCGATCGCCTGGGCGGACTGGAGCCCGCGGTCGAGGTCCTCGCCCATGATGCCGATGGTCCCGACCCCCTGCCGGTGCCCGAGGCCACCATCGACCTGGTGATGAACCGCCACGAGGCCCTCGTCCCCGCCGATGCGGCCAGGGTGCTGCGGCCAGGCGGCCTGCTCCTGACCCAGCAGGTCGACGGCACCGAGGTCCCCGAGGCCCACCGGTGGTTCGCCACTGAGCCGCTGTTCCCCGAGGTGCGCCCTGGCATCGTCGCCGAGCGCTGCCGGCAGGCGGGTCTGGTGGTTGAGGACTGCGAGGCCTGGGAGGGCCCTCTGGAGCTGGCCGATGTTGAGGCCCTCGTGGAGTACTGGGGCTACGTGCCCTGGGACGTCCCCGAGGACTTCAGCGTGTGCGGCTATGCCACCACCCTGGCCCGGATTCACCGCGAGAGCGGGGGCGGGCCGGTGCGCCTGACCGCCCGGCGCTTCCGGCTGCGGGCGCGACGTCCCTGAGGGGCGCGGGGCCCGCCCGCGCAGGGCGCTCCCGACAGCGGCTCCCGACAGCGGCCCGGAGTGTCCAGATCCCTGACAAAGGTGAGCGCGCGCGATCTGCGCGGTCATAGCACCCTTGGGATTCCGCGGTTCCTCATCGGCAGGTGCTCCCGGTCAGGGCCCTTTGTCAGGGATTCGGACACCGGCCGCCCTGTCAGGCCGCTTCCCGCCGTGGTGCCGGGCAGGTGACCCGTTAGGCTCCCCCCATGACGACCTCACGCGCCGCGCACTGGGAGGCGCGCTACGCCTCCGTGGATCGCCTGTGGTCCGGCCATCCCAACGATTGGCTGCCGGAGCTCGCCGGGGCCTGGGAGCCGGGGGCCGGCCTCGACATCGGCTGCGGGGAGGGCGCCGACGCCCTGTGGCTGGCCGAGCGCGGATGGCGGGTCACCGCGGTGGACCTGTCGGCCACCGCCATCGCCCGCCTGCGCCAGGAGGCTGCCCGCCGGGGCCTGGACCAGAGGATCAGCGCCCTGGCCCAGGACGGGGGCCAGGGCCTGCCCGAGGGCCCCTTCGACCTGGTCACCTGCTTCTACGTCCACGGCGGGCCCGAGGAGGGCGGCCTGCGCCTGGGCGACCTGCTGGCCGACGCCGCCGGGCGTGTGGCCCCCGGCGGTCATCTCCTGGTGGCGGTGCACGCCATCAACCCGCCCTGGCACACCCACCATGCCCGCACCTACACCGCCGCTGAGCTCCTGGAGGAGATCGGCGAGGCCACCGCGGGCTGGCAGGCGGTGGTGGCTGAGGAGCGCTGGCGCGAGGCCGCCGGACCGCAGGGCCAGACCGGCCGCCGCGCCGATGCCGTGCTCTGCCTGCGCCGGCCGGGGGCCCAGCCTGCGGGGGAGAGGGGATCGGCGCCGCGGGCAGCGAGTGTCGAGCCGGCGGCCTCAGCGGAGCCGGCGGTTGTGGACCACCCGAGGGAGTCAGCGGAAGTGGCCGCGTCGGGGCCGGCATGAGCAACGGGCAAGCCGGTGGCCCGCCCGGCGATGAGCTCTCCTCGGAGCGCGCAGGTCGCGGGCGCGCCGAGCCGCCGGAGGCGCGGACCCACCCCTCGGCGGGGTCTGAGCCCGCTGGGACCGCTCAGCCCGCTGGTGGGCGGCCGCGCACGGGTGCCAGCGGCGCCGGGGACCCGGCGGGCATGGGCGGCGGTGGCATCGCGACCAGCATCGACGACGAGGACGTCCCCGCCTGGCTCGCCGAGATTGTCGTCATGGCCGAGCATGTGCGGGCCATGCTGCGTCTTGAGGGCCCCCTCATCGTGGGCGGACTCCTGGCGCTCCTGGCTGCCGGCTGGGCGGGCGTTCCCGCCCTTCCGTGGCTTGCTGCTGTCTGCTCGCTGGGCGCCGGGCACATCGCGCTGCGCCACGCCCACGGCCCGCGGGGCGCCCGCCTGCGCCCCGGCGCCTGGGCGGGCCTGGTGCTCCTGGTCCTGGACCTGGCCCTCACGCCCTGGGCCCTGGCCCTGGCCCTGGGCCTGCGCCTGGGCGGGGCACCCCAGCCTCTGCTGCACGCCGCCGCCTGTGCCGCTGCCGGTGCCCTCGTGGGGGCGGGGGCGCTGGCAGCCGGGCTCCTCGTCCCGGCCCGCCGCCCCACCGGTGCCGGGGCGGCCGGCTGTGAGGCGGCGCCCGCCGGGACCAGTGCCCTGGGGCCGGTGACGGCGGCGGTCGTGATCATGCTGATGGCGGTCCTGCTCTGGTCCCTCGCGGTGAACCTGAGCTGGTGGTGGGCAGGGGCGGTGGCCGTGGCCGCGGAGGCCGGCAGCCTGATCGTCCTGCGCCTGGGCGCCTGGGCCGAGGCCCGCAGGCGGCGCCCAGGCGGCTGAGGGCGGTGCCGGGGCCGCCTCAGCCGGCAGTGATCCCCTCGGAGGCCACGGTCCAGCGGATGCCGCGGTGGGCGTCGGTCTCGGCCTCGTCGACCAGTGCCACAGCCATGTCCTCTGCTGAGACCCGCTGGCCGGCGGGGGAGTCCGTGGCCTGGGCGTACTCCCCGGTGCGCTGGCCGGGTGCGATGAGGGGCGAGGGGGCCACCATGGACCAGGCGAGGGCGGGGCCGGCGGCCCGGTAGAGCTCGAGGATCTGGGCGTAGGCGTTGGCCTCGGGGTAGAACTTCTGGGGGAAGCCGGGAGCGTCCTTGATGAGCAGGCCCGAGCCCGGCTCGGTCTCCAGCGCCCCGGCGCCGCCGACCACGACCAGGCGGCCCACGGGGTCGGCGCTCAGGGAGTCCACCAGGGCCCGGTGCTCCTCGATGGTGGGCTCCACGGGGCCCCCGCTGCGGTCCGGGGAGGTGGTGATGATGACGACGTCGTGGTCGGCCAGCAGCTGGCGCACCCCCTCGGTGTCGGACAGCGGCACGACGGCATTCGTGGTGGCGGCCTCAACCGGCCGGCCCGAGCGGGTGGCGCTGGTGACCTCGTGCCCGCGGGCGGCCGCCTCGGCCACGACGCGCGATCCGATCATCCCGGTCCCACCGATGACTGCGATCCTCATGATTCCTCCTGTGCGGTTGGATTGCGGCCCGGGAGTGGGCCGCAATCCGTACGGTATGCTTTAGGTATCGAGTACCTCAAGGATACTAAGGAGTGATTGTGACCGACCTCCACCATCCCACGCCCGCCTCGGCGCCCGAGCCGCCTGCACGGAGGCCGGCTGCGGAGATCACCGCGCCCTCCTCCGGTGCGGAGCGCCCGGAGGGCTCGCTCATCGATTTCGATGTCATGTCCCCGCGGTGCCCCTCGCGCACGGTGCTGCGCCACGTCGTGGATCGATGGACGCCCCTGGTCGTCACCGCCCTGGAGGAGGGGCCGCTGCGCTTCACCGAGATCCGGCGCCGGGTTGGCGGGGTGACTCCCAAGGTCCTCACCCAGACCCTGCGGTCCATGGAGCGCGACGGCCTGGTCACGCGCTCGCAGGCCGGGGGCGTGCCGCCGCGCGTCGACTACGACCTGACACCGCTGGGCCTGAGCCTCAGGGCGCCGGTGGCCGCTCTGCGCCAGTGGGCGCAGCAGCATGCCGAGCAGGTCCTGGGGGCCCGCGAGGCCTACGACACCGCACGGCCTGCGGTGGGTCAGGCCGCGGAGCCGCACCTGCAGCTCCCCGTGGGGGCACCTGCCGATTGAGACGCGGGGCCCGGGCGGAGGGCCGTCACCGACCGCGCCCGGGCTCTCAAGCAGATCGTCGCGCCGACATGGCCTGGACGCCAGCCGTCGCCGGGTGGGCGGGCCCGCACGGGCACGCCCACCCGCGGGGAGCTCAGCCCCGGGCGCGCATGATCAGCTTGCGGATCTCATCGACCCACAGCACCAGGGAGGCCATGGCCACCACGACCATCCAGTGGGTGAGGTCCAGCGGCGCGGTGGAGAAGGCCGTCTGCAGGAGGGGGATCTCCACCACGGCCACCTGCAGCACGATCGCCAGGGCGATGGAGCCCCACAGCCACTTGTTGACGAAGAGGTGGCGGAAGGCGCTGACGGTCTCCGAGCGCGAGTTCAGGGTGTTGAACAGCTGGGCGAAGACCAGGGTGGTGAAGGCCGCGGTGCGCGCCGTGGCCAGGTCGTCGGTGGACACGCCCACCTCGATCAGCCCGCCGGGCAGGAAGATGTCCAGGGTCGCCAGGGTGGAGAAGGCCATGACAGCGCCCACGAGCAGCACGCCTGCCCACATGGCGCCGTCGACGACGCGGTCGGTGGGCTTGCGCGGCGGGCGGCCCATGACGTCCTCCACGCTGGGGTCCACTCCCATGGCCAGGGCCGGCCCGGAGTCGGTGACCAGGTTGATCCACAGGATCTGGGTGGCCACCAGGGGCAGCACCACGCCGGTCTCGGAGTGGTCGGACAGGCCGATCACCCCCGCCAGGACGACGCCGCAGAAGACCGTGAGCACCTCGCCCATGTTGGAGGACAGCAGGAAGCGCAGGAACTTCTTGATGTTGTCGAAGATCCGCCGGCCCTCGCGCACGGCGTCCACGATGGTGGCGAAGTTGTCGTCGGCCAGCACCATGGTGGCGGCCTCCTTGGTCACCTGGGTGCCGGTGATCCCCATGGCGACCCCGATGTCCGCGGCGCGCAGCGCGGGGGCGTCGTTGACGCCGTCGCCGGTCATGGACACGGTGTGCCCCTGGGACTTCAGGGCATCGACGATCCGCATCTTGTGCTCGGGCGCCACGCGGGCGTACACGCTGGTCCCGGCGACTGCCTCGCGGAGCGCCTCATCGTCCATCACGGTCAGCTCGCGGCCGGTGAGCACCGGGGCACCGCGCTCGGCGATCCCCAGGTCCGCGGCGATGCGCCCGGCGGTGGCCGGGTGGTCGCCGGTGATCATGAGGACACGCACCCCGGCGCGGTGCGCCTCGGCCACCGCCGTGGCCGCCTCGGGGCGGGGCGGGTCGATGATGCCCACGACGCCGGCCATGACCAGGTCGCGCTCCATGTCGGAGAAGTCGGCGTCGCCCTGGCCGGCGGCCCTGACGCGGGCGGCCTCGGCCTCATCCAGCACGCGGTAGGCCACGCCCAGGGTGCGCAGGGCGCGCCCGGACATGTCGGCGATGTGGTCGGTGAAGCGCTGGCGGATCTCATCGGTCAGCGGCTGGGCGCCGCCGTCGATGCGCACCTGGGCGCAGTGCTCCATGAGCACGTCGGGGGCGCCCTTGGAGATGATGATCATCCCGTGCTTGGTGTCGGTGTGCAGGACGGACATCATCTTGCGGTCGGAGGTGAAGGGCACCTCGCCCACGCGCTCGAAGCGGCCCTCGCGGTGCCCATCGGTGCCGAGCTTCTTCTCGGCCACCAGGAAGGCGCCCTCGGTGGGATCGCCCACGACGCTCCACACCTCGTCGGTCACGCTCAGCTCGGCGTCGGAGGCCAGCGTGCCCCCGGACAGGACCACCATGACCTCGTCGGCCAGGGCGCCCTCCAGGGGGTCGGCGTCGGGCTGGCCGTCGCGATCGGCGTCGGGGGAGACCTGGCCGTCGGGGGCGTAGCCGATTCCGGTGACCACCGCCGTGCCGGAGGCGGTGACGACCTCCTGGATGGTCATCTCCGAGCGGGTGAGGGTGCCGGTCTTGTCCGAGCAGATGACCGAGGCCGAGCCCAGCGTCTCCACACTGGTGAGCTTCTTGACCACGGCCTTGTGCAGGGCCATGCGCTGGACGCCCAGGGCGAGCACCACCGACAGGATGGCCGGCAGGCCCTCGGGCACGGCCGCCACCGCCAGGGAGACCCCCAGCAGCAGGGCGTGGATGACGGTCTCGGCGCTGCGGTCATCGGCCAGGATGAGCAGGGTGCCCACCACGACCACGGCGATGACGACCACGATGATGCCCAGCATCTTGGAGATCTGGTGGATCTCCTCCTGCAGCGGGGTGGGCTCCTCCTCGACGGCGTCGAGCATGCGGGCGATGGCACCCATCTCGGTGTCCCCGCCGGTGGCCACCACGATGGCCTTGCCGGTGCCCTGGGCCACGGAGGTGCCGCGGTAGACCATGCCGGTGCGGTCGGCCAGATCGGCGTCCGCGGCCACGGGGTCGGAGGACTTGGTGATGGCGTCGGCCTCACCGGTGAGGGAGGACTCCACCACGCGCAGGGCGGCGGCGGACAGCAGTCGGGCGTCGGCCCCCACCTGGTCGCCCTCGCCCAGGATGAGGATGTCGCCGACGACGAGCTCGGAGGAGGGCACGACGAGGCGCGCCCCGTCGCGCAGGACGGTGGAGGTGGCCTTGGTCATCTCCGACAGGGCCGCCACGGCGTCGGCCGCCTTGCTCTCCTGGACGAAGCCCAGGACGGCGTTGAGGGTGACTACCGCCAGGATGACCAGCGAGTCCACGGGGACGCCGTGGGCGCCCTCCAGCACCCAGGCGATGGCCGAGATGACGATCGCCCCCAGCAGGAGGAAGACGAGCGGGTCGTTGAACTGGGCCAGGAAGCGCTTCCAGGCCGGCACCGGGGGCTTGGAGGGCAGCTCGTTGGGGCCGTGCTCGGCCAGGAGCCGGGCGGCCTCGGCTGCGCTCAGGCCGGTGGAGGCGTCGGTGCCCAGGGCGGCGGCGACGGCGTCGGCCGGCTGGGCCCAGGGGTGATCGGTGGGCGCCACAGTGGTGGCTGATGATGATGCGGTCACGGCCCCATCACATCAGAGGCGGGCGGGCTCGTGCGAGGGCTTTCTCCCCTGGCGTCTGTGGGATCGGCCGCATCCGCCTGTTGCACATCTTCGGCGGCGGGCTGGACGGGATCATGCGGGAAGGTCGGGATCGGAGGCCTGTGGGGGCGGTGAAGATGTGCAACGCGAGGGCCGCTGCACATCTTCGGCGGCGGGCTGGACGGGATCATGCGGGAAGGTGGGGATCGGAGGCCGGTCGGGGTGGTGAAGATGTGCAACGGGGCCGGGGTGGGGCGCTCCTGGCCGGTGATGAACGGCGGTGAGGGCACCACGCCGGAGGGAAGATGGTTGCGTGGTCCTGCTCGACAGCGTGTATCCCCGGTTATACGCACTCCTTCGAGAACCTTCATGGAGGTCCTTCCGTGTCCTTGCGAACCCGCCCGCGGATCAGCAGGTAGGCCCATCCGTTTCACCTGCGGGCACGTCTGCGCAGCCTGAAGTCCTCGTGGGCGCCGATACCGCGCAGGCGCTCACGAGCATGGGTCGCACCGCGGAGCTGGTGACACCCGCCTGGGTGGAGGGCCCGAGCGCTGCGAACAGTCAGCACGGTCCCTTCGAGTCCGCGATGGTATCGCTGCCGTCCAGCTGCCGGGACGGTGCCGTGGATAGCTGGGAGCGCCGCATCCTCCTTCCCGAGATCAGCCTTGATGAGGCGAAGGCGGCAGATATGCAGCAGAGGTCAGGCACGGCTCCGTCAGACGACGTCGACTTCGAGATCGCTGCGATCGGTCGACAATCCAGACCACCAGGATCCGGCTCGCAGACAGCGCCAATGCCTGATGCGAGCAGCCCTGGCGGGGGGCGGCGTGACCACCAGGACCCTGACCACCTGGGCGCGTGATCGCGCCCCCGATGCCAGGAGCGCCGATCTGTCGGTTGCCGCCGGTCAACCGGCGTCCTTCTTCGCACGCCCTGCTTCGACGACGATGAGCCGGGCAGCGCCTTGCGCTACGAGCGGTCCCGACTACCCAGGCGCTCGTCGCCCACCTGCGCACTTGCGCCTGGTTCCCTGATACCTACTTGCTTGCCTCCCGCATGGAGCGCACAGTGCGGTTTCTCATGGGGGACCGATTCACTGCAGAATCACCTTCTGCGGCGGACCGGCTACCGTTGAGTCCGACAGGAGCATTGGATCAGCCCCAAGGCGGTTCCAGGTCGGGGCGCCCTTCAGGTGGATGTGGCAGGCCGACGAAGTTGCCCTGTCTCGCGAAGGCGCTGGCTTCCGTGGGCGGTCGAAATAGTAGCAGAACATCCCGGCTCGAAGAATGCCCAGCCAGAAGGCTATGAATCTCCTCGAGACGAACTAGGATGAGGGTGGTTCTGGCTGCTGAGTGGATGGAGTGTGCTGATGGTGCGGTGGGGTTCTCATGGTCATGGTGATGGGGCTGGCGGGGCGACCGCGGCGGATGAGGGATTCGGTGGTTCGGGTCGTCGGTGGGGTCGTCGTGTGCTGAGGTTGATGGGGGCGGTGAAGATGTGCAACGGGGCCGGGGTGGGGTGCTCTTGGGCGGCATTCAACGGTGGTGGGGGGGGGGGGGGCCGGGCCCCCCCCCCCCCCCCAGGCTAAACGCGTCGGCCGCGGGTGGGGCCAGGCCCGGCGGGGCCCCGGGGGCCGGGGGGCGGGGGGGGGGGGGGGGGGCGGGGGGGGGGGGCGGGCGGGGGGGGGGGGCGGGGGCGGGCCGGGCCCCACCACCGTCTCGATCGATCCTGGCTCAGCCCAGGGAGGGCTCCAGGCCGAGGGTGCCCACCAGGTGCTCGCGGTAGGCCGGGGAGGTCACCTCGTCCAGCCAGGCGCGGGCCTCGGCCAGGCGCCCCTCGGTGTCCAGGCGGGCGGCGACCTCCTCGTTGTTCTCCGCGGTGGAGAAGCGGGTGAGGTCCTCGATGGCCTGGCGGGCCTGGCGGGTGTCGCGGGCCACCTTGGCATCCAGGCGGTCGGCGTACCAGTCCGAGGCGAGGATGGCGTCGCGCTCGAACAGGGCCCGGAACTCGGGGCTGGCCAGCGTCCAGCCCTCGCGGCTGGTGCCGTCGATCATGATCTCCAGCAGGGCGCGCAGCGGCGGCACCGCCCACTCGATGGATCCGTCGGCCCGGTAGTGCTCGGCCACCACCTTGTGGGTGGTGACGATGACCTCCACCGAGTCGGCGAAGACGGCCGGGTCCTGCAGCTCGGGGCACAGCATCTCCTCGGTGAAGACCACGTCGGGGTGCAGGAAGATGCGCCCGAAGAAGGTCGAGGCGAAGGCCTGGTTCATGCGGTAGCCCAGGCGCGAGGCCTCAATCGTGCGGCCCTCGTGGGTGAAGTCCTCCATCCGCTCCAGGAACCCGTGCTCGATGAGGGCCCCGGCGTCGCGCTCCTCGGCGCTCATGCGCGAGAAGATCTCGGGGATGAGCAGCGAGATGTCGTGGGCGACCTTCACCTTGGGGCCGATGTATCCCGCGGAGGACAGCCAGCCGTCGTAGCCGCCCAGGGCGTAGGACAGCAGGGCCGCGTTGAGGTCGTAGATGGCGGGCAGGGCGTTGAAGGGCGCCTTGGTCAGGGCCCCCTCGCTGCCCGCGCCCGTGGTCGAGGGCGACTTGCCGGTCATGGAGGAGATGAACTCCATGAACAGCTCGGGCAGCTCCATGTAGTGCAGGGGGTTGTAGGCGCACAGGGCCGGCACACCCTCCTCCGGCGGGTTGTTGCGGCGCCCGGCGGCGACGACGTCGACGTAGTGGCGCAGCGGCTCGGCCAGGGGCAGCCCGTGGTACAGGTGCGTGGACAGCTCGGCCAGGGCCGCCTCCTGGGGGCGGGCCAGGTCGGGGCGCACCTGGAGGTAGCGGGGGTTCTTCGAGCGCTTGCCGTCCACCAGGCGCGGGTCGGCCGAGGAGACCCAGTAGACCTCCTCGTCGTCCTGCTGGGCCGCGCGGCGCACCAGGTCCTGCATGGGGGCCGTGAACTGCGACAGGCCGGGGGCGTCGTCGAGCATGCGGCGGGCATCGGCGGGGGTCAGGGGCTCGAAGTTGGACACGAAGATGCCCTCGGGCCCCGGGGCGGCCATATCCGCCTCGGTCTGCTTGTCGTAGCCGCGCACGATGGCGTCGTCGGGCCGCTGGAAGAGCAGGCGCTCGCAGTTGGCGACGAACTTGCGCGAGGCGCTGGCGCCGGCGGTGGAGCGCAGGCCGCCGGGAACGGTGATGGAGGCGGTGATGTCGTCCTCGGTCTGGACCTTGGCGGCGGGGGAGAAGTCGGGGCGCAGGGACAGCAGGCGCCAGGAGCCGTCGGCCTCGAAGCCCACGCGCAGCATGTTGACCTTGACGACCTCCCCATCCAGGCGCAGGGAGTTGCCCTGGCGCCCGTTGATGAGCCCCACCGAGAAGTGGTGGCGCCACTGCTGCCCCCAGTCGGGCTGGTAGTAGCGCTTGACGGTGAAGACGAGCTCCTTGATGTGGGCGGGGATCCGGCCCAGGAAGGCGTTGTGGTCCTCGCTGAAGGCCGAGGAGGGGGTGAACAGCTTGATGACGCTGCCCAGGGAGCGCTCGGCGGACAGGATGGGCCGGTGGTCCTTGCCGTTGGCCTGCGGATCGGCGAAGCGCTGGGAGTAGTCGCGGTCCAGGAGTGCCTGGACGGCGTCGAGATCGGCCTCCACGTCTCCGATGTAGGCCTCGCCGAAGACGAAGGCGTCCAGCAGCGACTTGGAGATCTCCGACTTGCCCCCGCCCGATACGGTGGCCGGCTTGTGGGCGTGGGTGGCCCAGGGGGCGGTGCCCACCAGGTGCCACTGCTTGGGGTCGCCCTCGCGGTGCTTGGCGTGGACGCGGTAGCCCGAGGGGGTGATGTAGGTGGTGCCCACCAGCAGGGGGATGGAAGCGGTGGCGCCGTCGGGCCGGGGCCAGGTGACGGTCTGGGTGCGCATGGAGTAGTGGGCGCCGCCGGGGACGATGATGATGCTCCCATCGGAGGGGTCCACGGCGTGCCCCTCGGGCCGGGCCTGGAAGCGGCCGCCGCTGAGCTCGATGACCCCGGCCACGGTGGCCTCGGCGGGGGTGTGCTTCTCGGTGTACTCCTGGCCCAGGTTGTAGCGGGGGAAGGCGATGGCGCCGCCGGCGTGCTCCTCCTCCACGCAGCCGAAGAGGTTGGCCGAGTACCCGATCTGGGTCTTGACCTCCTTCTTGCAGTAGCCGAAGTAGTTGTCCGCGATGATGGTGACGATGACGCCGCGCTCGTCGCGGGCGCAGCACTTGAAGGCCTGGCCGCCGTTGTACAGCTCGCCCTCGTCCCGGTAGCACATGCCGTCGCGGCGCTGGCGCTCGGTGGCCTCCTCCCAGCGGGGCAGGCCCAGCTCCTTCTTGGTGACCCGGGTCAGGTGCGGGGCCAGGATGACGCAGCCGGTGTGCCCGGTCCAGGACTCGGGGGCCAGGGAGGAGTCGTTCTCCGGCAGGTAGGGGTCGCCGGCATTGCCGAAGATGCCCTCGACGAAGTCGAGGTTGGAGACCAGGCCGCCGGGGGCGATGAAGCGGGTCTCCATCGTGCGCTGGGCGGAGAATCCGGGCACCTCGGGGACGACGACGGGGCGCAGCAGCAGGGAGACCCAGGCGCGGGCGGGGTTGTCCTGGTGGGCGCTCCAGGGCAGGGTCAGGAGGCTGTCGGGGGCCTCGACGGCGCGGGCCAGCAGCTGGGCGAAGGCGTCGCGGGGCACGGCGATCTTGTCGTCGGGGATGGGCAGGCCGCCCTCGGCGATGTGGAAGACGCCGGCCGTGGTGCGCCGGTCGTTGCGGGGGTTGTGCAGGACCCCGCCCAGGATGCGGTAGCTGGAGACGTAGTCGGACTCGAAGCTGGTGGCGCCCACGGGGAGGGACAGCTCGCGGGCCAGGCCGGGCTGGTCCAGGACGAAGGTGGATCGCGGCAGTCGGGGGGCGGCCGGGGCGCCGTCGAGGTAGGAGTCGAGGAAGGACTGGATGCGCTTGTCCGCGGCGCAGGGGCGGTGGGCCAGACGGCGGGAGAGCTCACGCTGGCGCGCCAGGATCGGGGACATGAGGCGGTCGGTCTCGGCATGGACGGCATCGGCGGGGACGGGGAGGCCCAGCAGCTCCAGGCGCAGGGCGATGGCTGATGTTGTTGCCGCAACGGTGTTCATGGTCTCAGGGTAGCGACGCCGTGCCGCCGGTGCGCCACTGGGGCCGGAGCCGTCCGAGTACTGGGAGGCGGGGGCCGGCGCGCGCTCCTGCGGTCGTGCGCTGCCCCGGCCGGGTGGGCCGGCCGGGGATCAGCGCAGGAGCAGTTGGGCCAGGGCGGATCCGACCAGGCAGGAGGTGGCCACACCGATGAGGCCGGGCACCAGGAAGGAGTGGTTGACGACATACTTGCCGATCCGGGTGGTGCCCGTGGGGTCGAAGCCGATCGCGGCCAGGTCCGAGGGGTAGGTGGGCAGGATGAAGTAGCCGTAGGAGGCGCCGATGAAGCCCACGACGACGACCGGGTCGACCCCCAGGGACAGCGCCATGGGAGCCACGATGAGCAGCCCGGCGGCCTGGGAGTTGACCAGCTTGCCGATGATGAACAGCACAATGGCGTACATCCACACGTGATCGGCCAGGATGCCGGTGAGCCCTGACTCCAGCGCCTCCAGGTGGGCTCCCACCACGGTCTCGGTCATCCAGGCGACCCCGAAGATCGAGAACATGGCGGTGGCCCCGGACTTGAACACGGTGGTGGAGGCGATCTTGCCCGCCTTGACATTGCAGGTCAGCAGGATGAGTGCTCCGGCGGAGAGCATGACCATCTGGATGACGAGGTTCATGCTCAGCGGCTCGAACGCCCTGTCCTCCTCGTTCCAGAAGGAGGGGCGCAGGGCGTCGAAGGCGCCCAGCACCACGACCAGGGCGATCGCCCCCAGGAAGATCCAGGTGGCCCGTCTGGCCTCGACGGGGAAGGTCTTTCCGATGAGGGTCTCGGACCCCGAGGAGAGGGATGCCCGGAACTCGGGGTTCTCCAGGCGGCGCTGGAACTCCTCGTCCTCGTCCAGGTCCTTGCCGCGGTGCATGGACCACAGGGCGGCCAGCACCACGCCCGCGAGGGAGGCGGGCATGGAGATCATGAGGATCTGGAGGACCGACCAGTGCTTGTCGGTGTGGTCGGCGATGATCGACACGATCGAGACGGTGGCCACGGAGACCGGTGAGGCGGTGATCCCCATCTGGGCTGCCACTGATGAGGCCGCCATGGGGCGCTCGGGGCGGATGCTCTTCTTGATGGCGATATCGGCGATGATGGGCAGCATCGTGTAGACGACGTGCCCGGTGCCGCACAGGACGGTGAGCGTCCAGGTCACCAGTGGCCCCAGGATGGTCACATGCTCGGGGTGCCTGCGCAGGAGGCGCTCGGCGGCCTGCATCATGACGTCCAGCCCGCCGGACTGCTGGAGGGTGGCGGCGCAGCCGATGACGGCGAGGATGGTCAGGATGACGGAGACCGGCGGCTCCCCGGGCTCAAGGCGGAAGCCGAAGACGAGGATGACCAATCCGATCCCGGCGATGAGGCCCAGGGCCATCCCGCCCTTCTTGGCCCCGAGGACCAGGCAGGCCAGGATGATGGTGACTTGGAGGAGGATGACGACTGTGTCCATTGCGGTGCCTCCAGGTGGGGCGGGTCGATGCCGTTGAGGCCCCGCTCGAGGGGCTCCTCCCATGGCGGTCCCGGGTCGGGGCGCGCATAGCCCGGCTCCATCCACCGTAGGACGGCGGGGCGGACGGCACGCCGATCCTCTGGTTTCTTCTCCGTGAGAAGACCGGGGGAGTGGCCGGCGGGGCCTTCATTCATCTGATCTCTAGGACCTTCGGGTGGCGCCGGAGGGCCGGGCCATGGGCTGGAGAGGTCCTCGCCCCGGCGTCGTCGGGGGCGTCGGCTCTTCGGCGCTCCGGTCGTGGATCGGGGCGGGCCGCGTGCGGATCCGTGGAGGTCCACCGGGGGCGATTGAGGTCCACGGGGGCTCGTGGAGGTCTTGGTCATAGCGGTGGCGCCTGGCTCACTGCGGGGCGGGCCCCGTGGCGCGCCCCGCAGGCGGTGGCCGGCGCGGGTCTTGGCTTGCGCTCATGCCCATCCGGCGCCCCGACGACGGCGCTCGCCCCGTCGTCGAGGAGCGGCGGCCTGAGACGATCTCGGGAGATCCTGAAGGTTTCCTGGGTTTCTTCCGCTATCCATGGAGGCCCTGGGAGCGCCATACTTGACAACAGTTCGGCAACCATCATGGTCGCCGTGGTCGGCGCACGCCCGCCCGCGGCCTCCGGTGCCGGTCCGTGTCGGTCAATGGAAACGAGGAACGCGTGGCAGACAGCAGGAACGGGGCGGGTCCGCGTCCTGGCGGCGGCAAGCTCGCCCGGGCGGCGAATGCGGACCGGCAGGGTCCCGCCAGGCCGGCCCGCACATCCATCAAGGGCTCAGCGGGCGGTCAGGCGACTCAAACGATGGCCGCCTCCCCGGTGGCCGGCGGCACGATGGCCCAGGCCGCGGCGTCCGGCGGTGCGGGCAAGGCGGCCCGAGCGGGGAAGGCGCGCAAGCCGGCGCGCACCGGCGCCCGTCGGTTCTTCAACTACCCGCGTGCGGGCAAGGGCCCCATCCACCGGTGGATCCCCAGCTGGCGCTTCGTCCTGGGGTGCTTCCTCCTGGCGGTCCTGGCCGTCTTCGGCCTGTTCGCCTATGCCTACTCCACCATCAAGGTCCCCGACCCCAGCGAGTTCGCCCAGGCGCAGACCAGCACGGTGTACTACGCCGACGGCACCACCGTCATGGGCGAGTTCGCCGAGGTCGACCGCACCATTGTGGACGGCTCGACCATTCCCGACTACGTGGGCCAGGCGGTGGTGGCCTCGGAGGACCGCAGCTTCTACACCAACAAGGGCGTGGATCCCAAGGGAATCGCCCGAGCCCTGTGGAACAACCTGCGCGGCGGGGACACCCAGGGCGCCTCGACCCTGACCCAGCAGTACGTCAAGAACTACTACGTGGACACCACGGACTCCTACTTCGGCAAGTTCCAGCAGGCGATCATGGCGGTCAAGATCGACCGGGAGCAGTCCAAGCAGGAGATCCTGGACGCCTACCTCAACACCGTCTACTACGGGCGCGGCGCCTACGGGATCGAGGCGGCCTCACAGGCCTTCTTCGACAAGCCCGCCAGTGAGATGACGGTCTCGGAGGCCGCCCTGCTGGCGGGGATCCTGCCCGCGCCCAGCGGCTGGGATCCGGAGGAGAACCCGGAGAAGGCCCAGGAGCGCTGGCAGCGCGTCCTGGAGTTCATGCTCGCCGATGGCTACATCTCCCAGGCCGACTACGACTCCGCCCAGTTCCCCGCCACCATCACCCCGAAGAATGAGCAGGTCTATGAGGGCCCCAATGGCCACCTGCTGCAGATGGTGCGCGCCGAGCTGACGGCGGATGCGGGCCTGAGCGACCAGCAGATCGACACCGGCGGCCTGAAGATCACCACGACCATCGACAAGGCGGATCAGGACGCCATCGTCTCCACCGCCCAGTCCCTGCCCGAGGGGTACTCGGAGAACCTGCGGGTGGGGATGGTCTCCATCGACGCCAAGACCGGGGGCATCCTCGCCCTCTACGGCGGGCCCGACTACCTGACCAACCAGGTCAACACCTCCACGGATGCGGTGGCCCAGGCGGGGTCCACCTACAAGCCCTTCGCCCTGGTGGCCGGGCTGGAGAACGGGCTGACCCTGTCCAACGGCTACCGCGGCGACTCGCCCATGACGATCGACGGGCACTCCTTCCAGAACTTCCAGGGCGCCTCCTACGGCTGGCGGGACCTCATCGACTCCACGGCCTACTCGATCAACACCCCCTACCTCCAGCTCAATGCCGACCTGGGGCCGGAGGAGACGAACAAGGTGGCGATCCGGGCCGGCTACCCCGAGGACACCCAGGGCATGGACGCCTTCGTGCAGAACGTCCTGGGCTCGGCCTCGCCGCACACCATCGACATCGCGAGCTCCTTCGCCACCTTCGCCTCGCAGGGGATGCGCCACGACACCCACATCGTCGCCTCGGCCACCAAGCCCGATGGCTCGGCGGCCTACACCGGGCCCACGGAGGGCGAGCGGGCCTTCGATGAGGGCGTCATGGCCGACACGACCTACGCCCTCCAGCAGGTGGTCCGCTACGGCAGTGCGGAGAAGGTCCAGGTCCTGGGCCGGCCGATCGCCGCCAAGACCGGCTCGTCCTCGGACAACAAGTCCGCCCAGTTCGTGGGCTTCACCCCCCAGGTGGTCACGGCCGTGACGCTCTACCAGTCGGGGCCCAACGGGGAGGAGGAGTCCATCACCCCCTGGGGCGAGTACCCGGAGATCACCGGATCGACCTACCCCGCCGACCTGTTCATCGGCTACATGGACCAGGCGCTTCAGGACGTGCCCGTCGAGGAATTCCCGCCGCGCACCGACGCCTCGTACTCGCGGGGCTCCCTGTACGGCGAGCCCGGGGAGGTGGCTGAGGACTACCAGACCCAGGTGCCCACGGCGGCGCCCACCGCCGAGCAGCCGCAGGAGCAGCCCACGGCCGAGCCCACGGTCGAGGAGCAGCAGCCCACGGCCGAGGCCACGCCCGAGGAGCAGCAGCCCACGGCCGAGGCCCCGCCCGAGCCGACGGGCAATGCCGAGCCCACCGGCGGCAACGGCGGGGGCCTGGGCACGCCGGGCTGGGAGGAGCTGCCCGAGCCCCCGGGCGGCCCGAACCCGAATCCGAACCCGGAGGGCAACAACAATGGCCAGAACGGTGGGGGCCAGGGCGCCGGCCCGAACAACCGGGGGAACCAGAACCGGGGCAATCAGAACGAGCGCGACGGCTGAGTCCGGCGCCGGCGCCTGAGGAGGGGGCGGGGGGGGGGGGGGGGGCCGGGGGGGGGGGGGGGGGGGGCCCGGGGGGGGGCGGCCCGGGGGGCCGACGACGTGTTGCATGGCACGTCGTCGGCCCGCCCCCTCGGGTTCCGGCCGGTGGGGCTCTCCGGTAGTGTGGCCGACTGGTCGCACTGTCGGGTCGCCCCGACAGCGCGCCGCACGCATCACCCTCCTGTCACGGAAGGACCGTGACCGCTTGAGACCAGAGGAGGTGGGTACCAAGCATGCGTCACTACGAGATCATGATCATCCTCGACCCCGAGACGGACGAGCGCACAGTCTCCCAGCTGCTGGAGAAGCTGCTGCAGGTCGTCCCCAGCAGCGGGGGCTCGGTGGACAAGGTCGATGTCTGGGGCAAGCGCCGCCTGGCCTACGACATCAAGAAGAAGTCCGAGGGCTTCTACGTCGTCGCCGACCTGACCGCCACTCCTGAGACCGCTCAGGAGCTGGACCGGCAGCTCGGCCTCAACGAGACCGTCCTGCGCACCAAGCTGCTGCGTCCCGAGGCCTGAGCCTCAACCGGGAACGGAGAACACCCATGGCCGGAGACACTGTCATCACCATTATCGGGAACCTCACCGCGGATCCTGAGATGCGCTTCACCCCCTCGGGGGCTGCGGTGGCCTCCTTCACCATCGCCTCGACCCCGCGCACCTTCGACCGCCAGGCCCAGGAGTGGAAGGACGGCGAGACGCTGTTCATGCGCTGCTCCATCTGGCGTGATGCCGCTGAGAACGTGGCCGAGTCCCTGACCAAGGGCACCCGGGTCATCGCCCAGGGCCGCTTGGTCCAGCGCTCCTTCACCACCCGCGAGGGCGAGAACCGCACGGTGGTGGAGATGCAGGTCGATGAGATCGGCCCCTCCCTGCGCTACGCCAAGGCCCAGGTCGCCCGCCAGCCCCGCGGCGGGCAGGGCGGCTTCGGAGGCCAGCAGGGCGGCCAGGGCGGAGGCTTCGGCGGCCAGCCCCAGGGCGGTTTCGGAGGCCAGCAGGGCCAGGGCGGCTACAACCAGGGCGGTCAGGGCGGCGGCTTCGGCGGCCAGAGCGGCTACAACGCCCCCGCCGGCGGCGCCCCGGACGATCCGTGGGCCACGGGAGGCTCGACCTCCTTCGGGGACGAGCCCCCCTTCTGATCCTGCCGGGCAGGGCCGACTCTCCCGTTCCCCCCACTATTCATCTCGTGGAGCGCCTGAGCGCTCAGACCAAGGAGTACCACCATGGCGAAGCCCCAACTTCGCAAGCCCAAGAAGAAGGTCGGTCCGGTCAAGGCCATCAAGGTCGGCAAGATCGACTACAAGGACACCGCCACCCTGCGCAAGTTCATCTCCGACCGCGGCAAGATCCGCGCCCGTCGCGTCACCGGCGTCTCCGTCCAGGAGCAGCGCAAGATCGCCAAGGCCGTGAAGAACGCGCGTGAGATGGCCCTGCTTCCCTACTCGAGCTCTGCTCGCTGAACGGAGGGGACCTCATGACCACCAAGCTCATCCTCACCCACGACGTGTCCCACCTGGGCAGCGCCGGTGACGTCGTGGACGTCAAGGACGGCTACGCCCGCAACTACCTGCTGCCGCGCAAGCTGGCCACCCCGTGGTCCAAGGGTGCGCAGCGCCAGATCGACCAGATGGCTGAGGCTCGCCGCCGCCGCTCCATCGAGTCCCTGGAGCAGGCCCAGAGCGCCCGCGTGTGGCTGACCGAGAACGTCGTGACCATCAGCGCCTCGGCAGGCGCCAACGGCCGCCTCTTCGGCGCGGTGACCACGGCCGCCCTGGCGCAGGCCGTCAAGGCCGCCGGCGGCCCGACCATCGACCGGCGCAAGATCGAGGCCGTCCCGCCGATCAAGTCCACCGGCCGCCACAGCGCCTCCGTGCGCCTGCACTCCGACGTCGTGGCCCCCATCGAGGTCAACGTCGTCGCTGCTCGCTGAGGCCCCCGGGGCAGGCCGCGGCCTGCCCCTGCTCCGGCTCGCATAACGCCGGCCCCATGGGGAGCCAGCAGGTCGTCGTTGGCCCCGCACTACACCGAGCTCGATGCTTGGTGGTGAGTTCTGTCTACGAGCTCGCCGCCAAGCATCGAGTTTTGAGTATCTGGGGTAAGGCATGGCGTCCCCGGCAGACGAGCCGGCAGGTCGCGGTTCGGGCTGGGCCGTCGAGCTACCCATGATGTACGTGACCAAGCACGTAGAAATGTACGTGGAGGCTGACGTACACTCGTACGTGATGGGTCACGTACGAAAGGACGATCATGAACCAGGCACGCCTGAGTCCCATCCGCCCCCAGCCCGGGAATCTCCTGGACCCACAGTTCTTCGTCGGGCGCCGGCAGACCACGGACCATGCGCTCCGGTCGCTGCACGGCGGGAAGAACCTGCTGCTGTGTGACCCGCGCCGCATGGGTAAGACCTTCTGGTTGCACTACTTCGCCGAGTCTCAGGACGGGTTCGAGTCCTACCTCATTGACTACGAGGGGGTGGATACGGCCAGAGGGTTCATCGAGCGGACGATCGAGGGACTCGGAAAACGAGCAGATCTGCCAGAGCGGGTGCGCAAGATGATCGCGACCCTCGTTGGGAACATCGACAGCATCAACCTCGGGTGGGTGACCATCAAGCCCTCGATGAGGGAGATGCCGCCGCAGGATCTCCTGAGGATGATCCTCGGGTCCCTGGAGGGCACTGGCAGCGGGAAGACCCCGATCATCCTCATGGATGAGGTGCCGCTGGCCATCAAGAACATCGCCTCCAAGGAGGATGGAGACAGTGCGCGGGCGCTGCTCCAGACCATGCGGTACCTGCGCCAGAACCTCAGAGGGGTCCGGTGGATCGTCACCGGTTCCATCGGCTTCCATCACGTGCTGCGCACTGTGGGGGCGACCTCAGGGGACGTTAATGACCTGCATCCCCTGACCCTGGGGCCCCTGGAGTGGCAGGAGGCCGAAGAGCTGGCCCAGCGCCTCCTGCTTGGGGTCAGGATCGGTGGGACCGCCCAGGCGAGGCTTGATCCGGCCCCGGAGGTTGCCGCTGAGCTGGTGCGTCTCACCGACGGCATCCCCTTCCTCATGCACCAGGTCATGAGCCTGGTGGATCAGGCTCATGTGGCGCGCCTGGACGCTGCTGGGATGCGGGCCTGCTGGGAGCGGAGCATTGATGACCCGGACCAGCACCAGGTCTTCGCGCACTTTCTGGAGCGCCTCGACGTGTATTACGACCCTTCTTCCCTGAAACTGGCTCGGCGCCTGCTCAACGATTGCCTGTCCCCTGACCGTGAGCCCAAACCCGTTAAGGACCTGTGTCCGGATAAGGCGTCACAGGACGTCCTGGATGCACTCATCAATGACCACTACCTGGAGTACGTGCAGCAGGGCATGGCCTGCCGGTGGCGCTACCCGGCGCTGCAGTACATCTGGGCGCGGCGTTATCGGATCTGGGCGGCGGCCTCATGAGGACCTCGCGATTCACGCCCTCCACCATGCCGGCGGAGCACCTTGAGAGGCTCTTCGTGGTCCGCGAGCCTCTTCTGGACCGGCTCATGGACCGCGTCCAGGAACTTGGGAGCACGCGGAGCCCCCACCACACGCTCCTCGTGGGGCCCCGGGGCGCGGGAAAGACCCACCTCATCTCCCTGGTCTACCATCGCACCCGCGCCTTGGGGGCCGGGATACGCATTGCCTGGCTGCCCGAGGACCCCTGGACGATCGTCTCCTACCGTCATCTGGTGCTGGCCATGCTCCGGGAGTTGGTCGAGCACGAGGACCTGGGGGCGTTGAGCGAGGAGGAGGCGGTGGCCCGCCTGCGTGGCCTCATGGCGGAGGGGCCGGTGCTGGTGCTCATGGAGAACGTGGACCAGGTTCTGGAGTCCATCGGGGAGTTGGGGCAGCAGCGCTTCCGCCACTTCCTGCAGACCCAGTCCGCCCTCCTGGTCATTGGCTCAACCACGCGGCTGGACCACAACCTGGTCTCCCAGGACCTGCCGCTGTTCGGCTACTTCGACACCATGAGGCTCGATCCCTTCACGCCCGAGCAGGCGATCGCCATGCTGACGGCCCTGGCCGGCGCTCAGGACAATGAGAGCCTGCTCAAGGAGCTGAAGACGCCCGCCGCCCTGGCCAAGATCAGGACCATTGCCCATCTTGCCGGAGGCCAGCCGCGCCTGTGGGCACTCCTGGGCGATGCACTGACGGTGGAGCAGTTGAACCACCTGGTCGATCTGCTCCTGGGCCGGTTCGATGACCTGACCCCCTACTACCAGGAGCGCCTCGCCCGCCTGTCGCCCCAGCACCGGCTCATTGTCTCCGAGCTGGCCAGTGCGGACCGGCCCCTACCGGTCAAGGAGATCGCCCGGCGCACGCAGATCGACCAGCGGACCGTCGCCAGGGCGGTGATCGACCTCGGTGACCGCGGGTGGTTGCGGCCCGCGGACACGATCTTCGCGGATCTCCTGGATGGGCGCCGCACCTACTACGAGCTGGCTGAGCCCCTGGCCCGGCTGGCTTTCCAGATCAAGGAGTCCCGCGGGGAGCCGCTGCGGCTGGTCGTGGACTTCCTCACCGGGTGGTACGACCTGTCCGAGCTTGGTGCCGCAGGGCAGGAGGGGAGCGCCGCGCCCTACTGCGAGATGGCCATGAGCATCCTCTCTGGGGACGAGACGATCGGCTTGACCAAGCACCTGACGAGCCTCCCGGTGACGCGCAAGCCCTCACTGGCCTTCCTAGGGCAGGTGGAGGATGCGCTGGCGGCGGCTCAGCAGGGGGACGCGGGGCCCGTCATGGATCTGTCGAGCACAGTGCGCCAGGCCTTGGAGCACCGGGCCGGTCCTCAGCGCCGGCTCGCGCCCATCCGCCTGGACCTCCTTGAACTCGCATATCGGGAGATGGGCGAGGTGCCCCACGAGCCGGAGTCAGGCCAGTGGGTGGAACGGGCTGAGCGGCTCGATGCCGAGGAGGCGGTCCTGGAGAGCCGGCTCATGCTCGTGCGCTGGCTGGCGAGCGCCTGGCGGCTGGAGGAGGCGGAGGCCGTGCTCGCGACGGTGGGGGTCACCGTGCCCGGAGAGATGGATGATCCCGCTGTGCTGGATGCCCGCATGGACCTGGCTTATGCCTATCTGGCGGTGGGGCGCCTGGGTGAGGCCGTCACTCTCTTCGAGCAGGTGCTGGCTGACCGGGTGCGGGTTCTGGGTCCTGATCATTCCAGCACGCTGGTCTCGCGCAACAACCTCGCCTATGCCTATGAGTCGGTTGGGGATCTGGGGCGTGCGGTTCCCTTGTATGAGCAGACCCTGGCTGATCGCGAGCGGGTGTTGGGTGCGGACCACCCCGACACTCTGGTCTCGCGCAACAACCTGGCGGGCGCCTATGGGGCGGTTGGGGATCTGGGGCGTGCGGTTCCCTTGTATGAGCAGACCCTGGCTGATCATGAGCGGGTGTTGGGTGCGGACCACCCCAGCACGCTGGTCTCGCGCAACAACCTCGCCTATGCCTATGGGGCGGTTGGGGATCTGGGGCGTGCGGTTCCCTTGTATGAGCAGACCCTGGCAGACTGTGAGCGGGTGCTGGGCGCGGATCACCCTGATATTCTGGTCTCGCGCAACAACCTCGCCTATGCCTATGGGGCGGTTGGGGATCTGAAGCGTGCGGTTCCCTTGTATGAGCAGACCCTGGCTGATCATGAGCGGGTGCTGGGTGTGGACCACCCCAGCACTCTGGTCTCGCGCAACAACCTGGCGGGCGCCTATGAGTCGGTTGGGGATCTGAAGCGTGCGGTTCCCTTGTATGAGCGGACCCTGGCAGACTGTGAGCGGGTGCTGGGCTCCGATCATCCGACGACTGTCGCTGTTCGGGAGAACCTCGAAAGGGCCCGGCATGTTAACGGAGACGAGGCTCCAGCCTGACGGCGATGAGGTATCGCTCCGCCGCAGTGGCCCCAGTAGGCTCGCGCGCATGCCGTCACTGCCGTCCACCCCCGGCCTCGCTGACCGCCCGCGGGGAGTGGATCCTGGGGCGCCGAGGCGCGGCGCTCATGGGGGATATCGACCCGGCGCATCTTGAGGCACTCAATGCCGGGACGGCGCCTGCGCGCACGCTCACCGAGGCACTGACCAGAGGCCAGTCCCTGCTGCTGCGCGCCGTTGTGTCCGAGGCTGACGATGACCTTCTCGCCGAGGCCGACCGCGCCCAGACCCTGGGCATCCTCAAGCGTATGGCGCACCTCGGAGCAGCCTTGGCTGATCGCCCCGAGGCCGTCGAGGTGGAGCGGCTGGCCTCCCACCCCAGTGACACCGTGCGGGGGTGGGCCTGCTTCCTCATCGCCGTGCGCCGACCCCTCTCGCTACGTGCAGGACTCAGTGGCCAACTGGATCAACGACGCCGCCAGGACCCGCCTCGATTGGGCCCTCGACCTGTGCCGCCGATGGACGGCCGCCCGTGAGAGCCCGGCCACCGAGCGCATGGTGAAACGAGCACTGCGATCCGGAGACCTGGCGGCCCAGCGGGAGCTCAGGCCCGCCAGCCGCCGCCCCGGGCGCGCAGGCCCGTGGTCACGGCCCTGGCCCCCATGAACACCCAGGCGAAGGCCAGCCACAGCGCGGCCAGGCCCCCACCGACCCACCCCTGCCCCACGGCCACCGCCAGGGGCAGGTACACCACCAGGGTGAGCAGCCCCGCCCGGGCCAGGTACCGCCCGTCCCCCGCCCCCATGAGCACGCCGTCGAAGAGGTAGACCGCACCGGCAAGCGGCATGGCCGAGGCCATGATGACCAGCACCGGCGCCGCCAGGGCCCTCACGGACGCATCGGAGGTGAAGACCCATGGCAGCCAAGGGCTCGCCGCCGCCAGGACCAGGCCGATGACAGCGCCCGTCCCCACGCCCCAGGCCAGGCTCCGGCGCAGCACCGCATCGATCGGCGCCGCCCCCAGGCCCCCGGGGACGTCGGCCCCAGGACTGGCGGCCGGATGATCCGGGGCGGCCCGACCGTCCGGCTCGCTCTGCTGCGCCTGCTCAGCGCCCATCCGCCCAGCCTCCCCGGACTCAGCATCCGTCCACCCAGTGCCGGTCATGCCAGCGTCCCCTGGCCCGGTGCTCGTCTGCTCGGCGTCCGCCTGGCCCAGGGCGGTGCCGATGAGTGCCTGGGCAGCCACCGCCAGGGCATCGAGGGCGAAGGCGGCGAAGCTCCACAGGGTGAAGGCCACCTGGTGGGCCGCCAGCGGCACCGGCCCCAGCGCGGTGGCGGCCCACACCGTCGCCACAATGGCCGCCCGAAGGCTCAACGTGCGCACCAGCAGCGGCAGCCCCTCCACCAGTGAGCCGCTCACCCCGGCCCGGCCCGGCCGCAGGCCCAGGCCCTCGGCGCGAGCCGCGCGCATCACCGGCGCCACCAGGGCCACCGCCATGAGAGTCTGGGAGATGGCCGTGCCCGCGCCGGAGCCCGCGATCCCCAAGCCGAGCCCGTAGAGCAGGAAGGCGTTGAGGATCGTGTTGAGCACAGCCCCCGCGCAGGCCACGATGAAGGGCGTGCGCGTATCGAGCAGGCCCCGCAGCACCCCCGTGGCGGCGAAGACCACGAGCATGCCCGGCAGGCCCGGGGCCGAGGCCCACAGGTAGGCCCTCGCCGCACTGGCCACCTCGCCCTCGGCCCCCATCACTGCCACGATCCCCGAGGCGCCCGCGCCCAGGACCACGGCGGCCCCCAGACCCAGGAGCAGGGCCAGCCACACCCCGTCCACGCCGGCGCGCAGCCCCTGACGGCGGCGCCCCGCCCCGAAGAGCCGCGCCGTCGTCGCCGTCGTGGAGTAGGCCAGGAAGACGAAGAGCCCCACGGCCGTGGTCAGGATCGTCGAGGCCAGGGACAGGCCCGCCAGGCTCGTGGCCCCCAGGTGCCCGACCATCGCCGAGTCGATGAGGACGAAGAGCGGCTCAGCCACCAGGGCGCCCAGGGCGGGCAGTGCCAGGGACAGGATGCGGCGGTTGAGGCCGGGGGCTGAGTCGGGGCCGGTGCGGCGAGCGGTGAGGGGCACGCCCCTATTGTCGGGCCCCGGGCGGTCGCAGCCGCCCCGGTGCGGCCACGGCGGGGCGACGGCGATGCGCACGCCGGGGATGCAGCCGGGGCCGGCGCCGTGGAGGCGGAGGGCGAGGGCCGGGGCGCTGAGGCACCGCGCGGGCGGGTGCCGCCTGTGGATCCCCTCAAGTGAGCCGGCGGGGCCGCACCAGTTGAACCTGGGAGCATGCTGCAAGCATGCGGCAAAGCGGCTGACGCCAATAAGAGAGTACGAGCCTGGGGAAAACCTCTGCCAATGAGGCTGTGGGACTCCCACAAACATCGCGGACCTCAAGTCCAGAATCACCTTTGTCCACAGAGATACACACTTATCCACAGATCCAAGTTGTGATCCGGTGGGAACTTCCTATGGATTGCCTGACGGCACTTTTCCTTGGGATGTCAACGTTCTTCTGTCTGTTCAGGCGCTGTTCAGGAGGGTCGTGCACACCTGCGCCCACAGGTCACCGCCCATCCTCCACAGGGCCGGGGGCGGAGTCCACAGGCGCTCCTGAGATATCCCCAGCCCTCATCGGCGGAGCGTTTGCGAGGCGCTGCTGCAGCCGCTATGGTCACGCGCGCGCAACGCCCGCCAGCTGCTCATCGGCTGCCCGCCGGCTGCCCGTCAGCGGCGCCCCAGCGGCCTGCCGCCGGGACGGCGCGGGCAGCGCGGCGGCTGCGCACGGGACGTGAGGAGGGCTCCGGGATGGACGACAGGGACGGCAGGGACCAGGGAGAGGGTGGAGCCCCGGTTGCCCGCTACGAGGCCTACGACGGGGCCTTCGACCGCCTGCCGCCCCAGGACCTCGACGCCGAGATGGCCACCCTGGGGGGCATGCTGCTGAGCAAGGAGGCCATCACCGACGTCATCGACGTCCTGCGCGGCCCCGAGTTCTACCGCTCCGCCCACGAGTCGATCTTCAACGCCGTCGTCGACATCTACAACCGCTCCGAGCCCGCCGACCCGCTCATCGTCGCCGACGAGCTCGCCCGGCGCGGGGAGCTCGAGCGCATCGGGGGAGCCCCCTACCTGGCCTCCCTCATGGCCACCGTCCCCACCGCCGCCAACGCCGGCTACTACGCGCGCATCGTCAAGGACAAGGCCCTCATGCGCGGACTGGTCCAGGCCGGCACCCGCATCACCCAGTTGGGCTACTCCACCGACGCCGGGGACATCGCCAACCTCGTGACCCTGGCCGAGGCCGAGGTCTACGCCGTGGCCCACCACGAGGGGGAGAAGGAGGACTACATCCCGGTCGCCGAGCTCCTCAACGAGGCCAACCTGGAGATCGAGGCCGCCCAGAACCGGGACAACGGCGCCATGACCGGCGTGCCCACCGACTTCCTGGAGCTCGACGAGCTCACCGGCGGCCTGCACGCGGGCCAGATGATCATCGTGGCCGCCCGCCCCGCCATGGGCAAGTCCACCCTGGCCGTCGACTTCTGCCGCGCCGCCTCCATCCACCACGGCATCGCCAGCTGCTACTTCTCCCTGGAGATGGGCCGCATGGAGCTGATGATGCGCATCCTGGCCGCCGAGTCCGGGGTGGACATGAACAAGCTGCGCGGCTCGCGCCAGATGGAGGACCGGGACTGGACCGATGTGGCCCTGGCCTACAACCCGGTGTCCAACGCCCCCCTGTTCATCGACGACTCCCCCAACCTCACCATGCCCGAGATCCGCTCCAAGGCCCTGCGCATGAAGCAGCAGCACCACCTGGGCCTCATGGTCATCGACTACCTCCAGCTGATGAGCTCGGGCAAGCGGGTGGAGTCGCGCCAGCAGGAGGTCTCGGAGTTCTCCCGCTCCCTCAAGCTGCTGGCCAAGGAGCTGGAGATCCCGGTCATCGCCGTCGCCCAGCTCAACCGCGGGCCCGAGCAGCGCACCGGCAACAAGCCCCAGATGAGCGACCTGCGCGAGTCCGGCTCCCTGGAGCAGGACGCCGACATCATCATGCTGCTGCACCGCCCCGAGTACTACAGCCCCGAGGAGCGCCCCGGGGAGGCCGACATCATCGTGGCCAAGCACCGCAACGGCCAGACCCGCACCATTCCCGTGGCCTTCCAGGGGCACCTGTCGCGCTTCGCCAACATGGCGCGCGACATCACCCCCGAGCCCGCCTACGAGTAGAGCGGCGGAGCGAGGGGCCGGCCCCTCGCTCCGCGAGGCCTACTCCTGGACGTCGGAGGCCGACAGGTCGATGCGCTGGAGCGGGATGACCCGCGAGCCGCGAGCCAGGCGGTACCCCAGCCACAGGACCAGGGTGATGGGCAGGCCCACATAGGCCACCAGCAGCCCGTACCAGGTGAAGCCGGCCAGCATCAGGGCGGCCCCCTGGCCCAGGATGACGGCGATGAACACGATGAGCGCGAACCAGGTGCCCGCCGGGAAGAGCCAGGCCCTGTAGGGCAGCTCGGCCGCTGCGTGGCCCTGGACCCGCCAGGCGGCGCGGAAGCGCAGGTGCGCCAGGCACACCCCCACCCACACGATGAAGCCCGTCAGGCCCGTGGCGTTGTAGAACCAGGTGTAGGCCACCGAGTCCCCCACCAGGGAGGACAGGAAGCCCAGCATCGAGACCGCCACCGTGGCCAGGACCGCCCACACCGGCACCCCGTGGGCCGAGACCCGGCTGCACACGCGCGGCGCCCGGCCTGCGCAGGCCATGGAGTACAGCAGGCGCGAGGCCACGTAGAGGGCGGAGTTGCCCGCCGAGAGCACCGAGGTCAGCACGACGGTGTTCATGAGGGCCGCCGCCAGGGCCAGCCCGGCCCGCTCGAAGACGATGGTGAAGGGGCTGGCGGCGATGTTGTCCTCCGAGGCGCTCAGGAGGTTGGGGTCGGTGTAGGCCACCAGGGTGGAGACCACGGCGATGGCGCCGATGTAGAACAGCATGATGCGCACGAACACCGAGTTGATCGCCCGGGGCATCGTCCTGCGCGGGTCCTCCGCCTCCCCGGCGGCCACCGCGGCGGACTCCACGCCGATGAAGGAGAAGCCCGCTGCCATGAGCACCGAGAAGGTGCCGGCCGCGCCGCCCACGAAGGGCGCCTCCCCCCGCGTCCAGTTGGAGTAGCCGGTCTCGTGGCCGCCGATGATGCCCACGATCATCGCCACGCCCACGATGAGGAAGACGATGATGGTGATGACCTTGATCCCGGCGAACCAGAACTCCGACTCCCCGAAGATGCGTGCCGAGAAGAGGTTGAGGACCAGGATGATGGTCAGGAACAGCGTGCTCCACAGCCAGGAGGGCGAGTCGGGGAACCAGTACTTCATGATGATGGCGCTGGCCACGAGCTCGACGGCGATCGTCATGGCGCAGGAGTACCAGTACATCCAGCCCACGGTGAAGCCCAGGGCCGGCTCCACGTAGGAGCCCGCATAGGTCTCGAAGGCCCCCGCCACGGGCCGGTGGGTGACCATCTCGCCCAGGGCGCCCATCATGAAGAAGATGGCCAGGCCGATGATCCCGTAGGACAGGACCGCCCCTCCGGGGCCCGCCGCGGAGATGGACTGGCCCGTGCCCACGAACAGGCCCGTGCCGATCGCACCGCCGATGGCGATGAGGTTGACGTGGCGGATCTTGAGGTTGCGGTGCAGGCAGCCCGACTCCTCGGAGGCACTGGTGGGGCCCGAGCCCGCGGCGCCGTGCTCAGAGGCGGTGGGGGTCGGCGTATTCATAGAGCCTCCTCATCGAGTACATCAGGTATCCTCCAAGGATGCAGTGGCCTGCATGAGGATTCATACCAGGTGAGTTTTCTACCACACCCGGCCTGGTACCGCGAAGGCCACGAGGAGCCCAACGGAAAGGAAGAGGTCTCGATGGAGAGCGTGGAGAGGAAGAAGGCGCTGGTGCGCAGGCCCGGCCCGCGGCTGGCGGAGGGCCTGGTCACCCATATCGAGCGCACGGAGGTGGACCTGGAGCTGGCCCAGCGCCAGTGGCGGGACTACGTCGCGGCGCTGGGCGAGGCGGGGTGGGAGACCATCGAGGTCGACCCGGCCCCCGACTGCCCCGACGCCGTCTTCGTCGAGGACGCCGTCGTCGTCTACGGCAGCACCGCCGTCATCACCCGGCCGGGGGCCGACGAGCGCAAGCCCGAGGTGGAGGCGGCCGAGGAGGCCGTGCGCGCTCAGGGCTACACGATCAGGCGCATCGAGGCGCCCGGGACGCTCGACGGCGGGGATGTGCTGAAGTTCGGCGGCACCGTGTGGGTGGGCCAGGGCGGGCGCACCAATGCCGAGGGGGTGCGCCAGCTCGCCGAGCACCTGGCCGCCGAGGGGGCCACCACCATCGCGGTGCCCCTGACCAAGGTGCTCCACCTGAAGTCGGCGGTCACCGCCCTGCCCGACGGCACGGTCATCGGCTATGAGCCCCTCGTGGACGACCCGGGCGTGTGGGAGCGCTTCCTGGCCGTTCCCGAGGAGTCGGGGGCGCATGTGGTGCTGCTGGGCGGCAACCGGATCCTCATGGCCGCCGACGCGCCGCGCTCGGCCCAGCTCTTCCGGGACCGCGGCTACGAGGTCACCGAGGTCGACATCTCCGAGTTCGAGAAGCTCGAGGGCTGCGTGACCTGCCTGTCGGTGCGCCTGCGCGGCTGAGCGGGGCTCGGGCAGGGGCGGTCCCGGGACCGCCCCTGCCGGGGCCGGTGGGGGCGGCGAGTCAGGTCGTCGGCCAGCGGGGCCTCAGGACTGCTGGTAGCCGCCCTGGTAGACGTAGGGGAAGGGGATGTTGCCGCGCAGGCCGTGCTCGATGGAGGAGGCGACGACCTCCTTGGCCCTCACGGCGGCCTCCAGGGGCGTGGCGCCCTTGGCGAGCTCGGCGGTCACGGCGGCGGCCAGGGTGCAGCCCGCGCCGTGGACGCGCTCGTCCCCCACGGCCGGCACCTCCAGGACCTCCAAGGTGGCGCCGTCGTAGAAGACATCGAGGGCGGTGCCCGTGCCCAGGCTCGGGCCGGCCTTGGCCAGGACATTGGGCACGCCCTGGTCGTGGATGCGCCTGGCGGCGTCCTTGAGCTGGTCCACCGTGGTGATCTCCTCCATGCCCGCCAGCGTGGCCGCCTCGAAGAGGTTGGGGGTGGTCATGGTGGCGCGGGGCAGGATCCGGGAGCGCAGGGCGTTGTCCACCTCCAGGGCGCCGGCGAACTCCTGGCCCTTGCAGATGAGCACCGGGTCGAGGACCACGATGGGGAAGTCGTGCTCCTTCAGGGCCGCCTCCACCACCTCGATCGTGGCGGCGGTGCCGAGCATGCCGATCTTGACGGCGTCGATCCGCGAGTGGACGGTGGCGCAGGTCTCGATCTGGTCGGCGATGACGTCGGGGTCCACCGGGACGAAGCGGTGATTCCAGGCGTCCTTGGGGTCCATGGACACGATGCAGGTCAGGGCCGTGCAGCCGAAGACACCGAGTTGGTGGAAGGTCTTGAGGTCGGTCTGGGCCCCGGCGCCGCCGGAGGCCTCGGAGCCCGCGATGGCCAGTGCGATACGAGTCATGCCCCTAGCGTGCACCCGCCCGGCCCCTGCGGCCAACTCCTGCCTGCCGCTCTGCCGGCCCTGCACATCTTCGGGTGCCCTATCGGTGGAGGAACCGCGGAATCACGCCATCGTGCCGTGCTGATCCAGGCATTCCAGGGCCCAAGATGTGCAACGGCAGTCGCGTTGCACATCTTCAGGCGCTCGTGGTGCGGTGGCGGATTCCAGATCCGCGGGATCCTGCGGGTGCGCGGCGGGGCGGGCCGGTGAAGATGTGCAGCCGGTCAGGCGCCGATGCGATCGGGAAGGTCGGCGACTGGGTACCAGACGACGCGACGGCCCTGCTTGGCGGAGGTGAGCAGCCCGCGCGCCTCAAGGTCCTGGAGGTCGGTGCGGGCGGTCTGGGTGGACACGCCGTGGGTGCGCTGATGCCCGGCCACCGTCGCCGAGGCCCCGGGATCGCGCAGGAAGGACTCGATGAGGCTGACCTGACGGTGGTTGAGCTCCAGGTCCCGCAGTCGGCGACTCGCCTGCGAGACCTGCCCAGACTTGCGTGTGAGGTAGGCGCTGAGCTCATCGATGGACCGGGAGATGATCTCCGCCTGGTAGAGGAAGAAATGGGTGAGGTCTCCTTCGTCGTACTCGGTGTGGAGGAAGGATCGTGCGTATTCCGCTGGTGCTCGCCGCAGCAATCTGGAGATGGAGAGGTACTCGGTGAGGAAGAACCCCTGGCGCAGCATCGACCAGTAGAAGACCGCCCGGGAGGTGCGCCCGTTGCCGTCGGCGAAGTAGTGGTCGTGGCCCATCATGAAGTGGAGTGTGATGGCGCGCAGCAGCGGGGGCATGTACGGCTGCCCACTGCCTGGGGAGTCCGATGAGTTGGCGAATGCGCACAGGATCCTCATGCGCTCGGGCAGCTCCTCGGCGGGTGGCGGCACATGGAGCACCTGCTCACCACGGGAGGTGATCCGGCCCCCGTAGATACGCACGCGGTCCTCTCCGGGGCGCTGGATGCGCCCGGCGTCGTCGGGGTCATCGAGGGTGCCCTGGGTGACCTGGCGATGGATCTGGCAGATGAGCTCCGGCGTCAGGGGGGCGTCGCGCAAGGCGGGAATATTCTGCATCGCCTCGTAGTTGTTGAGGATCATCTGCTCGCTGCGATCGCGGGGGCGGCGGTTCTCGCGCAGCATTCGCTTGGCCTCCACGCGGGAGGTCGAGGCCCCCTCCAGCTGGGAGGAGGTGATGGCCTCCTCGATGAGTGAGGAGATGAGGTAACGGTCGCGACTGGCGGGATTGGCGATGGGCTCAGGCATCTGGATCTGGCCGCTGGCACGTGAGGAGGCGTCATCGATGAGCCTGAGAAGGGGGTCGGGGAGGTTGTAGGTCAATGGGGTCCCGTCGCTCAGGGTGAAGGGGGTGGTGCGGGCGGCCTGCATGCGGCGGCCGCGCACGGCCAGCCACCACTCCTGGCGGGTGAAGCCCGCGGGCGGCTCATGGCGGAGGAACCACTCCCAAGGGTGGTAGTCGGGGTCCAAGGAGAGGCGCGGGTCGCTCAGGATCGCCAGGAGGTGGGAGTCCTGGGTCGTGGTGGTGAGGAGCTCGGCGTACGGCTTGGGTGGCGGGACCGGTGTCTTCATCTCAGCCCTCAACTGCTAGTTGCTGCTAATCCAGTCAAGATTAGCAGCAACTAGCAGTTGAGGGCTGATGCGGGCAGCCTCAGGGGCTCGGGCGGGGGTGTGGGGCGGCTGGCACTCCGAACTGCTAGTTCTGGCAAGATTAGCAGTTATTAGCAGTCGGGGGTCGGGGGCGGTGCGGCCGCCCCGCCGCGGGGTGTGCCGTCGTCGACCCCGGCGCGCGGGCCCGCGTGGCGCCCCGGCAGCCCGGGATACGGCGCCATCGCGTGGCCTTCCCGGGACTGCTTCCGTCAGGGCCCCGGACAGGGGAGGATAGAGGTATGAGCGCCGCCACTCCCGTCCCCGAAGCCCTGTACGACCTCGTCTTCCACGCCCTGGACCCGCTGGAGGCCGCCGAGCGCGATGTCTTCCTCACCCGGGTCGAGCGCTGGTACCCCGACCTGCTCGACGGCCTGACCGTCCTGTACGGGGAGGCCGCCGCGGAGACCGCCATGACCCTGGTGGAGCGCGCCGCCCACGCCTACGCCGAGAGGGATCCCGAGCTGCGGCGCCTCGACCTGGCCCGCACCCTGGACCCCGCCTGGGCCCAGGACCCCGGCCGCATCGGGTACGCGGCCTACACCGAGCGCTTCGCCGGCACCCTGCGCGGCGTGGAGGAGCGCATCGACTACCTGCGCGAACTGGGCGTCACCTACCTCCACCTCATGCCCCTGCTCACCCCCCGCCCCGGGGACTCCGACGGCGGCTACGCCGTGGCCGACTACCGCACCGTCCGCGAGGACCTGGGGACCATGGCGGACCTGGAGGCCCTGACCGCCGAGCTGCGGCAGGCCGGCATCTCCCTGGTGGTGGACCTGGTCCTCAACCATGTGGCCGCCGAGCACGAGTGGGCCAGGCGCGCCCGCGCCGGGGAGCAGCGCTACCGCGACTACTTCCTCATCTTCCCCGACCGCACCGAGCCCGACGCCTACGAGCAGACCCTCCCCGAGGTCTTCCCTGACTTCGCCCCGGGCAACTTCACCTGGGACGAGGAGCTGGGCGGCTGGGTGTGGACCACCTTCAACTCCTTCCAGTGGGACATCAACTGGCGCAACCCCCGCGTCATGGAGGAGTACGCCCAGATCGTGCTCGACCTGGCCAACCGCGGGGTGGAGGTGCTGCGCCTGGACGCCATCGCCTTCACCATCAAGCGCAAGGGCACCGACTGCCAGGGCCAGCCCGAGGTCCACGCGATCACTGAGGTGCTGCGCGCCCTGACCCGCATCGCCTGCCCGGCGGTGGACCTCAAGGCCGAGGCGATCGTCGCCCCCACCGAGCTCCTCCAGTACCTGGGGCAGGGCAAGTACACCGGCAAGGTCTCCGACCTGGCCTACCACAACTCCCTCATGGTCCAGATCTGGTCGATGCTGGCCGCCCGGGACACCACCCTGGCGGTTGAGGCCCTCCAGAGCCTGCCGGTGGAGCCGTCGTCGGCCACCTGGATCACCTACCTGCGCTGCCACGACGACATCGGCTGGGCGATCGACGACGGCGACGCCGCCGCCGTCGGCCTCAACGGCTACGACCACCGCGCCTTCCTGGCCGACTGGTACCGGGGCCAGTGGCCCTGGAGTGACGCGCGCGGACTGGTCTTCCAGCACAACCCGGCCACCGGGGACCGCCGCATCGCCGGCACCGCGGCCTCCCTCATCGGCATCGAGGCCGCCGACGAGGCCTGGCAGGGCGTGTCCGACGACGCCCCGGGCTTCAAGGCCGAGGAGCTGTGGACCTGGCGCGAGGAGCGCCTCAACGCCATGCGCATGGCCTATGCCATCATCTACGGCTGGGGCGGCATCCCGGTGCTGTGGAGTGGGGATGAGCTCGCCCAGCCCAACGACCCCAACTGGGACACCGAGCCGGGCCATGAGGCCGACACCCGGTGGGCGGGGCGCCCGCGGCTCGATACGGCCCGCGCTGCCAACCGCCACGACCGCTCCACCGCCGAGGGCAGGGTCTTCACCGACCTGGCCCGCATGGCGCGCGTGCGTGCGGGCCTGCCCCAGCTGGAGGCCAGCACCCGCACCCGGGTGATGGATGTGGACGACCCCGGGGTGCTGGTCACCCACCGCGATCACCCGCGGGGCAGCTTCGTGGGCGTCTACAACGTCACCCCCGAGTGGCGCTCGGTCTCGGCGGCCCGGCTGGCCGAGCTGGGCGTCATGGGGGCCAGTGATGTCCTGACCGACACGGTGCCCTTCGGCTCGGCCTCCCTGGAGGGCGCCGGCGACGGCCGTGTGCCGGTGCCGCCCTACGCCGCCTGGTGGCTGGTGCGCTCCACCGACTGAGGGTCAGTGGGCTGGTCGGGGGTGACTGGGATCCTGTGAGGATGCTGGATGCTGGGGAGATCCCTTGTGAGAGGGTCCGTCAGCATCGCCGCCTGTATCTCGCGGATGTGCTGGAGTACCAGAGGCGCCAGCGCCGTGACGCCCGGGAGGCCCTGTCGGACATGGTGTCAGACGCGCAGGCCATACGACCTGGATCCCGATGAGGTGCGCCGAGAACGGTAGAAGAGGTGCTCGATCGTCTTGAGCATGAGGGTCTCAAGGGCTTGGCTGCCGCCTGCCGCCCCGACGTCGTGGGGTGAGCGGGTGCGGGAACGAGCTGGTGGCCCGCGGCTGCGACGCGGCGTCACGGCGTGGTGCCCGTGGTGCATCATGGTGGGATGACGATTCGCGACATCGCCGTCGAGCCTGACGAGGCCCTGGTCTCCACGGCCCTGGAGGAGACCACCCCCGCCGCCCTCATGGCCGGGGCGCTGCCCGCCGAGCGGGCCCCCCGCCCCCTGAGCGTCTTCGACCTCATGCGCATCGGCATCGGCCCCTCCTCCTCCCACACCGTGGGCCCCATGCGGGCCGGCCGCGCCTACGCCACCGCGCTGGCGCAGGCCCTGAGCGCCGTCGGCCCCGGGCAGGGGCCGGCCCCCGCCGTCAGCCGCCTGACCATCGAGCTCTACGGCTCCCTGGGCGCCACCGGCCGCGGGCACGCCACTGATCGGGCCGTCCTCATGGGGCTGGCGGGCCACGAGCCCGAGACCGTGCCCACCGACGTCTGCGCCTCCCACATGGAGCAGGTCGAGGCGGCCGAGGAGCTGGTCATCCACGGCGTCGGGCCGGTGCCCCTCGCCCCCGCCGCCGACATCCAGTTCCTGCCCGGCCGGGTCCTGCCCTACCACGTCAACGGCATGACCCTGACCGCCTACCGGCCCGACGGAAGCGAGATCCTGCGCCGCACCTACTACTCGGTGGGCGGGGGCTTCGTCATGGAGGACGTGGGCGCCCCCGGTGCCCCCTCGATCCAGGCCCTGTCGACCGCCTCGGCCACCCAGGTGCACGCCACGCCCGCCCCCTACCCCTTCACCACCTCGGCCGCGCTGCTGGATATCTGCCGGCGCGAGGAGCTGGGGGTGGCCGACGTCGTGCTGGCCAATGAGATCTCCGCGCGGCCCCGCCATGAGGTCATCGCCTACCTGGACCGGCTGCGCTCCACCATGCGCGCCTGCATCGAGGCCGGTATCCGCGCCGAGGGCACCCTGCCCGGGGGGCTGGGGGTGCGGCGCCGCGCCAAGGCCCTCCATGAGCGCCTCCAGGCCCAGGCCCTCGGCCCCGGCAAGGCCTTCGCCATGGCCGACCCGCTGCGCGGCATGGACTGGGTGGACCTGTTCGCCCTGGCCGTCAACGAGGAGAACGCGGCGGGGCGCCGCGTGGTCACCGCCCCCACCAACGGCGCCGCCGGGATCGTGCCGGCCGTCCTGGCCTACTACGAGCGCTTCATCCCCGGGGCCGACGACGACGGCGCCCGCCGCTTCCTGCTGGCCGCCACCGCCGTGGGGGGCCTGATCAAGACCAATGCCTCCATCGCCGGGGCCGAGGTGGGCTGCCAGGGGGAAGTGGGGTCGGCCTCCTCCATGGCGGCCGCCGGCCTGGCCGAGGCGCTGGGCGGCAGCCCGGCCCAGGTGGAGAACGCCGCCGAGATCGCCATGGAGCACAACCTGGGCCTGACCTGCGACCCCGTGGGCGGGCTGGTGCAGATCCCCTGCATCGAGCGCAATGCGGTGGCCGCGGTCAAGGCCATCAACGCGGCGCGCATGGCCCTGTGGGGGGAGGGGCGCCACGCCGTCAGCCTCGACACGGTCATCGAGACGATGCGCCAGACCGGGGAGGACATGCTCGCCAAGTACAAGGAGACCTCCCGCGGCGGCCTGGCCGTCAACGTCATCGAGTGCTAACCCCTTCTTTTCGACAATTTGCATGAGATCGTACTTCTCCAGGCCTGGAGAAGTACGATCTCATGCAAATTGTCGAAAGTCAGGGGGTGGACAGGGTCAGCAGGAAGGCCACGCACATGACGACCTCGACGATCCCCAGCACCCCGGGCCGCAGGGGGCGGTGGCGGGTGCGCACCAGGCGCCACTGCCACAGGGGCATCACCAGGGATCGCAGCGCCAGCACCACCCACAGCGCCGCATGCGCCACCGGCAGGTAGCCGCCCGAGGCCAGCCAGATCGTAACCCCGGCCATTGCCGCATGGGCCGCCACCTCACCGGCCAGCAGCGGGTAGTTGAAGCGCTCGCGGATCATCGACTTGATGTAGGGCACCGTCCCGCAGAAGTAGGCCGCCGTCAGGCCCGTGACCAGCCACATCCAGGGCCAGCCCGTCAGCGCGCCGTTGGGGGAGCCCCCCGGCAGCTCGGAGGCCCCCGCCCCCAGGCCCAGGAAGCCGCCCGCGCCGCGCACCGCCAGGCTGTAGGTGACCGCGGCCATGAGGGATGCGGCCGCCGTTGTGACCAGCCCCGAGATGAGGGAGCGCTCATGGCCCCGCCACACCTGGTGGACGGCGATGGCGAACAGGGGCGCCAGCGGCACCGCCCACTGCACCAGGTAGGGCGCGGCGATGAGGGTGATGAGCGCCAGCAGGGCGGTCCACCCCGTGTAGACCAGCAGCGGCAGAAGGATGAGGGCGCGGCGGCGCGGCGAGCGCGTGCGCAGCCACTGCGACCACGCCCAGTAAGTGAGGTAGGCCCCCCACCAGGCGGGCAGGAGCAGCAGGTTCACCCAGGACCAGCCCCCCACCACCCAGCCGACGATCGGTGGGAGCACCAGCATCGACCAGGCGCCGTGCTGGTTGGGCACCCATGCCTTGCGGCCGGGCTGGCGCCGGATCTGCTCCTGGGTGGGCGGCGGGGCCGGCCGGGGCCGGCCTGTTGAGAGCATGACGTCGTCAGAGGGGCCGGGCCGTGATTGGTGGGAGGGGGCGGAGCGCGGCCCGGCCGGCTCCGACGGCGCACTGGCGCTGACGGCGGCCTGCTCGGGGACGCCGTGCTGGTCTGAGAGGCGCTCCACCCTGCGCTGGGAGGGCCCGGAGGGGCGGGACTGACTCACATGGAGCAGCCTATCGTCCCGCCTCTTGTGCTCCCCTCACCGGGCGTGGCCAGTAGCGCCCGCGCGGCCACGGGGCCCGGTCATCTCAGCGTCGCCCGCCCCGGGTCGATGGCGATCTTGACGCTGGTGTGGTCGCGGGCCGCCTCCATGGCCTCGCGCCACTGGTCCAGGCCGAAGGTGTGGGTGACGATCGGCGCCTCGTCGAGGATCCCGCCCGCCAGCAGGGCGACGGCGTCATGCACATCGGCCCGCATGGCATTGGAGCCCCCGGAGACCGTCAGCTCCTCGTAGTGCACGGTGTTGGGCTGGATCGAGGCGCGCGAGCCCCGGGGGAATCCCGCGAACCAGCTGCCCCGCCCCCGGGCGCCGCCAGCTCCAGGGAGGCGTCTTCCAGCTCTTCGGCCCCGATGGCCCCGATGACGACGTCGGCGCCCCATCCGCCGCTCGCCTCAGCCACCGCCGACGCGGCATCCTCGGGCGCCACCGCCACGGCGCCCAGGTCCTCGGCGACCCGCCGGCGCAGCGGGTTGCGCCCCGAGACGATGACCCTGCCCGCACCTGCGCCGAGCCCCCGGCACCCCTCAGCGAACCGGGCGGGAGCGCCGTCGGTATCGGTGAGGAAAGCGGGGGGGCTCGGCGGGACGGGGAGGGGATCAGCCGCCCAGGGCCGCGGAGACCACCTTCTTGGCCTCCTCCTGGACCAGGGCCAGGTGGTCGGCGCCCTTGAAGGACTCGGCGTAGATCTTGTAAACGTCCTCGGTCCCCGAGGGGCGGGCCGCGAACCAGGCGGACTCGGTGGTCACCTTCAGCCCCCCGATCGCCTCGCCGTTGCCGGGGGCCTCCACCAGGCGCGCGGTGATCTCCTCACCGGCCAGCTCGGTGGCGGTGACATCGGAGGGCGAGAGCGCGGCGAGCTTGGCCTTCTCCTCCTTGGAGGCGGCGGCGTCGATGCGCGCGTAGGCGCTGTCCCCGAAGCGCTCCACCAGCTCGGCATGCAGCTGGGAGGGGGAGCGGCCGGTCACGGCGATGATCTCGCTGGCCAGCAGGGCCAGGAGGATGCCGTCCTTGTCCGTGGTCCACACCGTCCCGTCCTTGCGCAGGAAGGAGGCGCCGGCGCTCTCCTCCCCGCCGAAGCCCAGGGAGCCATCGAGCAGCCCGGGCACGAAGTGCTTGAAGCCCACCGGGACCTCCACCAGGGGGCGGCCGATGGCCTCGGCCACGCGGTCGATGAGCGAGGAGGAGACCAGGGTCTTGCCCACCGCGCAGTCCGGGGCCCAGCCGGGGCGGTGGGTGAAGAGGTAGTCGATGGCCACGGCCAGGTAGTGGTTGGGGTTCATCAGGCCCCCGTCGGGGGTGACGATGCCGTGGCGGTCGGAGTCGGCGTCGTTGCCGGTGGCGACGTCGTAGGGGGTGCGGCCCTCGGCGTCGGGGGTCATGATCCCCCGCAGGGAGGCCATGGCGTTGGGGGAGGAGCAGTCCATGCGGATCTTGCCGTCCCAGTCCAGGGTCATGAAGGGCCAGGCCGGGTCGACCTCGGGGTTGACCACCGTCAGCTCCAGGCCGTAGCGCTCCCCGATCGCCCCCCAGTAGTCCACGGCGGCACCGCCCAGCGGGTCGGCGCCGATGCGCACCCCCGCCTCGCGGATCGCCTCCATATCGATGACACTGTCCAGGTCGGCGACATAGGTCTCCAGGTAGTCGTGCTTGAGCACGTACGGGCCGTCCAGGGCCTCGGCGATCGGCACGCGCGGCACCTCGCGCCACCCCTGGTCCAGCAGCTCGTTGGCGCGCGCCGCGATCCACCCGGTGGCGTCGGAGCCGGCGGGGCCGCCCGTGGGCGGGTTGTACTTGAACCCGCCGTCGCGGGGCGGGTTGTGGGAGGGGGTGACGACGATGCCGTCGGCCAGGCCCGGCCCCGAGGTGCGCACGCCGGCCTCGGTGCCCGCGCCGTTGGCCAGGAGGATCGAGTGGGAGACGGCCGGGGTGGGGGTGTAGGAGCCGCGGGCGTCGATGGCGGTCATCACCCCGGCGCCGGAGAGCACCTCGATGGCGGTGCGCCAGGCGGGCTCGGACAGGGCGTGGGTGTCGCGCCCCAGGTACAGGACGCCGTCGGTGCCCTGGGATCGGCGGTACTCCACGATCGCGGCGGTGGTGGCCACGATATGCGCCTCGTTGAAGGCGGTGTCCAGGGAGGAGCCGCGGTGTCCGGAGGTGCCGAAGACCACCCGCTGGGAGGCGATGGCGGGGTCGGGGACGAGGTCGTAGTAGGCGGAGAGGACCTCATCGACATCGATGAGGTCGTCGGGCTGGGCTGGTTGTCCTGCGCGTGGATGCATGGGGGCAGTGTGTCACGGGCCACTGGAGCCGTCAGCCCGTTTCGCTGCCCGGGCATCACGGCGTCTCGTAGCGCGGACATGCGGGGTGCTCGCGGCGGGGCAATGGTCCTAGGTGCGCCCTCTGGGGGTTGTGGGCGGGGAGGGTGGGGGCTTGAGGCGGTGTGGGGCTGGTAGCGGGCCAGGGCTGGTGGTGGGGTGCGGTTGGGCGTCACTTCGCGACAGAGGCGTCACTTCGCGCAAAGAGCGACACCTACAAGTACCGTCCAAGTCGCGAAGTGACGCCCCGGCCGCCACGTGAGGTCCAGCCCGCTCCTCGCCGGGCTCCCCGGTGCCGCGGCGCCCAGGTGCCGGCACCGCGGGCCGTGCGCCACCGAGCTCCGCCGGCCGCCGTTGGCCATCTCCCGGGGAAGTGCACCTAGAGTGGGAGCGGGCCGGGCGCGGGCGCCCCCCTGCCCGGGTCGCCCGCCGTGCCTGCGTCGACTGCGCCTCGTCTGCGCGCGCTCCCAGGACTGTTCCGAGAACCAATGGAGGAATGATGACCGTCACCCGTATCGCCACCGACCGCGCCCCCGCCGCTGTGGGCTCCTACGCCCAGGGCGTCTCCACGGGGGACGGCGCCGGCTCACTGGTCTTCGTCTCCGGTCAGGTGCCGCTCGACCCCGCCACCGGCACGCTGGTCGAGGGCGACGTGCAGGCCCAGGCCGAGCAGGTGCTCAAGAATGTGGGCGCCATCCTCGCCCAGGCGGGCCTGGGGTACGACGACGTCGTCAAGACCACCGTCCTGCTGGCCGACATCGCCGATTTCGCCGCCGTCAACGAGGTCTACGCCCGCTACTTCACCGGTGAGGCCCTGCCCGCCCGCGCCGCCTTCGCCGTCGCCGGGCTCCCCCTGGGGGCGCGGGTGGAGATCGAGGCCGTCGCCGCCCGGTCCTGAGCGCGGGGGCGCTGCCGGCGACTAGCCTGGTGGCGCTTCCCATCCCCACTCTCATCGGAGGGCGACATGTCCGATCTGATCATCCGCTGGGGCGGGCTGCGAGCTCTCGCCTCCCTGAGCCTCAGGCTCATCCTGGCCCTGGTGCTGCTGGTGGGGCTGCCCCTGTGGGCCCTGTGGCCCTTCGGCCGCAGCCACGTCCCCCAGGTGGAGGTGCACGATGAGGCGCAGGTGCTTCAAGCTGATGCGGTGCGCCAGGACCTGGAGGAGGTCCGCTTCCGCCAGGATGTGCGCCTGGCGGTGGTGACCCTCGATGTGGGGTACGACGAGAATCTCAACGCCGCCGTCCTGGAGTACGCCCGCGCCAATGAGCCCGGTTGGATCGATGACAACCCCAACTACTGGGCCGATGGCCTGGTGATCCTGGCGGTCTCGCCCTCGGGGCGCTGGGTGGGGTGCTACTTCGGTGAGGACGTCAAGGTAGACCTGGGCATCCAGTCCCAGATCCAGGAGTCGGCCAAGAGCCGCTTCCGGGCCGCCGACTGGGCCGGGGGCATCGAGGCGATGGCGCGCACCAGCGCGGAGGTGATCGGCAGGCCGGTTCCCTCCGACACCGCAGTCGTCCTGCTGTGCATCCTGGGGGTCGGCGGCGGGGTGATCATCCTGGGGTGGATGCTGTGGGCGCGGGGCGAGGCCCGCAGCCGCTTCAAGCGCGCCTCGCGGCACTACACGCAGGTGACCACGGACTATGACGTCACCCGGATCCGGGCCGAGCTCATCCCCGCCGACGACGCCCATGGGGCGCAGGTGCTGGCGCGCTTCGGCTGGTTCGAGGACCGCTACGCCAGCCTGACCCGCGCCTTCAACGGGTTCGGGGAGCGGCGGGGCGCCCAGTGGTTCGAGATGGGGCTGCGGGTCAAGGCCCGGGCGATGGAGGAGCAGGCCCGTGAGCTGGACTCCCTCGACGACGCGATCGCCAACGCAGCGGCGCTGCTCACCCTGTCCGAGGGGTGGCAGAAGGCCTGGCACAACGAGCTGGGGCCGGTCCAGGAGGACCTGGCCTCCCTGAAATCGCTGTGCGCCTCGGTGGCCTCGAAGAACAGCGGTGTTGACGTCGAGCCGGACCGGGCCTGGGTGCGCCAGCGCAGCGACCGGTTGGCTCAGATGGCGGGTGCGCTCGCGCACGGCAGCCTGACCCCGTCGGCCGCTCTCGATGAGTTGGACGCGACCTCCCAGGAGGTCGGCGTGCGCGCCGACTCCCTGGCGCGCAGGGCGCTGGAGGCCGATACCTCCTCACTGGGGCGCACGCGGCTGCAGCGCTACGAGAGCGACTACTCCCGCAGGGCCCGCTTCGGCTCCGCGCACTACGCGGGCTGGTGGGTGCTCGATGGGCACCGCTCCTCCTACAGCCCGGCCGCGACGATCCGGATCAACCCCGACTCCCCCGGTGCGAGCGCCTCGGGAGTGCGGTGGACGGGGGCGGGTTCGTCCTCCCAGTTCTCCTCGCCGATCTCGGGGCTGGTGACGGGCTACAGCTCGGCGGTGAGCTATACGCCCGCCAGCAGCGGCTCCTCAGGCGGCTTCTCCGGGTCCTCCTTCTCCGGCGGGGGCTACTCCGGGGGCGGCTTCTCGGGGGCGGGCTCCAGCTCGCACTTCTGAGCGCCGCCGACGGGCGCGCCAGCACCGCCTGCCCTAGCTGTTCTTCCTCGTGAGGTTGTGAACGCGTTGTGAGGGGGTTTGGCCTGCGATGCCTGTGTGGGGTCGGTGGTGATTGTAGTGGTGGAGCCACTGGTCGTAGGCCTGTTCGCGTTCGGTCTCGCTGGT
>NZ_JAGFOU010000017.1:0-74676 GCF_017592395.1 Actinomyces bowdenii
GGATTCCGCAACCTCACCAACTACACCACCCGCAGCCTCATCCACGCCGGACGACTCAAGGACCACCTCGCAACCACCTAAAAGCGCCGATAAGCCCCACCTACCACACCCTCAAACACGAAGAGCCACTATTCAGGTAAGCATCACGCCCAGTGCCTGAGCGTCCAGGTCGCCGCCACCACCGACGCCACCCTGGTGGCCGTCTCAGACCCAGTGCCCGGCTCACGCCACGACAGTGCCGCACTTGGCCTGTGCGGCTGGGATGAAATCCTTACCGGCGCCGATTGGATAGCGGACACCGCCTACACTACACACGGCGCGCTGACCCCTATTAAGAAGACTCGAGGAAGAGATCGCCTGGAATGGGAAAAAGAGTTCAATAGGGCTGCATCCTCCACACGCGCCGCTATCGAGCACGCCATCGCCACATTGAAGAAATGGAAAATCCTATCCACCGGCTACCGCCGCCGCCTGGCAGAACTCCCCAGCATCATCACCCTGGTCACCAAATTCGAACTCTACAGAACAGGCTGATAAACCCCCACACGAATAACACCCTGAGCATGAAGCACAGTATCGGAGGAGTAGTACAAGCACCGCCATATCGTTCACCGCCAGTGCCTGCGACCAGTGGCAGAAGAATTCCCATAACCCCTCACTAGGAGAGAGCGAAGGTAGTGTGTGCAGGCGGAAAGGGTGCAGCAACAGCCGACGGGATCCGGGCCGGCGCCACACTCGGGGCAAAGGGGGGTGCAGCGATTGGCGTATGCATCGGCGGCCCCGCCGGCGCAGCAATCGGAGGCGTCATCGGCGGAATCGCTGGAGGTATCGCCGGATCATATGCAGGAAACGCTCTAGGCGACGGATTATTAGGCCTGTTCCGCTAGACACCCAGCACCCACGAAGCATTGACCGAAGCTTCCGATGATAACGAGGATCGGGTGTTACTCATCCGCTTCAGCAAATATCTCTATGACCTACGACAACATGGGAAATCGCCGCGTCCACAAGTAACACCCCGAGGCCCCGAAAGCCCAACATGAGACACGACCCAGCACAGCAAATAAACCACCGCCTTCACACACGGGGAGCGATTCAGTGCCTGATGACACAGTATACGGAATCATGTGCACAGCGATCGGCGCGGGAGCACTAGTCAATTGGTGGTTCGAGATGTTCTCCGACTCGCCTTATGCAGATCTGTGCCGTTCAATGATGGACTCCACCTTCGATCTGGGGCGCAACACCATCGCCCTCATTGAGCCCGCCATTGGAGGAATGATGTTCTTTGGAGGGCTATTTTTGCTGGCCGAAACGGACAGTCCCCTAGGGAAAGCAACTGGATGGTTATGCTTATCCTTCATGGCTCTGGCAATGTTAGGCCTTATCCCTTTCCCCCTGCCCAAGCCCATGTATCCTGAGTGGCAGATGGAGAAGCGCCGCCAGCGCAGAGCACAGGCCCACAGGGAAGAGCTGGCCACCAATCAGAACGACACCCCCACCCCCTCTCCCCACCACCCGAAACTCACCGCACAAACCGGCCCGGACGACAGCCTTCCACCCCGAGCGCACCACCGGGAAAGCAGCCCACCCCGACCGTGAGTCCATGACAGGCTTGATCGGAGCCGTCCTCCAAGCGCATCGCGAGGAATGGCAGCACGGCAAACGCTGCTACCTATCCCAGACCTCCATACAACGCTTGACTACCATGCTCCACACCGACCGCACCACCCACCACACCGTCATCATCACACCCGATAACCGGAGGAACACCCCGCCAAGAGACTTGACCGCAAATCCCCTACCTCGTCTACACACCCCCGGGCTGCCTGCAATTCGCAGGGGATGTCTACACTTCGGAGGGGCCCCACAGGTCAGCATCCAGGTGGCCCGTCTTCCTGCCGGATCAGCAGGCAGGGTCGAGCACACCTTGCTCGCCGGGTTCGATCATCGAGATTGAGGATGGCCGGCACAACTCTCCTCGCCGGTCTCCGGGGCGACCATGACGTGCTCGCCGTCGGGCACGATCCGCACCCTCAGGCCGTAGACCTGCTCCAGCACCTCCGGGCGCAGCACCTCGACCGGCGGCCCCTCGGCCAGGATCCGGCCGCCCGCCAGCACGGCGAGCCGGTCGCAGAAGCGCGCCGCCAGGTTGAGGTCGTGCAGGGCCACGACGGCGAGCCGGTCGGCATCGCGGTGGCAGATGCGCCGCATATGGGACAGCACCGCGACCTGGCGCCGCAGGTCCAGGGCGGAGGTGGGCTCATCAAGCAGGATGAGGCCCGGCCTGCGCACCAGCGTCTGAGCCAGGGCCACGAGCTGGCGCTGCCCGCCGGAGAGCTGCCCCAGGGGGCGGTCGGCCAGCTCGGCGACGCCGAGCTCGTCCAAGGCCCCCCAGGCCAGGGCGACATCCGCCCGACTCGTGCGCCACGAGACCCCCCGGCGCGAGGCGGTGAGCACTGATTCCAAGGCGGTCAGGGCCGCATCCCCGGGAAGCCCCTGAGGCATGTACCCCACGACGCCGCGCAGCTCGCGCCCACTGCGGCCCTCAAAGCTGACGGTCCCCGAGTATCGGCGCAACTGGGCCATGCAGGTCACCAGTGTGGACTTCCCCGCGCCGTTGGGGCCGAGCAGCCCCACCACCTGGCCCGTCCGCCAACTGGCGTCCACGCCGGTGAGCACGGGGCGCTTTCCATAGGCGAAGTGCAGGAACTCGACATCGAGGCTCATGATCCTCCCCTCGCCATGCTCCGGCGCCGGCCCAGGATGATGCCGAGGAAGACCGGCACCCCCACCAGAGCGGTGAGGATGCCCACGGGCACCGCCACCCCCGGGATGATGATCTGGCTGACCGCATGCGCGGCGGTCAACAGGGTGGCGCCGGACAGGATGGAGGCCGGGATCAGGAAGCGCTGGTCCTCCCCCACCAGCCCACGGGCCACATGCGGGCCCACCAGGCCCACGAAGCCGATGATCCCCACGAAGGCCACGGCCAGGGAGGCCAGCAGGGCCACGCCCACCAGGCTCCAGGAGCGCAGGCGCGAGACGTTGACACCCATGGCGGCGGCCCGCGCCTCCCCCAGGGCGATGGCGGTCAGGCGCCAGCCATTGATCCAGAAGACCGGCGTGGCCAGCGCCAGGGCGAGGCTCACCGTGATCACCGAGGCCCAGGTGGCGCGCATGAGGGAGCCCATGGACCAGAAGACGATCTGCTGGAGGCTCTCAGTGGAGGCCCGGTACTGCACCAGGGACAGCAGCGCCTGGCAGCTGAAGACCAGGGCGATGCCCAGCAGGATCGTCGTCTCCTTGGTCACCGCCGGCAGCCGGGAGACCGCGGCGATGGCCAGGGAGGCGCTCAGGCCCGCCGTCATGGCGGCCACGGCCAGGGTGGAGCCGGGCGCCAGGGGCAGGACGAGCCCGGTGACGATCGCCAGTGCCGCCCCCAGGGCGGAGGCGGCGGAGATCCCCAGGGTGAAGGGCTCGGCCAGGGGATTGTCCAGGATGGTCTGCATCTGCACCCCGGCAAGCGCCAGGGCCCCGCCCACCAGGACCGCCATGAGCACGGGGGGCAGGCGCAGGTTGACCACCACCGTGGCCACGCTCGGGTCGTAGTCGGCGTCGAGCAGTGAGGAGAGGACCTGCTGGGGGCTGAAGCCCAGCGGTCCCACCATGAGAGCCGCCACGAAGGAGACCAGGAGCAGCCCCACGAGGGCGAGCAGCACCCCCAGGCGGATCAGGGTCCGACGCCGGTAGGAGGCGTAGGCGGCGGCCGCGTCCCGGTCCTCATCCCGGTCCTTGCGCCCCTGCCGCTCGCGGGCCGGCACCGGCGGGTGACTGCGCCCCATCAGATACCGGTGATGAAGACGCCCTGCGCCTTCCACGGCATGAAGGTCTCATGGAACTCCTCCCAGGCCCCCTGGGGGTCCAGGTCCTTGAACTCCTCGGGGTTCTGCCACTTGGCGAAGGCCAGGTAGGCCACGAAGTTGTAGGGGGCGTCGTAGAACTGGTGGTAGACGCCGTAGACGCGCTTGTCGGCGAAGGCCGTGAGCTGGTCGAAGCCCGGCTGGTCCTTGAGCTGGTCCAGACTGGCCCTGGCAGAGGCCTCATCGGCCTTGTAGCCCAGATGGACATAGCTGGTCTTGGCAGTGTCCTTGAGCGTCTGCCCGCCCCACTCCCCGCCGGTGGCGATGATGTTCCGGGGTGCGGAGGCGATGACCTGCTCGGGGGTGAGCACCCCCTCCTCCCCGGGCAGCAGATCGTCGGCGATGTTCGTGCCCCCGGTGGCCGTGACCACGGCCCCCAGGTTCGCGGTGGAGTAGGTGGAGCAGGGGTCGTTGAGGCCGGGGCCTCGCCACAGGAAGGTGGTGGGCCTGGAGGACAGGCCCTTGGCCTTGTCCACCACCGGGTCCACATGCGTGGAGTAGAAGTCGAGGAACTGCTGGGCGGTGTCGCGGCAGTCCATGATCTCGCCCAGGAGCCTGACGGAGGGGACCGTGTTCCTCACCGGGTCGCGCCGGAAGTCGGTGACCACGTAGCGCAGGCCCTGGGCCTCCATCTTGCTGATGATGTCGCCCTGCGTGCCCTCGTTATAGGCATCCAGGGTGAGCACGACGACGTCGGGCTCGTGACTGATGAGCGATTCCACGGTGAGGTCACCGGACTTGATCGAGCCGATCGTGGGGATGCCCTCGGCCGCCGGCGCGACCTCCAGGAGCTTGTCATAGAAGTCGGGTGCCGCCTTCTGCAGGTCCGTGCCCCAGGCGACCACCTTGTCAAGGGGATTGTCCTTGTTGAGGAAGGCCAGGGAGTAGGCCTGGCGCGACTCGCTCATGACGACTCTGCGCGGCTGGGCCTCGAAGGCGACCTCGCGGCCGACCACATCGGTGACCGTGAACCCGCCCCCGCCGGAGCTCGATGCGGTGCCGGCGCTGGAGCCCCCGCCCGCCCGGGAGGCGACGCCGCATGCGGTCAGGGCCGCGGTCAGCGGCAGGGCGAGGAGCAGGGTGCGACGGCGCATGGCGAGTCCTTCACTGGGGCGATGCTGGTAGCGGGCTGGTCGGTGCCGGTTCATGACGGCTGGATCCCGTGCGCGCAGGGGCATCCGCTTTGCGTAACGAGATCGTTATCATATTAGGTATGGCTCACTTAACCGTCAAGAGCGCTCCGGGAGCTTCTCGCCTGACACACAAGAAGCTCGTGAGGATTGGTTGATTCCTGCAAGCGCGGAGGCCTCGCGAGTCACTGGCCCCCTCCTCGCCCCGGCCGCGGGAGCGCGCCGACTGCCATCCGGCGCGCACCCGCCATGGGCAGCACTTCCCGGGCTCGGATCGCTGCCAGCAGGCCCATCATCATGGGCCGCCGCGTAGAATCGGCCACGTGAGCAACCCCCTCATCGGCTCCCTGGAGCGGGCCGTCCAAGCAGCGCCCGATGATGTGCCCCTGCGCCTCCACCTCGCGGAGCAGCTCATCAGCGCCGGGCGCGGTGAGGAGGCCATCACCCACTGCGCCATGGCCCTGCAGCACTCCCCCGGCGACCAGACCGCCCGCGACCTCATGGCCCGTGCCCTGGCCCCCTCGTCCTCCCCCCAGGAGCCCGCCCCGCCTGAGACCACGGACCCGACGCCGCAGCAGCCCGGCTCCGGGCGCACCCCTGAGGAGGGCTCCCCACCAGCACCGGCAGCGCCCGACGGGGCCATCATCAATGGCCCTGCCACCGACTCCTCCGCCCCTGCCGACTCCGAGTCCGCCCGGCCAGCCCCGTCGGCACAGACCGCTGCCAGCCCCGGGCAGCCAGAGCCCACCGCAGCCCCCACACCCCCGGAGGGCTCTCAGCCCCCCGCGGACTTCGACTGGCAGCGGGCTGAGGAGGATCTGGGACCAGCGGGCCCCGCGGCCCCCTTCGTCCCCGGTACGACGCCGCAGCAGCCCGAGCGCATCCCCACCAGCACTCCCGAGCACGCCCCTGAGGACTGGGAGGTCGAGACACCCGGGATCACACTCGCCGATGTCGGCGGGCTCAGCGACGTCAAGGACCGGCTCGAGGCCTCCTTCCTGGCCCCCATGCGCAATCCCGAGCTGCGCCGCCTGTACGGCAAGAGCCTGCGCGGCGGCCTGCTCCTGTACGGCCCGCCGGGCGTGGGCAAGACCTTCATCGCCCGGGCTGTGGCCGGGGAGATGGGCGCCGGCTTCATCAACGTCACACTCACCGACGTCCTGGACCCCTACCTCGGCAACTCCGAGGCCAGGCTCCATGACATCTTCCAGCGAGGGCGCCGCAGCGCTCCCTGCGTCGTCTTCCTCGACGAGATCGATGCCATTGGGCTCAAGCGCTCGGCCACACGCTGGACGGGTCTGCGCGGAGTGATCAACCAGCTCCTCCAGGAGCTCGACGGGGTCGAGGCGAGCAACGAGGGCCTGTACGTCCTCGCCGCCACCAACGCCCCCTGGGATATCGACCCGGCACTGCGGCGCCCGGGGCGCCTGGACCGGGCTGTGCTGGTCCTTCCCCCCGATGCACCCGCCCGCAGCGCGATCCTCCACTCCCACCTCAAGAACCGGCCGATCGAGGGCATCGACCTGGACTACCTGAGCCGGGCCACGGACGGCTTGACCGGCGCCGATCTGGCACACCTGTGCGAGACCGCCGCGGAGAAGGCCCTCATGGAGTCGGTGCGCACCGGTGTGCCCCGGATGATCCAGATGCGGGACCTCCAGGCGGCCTTGGCGGAGGTGCGCCCCTCCACAGGGCCGTGGTTCGACGTCGCCCGCAACGTGGTGGAGTACGCCGACCACTCCGGGGAGTACGAGCCGCTGCGCCAGTGGATGAAGGCGCGTCGACTCCTATGAGTGCCGAGGATCCCCACCAGGAGTACGAGAGGCTGTCCTCCTACGCCTCCGACCTGGTCGCGGTAGGCAGGATTTCTCAGGCAGTCGAGACCCTGTCCACGCTCCTGGGCCGCTTCCCCCAGTACGAGGGCTACACCAGAATGCACCTGGCCCGTGCCCACAGCGACGGCGATCGCCACGACAAGGCAGTGGAGCAGGCGCGCCTGGCAGTGGCCGCCATGCCTCAGGAGCCGGCAGCGCACTTCGAGCTCGGCAGGGCCCTACTGTTCTCGGGCGATGCGGCGCAGGCCGAGCAGCCCCTGCGCACCAGCCTGCAACTCGACCCCCAGGATGCCACATCCTGGGGCGTCCTGGCCTGGTCCCTGCTCGAGATGGAGCGCAATGAGGAGGCCTTCCACGCAGGCGACCAGGCCGTGCGCCTGGACCCTGACTCGCCTCTCGCCCACTACACCGTCGGCGCCTCAGTGGTGGACAGCGACCTGCTCATGGCAAAACGCGCAGCGGAGAGCTCCCTGCGCCTCGATCCGGAGTTCGCTCCAGCAGTAAGACTGCTGGCGATCATCCAGCTCCGGCTGCTCAGGACGCGCGGCGGTGATCGCAGCGTGGCCAATCTCGCCGCGCTACTGCCCCAAGCGCCGGCAACCCGGGTCATGGTCGACATCATCGTCGCCCAGGTGGTCGGCATGGCCCACGCCGGCACACTGCTCGCCCTGATCACAGGCGGACTGGCCCTGGGCGCCATGTGGAACTCCGGCGCCCCGCCCGTTGCCGTGGTCGTCACGCTCCTGGTGGCCGCACTCCTGACAGTCCTGCTCATCTGCATGCGCGCCAGAGCCGTGCACGCAGCCCTGCCCGGCTCCCTGGGCCCGCGGATGCGGGGCACGCTGCGACGACGACCGCTCATCGCGCTGCAGGCCGTTGTCCTGGCAGCGCAGTGGGTGTGCATGGCCGCCGGCGCGGCCATCCTTCTGAACACGGGCAACGGCAGCCCGCTGGCATGGGCGCTCCTGGCAGGCGTGGGCGCCTGCGTGCTCAGCTACTTCCTGGCGCACCAGGCCTTCCGCAACGCCGAGGGCTGAATGGCCCCGCTGCGTGCCACTGGCAAGAGCAGGAGCCCGGGGCGGGGCGCTGAGTGCCGGCGACTTCGAGGTCGTGCCCTGAGAGGCCTGGAGGCACGGAGCCCGCAGGGCTCAAGAAGGGCGTCGCTTGGCGACTTCGGCGTCACTTGGCGGAATGGACGCACCTTCCAGGTGTCGCCTTTTCCGCGAAGTGACGCGCTTTCCGCCAAGTGACGCCCAACCGGGCCCCACCGGGCGCCGTCAGCCACGAGCAGGCGCTGCCCACCGCGCACGCCACGCCGCTGACTTCACAGGAAGCGCACAAGCTCACCTTAAGGCGGGCACACACGGGCCGACCACGGTGGAGCCATGCACCGCTCCACCACCCCCACCCGGGACCACCACGACCACCGCCCCTCCAGCGACCCCGCCACGGGCAGCCACCACGAGGGCGCCCACCCCGCTAGCGCGCCGGGAGCTCACCGCCGCTCGCACTCCCGCCGCCGCTTCCTCCTGGGCGGGGCCGCCGCCCTGGGCCTGACCGCCACCGGCACCAGCGCGTGGGCGCTCAACCGCTTCGTGGTGGACCACGTGGAGGTCTCCGACGTCGCCGCCCACGAGGCCGCCAACGCCGCCGTGACGCCCGCCGCTGCGCAGGCGGCCACGGATATCCGGATCACAGGCACCTCCTACTCCTCCTCGCGCACCAGCATCACCATCGAGCAGGTCACCACCGGCTCCGGGGCCCAGACCCTGACCTACTACACCGCCGACGTCAGGCTCTCCGACGCCACCTCCCTGCGCTCGGCCTTCGCCAACAACGAGTACGGCACGAACATCACCGCCAAGCCCACCCGGATCGCTGCCGAGCACGACGCCATCGTGGCCATCAACGGCGACTACTACGGCTTCCGCAGCGACGGCATCCTCATCCGCAACGGCGTGGTCTACCGCGACCAGGGCGTGCGCGAGGGCCTGGCGATCCATGCCGACGGGCGTATGGAGGTCTACGACGAGACCGCCACCAGCGCTCAGGCGCTCCTGGATGCCGGGGTCTGGAGCACCTGCTCCTTCGGCCCCGCCCTGGTCCGCGACGGCGCTGTCCCGGAGGGCATCGACAGCGTCGAGGTGGACACCAATGTCGGCAACCACTCCATCCAGGGGCAGCAGCCGCGCACCGCCATCGGCCTCATCGAGGACCACCACTATGTGCTCGTCGTCGTCGACGGGCGCTCGGAGGGCTACTCGCGCGGGGCCACCATGACCGAGCTGGCCCGGATCATGACCGACCTGGGATGCGCCACCGCCTACAACCTCGACGGCGGGGGATCCTCGGCCATGTACTTCAACGGCGCGATCATCAATCAGCCCTCCAACGGCGGGGAGCGGGCCACCTCCGACATCCTCTACATCGCCAACGGGGCCTGAGATGAACGGCACCAGCACGGACAGGCGCGCCGCCGCCCGCCAGAGCGCCCCCCACACGACCCTGGTGGTCCTCATCCCCGCCTACCAGCCCGACGAGCGCCTGCCCCGGCTGGTCGAGCGGCTGCGCGAGCAGGACCCCGGCTGCGCGGTGCTCGTCGTCGATGATGGCTCGGGCCCCGACTACGCGGGCGTCTTCGCCACCGCCCGGGCGCGCGGCGCCGAGATCGTCACCCGCACCGTCAACCAGGGCAAGGGCGAGGCCCTGCGCCGAGGGCTGGCCCGGGCCGCCTCCCACTGGCCGCGGGCCGACGTCGTGTGCGCCGATGCCGACGGCCAGCACACGCCGGCCGATATCGCGGCGGTGGCCGCCCGGGTGAGGGCCAGTGGGCGCATGACCCTGGGGGTGCGCCGCTTCACCGGGCCGGTGCCGCTGCGCAGCCGGATCGGCAATGACGTCACCGCCCTGCTGTTCCGGGCGGCGACGGGCTGGGCCCTGGGCGACACCCAGACGGGCCTGCGCGGCTACCCCGCCGGCGGGCTGGGCTGGCTCCAGGAGGTGGAGGGCGACCGCTACGAGTACGAGCTCGCCGCCCTGCTGCGCGCCCACGACCTGGGGATGGAGGTCGAGGAGGTGGGGATCGCCACCGTCTACGAGCCGGGCAACGCCTCCTCCCACTTCCGGCCCCTGCACGACTCCCTGCGCATCTACGCACCGCTGCTGGCCTTCATGGGGGCCTCGCTGGCCGGTTTCGCCATCGACTGGCTGGGGGTCATGGTGATCGTCGCCCTGGGCGGCGATCTGCTGGCGGCCGCCGTGGGAGCGCGCCTCCTGTCCGGGACGGCGAACTTCCTCCTCAACCGCCGGGTCTTCCGCGCCGCGCCCGGCACCGTGGGCCGCACGGCCCTGCGCTACACGGCCCTGGCGCTGGCCCTGGTGGGGGCCAGCTACGGAGCGCTGTGGGCTCTCACCGGCCTGGGCCTGCCCCTGGGCCTGGCCAAGATCCTCGGGGACTGCGCGATCCACCTGGTCAGCTATACCGCTCAGCGCCGCCTGGTCTTCCGCGAGAAGGCCTGAGCCCCCAGCACCACCCCGCGGTGCCGCCCCGCCGCCGGGCCCCGATACGGACTGCTAGCCTCTCTCGCAGGCGATCCCGTCGTTATCGCGATCCAATCCGCTGCGGTACCCCGGATCTCCCGCATACAGGGGGGCGGCTCCCGCCGCTCTGGCGGCGGCGCAGTTGGGGTAGTAGGCGCTCCCAGACTCCGGCTCGGGCTCCGGCTCGGGCTCAGCGGCAGCCTGCTGCTCCTGGCCCACCAGGGGCGCCGTGACGTCAGGGGCCTGGGCCTCGGGCTCCGGCTGGGCTGGCGGGACCGGGGAGTAGATGACCGTGGGCACGGGCGTCGGCGTGTACACGACTGTGGGCACCGGTGTGGGGGAGTAGACGACCGTGGGCACGGGCGTCGGCTCATGGACCACGGTGACCACGGGTGAGGGCTCCGCCTGCGGGGCCGGGTCCGTGCTGCTCGCCGCTCCGCTGGAGCCGATGCCCGCACCGAGCATGAAGGTGGCGATGAAGGGCGCGGACCTCCGCAAGAATCCTCTGCGCCTGGGCGCCGCTTGGAAGAGCGGTGCCCCTGGGAGAGTGCTCGGCGAAGGCGGGATGGGGCTGGCAGGCATGCTCATGGAGGCCTCGGTGGGAGTAAAGACGGGTGGGGATGCGCCGGTGATCGGCATCGCCAAGTCAAGCACCGCGCCGCCGTAGGAGACCCCATACTCCCGGATCGTCACCAGATCGTGCCATTGCGCCTCCTGCGGCGGCCACGGGCAGGCACGGGACGCCCCGCAGCAGCCGCGGGCACTACTGCCGGGCCCGGGCTCATCCGGGGACGATGAGCCCGGACTCGTAGGCGGCGATGACCAGCTGGGCGCGATCCCGGGCACCCAGGCGCGCCAGGAGGGCGGTGATATGCGTGCGGCACGTGGCCCGGGTGATGGACAGCTCGGCCTCGATCTGGCTGTTGGACAGGCCCCGGGCGATGAGCACGAGCACCTCTCGCTGGCGCGGGGTCAAGCCCCGCACCCGGCCACGCAGCTCGGCGGAGGGCCGGCCGCTGCCCGCGCTGCGCGCCAGGAGGCGGGCCAGCACCCCGGGGCCGAGCAGGGACTGCCCGGCATGGAGGGTGCGCGCGGCGTCCACGAGCGTCTGGGGCTCGGCATCCTTGAGCAGGAAGCCCGAGGCGCCCGCCCGCAGCGCACCCAGCACGTAGTCGTCGAGCTCGAACATGGTGAGGATGAGGACCCGCGTTCCCGCCAGGGCGGGATCGGAGCAGATGCGGGCCGTGGCCTCGATACCGCTGAGAACGGGCATCTGGATATCCATGATGACGAGGTCCGGGCGCAGCTCGACGCTGCGGGCCACCGCCTCAGCGCCGTCGCCGACCGCGGCCACCACACTCATGTCCGGCTCCGCCTCCAGCAGCACGGCCAGGGAGGCCCGCAGCAGGCCCTGATCCTCGGCGATGAGGATGCGCATCGGCTCACTCCGCCCGACCGGGGCACTGCGGGCGCCGCGCCGCCCCTCGCGCCGCCCCATGCCGCGCGCTCCCGGGCAGCGGCAGGCGGGCCTCGACGACGAAACCAGGCCGCGCGCCCATTCGGCTGCCGGTCCACAGCTCGCCGCCCAGGGCCTGGACCCGTTCGCCCAGGACGCGCAGCCCCAGGCCGGTCCCGGGGCGGGGGACCCAGCCGGGGGCGGGGCCGGCATCGGCGATCCTCAGGTGCACCGCGCCCTCCTGGAGCCCCTCGTGCCCGTCACCGCACCATCCATCCCGTTCATCGTCCCACCACAGGCGGATCGTGGCGGCCACGGGGCCCGCATGCCGGGCGGTGTTGCTCAGCGCCTCGCGGATCACCGCTCCGACGGCGTCGATGAGGGCCGCGGGCACGAGGCCGGCGCCCCGGGTGAGCTCCGGTGCGATGCTCACCCGGGCCTCCACCCCCTGCTGGCCGGCCTGCGAGACCAGGGCGGCCACGGAGTCGGCCAGCTCCCGGGGAGGCGGGACAGCCGAGCGGAGGCCGCCCGACGTCCCACCGGTGAGGCCGTCCTCCACGGCGGGGTGGGCCCCGTCCCGGTCAGCGGCTATCCCCGCCGTCGGGCGGCCCGGGGCCGGGGAGCCCGGAAGGGGGCGACACGGCTCCAGCCCCGGGCCGGGTCCGCGGATGCCACTGCTGCGCAGAATGACGAGCATGTCGCGCAGCCCATCGGTGGCCTGACGCGATGCCTCCTGGATATCCGCCAGGGCCCGCAGCAGCTGCTCGGGATGCGAGTCGAGCCGCTGGGCGACCGCGGCTCGCACGGTGATCGCGCCCAGACCCCCCGAGATGGTGTCGTGCAGGTCGCGGGCGATGGCCAGGCGGTCCTCCGCCACCGCGCGGGCCGCGGCCTCCCGCGCCAGGGACTGCTCGTAGGCCACACGGTCCCGGCGCCGCAGCCACATGGTGGCCACGACCAGGCCCACCAGCCCCGCCAGGACCAGCATGGGCACGTAGCGCGGACCGGTCACAGGCACCGCAACGGAACCGCACAGGCCGATCAGCAGTGTGGTGACGACGGTGATCGTCCAGGTCATCCCCGACCTTCGCGGCGGAGTGGAGACGGGTTCAGGGGAGCCGGGCACCCGACCAGTCTATGGATGCCGCCGCGGCCGGGCATCGGACCAGGGTTCGATGGACTCCGGCCCGATCACCCCGGCGCGGATCCTCCCGCGGTCCCTTCGCCCCGGCGCCTCCCTCGTTCATGCTCCGGGCATGACATCCTTCCGCTTCTCCCGATCCACCAGAGCCGGAGCGCCCGCAGCCCCATCGTCGTCCAAGCGCGGACCCGCCGGCGGCCCGACCGCGGTGGCCGATCCGGCGGGCGCCCCGCGGGCCGCACGGGTGCTCCGCAGAGTGTTCGCCGTGGCCTACGTCTGCATCGTCCCCCTGGGCCTGGGCAGGCTCGTGCTGGCCGAGGGGCAGCGCCACGGCCCCATGATGGCGGCCTACGCCCTGCTGTTCGCCATCGGGGTGTGCGCCTGGAACTCGGAGCTGCTGACCGGGGCGAGGCGGATCGGGGCCCACCCGCTGAGGGCGCTGGGGACGCTCGCACTGGGGGTCGCCATCCTCCTCGCCCTGGAGGCGGTGGGGTCGCTGATCGCAGGGTGGCTGGCGGGAGTGGTGCCCGGCGGCGCGCAGGATCTGGGCAATGACACGAGCATCAGCCGGATCCTGGGGGCCTACCCGCGGCCTGTCGTCGTCGCGGTCCTGGGGGTGATGGGGCCCTTCGTCGAGGAGCTGTTCTTCCGGCAGTTCCTCATCCCCCTCATCGGGGATCGCACCCGATCCTGGGTGGGGGTGGTGGTCTCCGGGATACTGTTCGGCATGCTGCACATGAGCTCGCTGCAGCCCTCGGAGTGGATCGGCATCATCCCCCACATGTGCTTCGGGCTCGCCATGGGGATCCTGTTCCTGCGCTCGCGCCGCAACCTCCTCCTGCCGGCGGGCATTCACATCCTCAACAACGCCTCCACTTTCCTGGCCAACACGTGAGGCCCGTTGCAGCGCCGCGCTCCCGCCCGGGCCCCTCGGGCCAGCGGGTCGACGGCGTCGATGCCGCTGGTCCGGGCGGCGGGCTGGATCCTCCTCTCAGTGACCCCGGCCCCTCACCCGGGACCCTCCACCGGCGCCCTCCGTCGGGACTCCGCCATCGATCCGGGCACCCCGGCCTCAGGAGGCGGGCCGGTAGGTGAAGGCATCCCAGCCCAGGGCCTCGATGCGGGCGGCCAGGCGCTCGCAGGCGGCGTCCCAGCCCGGGGCCACGGCGATGAAATCCGCCCGCGCCCCCTCGGACCTGGCCTGCTGGAGGGCGTAGGTGCGAGCCCCCGCCGCGTGCACGCGCCGAGCCACCTCATAGGCGTCCTCGGCCGTCACGTCCCCGGGGGCCACCGTGGTGCGCACCTCGAAGTCCGGCCCGCCGCGCCCGGCCGCCTCCACCAGCATCTCCAGGCAGTCCCAGGCCTTGCGCCCGGTGCGGGGGCGGCCCACCACCTGCGGGTAGTGCTCGGGCAGGGCCTTGACGTCCAGGCCCACCCAGTCCACGAGCCCGGCCGCGACCAGATCGGTCAGCCTCCGCGGGTAGGCCCCGGCCGTGTGCAGCCCGACCTCGAAGCCCAGAGCCCTGGCCTCGGCCGCCGCGGCGGCGCAGGCGTGCTGGCGCAGCGCCTCCCCGCCGGTGAAGACCACGGCATCGAGCAGGCCCCGGCGCCGTGAGAGCAGGTCGCGCACCTCCCGCCAGCTGACCTTGCTCGGCACCCGGATGGGGATGAGGTCCTGGTTGTGGCAGTAGTGGCAGTTCCAGGGGCAGCCCTGGGTGAAGACCGTGGCGCTCAGGCGCCCGGGCCAGTCGACGGTGGACAGAGGCACCAGCCCCGCGATGGCGAGCTCGGAGGCGGGGCAGTGCGCGGAGGGGGCGCCCCCGGCGGGGTGGAAGGGCTGCGGCGCGCCGTCCAGCCCCAGCGGCCCGCCCTGGGCCTGGGCGGCGCCGCCCGGGCCCAGGGGCCGCTCCCCGCCGGCCCGCACGTCTCCGGGCTGCTCGTCCCCGGGCCGCGCGCCCCTGGGCGGCGCCCCAGCGGACTGGAGCGCCTGGGACGGGCCACCGCCTGCCGGCCCCTCGGGCTCCCCGAGAGCCCCGGGCCGGGACCGGGCGGACCGGGCCCCGTCGTCGCCCCCGAGCCCGACGGCCTCGGAGCGGCGCAGGCGGGTGCGGAGGGAGGAGCCCTCCTCAGGACCACCCGCTCCCCCGGCCCGTGTGCCTGTGCGGTGCGCTCCCGCGAGCGCGCGATTCGTCGTCATGGGCTCTCAGCATCTCATCCGACGGCGGCCAATCGGGAGACCGCCGGGCCGTGGCCGTGCGCGGCGTCCTCGGTGAACATCCGGCGCTCGGCGTACTCGCCCTTCTTGCCGATGTTGAAGGAGCGCACGGGGCGGAAGTAGCCCATGACCCGGGTCCACACCTCGCACTCGACCGGCTCGGCGCCGGGGCGCAGGGCGGCGCACTTCTCGCAGGTGGCGTGCTCCCCGGCCAGGTAGCCGTGGGTGGGGCAGATGGAGAAGGTGGGGGTGACGGTGATGTAGGGGGTGCGGAAGGCCGTCAGGGACCGGCGCACGAGCTCCTTGCAGGCCTTGGCCGAGGAGATGCGCTCGTTCATGTAGAGGTGCAGGACGGTGCCGCCGGTGTACTTGGTCTGGAGCTCCTCCTGCATCTCCTGGGCCTCGAAAGGGTCATCGGTGTGGCCCACGGGCAGCTGGGAGGAGTTGGTGTAGTAGGGGTTGACCTCGGTGCCGGCCTGGATGATGCCGGGGTAGCGGGCGCGATCCTCCTTGGCGAAGCGGTAGGTGGTGCCCTCGGCGGGGGTGGCCTCCAGGTTGTAGAGGTGGCCGGTGTCCTCCTGGAAGGCCACCATGCGCGCGCGCACGTGGTCGAGGATCCGCACGCACATGGCGTGGCCGCGCGGGTCGGTCAGGTCGTAGCCGCCGTCGTCGTGGTTCCGGGTGAAGTTGCGGACCATCTCGTTCATGCCGTTGACGCCCAGGGTGGAGAAGTGGTTGTCCAGGGAGCCCAGATAGCGCTTGGTGAAGGGGAAGAGCCCGGCCTCGATGTGGTGGCCGATGACCTCGCGCTTGAGCTCCAGGGTGTCGCGGCCGATGGCCAGGAGCCGGTCGAGGGCGGTGATGAGCCCGGCCTCGTCGTCGGGGTGCAGGTAGCCCAGGCGGGCCATGTTGATGGTGACCACGCCGACGCTGCCGGTCTGCTCCGCCGAGCCGAACAGGCCGTTGCCGCGCTTGAGCAGCTCGCGCAGGTCGAGCTGGAGGCGGCAGCACATGGAGCGGATCATGCCGGGGTCGAGCTCGGAGTTGATGAAGTTCTGGAAGTAGGGCAGGCCGTACTTGGCGGTCATGGCGAACAGGAGCTCGGTGTTGGGGGCATCCCAGTCGAAGTCCTTGGTGATGTTGTAGGTGGGGATGGGGAAGGTGAAGACGCGCCCGTCGGCGTCGCCGTCGGTCATGACCTCCATGAAGGCACGGTTGATGAGGTCCATCTCGGCCTGGAGGTCGCCGTAGGCGAAGTCGCAGAGCTCGTCGCCGATGAGGGGGTGCTCGTCGGCCAGATCGGCGGGGCAGGTCAGGTCGAAGGTGAGGTTGGTGAAGGGGGTCTGGGTGCCCCAGCGGCTGGGGACGTTGAGATTGAAGATGAGCTCCTGCATGCACTGCTTGACCTGGTCGTAGGTCATGTCGTCCAGGCGGACGAAGGGCGCCATGTAGGTATCGAAGGAGGAGAAGGCCTGCGCGCCGGCCCACTCGTTCTGGAGAGTGCCCAGGAAGTTGACGATCTGGCCGACGGCGGAGGAGAAGTGCTTGGCGGGGCCGGCGGCGATGGCGCCGGGGACGCCGTTGAATCCCTGGACCAGGAGGTCCTTGAGGGACCAGCCGGCGCAGTAGCCGGCGAACATGTCCAGGTCGTGGATGTGGAGGTCGGCGTCGCGGTGGGCCCGGCCGGCCTCGGCGGGGTAGACCTGGGAGAGCCAGTAGTTGGCGATGACCTTGCCGGAGGTGTTGAGCATCATCCCGCCCAGGGAGTAGCCCTGGTTGGCGTTGGCGTTGACGCGCCAGTCGGAGCGGTCCAGGTACTCGGTGATGGTGGCCACGGCGTCGACCATGGGGCGCTGGCCGCGGGCGACGGCGGAGTCGGCCGAGCCCTGGGCGACGAGCCCGTCGTGAGGAGCGGGGGCGAGCGCGGGCCGGGCCCCCGCGCTCGTCACCGTGGGGCGGGGGCGAGCGCGGTCGGCGGGCGAGGGGGCGGTGGCGGCGTCGGGGGTGTGGTCAAGCACGGCTCTCTCCGGTGGTCAGGATCCGGTCGGGTTTCTCGCGGCGGCGTCGGGCCCCGGCTTGCCGCGTGGCGGCCGGGCCCGGCGGGTGCCGCCGCTGCCGTCCGGGAGCGACCCGGGCGGCGGCACCGGGGCCGAGCCTACTCCTCAATGACACTGATGAAACACATCATCTAGGGGTGAATATTCCAAGCGACCACAACATGTTGTATATAGAGAGGGACCTTCGTCCCGATAGGCAACGCCTTCCCGCACAATCCCGCGGACACCCTCAAGCCCCGAGGCGACTCAGCAGACCCGTGCGCGTGACTTAGATCACTTGTGATCGGCGTGTTGGGACGACAGCCGCTGGCCGGCGCCCATGCTCGAGACCTCCCCGCGCCCTCCCCACTTTCGACAATTTGCATGAGATCGGCGTTTTCCAGGCCCGGAGAAGTACGATCTCATGCAAATTGTCGAAAGTGGGGGTTGCGGCGCCAGCGGGCGAAGCCCCCCTCGGAGTTGATGACCTGGCCGGTGATCCAGCGCGCCTGGCCGTTGCCTCGGGGCAGTCGGCACGCGGGGAGTCGGCGATGCTTCAGCGAGCAGCATCGTCAACGGCGCACTCGGCGACGGCAAGCCCCTCAGCCGAGGCCGAAGGCGTGCAGGACCGTCTCGACCGTGACCTGATGGCGCAGTCTCGTGGCCGTGTTCTGATTGGCGAACATCCCCGGCCGCCAGACGGCCTCTGACAGTGCAACCGCGTGCTCCCACCGCACGGGCACCACCCATTCGGCCAGGTCGTCGGACTCATCCCCTTCGTGGCAGTAGCCGCCCTCCAGCGGCAGGTCCTGAAGGAGTCTCCCAGCACCGTCGCAGTCCACCACTGCCTCGTCGAAGCGCCGGGCCTCCCCCTCAACGGTGCCCACGCCGACATAACCGCGGCCGGGCACGCAGACGAATACGCGAGCACCCACCGGAAGCCGGCGCAAGGTCCGCGAGTACCAGGCGCCCCCGCCTCCTGAGACGAAGCCGAACCGCATGGCATCAGCCCAGCGCCGCGACCCGCCCGTCTCGCCGAAGGCCACGTACCAGTCACGACCATTCCACTCATCCCCGATGGCCCCGGCGCGGCTCCTGGAGGCAGGCGCCTCCACCGCCCAGCCGCTCGGCCGCACCGGCGCGACCCAGATCGAGAGGATGTCCTCGATCATGTCAGCGGTGCGCCTGCGAATATCGTCATCACCCCACTCCTGAGGGTGACCGGTGGTGACCGCCCTGGTGATGAGCAGACTGGTCGTCGCTTCCAGGGCCTTGCGCTTGGACTCCCACGAGGAATTGGACAGGGAGGAGTTGAGCCTCTGGGTCACCAGGGTGAGGTTCCCCAGGGTGTGCAGGAGCCTGTCACGGCGCGCGGCCGCGTCCTCCTCAGCACCGTCGTCGGCACTGTCGGCCCAGTTGGTGCGCCACTGCTGAGGCATGAGGTGCTCAACGGTGCAGGCGCCCCTGACGATCGGCTCCTCGGACCTGCGGTGGCCGTCGGGGTAGCCGCGGTGGTGGTCCTCGACGGCCTCGAGGATCATCCGGACCCGGCCCCGGATGAGACTGCGGTAGACGGGCTCGTGGAGGAGGGCCTCTCTGATCTCCTCATCATCAGGCCAGTAGGAGACGGGGGAGGTCTGGGCAGCCAGAAGGGCCTCGCACCGCTCCCCCATCCGTGCGGGGTCAGCCGCCACCGCGCGCATGAGCTGCTCGACGACGAAGCGGTTGAGGCCCGTGGAGGGCTTCCTCAGCAGGGATCGGCGCACCACCCAGCTCTCGACGGCGGCGATGAGCCGACGGCGCTGCTCCCCGGGCACGTCCTGCTGGGATGGCTCCAGGAGCCAGACCATGAGCGGTTTGAGCACGTCCAGACCCAACGCCTCCGCCCTGTAGTGGAGCATGCCGAGGGCATCGAGCTCTCCGTGCGGAGCGCTGGAGGCCTCATTAAGCCGCTGGTAGCGCAGTGCCGCGGCAGAGAGGTCAGCCAGCACCGCCATCTGGCCGCGACCCTGGCTGTGGGTGTAGCGCTTGAAGGCCGCGAAAGTGGTGCGGGCGGGCACAACAGCTCCGGTGCGGGCGGTCAGCCACCAGTTGAGGAAAGCCACCGAGCGGGGCTGCTGGGTCTCTCCGAATCCGCTGCGCTGCTGCCAGAACTCCGTCTCGAAGTGCCCCCAGTGGCGCTCATAGATGCTCTGGGTGGACGGGGAGTGCGGGTCGAGGCTCTGCAGGAGGAAGTTCTTGACCAGGTCCATCGCTGTCAGCGGGGTGCCGCGGGCGTTGAGGGTCTCGAAGATGGACTGGGCGTCTTCCCAGGGCGAGAGCCGAATGGAGACGATTCTCAGCCCGCGCGCGGCGGCGCCGGTGACAGCGGTGGCACGGGCGGCCAGCTCTGGGGAGGTCTCCTCCTGGCCACTGCTCATCGCGTCCTGCGGCGATGAGAGGAGCCAGTCGTTGATGACCGTGCGGAAATAGAGGTCGGCGCGGGCGAAGCGCGAGGCGCGGGCCCAGGCGGGAACCGCGTCGGCGCTGGCCGCATCAAGGACGGCTCTGTAGGCATCACGGTCCTTGTTCGTGGGCCAGACTTTGAAGGCGTCCTCAGGGCGGGAATGGCCGGGAGCCACCTCGTTCCGGGTGAGCCGCTCGGCGCGGCGGGCGAGGTCCTCCAGCCCATGATCGCGCAGGACCCCGGCCAGGGCGTGGAGGAGAAGCTGCAGGGTGGTCAGGCGCTGCTGACCATCGATGATGGTCATCGAGGACATCTCGGAGAACCCGGTCTGGCGCTCCTGAAGGACGATCGCTCCCAGGAAGTGGCCGTCGTCGGCACCAGTGGCGCGGTGGGCGAGGCCGCTCTCGGCCAAGGCGCGCAGGTCCTCCCACAGGGGAGCCCACTGCTCCTCCTGACCCCATACGTAGGGCCGTTGGAAGACAGGCGCGTCCATGCGCATCTCCAAGGAGAAGAGGTCCTGGGGGACTGTGGGCTCGGTGAACACGGGGGCTCCTGAGATGGGGAGGGATGCACGGTCAGGGGTGGGGAGCCGCATCAGCACGGCAGTGCGCGAAGGCGGCACCACGGCCCGATCCTACGAGCCCGCAGCAGCGCGGCTTGACGGCGGCGGGCCCCGGCGTCGTCGGTTCCGGGTGCGCTGAGGCACTGGCCCCTGGCCCCCGGTTGAGCACTGGCCTCCCCTCTCACGGGTGGAGCGCCTCCCACAGGCCGGGACCGACATTCTTGTGTCGGGCGAGCCCAGCATGCGCCGGCCGGCCTGCTGAATCGTCCCAGCCAAGGCCGAAGACAGCCCGGGTCCATGCGCACCACGACCTGCCACGATCCGGACCGTGCGGGGCCTACCAGTGGGAATGAGCCGGACGAGCCAGCCCGCAGCCCGCCACTGACCCGGCCTGCGGCAGGCAGCAGCAAGAGGATCGACGACGATCCAGACACGCAAGGAGGGCACCCCATTCCAGTGCGGGACGGTCGCCGTCCCACTGGACTACGACAACCCGGGTGGTCGAGCCATCACCATCGCCATGAAGAGGCTCCCCGCCTCCGACTGGGACGCGCAGTCGGCCGCCGAGAGGATCGACCACCCCTTCTTCGGCGGCGCCTCGAACGCCATGGAGGCCTACTGCCGAGGCTGGGAGCCCGGGCGCAGGCCTCGCCCCAGGAGATCCGCGCCGAGGGCTCAGACCCGATTCATCGGGGCCGCGGAGGATGCCAGAACGCTCTACCCCTGGGCCCAGAGCCTCGCCGACCAACTGGACAACGGCCACCTGCTCACCGTCGCGGGCTACGGACATGGTGCCTCCGGCAGTTGCGCCGGTGCCGCCATGATCGACTTCCTCATCAATGGGACCATCCCAGCGGAGGGAGCCATCTGCACCACCAGTTCCCTCCCCACTTTCGACAATTTGCATGAGATCGTACTTCTCCGGGCCTGGAAAACGCCGATCTCATGCAAATTGTCGAAAGTGGGGGTTAGCGGCGCCAGCGGGCGAAGCCTCCCTCGGAGTTGATGACCTGGCCGGTGATCCAGCGCGCCTCATCGGTGAGCAGCCAGGTGATGAGGCGCGCGGCGTCGTCGGGCTCGCCCCAGCGGCCGAAGGGGAACATGCCCGCGGTCTGCTCGACGATCTCGCGTGTGACGTAGCCGGTGTCCACCGGACCGGGGTTGACCGTGTTAACGCGGATGCGGGCGTCGGCGAGCTGGTCGGCGATGGTCAGGGCGACCCCGGCGATCGCGGACTTGGCCGCGGCGTAGGCCACCTCCCCGGGCATCGGCCCCAGTGCCTGGCCCGAGGTGAGGAAGACGATGGATCCGCCCGGCGAGGCGTCGGCGGCGAAGGCCGGCTGGGCGGCGAAGGCCTGGGCCAGCAGGATGGAGGCGCGGGCATCGACCCGCCAGTGCCGGTCGAGGATCTCCTCGCTCAGCTCCCCCAGGGCGCCGTCGGGGGAGCTCATCGCCTGGTTGCACACCAGGGCGTCGAGGTGGCCGTGGTCCTCCACGGCAGTGCGCAGGACCCGGTCGGGCTCGCCGGGCTCGGAGAGGTCCGCATGGATGGCCGTGAGCCTGGCACCCTCGGTGAGGTGGCCGCTGATGGAGGCCAGGACCTCGGTGACGTCATCGGCGCCCCACTCCTGGGCGGCGTCGTGGGGCGCGTAGTGGTGGATGGCCAGGCTGGCTCCGTAGTCGGCGGCGCGGCAGGCGATGGCGTGCCCGATGCCCACACGGCGGCTGACCCCGGTGACCAGGACCGTGCGCCCGGCCAGGGGCAGCGGGTCGCGGGAGAGGATCGGGGTGGGGGCGGTGGAGGAGGGCCTGCTGTCGGGATCGGGGGCTGTGCTGATCATCATGCCACTCTAGAAGCCACCCTCCCTCCGGCGCCGGCGATCGACGACAACGGGGGCGCCCTTCGACGGCGACCAGGGGCGGCTAAGAGCGCCGGGCCGCGTCGGATCAGCCCGGGGCCGCGACCTCACCCGCGGCGGTCGCGCCCTGCCCCGGGATCACCCCTCCAGCTCCCCCTCGAAGGCCACGAGGGCGGGGCGGGAGAACAGCACGAAGCGGACGAGCTCGAGAGCGCCGCCCTCATGCGGCTGCCCGCCCCCGCGGGGCTCACCGGTCATCCCGGCCAGTGCGCGGGCGGAGGCGACGGCGATGCGGGCGACCTCCTGGAGCCCCCACCCGTAGGCGCCCGCGCTCACTGCGGGCAGGGCGACGCTGCGGCAGCCCAGCTCGGCGGCCAGCGCGAGGCTGGAGTCGAAGGCGGCGCGCAGGAGCGCGGGGTCGTCCTGGCCCGCATGCCGGTTGGGCCCCACCGTGTGGATGACCCAGCGGGCGGGAAGGTCGAAGGCGGGGGTGGCCACGGCCCGGCCGACCGGGAGCCCGTCGCGCAGCTCGGTGGCGCGCAGCTCCCGGCAGGCCTCCAGCAGCCGGGGCCCGGCGGCGCGGTGGATGGCGCCGTCCACTCCCCCGCCTCCCAGGAGGGAGGAGTTCGCAGCATTGACGACGGCGTCGACCTCCTGGGTGGTGATGTCGCCGATGACGGCCTCGATGCGCATGGCTGCTCCTTCGCGTGTCTTCTGGGCGGGCGGGGTGCGGGCGCCTGTTGCCCACCACCCTGCCATGACCGCAGGGTGGCAGCAGGGTTGCCGCAGGGCCGGATGCGGCGCACGGCTGGGGGCGGAGCGCCGGCCGACGACGTGACCGAGGACTCAGAGGGGGATTTCCCTCCCCTGCCTCTTCGCGGCTATAGTTGCCGTGCTGCACACGGGGTGTGGCGCAGTTTGGTAGCGCGCTTCGTTCGGGACGAAGAGGTCGTGGGTTCAAATCCCGCCACCCCGACCATCGAGTTCATACTCGCACCCCAGTCCGATTTCTCCGGGCTGGGGTCGTTGCATGTTCCGGCGGTGACGGCCTTGACCATGCTGTTCCGCACGCCCCGATCAGCCGGGCTGCGGCCCCCGGCACTGCCCGCTCGGCGTGATCGCCGGCTAAGCCCCAGGCCCCCCGGAGTCCGGAGCACCTCCTTGGCCACCGCCTGCGCGGCCAGGGCCCCGGGACGGTGCAGGCCCTGCGCAGATACAGGCTCACCCCCGATTCCACTGATCCTGGGGCACCGGTGATCCTCTCACCCCGTGCACGTCGAGTCGGCAGCCGCCCGCCACAGGTGCTCACCATGGAGAAGGGCTCAACGCGCCCGCATCATTGACGCGCGCAGAAGAGCTCCGGGCGAAGAGGCATCAGCGCTCCCTTTCATCACCACGCGCAGCGCAGCCAGGCCGCCCGCCAGTGGAACCCGACGAAGCGGCCCCGGATCCCCCACGCCCCACGCCTCAAAAGCCCCAGGAGCCGGGGGCAGGCATGATCGACTCACGGCCTCCCGCAGCCACCGGACCGCCGAAGGATATGCCTGAGCGCGCCCTCAAGATCAGGATGGGCGGGCTCGAATCCGCTCCCCCGCAGGCGCGCATCGCTGACCCACTGATCGGTGTGGATGAGCTCATCGGCGCCCCGGGCGCCGAGCACCGCCATCGGGCCGAGCCTGGGCACCGGGATCACCGCCGGACGGCGCAGGACCCGGCCAAGAGTCGCAGCGAGCTCCCCCGCCGTCGCCGGGTGCGGGGCAACGGCGTTGACGGCCCCCTCCAGCCCGGGGGTCAGAAGGGCGTGGATATAGGCGCGCACCATGTCATCCAGCGCGATCCAGCTGACGGCGGCGCGGGCGTCCGTGATCCGGCCGCCCAGCCCCACCAGGAACAGGGGCAGCTGCGGGGCCAGGGCCCCACCGGACTCGGCCAGCACGATCCCGGTGCGCAGCGCGCATGTGCGCACGCCCCCATCAGCGGCGCGCTGCAGCTGGGCCTCCCAGGCCCGGCACACGCCCGCCAGGAAGCCCCCGCCCGCGGAGGACTCCTCCGTGAGCATCTCCCCGGGGCGCCGGGCCCCGTAGTACCCGATGCCACTGGCCTGCACGATGGTGCGCGGCCCCGAGCCACTGTCCGCCAAGGCGGCGGCCGCGCGGGCGATGAGGGCCGCGGAGGAGACGCGCGAGGAGAGGATCTCCCTCCTGGCTCGGGCCGTCATCCGCGTGCCGATGGTCCTGCCCGCCAGGTTGACCACCGCATCCACGCCCTCCAGATCAGCCGGGTCGAGCCGGCCCGCGGCGGGATCCCATGCGATGCGCCCCTCCCCCGCCCTGGCCGCGCGCACCATCGGCACCACGCGGTGGCCCCCGGAGGCCAGGGCGGCGGCGAGCTGGGTCCCGATGAGCCCCGAGGCGCCCGCAATGGCCACCGTGAGCCGGGGCCGGCCGGCGTAGCGGGCGTGGAAGTCCAGGTCGTCGCGCAGCTGCCTGGCCCGGTAGGCCAGGAGGCGCTTGATCTGACGGGCGATGACAGTGCTGCCCGCCCCCAGCCCTCGGGGCGGCTCCACCTCGACGACGTCGGTCAGCTCGGTGGCGGCCCCGCCATCGACGGGAGTCATGGAGTGCGTGTGCTCCCAGTGGCGCCACGGGCCACTGACCTGCGCATCAACGAAGCCGCAGCCCTCGGCGCCCTCCCAGGCGCGCACATGCTCCAGGAGCCAGCGCGGCCTGGCGCCACCGGCCAGCGCCGGCCCCAGCCGCGCGCCCACCCGCCTGCCCGCCTCGATCCCGCCACGGTCCTGCCCCTCCACGGTGGCCAGCAGCGACGGCGTGAGCCGGGTCAGCGCGCCGGGCCGCGAGTGCCATGCGGCCACCTCCGCCAGGGGGTGGTCCAGCCTCACTCGGCACTCGATGCGCATGGCTCCACGTTATCCCAATCACGACCAGCCCACCGCTGCCGGAGGCCCCTGCCGCCACCCCGACCATCGAGTTCATGGCCTCCCCAGTACGGTCCGCCCGGGCTGGGGGTTGTTGCGCTCTGAGCCCCCGCCACTGCTTTCGACGATTTGCATGAGATCGTACTTCTCCGGGCCTGGAAAAGGACGATTTCATGCAAATCGTCGAAAGTGGGTGCTGGGCACGGCACGCCACCTCCACCTCGACCCGACCGCGCCATGGGGCGCACTCCCCGTCGCCACTCGACCCCGGATCGTGACCTACCCGTTACCCTGGGACGGTCCTTGACCTACGGCATCGAGAGAAGACAGTCCTCAGCACCCGGTCTCGCCCGCCTACCAACGGTGAGGCCTGCCCTACCTCAGGAGTCCCGAATGAGCACCCGTTTCCGCACCACCCTTGCCGCAGTCGCCCTGGCTGGAGCCCTGGCCCTCACAGGCTGCTCCTCCCCCAGCGGCGGCTCCTCCGACTCCTCCTCGTCCTCCGGCGCGGGGGACTCCGCCGGCTCCTCCCAGACCACGGCCGCCAGGGAGGACGCAGCCGCCAAGGAGACCACCGCGGCACCGGCGGCCCCGGAGGTCCCCGCCGGCCACAAGGAGGTCACCGCCCCCACCGCGGGGATCACCGTGGCCGTCCCCGAGGACTGGAGGAACGTCGGCGAGCTCTCCGACGAGGAGCTCCAGGCGATCTCCGACGCCACGGGCAACAGCCCTGAGACCTACAAGACCCAGCTCGAGCAGCTCGACCTGTTCGTCATCGCCTCCACGCCCGATGAGAGCGGCTTCAGCTCCAACCTCAACGTCGCCAAGCAGACCGTTCCCACTACCACGCTGCCCTCCGAGGCCGAGGTCCAGGCCCTGCTCGCCCAGCAGACCGCCACGATGGACTCCTACGAGACGGTCCAGACGGCCAACGGCAAGGGCGTCGTCAGCGCCTACTCCCTGACCCAGGGCGAGATCAGCGCCAAGGGCTCCCTCCTCCTGCTGCCCAATGCCGACAAGGAGTTCACCATCATCTTCGTCAGCGCCTCCACCGCCGAGAAGGCCAAGGAGATCTCCGACAACGTCGTGTCCTCCGCGCACTGAGGCCCGCGGGGGCAACCACTCGATCCCCTGAGGCCCACCGGCTCACGCGGCCTACCGCGACCGACCCCTCGCGTGGGGCGGGCACCCGAGCAGGGCGCCCGCCCCACGCGCCGTCCACCAGCCGCCAGCCCTATCAGCCCGGCCCACAGGTCCCGCCGGTAGGGTGGGCGGCTGAACGGCGTCGACGGAAGGCGAGCACTATGGCAGCATCGCAGCACAGCAGCGCATCCCCCGACAGGCCCCTCGGCCGCCTCAGGCACGTGGAGGCCTACCTGACCCTCGCCTTCGCCCTGGCCCTGGCCACCTGGACCCTCCTCATGGGCTCCGGGGCGCTGGAGGGACTGGATGCCGCCCTGCACGCGCCCGACGTCGGGCTCCGCTCCGTCACGGGCCAGGCCGCCGAGGCCTTCTCCGCGCTGACCCACCCCCTGCTCATCCTGGCCAGCATCATCGGCTGGGCCATCTACTCCTACAAGCGCCGCATGCGCAGGCTCAGCCTGGCCCTGGCCATCGCCGCGGCCGGCATCCCCCTGCGCCTCCTGCTGGCCTGGTGGGTGCGCCACCCCGTCCCCGACAGCGTCTTCGCCGACTCGGTCTCCGCCCCGGCCTACGCCTACCCCTCGGCCCACGTCACCGCCATGACCCTGGCCGCCTGGGTGCTGGTGACCCTGGCGCGCGCCCACCGACGGGGCTCGGCCATTGTCGCGACCGGGACCGTCGTGGGCTACGCGGCAGTGGCCATCAGCGCGGTGAGCCAGTGGCTCATGGGCCTGGCCGCCCCCTCCGACCTCATCGGCGGCTTCCTCATGGGGGCCACGGTGGCCAATCTGGCGCTGTGGGCCGGGGGTATCGAATCGATCCTGGCGGCCTGGGTCAACCGGCCCAGCACCGCGCAGGGCGAGGGCAAGCGCGCCGCCCTCATCTACAACCCCACCAAGTTCGACGACCTGTCCCTGCTGCGCCGCCGCATCGAGGCCGAGACGCGCTCAGCCGGGTGGGAGCCCGCCATCTGGCTGGAGACCACGCCCGAGGATCCCGGGCATGACATGGCCCGCCGGGCCCTGGAGGCCGGGGCGGACCTGGTGATGGTGGCCGGTGGCGACGGCACGGTCCGGGCCGCCAGCGCCGAGCTGGCCGGATCGGGCACCCCCATGGCCCTCATCCCCGCCGGCACCGGCAACCTGCTGGCCCGCAACCTGTCCATCCCCCTGGACACCGACGCCGCCATCCGCCTGGCCCTGCACGGCAGTCCCAGCGCCATCGATGCGGTGCGCTGCGAGCACGACGGCGGCCAGGAGCGCTTCGTGGTCATGGCGGGCCTGGGCCTGGACGCCCAGATCATGGACTCCACCGACGACGGGCTGAAGAAGGTCATCCGCTCCGGGGCCTATGCGGTCGCCGCCGTCCAGAACGCCGTCCCCGACCCCTTCACCGCCACGGTCGCCTTGGACGACGACGAGCCCGCCGAGCACCAGATCGTCATGGCCCTGGTGGGCAATGTCGGCACCATCACCGCGGGCATGACGCTGCTGCCCGACGCCGAGCCCGATGACGGCTACATCGACCTGCTCCTGGCCAGCCCCGACAAGGTCGCGGACTGGGCCCGGCTCGGCGCCCAGATCCTCACCGGCCAGGAGATGAAGGGCTTCACCACGGCCCGGGCCAGGAGGATGAGCATCCGCACCGCCGAGCCCGTGGCCTTCGAGCTCGACGGCGATCCCGCGGGGACCACCAGCACCCTGAGCCTCGAGGTGGAGCCCGAGGCGCTGCTCGTCGTGGTCCCCCAGGACGGCTGAGGCGCGGCCGCCGGGCGGCCCCGCACCCCGTCGGAGCAGCCGGCCCCTCTGCCCTAGAATGGCGCGGACCCTCCAGCCCAGACAGGAGCCCCATGCGTTCACGACTCACAGTCGCCCTCGGCCACGCGGCCCGGCTCGCCGCCCGGCTGCGCGGTGGCGGCAGCGGCGGCACCGCCTTCCCCGGACTGGTCATGGAGCGCACCGATCCCGGCTTCCTGGCGCGCACGCTGGGCCGGCTGCCCCACGGCGTCGTCGTGGTCTCGGGGACCAACGGCAAGACCACCACCACGAAGATGGTCGTCCAGCTGCTGCGCGAGCAGGGACTGAGGGTCTTCACCAACCGCACCGGCTCGAACTTCGTGCGAGGGGTGCTCGCCTCCCTGCTCACCGAGGTCGACGCCGCGGGCCGCCTGGACGCCGACATCGCGGTCCTGGAGCTCGATGAGGCCCACGCCGTCCACTTCGTGGCCCAGGTGCGCCCCCGCGCCTGCCTCCTGCTCAATGTCATGCGCGACCAGCTCGACCGCTTCGGCGAGATCGACTACACCGCCTCCCTGCTGCACCGGATCGCCGCGGCCACGCGCGAGGTCGTCGTGGTCAACGCCGATGACCCCCGCCTGGCCGCCCCCGCCTTCTTCGAGGGCGTCACCGCCCGCACCGCCGCCTTCGGCGCCGGCGCCCAGCTGCGCTCGCTGTTCCTGTCCGACGACGACCTGCGCACCGGGGCCACCGCCCCGACTCCCGGGCCAGGTGCCGCCGGCCCGGGAGCCGGGGGCGCCCCCGCCCCCCGCACCACCCTGGAGGCCATCGAGGGCCAGCGGGCCACCGTGCGCGTGGACGGCCAGGACCACGAGGTGGACTTCGCCATCCCCGGGGTCCACAACCTGCTCAACGCCTGCGCCGCCCTGGAGGTGGTCCTGGAGGTCCTGGGCGATCGCGCCGACCTCCCCGGGCTGCTGCGCACCCTGGGCCGGGTCGAGGCGGCCTTCGGCCGCGGGGAGGTGCTGACCCTGGACGACCGCCCCGTCCAGCTCTCCCTGGTCAAGAACCCCGCGGGCTTCCGCATGGGGCTGCTCTCCGCCGCCGCCCAGGCCCAGGCGGGCGAGGCGGTCATGGTGGCCATCAATGACGAGTACGCCGACGGGCGGGACATGTCCTGGCTGTGGGACGTGGACTTCTCCGCCCTGCGCGAGGGCGGGGTCGCCGTCGTCACCGGGGTGCGGGCCTGGGACATGGCCCTGCGGCTGGACTACGACGAGGTGCCCATCGGCCGCGTCGAACCGGACCTGCGCAAGGCCCTGGCCCTGCTGCGCCAGGCCGCCCGGGAGGCCGACCGGCCCATGAGGATCTTCACCACCTACACGGCCATGCTCTCCCTGCGCTCCATCCTGGGCGGGCTCACCGAGGTCGAGGAGGTCATGTCATGAGCACCCTGTACGAGCACACCACCGACGGCCCCGCGCGCGGGAGGCTGCGCCTCCTCCAGCTCTACCCGCGGGACATGAACATCTACGGCGACTGGGGCAACACCCTGGTGCTGGCGCGCCGGGCCCAGCGCCACGGCTACGACGTCGAGCTGCTCTCCTACGACCCGGGCCAGGACCTCCCCGGGGAGGTCCACCTCCTCGTGGGCGGCGGGGGCCAGGACTCCGGGCAGGACCGCATCAAGGACGACCTGCTGGAGGTGGGGCCGCAGCTGCGCGATTGGGCCCGCGACGGGCTCCCCATGCTGGCGATCTGCGGCCTCTACCAGCTCTTCGGCCGCGGCTTCACCACCGGCAAGGGCCGGGAGATCCCCGGGATCGGACTCATCGACGCCCACACGGTGGCGGGACGGGGGCGCCTCATCGGCAACATCACCCTGAGCACCCGGGAGTTCGGCGAGGTGGTGGGCTATGAGAACCACTCGGGCCTGACTACCCTGGGCCCGGGGGCGAAGCCCCTGGGGACCGTGCGCGTGGGCGACGGCAACAACGGCACCGACTCCACCGAGGGCGCCCGCGTCCACCACGTCATCGGCACCTATCTGCACGGCTCCCTGCTGCCCAAGAACCCCGCCATGGCCGATTGGCTGCTGGCCCGGGCCGTGGAGCACGCCGGGCAGGACTGGGACCCCGAGCCCCTCGACGACGCCTGGGCGGACAGGGCCCGCGCCGTCGCCATGTCCCGGCCCCGCTGAGGACCTCGATCAAGGCCGTCGGCCTGCTACGCCAGCGCTGGAACGCGCGTTTCAAGCGAGCGCATCCCCGCTTGTGGCGCACACGCACAGGATCTAGACTCGTCGAAGTTAGGATCACCTAACAGACCGCTCCTTCCGATGCCGTGAGGTTCCCATGCTGTCCTGCCGCCCGACCAGACGCGCCGCCATCCTGACCACAGCCGCCGCCCTGGGGGTGACCCTGGCCGCCTGCGCCACCGACCAGGGGGGCTCCTCCGGCTCCGGCAGGGGGGATGGAGCCCCCCTGAGGATCGTGGCCACCACCGGGTACCTGGGGGATGCGGCCGCCAACATCGCCCCCGAGGCCGAGATCACCGTGCTGGTGGGCCCCGGCGGCGACCCCCACACCCAGGAGCTGACCACGCAGGACGCGCAGAGGATCGAGGAGGCCGACGTCGTCCTGTGGACCTCCCACGACATGGAGCACAAGATGCTCGACCAGCTCGAGGCCCTGGGCGACAAGCAGGTGGCCGCCGCCGAGTCCATCCCCGAGGCCGACCTGCTGCCCTGGGAGGAGGACGGCAAGGTCGAGGGGCACGACCCCCACGTGTGGAACTCCCCCGACAACTGGAAGCACGTCGTCACCGCCTGCGCGAGGAAGATCGCCGAGATCGACCCCGATCACGCCTCGACCTACACCTCCAACGCCGAGGACTACAACCAGAGGATCGATGAGGCCAAGGAGGCGGCCGCGAAGCAGTTCGACACCATCCCCAAGGAGAACCGCGTCCTCATCACCGGGCACGACGCCTTCAACTACCTGGGGAAGACCTTCGAGATCGAGATCCACGCCACCGACCTGGTCTCCTCCGAGTCGGAGATCTCCGCCGCCCAGATCGATGAGCTGGCCACCACCATCGCCGAGAAGAAGGTGCCCGTCATCTTCCAGGACAACCTGAAGAACCCCGAGGCCATCAACCACCTCAAGGAGGCGGTGGCCGCCAAGGGGTGGCAGGTCGAGGTCTCCGACAAGCCGCTGTTCGCCGACTCCCTGGGCGAGTCCGCGCCCACCGACACCTACCTGGGGGTCTTCGAGTACAACGCCACCACGATCACCGAGGCCCTGGCCCCCGCGAGGTGACCCGAGAGCCCCGCCCCCGACCACGACTGACGATGACGACCCACGACGACATGCCCGCCCCCTGCCGGATCGAGTCCCTGAGCGTGGCCTACCACGACCGCCTCGCCCTGCGATCAGTGAGCCTGACGGTGCCACCCGGAGAGGTCATGGCCATCCTCGGCCCCAACGGCGCGGGCAAGTCCACGCTGGTCAAGGCGGCGATGGGGCTGGTCCCGGCGCTGTCGGGGACGGTGAGCTTCTACGGCGAGGCGCTGGACCGCGCCCGGCGGCGCGTGGCCTACATGCCCCAGGCGGCCGAGGTGGACTGGGACTTCCCCACCACCGTGCGCGATGTCGTCACCATGGGCACCTACGGGCGCCTGGGCTGGTGCCGCCGTCCCGGGGCCGCCGAGCGCCGCGGCGTCGAGCAGGCCCTGGAGGCCGTGGGCATCGCCGACCTGGCGGGCCGCCAGATCTCCGAGCTCTCCGGCGGCCAGAAGCAGCGCACCTTCGTGGCCCGGATCCTGGCCCAGGACCCCGACCTGTTCATCATGGATGAGCCCTTCGCCGGGGTGGACGCCGCCTCGGAGCGGGCCATCGTCGAGGTGCTGGCCGGGCTGCGCGAGGCGGGCCGGACCATCGTCATCGTCCACCACGACCTGTCCACGGTGCGCCGCTTCTGCTCGTGGGCCACGCTCCTGTCCGACGGCGATCTGATCGCCACCGGGCCCCTGGAGGAGGCCTTCACCACCGAGGCGGTCCACCGGGCCTACGGAATGCTGGATGAGGAGCTCACCGGAGGCCGCTCATGAGCGCCCTGAGTGCCTCCCTGGCCCCCGCCCTCGTGGACCCGGTGGCCTTCCTGTCCAGCTACACCTACCGCACCATGCTGCTGGGCACCTCCATGGTGGGGCTGACCGCGGGGGCCCTGGGCTCCTACCTGTACCTGCACAAGCAGTCCCTGGTCTCCGACGTCATCGGCCACTCCGCCATCGCCGGGGTGACCACGGCCTTCATCACCGCCACTGCGCTGCTGGGGATCGGCGGGCGCTCCGTCCTGGTGCTCACGATCGGCGCCCTGATCGCCGCCACCGCCGCGGTGCTCGTGGCCAACTGGATCGCGCGCGCCTCCCGGGTGGGCATCGACGCGGCCATGGCGATCTGCCTGGCCCTGTTCTACGGCTCCGGAGTGGTCATGCTCAATGCGATCAGCCACTCCAGCCTGCCCGAGCGCGGCGGGATCGCCGACTACGTCTTCGGCTCGGCCTCCACCCTGACCCGGGCCGATCTCACAGCCATCAGCGGCTTCGCCGCCACCGCGCTGGCGGTCACCGCCCTGCTGTGGAAGGAGTTCAAGCTCCTGACCTTCGACCCGGTCCTGTGCCGCACGATGGGCCTGTCCAACCGCGCCCTCAGCCCCCTGCTCCTGGGCACGGTGACCGTGGCGATCGTCATCGGCATCAAGGCCGTGGGACTCATCCTCATGGTGGCCTTCGCGATCATGCCCGCGGCCGCGGCCCGCCAGTGGACCCGCCACCTGTGGTCGATGATCGCACTGGCCGGGCTCATCGGCGCCCTGTCCGCGGCCATGGGCTCCTACCTGGCCGTGAGCCTGGGCTCGATCCCCACCGGGCCGATCATCGTCCTGGTCCTGGCCGCCGTCCTAGCGGTGTCCCTCCTGGCCGCGCCGCGCCGCTCCCTGCTGCGGCGCCGCCAGGCCCAGCGGGCACTGCGGCGCCGGCTCCTCGCCGAGGTCGCAGCCGCCCGGGAGGGCTCCGGCCCGACGACGACGGCGCCCGCCCCCGCGCCGGGGGAGGCGCACCGATGAGCCTGGTCGTCGCCGTCGCCCTGCTGGCCGTGGTCACCGCGGTCACCTGCGCCCTTCCCGGAGCCCTCCTGGTGCTGCGGCACCAGTCGATGCTGGTGGAGGCCATGTCCCATGCGGTGCTCCCGGGGATCGCCCTGGGGGCGCTCATCTCGGGCACCACGCGCTCACCGGTGATGGTGGTGGCGGCCTCCCTCATGGGCCTGATGGTGGTGCTGGGCGCCGAGCAGCTGCGGGGCTCGGGCCTGGTGGGAGGCGACGCCGATCAGGGCCTGGTCTTCCCCGCGCTGTTCGCCGTGGGGGTCATCATGCTCTCGACCTCCCTGTCCAAGGTCCACATCTCCCAGGGCACGGTCCTCACCGGGGATCTCAACCTGCTGGCCCTCACCCCGGGGCGGCTGGTGGTGGGGCGCTACGACCTGGGCCCCTCAACCATGTGGTCCCTGCTGGCGGTCCTGGCCCTGACCTCCGCTTACCTCACGGTGTTCTACCCGGTTCTCAAGGTCTCCACCTTCGATCCGGTCACCGCCCGCACCATGGGGCTGCCGGTGCGGTGGGTGGACCTGGGGCTCATGCTCCTGGTCTCCCTGACGGTGGTGGTGGCCTTCAGCACCGCTGGGGCGATCCTGGTGGTGGCGCTCATGGTGGTGCCTCCGGCCACGGCGCTGCTGGTGGCGCGCAGCCTGCCGGGGATGATCGCCCTGAGCCTGGCGGTGGCCGCCGGCTCAGCGCTGCTGGGCTTCTGGGTGGCGCTGCGCCTGGACCTGGCGACCTCCTCGATGATGGCCGTGGTGGACGGCCTCGTCTTCCTGGCCGTCCTGCTCCTGACCCGCGGCGGAGGACGGCGCCGGGCCCGCCGCGCCCTGGGCGCCCCGGGGGCGTGAGCGCCGCTCCACCACGCGATCCCGTGCCCCGCCCCCCACAGCCGCAGGGAATTCGCGCACATCACAGGTGCGTATTGAGCCCGCGAGCGCGCCCCCGCGCCCCGGGCCGGCGGCTCGGATCGCACCCCGGCCCGGCCTCGGGTCGCCGCCGCCATGGGGCCCGAGGCCGGGACCCGCCCCCGCCGGTGGCGCCATCACGGGGATCGGTGGCGCCACCGGCGGGGCCGCCACCGCTGAGGGGGCGCACGGCCGGGGATCGCGCACCGGGGCCGAGCCTCCCAGGGACCGAAGTCCATGTCAGGAGAGGCTATCTTTAGTAGGTACCGAAAGGGCTCATGCCCGTCGCCAATAGATCCAGGACCGAGGCTCACCATGACCACCTCAACCCAGGCACGTGACGCGCAGGCGCCGGTGGGGGCCGCGCCCCGCCCCCTGTCCGAGCTCAGACCGGGCTCGCGCGCCATCATCACCGCCGTCGGCCCCAGCGGGCCCGCCGCACCCAGTGCCGCCGAGCGGCATCTGACCCGCAGGCTGCAGGACCTCGGCATCATGCCGGGGCGCCCCATCAAGGTCCTGCGACGGGCCCCCCTGGGCGACCCCACCGTCTTCCTCGTCGCCGATTACGAGCTGTGCCTGCGCAAGCGGGATGCCGCCCTCATCCAGGTGGCCGACCCGGCCGCCGCCCCGGGCAGCGGCCGGCACTCCGGCCCAGCGGCGCACCGGGCTCCCGGCCGGGCCTCCACGGCGGGCCGCAGTGGGCAGGAGGAGCGATGAGCACCGAGCACTGCGGCATCGGGCCCGCCAGCAGCCCGGCTCAGGGCGCCTGCCACTGCGGCGCGGGCTCCAGCACCACCCTGGTGGCCGGGGCCAGGCGCATCGCCCTGGCCGGGGCCCCCAACGCGGGCAAGACCTCCATCTACAACGCGCTGACCGGCCTGCGCGCCAAGACCGGCAACTACCCCGGCGTCACCGTCTCGCGCTCCCTGGGCGCCTGCCGCATCGGCGAGGTGGACCTGACCATCGAGGACCTCCCCGGCGCCTACTCCCTGGAGCCCATCAGCCCCGACGAGCAGATCGTGCGCGACGTCCTGACCGGCGACAGCCGGGGCGTCGAGACCCCCGACGCCCTCATCGTCGTGGTCGACGCCACCACGCTGCGCCGCGGCATGGCCTTCGTGGCCGAGGCCCTGGCCCTGGGCCTGCCCACATGCCTGGCCGTGACCATGACCGATGAGCTCTCCCGCCGCGAGGGGAGCCTCGATGTCGAGGCCCTGGGCCGGGCGCTGGGCATCCCCGCGGTGCGGGTCCTGGGGCACCGGGGAATAGGCATCCCCCAGCTGCGCGAGCACCTGGCGCAGGCGGCCGCATGGCCGCGCACCCCCGTGCCACCGCCCACCGACCCCGGGGAGCTGGCCTCCTGGACCGACTCGATCCTGGCCGCCGCCGACTACACCTCCCCCGCCCCTGACCAGGCCACCGGGGCGATCGACCGGATCCTGCTCCACCCGCTGTGGGGGACCATCGTCTTCTTCGCCATCATGTACGCCTTCTTCCAGGCGATCTTCACCTGGGCGGCGCCCTTCCAGGACGCCATCGAGGGGGGCTTCGGGGCCCTGGCCGAGGCCGTCCACGGCTGGCTGGACCCCACCCACCCGCTGCTGGCCGGGCTGCTGGCCGACGGGATCCTCGGAGGCGTGGGCTCCGTGCTCACCTTCGTGCCCCAGATCGTCATCATGTTCCTCATCATCGCCCTCATGGAGGGCGTGGGGTACATGTCCCGAGCAGCCTTCCTCATGGACCGGGTCATGAGCCGGGCGGGCCTGGAGGGGCGGGCCTTCGTGGCGCTGCTGTCCTCCTTCGCCTGCGCCATCCCCGGCATCATGGCCACCCGCACCCTGCCCAGCGCGAAGGACCGCCTGGCCACGATGCTCGCGGCACCCCTGATGACCTGCTCGGCGCGCCTGCCCGTCTACGTCATCATGATCTCCCTGCTCGTGGACGGCGATGCCCGCATCGGCCCCTTCGGCGCCCGGGGCACCATCATGTTCGCCCTCTACCTGCTGGGAGCGGTCTCGGCGATGCTCGCCGCCTGGGTGGTCAAGCGCCTGACCGACCGCGGCTCGGTGCTCCTCCCCTTCTACATGGAGATGCCGCCCTACCGCCTGCCCCGCCCGCGCACCGTGGCGCTCATGGTGTGGGAGGCCTGCAAGGGCTTCCTGAAGAAGGCCGGCACCATCATCACACTGACCACGATCATCCTGTGGGTGCTGCTCAATGTGCCCATGCGCTCGCAGGCCGAGTTCGAGGCGCACTGCGCCTCCGACACCCAGTGCGCCGCGGTGGCGGCCGCCGTGGAGGACCCCGCCGCCTCCGCCGTCGTGGGCGAGGACGGCGCCGTGGTCACCGATCCGGCCGAGCTGGAGGCCCTGCTGGCCGCGCAGCAGACCTCCTATGTCATGAACCGCTCCTGGGCCGCGGGCCTGGGCCGCGCCGTGGAGCCGGTCTTCGAGCCCCTGGGCTTCGAGTGGCGCATCAATGTGGCCATCCTGTCCTCCCTGGCCGCCCGCGAGACCTTCGTGGCCACCCTGGGGCAGATCGCCGCCGCCGAGAACCCCGACGAGCCGGGGGGCCGGCTGGCCTCCATGACCTACCAGGAGGACACGCTGACCAACCGGGCCGGGGACCAGCTGTTCAACCCCGCCACCCTGGCGGCCATCCTCGTCTTCTTCGTCTACGCCCTGCAGTGCATGGCCACAGCCGGGGCGATGCGCCGTGAGACCGGGACGTGGAAGTGGCCCCTCATCGCCTACGGCTACATGTTCGTCACCGCCTGGGTGATGGCGGCCCTCGTGCGCACCGTCGTGGCGGCGCTGCTGTGAGGCTGATGCGCCGTCGTCCCGCCGGCCGGGCCGCGGGCGGGGGCGATGCGCCGGTGCCCATGCACCCCCTGTCCACACCGGACCCGGCGGTCCTCAAGTGGGTGGTGCCCGACGGGCTCCTGCCCTTCAGCGGGCAGGTGGCCACCGCCCCGCCACCGCTCCAGGCCCTGCTCGACGACGCCACCCTGGAGTCGGTCCATGCGACTGCCGGCGCGGTGCTCACCCTCCTGGGGCAGGGCCGCAGCTGGAGCAGCGAGGGCGCCCGGGTGCGCACGGCCCTGGCCGAGGCGCTGACCCGGCCAGGGCTGTGGGAGCCGGTCGCCTCGGCCCGGGCCCTGGGCCCCGATGAGGCGCTGCTGGCCGCCGCCCAGGAGATCGCCGAGGGCCCGGTGGGAGAGCTGGCCCGCCGTCACGGCGGGGCCTTCCTGGTGCGCGGGGCCCAGGGGGGCGTGGTGGAGGTGGAGCTGGCGGGGGCCTGCCACGACTGCCCGGCGGCGGTCATCACCATGCACACCCGCTTCGAGCGCCTGCTGCGCCGCCGCTGCCCCTGGCTGGTAGAGGTGCTCAGGACCGCCTGACGCGATCCTGCTGCCGGGCCCCGGCGGCTCTTCTAGACTTCAGCGGTGGCTACTCCTGACTTCATCCTGGCCCTGCGAGACAAGATCGGGCACGACCTGCTGTGGCTGCCCGGGGTGAGCATCGTCGTCGTCGACGACGACGGCAGGGTGCTGCTGGGCCGGCGCGCCGACACCGGGCACTGGGCAGTGGTCTCGGGCATCCCCGACCCGGGCGAGCAGCCCGCGGTGGCGGCCATGCGCGAGTGCCTGGAGGAGACCGGCGTTGAGGCCGAGGTCCTGGGAGTGGCCAGTGTCAGCGCGGGCGCCCCCACGTCCTTCCCCAACGGGGACCGCTGCGCCTTCATGGACATCACCTTCGCGGCACGCCCGGTGGGGGGCACGGCCCGGGCCTATGTGGCCGACGACGAGTCCACCGAGGTCGGCTGGTTCGCGCCCGAGGCCCTGCCCGAGCCCCTGCTGGCCTCCACGCCGGGGCGCATGCGGGCGGCCCTGGACTGGCTGGCCGACCCGGCCCGCGGAGCGCGGTTCCAGTAGAGGCTCGGAGGAGCCCCGTCAGGACCATCACATCGGATCCGTCGACTACCCATCAACTCCCCATTGACCGGCACCCAGGGGGCAGGTATGGAGATCTTCCTCACTCAGCGATAGGAGCTCTTCATTTCTCACGTAGGGACGCATATTTTCGGGCCCGGGACCGCGCTGCGGCGAGGAAGCCGCACACCACCCCTCGACACTCAGGGAATATTCATCAAGCGTTGTGCTTGCTCTCAGAAAACCTCACTAATGGCCCTGAGACCCGAGCGTGACACAGCCGGGCCCGACGGGATACAACTCGCGTCATGACACAGCAGAACCCCTCCTCCAGCACCGGTTACCAGTGGCCCGCCCGTTCCAAGGACAAGGTGTGGCTCGGCATCTGCGGCGGCTTCGCCGAGCAGTGGAAGATCAACCCCTGGCTCGTGCGCATCGGCTTCTTCATCTTCGTCGTGCCGCTGGGCGCCGTGTACTACCTGGGCGCCCAGAACATGCCGGAGCCGACCGCCTGAGCCCCGGGGCTCCGTGAGCGGCACCGCCCGCAGCCGGAGCACCATCGGGCACTGAACAACCCCATCCCCCATACCCACCGGGCCCGGGCCGCGATCGCGGTCCGGGCCCCTGACACTCCGGGGCCTTCAGCAGTCACTGGTCGCAGTGGGCCAAGGGCGCTGGAGCGGATCAACGCCTTCATCGCCAGGCACTCGGCCAACTCCCTGGCCTGGGTGATGGGGATCCTGGGGTTCCTGCTGGCTGCCGACGCCGCGAGCGCGCTGCGGCGATGAGCGCACAGCCGCTTCGACCACTCCCACCAGGTCAGCGCCACCCGCAGCGAGGACCATGGGTAGGACCAGAGTCATACCAGTGGTACCATGCCGGTATGACTCAGAAGATCGCAGTGAGCCTCCCGGACGCGCAGGTCGCCTCCATCCGCCGGGCGGTCGCGCAGGGCAGGGCACCATCGGTATCGGGGTACATCAGCACCGCGGTGGCGCGCGCCGAGCAGGAGGAGAGCCTGACGGCGCTCCTGGACGATCTCGATCGCGAGCTCGGGGAAGTCAGCGCCCGCGACCTGGCCTGGGCCGACAAGGCACTAGGCCTGTCATGAGCAGAGCCGGCGCCGGCACCGGCATGGTCAACGGCCTGACCCTGGATACCGGGGCTCTGCTCGCACTGGAGCACGGCGACCCCCGGGTTCGCGCACTCCTACGGCGGGCGATGCAGGAGGCCTTGCCCCTGGATGTCCCCGCCGGAGTCGTGGCCCAGGCGTGGCGCGGTGGGCCGCGGCAAGCGCGGACCGCCCGACTACTGGCGGACCCCTCGGTGCAGGTCATCCCTCTGGATGACATGACGGCACGGGCCGTCGGGCTCCTATGCGGCAGAACCGGGCGCTCCGACGTCGTCGACGCGCACGTGGCGCTGCAGGCCCAGCAGACGGGGCATGCCGTGGTGACCTCCGATCCTCAGGACCTGCGCGCCCTCGCCCCCGGCCTCAGGCTGATAGAGGTCTAGCGCTGCAGGGCCACCAGCCCGGGCATGCCCACTACTGGGGCGGCTCCACGATGAGGGGCTCCTCGCCGGGGGCGTGCACCTCGGCGCGCGGGACCGGGTCGAGGGACAGGCTGACGCGCAGGCGCTGGCCCTCCTGCCCCACCGCGTCGTAGGCCAGGTGAGGGTTGTCCAGGGAGGCCGCCTCGGTGCGGGCCCGCACCAGCCAGGGGTGGCGGCGGCGCAGCCCGATGAGGTCCTGGTGGAGGCGCATCATCCACCCGCCCATCGGGGACAGGTCCTCGGGGACCTGCGGCAGGGCCGGGCGGACCTCGTCGTCGCCGCCGAGCGTCTCGGTCTTCATCCCGCGGAAGGCCTGCTCGTCGCCGTAGTAGATGGTGGGAACCCCGCCCACGGTCATGAGCAGGACGAGGGCGAGGGCCGCCTTGGCCCCACCCACACGGCTGGCGATGCGGGTGACATCGTGGTTGCCGATGAAGGTCGCCGGGGTGAAGGAGTCGAGCATCTCGTTGTGGCGCTTGAGGCACCAGTCGAGCTCGTAGAAGTTGACGTCGGCCAGCGAGCTCCAGGTCGCCTTCCACAGCTCGTACTGGGTGACGCTGTCCACCGTGGAGTCCTTGACGAAGGCCGGGTAGTCGCCGTGGATGACCTCCCCCAGGAACCAGGCCCCGGGGTGGCGCTCGCGCACCGCGGGCAGGACGCGGGCCCAGAAGGCGGGAGGCACGGCGTAGGCGGCGTCCAGGCGCCAGGCGGCGGCGCCCCGGTCCAGCCAATGGGTGAGGACGCGGATGGCCAGGTCGACGACCTCCTCCGAGTCATGGTTGAGGGCGGCCAGGGAGTCGTGCCCCTCGAAGGTGGCGTAGCCGGGGCCCCGGCCATCGCCGTCGGGGTCATCGAAGCGGAAGCACCCGCGCTCCGGGCCGCCGCCACGGGCGGCGCGGAAGAGGGGGTGCTCGATGCCCACGTGGTTGAGGACGCCGTCGAGCATGAGGGCCAGGCCCCGGTCCCGGCAGGCCGAGGCGAGGCGGTCGAAGGCCGCGTCGTCCCCCAGGCGGGGGTCGATGGCGAAGTGGTCGGTGGTGTCGTAGCCGTGGGTGGTCGAGGCGAAGATCGGGCCGAGGGCCAGGCCGTTGGCGCCCAGCTCGACGGCGTAGTCGAGCCACGGCTCCAGGCGGTCCAGGCGGGGGGCGCCGGAATCGGTGAGCGGCCGGCCCGGCTCGGGCCGGATGGGGGCGCCGGTGGCGCCCAGGGGGTAGACCTGCCACCACAGGCAGTGGTCGATCCAGGAGGGGGAGGCGGGACGGGTGGCTCTGGATGCCTCAGTCATGACGCCATCATAGGGGCGTGTGATGACGCTCTCAGGGTCTTGCCGGGACGGCCTCCCGCGGCCGCCCCGATCGTGTCCGGGGCTTCTCGTGTCCAGGGCTTCGCAGAACCGCAGGATTCCGCGGCTGCGCGACAGCTCCTTCGGGGCGGGCGCGGCCTTGGCCATCGGATTCGGACAAAGCACTCCCCCGACAGCGGATGACCGCTGCCGGGGGAGCATGGATGTCACCGAATCGGCGCCCTGCGCGGGGCCCGCTCGGCAGCCTCCGGCTCAGCGCACGGGCTTGCGCACCTCGGCGGAGATGAACCAGGCCTGCTGCTCCAGCTTGCCGATGAGGTCCTCGACGATGCCGGAGGAGGTGGGGTCCTCGGAGTCGATGTCCTCGTCCACGCCGCGCAGGGTGGCCACGACGGCCTCGATGGCCGAGACGATGTACTCCACGCCCTCGGTGGTGAGGATCTCGCCCTCGGGGGCGGCGGGCACGGTCGTGGCGGCGGCAACGGTGGCGGGGCGGCCGTCGGGGGTGGTGTTGATGGCGCGCATGCGCTCGGCGATCTCGTCGGCGCCCTCGCGGGCGATGTCGACGACCTCGTCGAGGTTGAGGTGCAGGTCGCGGAAGTTGGGACCCACGATGTTCCAGTGGGCCTGCTTGCCCACCAGCTCCAGGGCGATGAGGTCCACCAGCACGCGCTGGAGGTTGTCGCTCAGGGAGGCGGAGGCGGTGAAGGCGAGTCGGATGGAGGGGGCGGAAACAGTGTCAGCACTCATGGGGCTTACCTTAACACCTCCAGTGCCATCCCGGGTGTTACTTATGATTCACAGGTGAGGCATTCCTCAGCCCCGCAGGTCACGGCGATTCCCGGCGACGGCGGCCGCAACCACCAGGAGCAGGGCGAGCACCAGGCAGACGGCGGGCCCCACCCACCCCTGGGCCTCGCCCAGCACAGCCCCCTCGGCCGCGGGCAGGGAGGGCAGGTGGGTCCAGGGCGAGAGGTTGAGCAGCCACTGGGGCGCGTGGGCCGCGGGCCCCAGCACGAACACCGACAGCCACAGGGCGTAGGCGCCCCAGCCCAGGGCGCGGGCCCATCGGGGGGCCACTGCGTGCACCAGCCCCATGAGCGCGCCGGCCAGGAGCGCAGCGGGCAGCTGGGCGGCCAGGCCCGCCGCCAGCCCCAGGGCCAGGCACCACGGATCCTCCACGGCCGGGGAGCCCTGGGCGGACAGCGCGGGAAGCGCGCTGCCGGCCAGCCCCACGCCGATCCCGATCAGGACCGTCAGGGCTCCCAGGACCAGGACCTGGAAGCGCGCCAGCAGCCAGCCGCCCCGGGAGACGGGCAGGGCCAGGACGGCAGCGCTCAGGCCCGAGGACTCCTCCCCCACGGCGGCGCCCATGAGGGCGACGGCGCAGGCACCGGCCAGGATGCCCCCGTAGCCGACGATGAGCGCGAGATAGACCTGGACGCTCAGCTCACCCCCGAAGAAGGCCTGCATGGAGGGGTTGTCGGCGAGCAGCTGCTGGAAGGAGGACTCGATGGTGGGTGCGAACAGCCCGTAGGTGGTCCCGAAGGCCAGGCCGCCCAGGCCCCACCACCAGCGCTGGGAGGCGGTGGTGCGCCGCGCCAGGGCGTGGGCGCCGGCGGGCCCGCGGCGGTGGCGGCGCCCGCCTCCCAGGTCCGGCACCAGGCCCTGCCCGAGCTGGCGCCTGCGGTGCAGGGCCAGTCCCGCGGCGGTGGTGGCCAGGGCGATCACGGCCAGGGCCACCAGCGGCTCCCAGCGCAGGTCCACGTAGAGGCGGGCCTGCTGGGCCAGCCCGATGGGGCTGAGCCAGGACGCCCGGGACATGGCACTGCCCGGCTCGCTGGCGTCGCCCAGGCCGCGCAGGGAGAACCAGGCCAGGACCAGCATGAGTCCCGCCCCGCGGGCGGCGCGCGCCGAGGGCGCCAGGGCGGCCAGCACCAGGCCCGCTCCTGCGGCACTGAGGCCCACCAGGCTCAGGGCCGTGCCCAGGAGCATGCTCTGGCCGGGCGGGAGCCCTCCGATCATGGCGGCGATCGCGCTGAGCGCCCCCATGCCCAGGCCGGTCAGGGCGGCGGCGATCAGGGCGGCCCGAGCGCTCTCGCCGCGGCGGGTCGGCGCCGCGACGAGCAGCTCTGCGGGGCCGGCGTCCTCATCGGCCCGGGTGCGGGCGATGGCCCGGAGGACCCCCATGAGGGCGAGGACAAGGGCCAGCCACCCGAGGGCCTGGGCAGCGAAGAGCGCCCCGAAGGTCGGGAAGGGGCGGTCCAGGCCGTAGCCGGGACCGGTGAACAGGGAGGCGGCAGGGGTGGAGTAGGTCAGTGCGGCGGCTTGGCGCTCCTGGGGTGTGGAGTAGGCGGCGTCGAGCATGAGGACGCAGTACAGGGCGAGGAGGGCCTGCCCGGCGCTCCAGCCCAGGATGCTGCGGCGCTCTCGGCGCAGGGTGGCCCTGGTCAGCGGGGTCAGCAGGGCCCCTCCGGCGCCGCGCCGTCCGCCCCGCCCCTCCCGTGCGCCCTGACCGCCGTGGCGGCTGCGCAGGTCCTGCGGGCCCCGGGTGCTCTGGGTGCTCATGCGGCGCCCTCCTGGGTGTAGTGGCGCAGGAAGAGCTCCTCCAGGCTGGGCGGGGCGGCGCTCAGGGAGTGCACGCCCAGGGCCGCCAGGGCGCGCATGGCCTCGGGGTAGTGGGCCGAGTCGATGCTCGCCTCGATCCTCCACCCTGGCTGCGGCGCCCGACCGCCCTCGCCCCGGAGCCCCGGCGCCTCCTGCGCGCTCCGGCCTTCCTGGGACCCCCGCCCCTCCTGGGCGGCTCGGGGCTGCTGGCCGGCGGGCTCGATGCTCAGCTCGTGGACTCCCGCCACGGCGCCCAGCGCCTGGGGACTGGCCTCGACGACGGCGCGGATGCGGGTGCGCAGCAGGCCGCGGATGCGCTCCAAGGGGCCGTGCTCGACGGTGCGCCCCGAGCGGACGATGGTCACGTCGGTGCACAGGCGCTCGACCTCGGACAGGATGTGGCTGGAGAGCAGGACGGCCGTGCCCCGCTCAGAGGCCTCGGCCACGCACTGGGTGAAGACCTCCTCCATGAGGGGGTCGAGCCCGGAGGTGGGCTCATCGAGGATGAGGAGCTCCACCGGCTCGCTGAGCGCGGCGATGAGGGCGACCTTCTGCCGGTTGCCCTTGGAGTAGGCGCGGATCCTCTTGCCCGGGTCCAGCTCGAAGCGCTCGATGAGCTCGGCGCGGCGGCCGGCCACCTGCCGGCCCTGATCGGCGGGGCGGCGGCGCAGCGAGGCCAGGGCCTCCAGGGTCTGGCCACCGGTGAGGGAGGGCCACAGGGCCACGTCCCCGGGAACGTAGGCCAGTCGGTGATGGAGCACGGCGGCCCGGGTCCAGGGGTCGTCGCCGAAGAGGCGGGCGTCTCCGCCGTCGGCCCGGATCATGCCGAGCAGAACGCGCAGGGTCGTGGTCTTGCCCGCGCCGTTGGGACCCAGGAAGCCGACCACCTGTCCGGGCTCGACGCGCAGGTCCAGGCCGTCCAGGGCGCGGGTGGTGCTGCGGCCCCGGCCGAAGTCCTTGACCAGGCCCTGGACATCGACGACGGGGGCCGACCCGCCTGAGGGGTCGCTCGGCGGCCCGTGAGGGCGGGTGGCGTGCGCGGGGATGGTGGGCGGTGCGGGCGCGGTCATGATTCCTCCTGGGGTGCTTGCTTGGGTGCTTGGGCCTGGGTGGCCTGCGTCATCGTGGGCTCCGGGGCGGTCGCGGGCCCGGCATCACGGGCCTGCGACTCGCCCTGGGCCGCCAAGGCCGCGTTGGCGGCGGGGGCGGTCCGGAGGTAGTCCTCGAAGAGGGCCGGGTCGGTGAACAGTGGCTGGGCGTAGAGCTCGGCGGTCACGGGGCCGTAGCGCTCGACGAACTCCCGGGTGACCACCTCGATGTCCGAGGGGTCGGAGGCCTCGTAGCGGGCGAAGAGCAGCATGGCCCCGAATCCGGAGTAGAGCAGGTAGCGGGCTCGGGCGGCGTTGTCGTGGGAGGGGGTCACGGCCCCGGCCTGGACGGCCTGGTCCATGTAGGCCACGGTCTCGCTGACGAAGGACTCCATGAGCCGCCCGGCCAGCTCGCCGCCCTCCTGGATGGAGCGCAGGGCATAGGAGGCGGCGGGGAGGTAGTCCTCGATCCGGGCCATCTGGGCGAGCAGGTCGGTGGGGCCCCCGAAGTAGACCGAGTCCCTCTTCGCCTCGACGGTGATCCTCAGGACCTCGTCATCGCAGGCCCGGCGCAGCCCCTGCTTGGAGCCGAAGTGGTGGGTGATGAGCCCCGCGGTGACGCCCGCCTGGGCCGCGATGGCCCTCAGGCCCACGCTGAATCCCTCGCGGGCGAAGCAGGTGATGGCGGCGCGGCGGATGCGCGCCACGGCGGTGAGGTCGGAGGCGCAGGGGGGCGGCACTGAACGCATGACCAGCATGCTATACGATAGTATAGACCAGGTCAAGCCCTCTCGCGCAGAGCACCTCGGCGACCGCCTCCGCAGAGCCGGCGGCAGCGGGCCCCTCGGCGATGCGCAGCAGGATCCTCGGGTGCCGGCGGGCCGGACGCGCCCCCGGGCACTCGTGACCAATTCGAGCCGTCACGATCCGGTCTCCCTGCTTGAGCGCCCGAGAACCGCATTGCTAGTGTGCTGGCAATCTGTGGAAATCCATATCATCCAGGATGATCCCTACAAGATATCTCCAGGTTCTTTCCACGAATCCCTATCCCATCGAGAGGACCCCCTCGTGCCATTCTCCTCGCCCGCGAGCACGCGCGGCAAGGCCATAGCATCCGCCCTGGCGGTGCTACTGGCCCTGAGCGCATCAGTGCTCGCCTTCTTCCACTCCAGCGCCCAGGCGGCGAATAATCCGCGGATCACGATCTCCAACATGTCCCTGGTCGTCTCCTCGCCCACCGGCGAGGACGACCCCTCGGACACCAGCGTTCGAGTCGATGACATCGTCAGGCTCTCCTTCGACTGGGACGCCCGGAATGCAGGCGCCTCCTCGGGGGACTCCTTCCGCATCGGCCTGCCCGCGCAGTTCCGCAACCGGGAGCAGATCACCCAGGATCTCAAGGTCTCCCACGGCGGTCAGGATGTGAGCATCGGCCAGTGCGCCCTGGCGGATCAGGAGATCACCTGCACCTTCAACGGTGAGCTCGACAGGATCAAGGCGCAGGGCTTCACCGCCCTCAACGGCAGCGGCTCCGCCCTGGTGGTGGCGGCCTCCGCCACGGACCAGGGCACTGCGGGCATCGACGCCAATGGCAGCATCACCCAGGTGCCCATTCCTGGTGGCTCCATCGCAGACAATACCGGCTTCGACTATGAGCCCGAGCGCCTGCGCAAGTGGGCCTTCGGGGTCACCAACGACTCCAAGGCCATCGACTGGGAGCTGTCCTTCGGCACCCCGGGCATCCAGCAGCTGCTGCAGGCGCAGGGGACCACCCTGACCGTGGACGGGCAGACCCGCTCCACCATCACCCTGACCGATGAGATCTCCCCCGGCCAGGAGTACTCCACCGACAAGAGCGAGTGGAAGCTGGGCATCGGGACCTCCGCCGGCCGCAACTCCATCTTCGGCACCGTCACTGACGCCACGGGCAATGACCAGAACACCGCCATGGGCGACTACGACATGACCGTGGACATCAACGGCAACCGTGCCACCATCACGATCACCGGGCCTTTCGTGCAGGACACCAACTACCACGTGTACTACCCCACAGTGCCGACCACTGCCGACCACACGGTCCAGCCGGGCGTCGTCTACACCAACAACGCCGCTCTGGAGGGCTCCGCCGCCCAGACCACCTACAGCGTCTACTACGTCCGCTCCTTCAACATCAATGTCGAGCTCAAGCCGGGCTTCGGAGGCTTCAGCGCCACCAAGCTGCTCGGCGGCCCCGGCGCAGGGCTGGTCCCCGACGGAACCACCTTCGAGCTGACCGTGGACTACACCCTGCCCGGTGGCGCCACGACGGATACCTACCAGGGCTGGGACGCCCCCGGCCAGGTCAATGGCACCCGCACCGGTGGCCGCACCACCCTGCAGCTGACGGCGGGCCAGACCGCCACCTACAACGGGACCTTCCCCGCCGGGACCGTGCTGACCCTCAGCGAGGACCCCGCCACCGCCTCGAGCACCCCCCAAGGGCATGTCTGGGGCGCGCCGGTGCTCATCATCGACGACTCCACCACCAGCACGCTGACGATCCAGGACCAGCGCTCCACCGCCGTGTCGGTGACCAACCTCGTGGAGGAGGCCCCGGCCACGACCGGATCCTTCTCGGTGACCAAGCGGGTCGAGGGCGACGGCGACTTCTCCGGCTCCACCTTCGCCTTCTCCTACACCTGCGACAACGGCACCAAGGGCGACCTGCAGGTCCCGGGTGACGGCACGGTGGTCACCAGCCCCCAGATCACCGCCGGAGCCGTCTGCGAGATCACTGAGGACACCGACGCCGCGGCCCAGCCCGGCTTCTCCCTGGAGCCCCGCCTGTCCACCGGCTCGGTGACCATCAAGGCCGGCGAGGTGGTCCCGGTGACCGCGACCAACACCTACTCCAACAGCACCGGCGGCTTCGCGGTGACCAAGACGGTGAGCGGGGCGGCTGGATTCGCCGCGGACACCTTCGAGATCGACTACGTGTGCACCCCGCCCGCCGGGGCCGGCAGCCCTCAGCGCTCCACCCTGCGTGTCACGGCAGGAGGCCCCGCGGTGCAGGGCCCGATCCTGCCCGCCGGCACCACCTGCGTCATCAGCGAGTCCGAGGCCACCAGGGCGCGTGAGGGCCACACGGTGGCCACCACCATCACGGTGGACGGCGCGACGAGCGAGACCGTCACCATCGCCAAGGGCGCAACGGCTCAGGTGGCCGTGGCCAATGCCTACAAGCCCCTGGTCGGATCCTTCGAGGTGACCAAGACCGTCACGGGTGACAGCGCCGCCCTGGCCCCGGACTCCTTCGTCTTCGACTACACGTGCCGAGATGCGGGCGGTGAGGAGACCGTGAGCGGCGCGCTGAGCGTCGCAGCGGGAGCCTCCGAGTCGGTGGGCGACGTCCCCGTCGGGGAGTGCACGATCACCGAGGCCGACGCACCCGCGGAGGGCGCCGCCCTGGCCACGACGATGCGCGTCGACGGCAAGGAGGTCGAGGGACGCACCGCGACCTTCACCGTCACCGACGGCGCCTCAGTGGCCGTGGCGGCCACCAACACCTACTCCCCGCTCCACGGGACCTTCGCCGTGGCCAAGCAGGTCCTGGATGGGATCCCCGAGCCGGTGACGGGAGAGCCCGCCGCCCCGGCGGAACCCGCCGCCCCCACGGAGCCGGACCCGCTGGAGGCGCTGCGCGACAAGGAGTTCACCTTCACCTACACCTGTGATGATCCCGGCAAGGCCACGGGGACCCTCAAGGCCAAGGGCGACGCCGTCGCGGTGGACTCCGGCCTCACCCTGCCGGTGGGCACCACCTGCACGATCACGGAGGACACTGCCAGCGCCCAGGTCGAGGGCTACACGCTCATCGCGCCCGAGCCATGGGAGGTGAAGATCGGCGAGGGCTCCAAGGTGATCGCCCACTTCGTCAACATCTACGAGAAGACGGAGCCCAAGCCCACACCCAGCCCATCACCGGAGCCGAGCCCCGAGCCGAGCCCCAGCGGGACGCCGAGCACCACCCCGACCCCGGCGCCCAGCCCCGAGCCGAGCCCCAGCGGGACGCCGAGCACCACCCCGACCCCGGCGCCCAGCCCCGAGCCGAGCCCCAGCGGGACGCCGAGCACCACTCCCGTGCCCGGACCGGCTCCCTCGCAGGACACCACCCCGGGCACGCCCGGGCCCGACCCGAGCCCATCGCACACCTGCCTGACCCCGGCCCCGTCGCCGTCGGGCACCCCGGGGGAGCCGGGGGCCGACCCGAGCGCCCCGGGAACCCCGGGGACGGGCGAGACCGGCCCGGCCGGCAGCCCGAGCACTGACCCCTGCGCTCCCCCGGCCTCCCCCGAGCCCGGCGGCTCCAGCCTGGCGCGCACCGGCGCCAGCCTGGGCGCAGTGCTCGTGGCGATCGTCGGCCTGGTCGGCGGGGCGGCCGTGCTGTCCCACCGCCGTCGGATCTGATCGGACGCAACCGCGGTCTCACGCGGGCGCGGGCCCGCGGATGACCATCCCATGAGGCCGGGTGGCCGCCTCCCCAAGGAGGCGGCCACCCGGCCTCCGGTCTGCCCGTCCACCCGTGCCGGGGCCGGGACGGTCCAGCGCCTCAGACCGTCCCGGAGTGCTCCGGCCCGTCCCGGCCTCAGCCCCGCGCGCCGCCCGTGCGGCGGGCCACCACCGCCAGAAGGCCCCAGGCCAGCACGCTCAGCGCCCCCGCGCCGGCCAGTACCGGGAGCACCCCGCTGGCCTCGAGGCCCCCCGCATTGCTCATGGCGGAGGAGCCCAGGGTCAGGCAGCGGGAGATGACCCCCTGGGGGATGGCGTAGACCAGCGGCGATTGGCTGGCCAGCATCCCGAAGCCCACCACGCATCCGCCGAAGCACAGTGCCACCGGGGCGGCGAAGGAGCGCATGAGCATGCTCAGCAGCGATTGGAGCGCGACCAGCGGCAGGCTCACCACGATGGCCAGCAGGCCGGCGGCCACGAAGCTCGCGGGGATCGCGGGCCCCAGGCCCAGGCACATGCCCACCATCCAGGTCAGCACCACCAGCACCGCCTGCATGACCGTCACCGGCACCACGATGGCCAGGGTCTTGGACAGCACCACCGCCACCGGGCTGTGGCCGGTGGTGCGCATGGCGTTCCAGCTGGTGCCCCGGTGCTCCACCCGCCAGGCGGCCGAGGCCAGCAGCGCCACCCCCAGGGAGAAGAAGAGCATGGAGTAGAAGAGCGTGACCTGCGAGGACAGGGAGACCCAGCCCTGTGAGAGCGCCTCGGAGTTCATCGCGTAGTTGACCGAGCCGGTGATGACCGCCATGAGAGGAAGCAGCACGGTCACCACCCACACCGCCGAGCGCTTGAGCTTGACAAGCTCCACAAGGACGAGCGACCCGAAGCCGCCGGGCGCGCGCCGGCCCGCCGGCGCGACGGCCCGCTCGGGCAGTGCAGGCATCACTCCGGGGGTGCAGGCCGGGGTCGGGGCGGGGGATGCGGCAGGAGCAGTCATGGTGATCACCTCTCGATGCGGTCGAGTCTGCGGGTGGCGATGGCGAAGGCGAGGGAGGCCAGGGCCAGGAAGCCCATCACCCATCCCACGGGGGCCGGGGAGTAGACGACGCCGGAGTCCTCGCCGTCCTGCACGAAGCGCGCGTTGGTGATGACGGCGTAGTAGCCCCAGGGCAGCAGGCGCGCCAGCCACGGGGGCGCCAGCAGCATGAAGGAGGCGACGAATCCGCCCAGGAGCCCCGCCCCCATGCCGATCAACTGGTTGTCCACGACGGCGGCCAGCCACACGTGGAGGGCGCACATGGCCAGATCCACGCCGATGAGCATGAGCGTGTAGACCGCCCACTGCCCGGCGTCGAGCGGCACCGTGATGCCCACGGCCCTGCCCAGGAGCACCAGTGCGGCGCTCTGGACGAGCACGGCCGGGATGATGACGAGGCCGAGGGCCGCCACCTTGACCCGGCACAGGGCGCCCGGGGTCAGGCCGGCGCTGGCCGCCAGGTTCCATCCCGCACCGGAGTGCTCGATCTCCGTCTGCCGACTGGCCAGGACGGCCACCATCACCGGCCCGATCATGGCATTGGTGAAGGCGGCGTTGAGCAGGAGCCCCGCCCAGGGCAGGGCGGCCGGGTCGGTGAACCCGGCCCGGGCGGAGGAGGGGAACAGGGCCGAGCTGCACATGGCCACGCTCGCGCCCACCAGGGCCAGGGTCACCGGCAGGGTGCGCAGGCGGCGCATCTTGGCGATCTCGATGCGCACAGCGGTCAGCAGGCCGGGCCCCCGGCGGTCCCCGGCCCCGCCCGCAGGCGCGCCGGCCGCCGCAGGCGGCGGGGCAGTGGCGGTGGACGCGGCAGTGGACGTGGCGGTGGCAGCCATCAGAGCACACCTCCCCGGCCGGTGAGGTCCATGAACACGTCCTCCAGGCTCTGGGTCTGGCGCCGCACCTCGTGCAGTGCCACCCCGGCGGCGGCCAGGCGCCCGATGAGCTCGGCGACGGCCTCGTTGGACAGGCCCGGCAGTAGCACCCCCTCGGGGGTGAGCCGGGGCCCGGCGTCCTGCTGGCCCCCGGGGGCGCCCGGCCCAGGCGCGCCGTCGGGCACGAGCCCGGCCAGGATCCGCGGGTCCAGGACGGAGCGCGGGGTGGGGGTGACCACGAGGACGTCGGGCACGGAGCGCTCCATGAGCTGGGCTCGCGTGCCCTGGAAGACCATGCGCCCGCCCGAGAGGATGCCCAGGACCGAGGCCATGCGGTCGATCTCGTCCAGCAGGTGGCTGGAGACCATGACGGTGACCCCTTCACCGGCCAGCTCCACCAGCAGGCGGCGCACCTCCTCGATGCCCGCCGGATCCAGGCCATTGGTGGGCTCATCGAGGATGAGCAGCTCGGGCTCGCGCACGAGGGCCAGGGCCACCCCCAGGCGCTGCTTCATGCCCAGGGAGTAGGTGCGCACGAGGCGGTCCTTGTGCTCGCTCAATCGCACCAGGGCCAGCGCACGGTCCACCTGGCGGTCGCTCAGGCCCAGCATGCGGGCGGCGATGCGCATGTTCTCCGCCCCGGTGAGGTGCCCGTAGCCGGGCGGGCTCTCGATCATCGAGCCGGTGCGGGCCATGATCGCGGGCCGGGTAGCGGCGTTGAAGGGCCGGCCCAGGACCTCGATCTCCCCGCGGGTGGGGGCCAGCAGTCCCAGGAGCATCTTCATGGTGGTGGACTTGCCCGACCCGTTGGGCCCCAGGAAGCCGTAGACGGTGCCGCGGGGCACCACCAGGCTCAGATCGCTGACCACCGTGCGCGGCCCGAAGGCCTTGGTCAGGCCGCGGGTGAGGATGACGGCCTCGTCCCGGCCCCGGGTGGGGTGGGGCGCCGTCGGTGAGGCTCCGGCGCGGAGGGCGGGGGCATGGGGCGCCGTCGGGGATGGGGCGCCGAGGGGGGCGGGGGCCCGCGTGGCTGCGGTGCCCGCGGCCGCCGCGTACGGGTTGGCGGTCGGCACGGCGGGGGCCGGGCCGGGGGCGGGGGCCGGGCCGGGGGCGGGGGGAGCCGGGTGGCTGCCGAGGGCCGTCGCCATGGCCGGGCCACTGACGGGGAAGGCGTGCGCTGTACTCATGGCCCCAGAGTCCTCGCGGCATGCCACCGGGCGCATCAGCCCACGGTCTGCTTGTTCTCGCGGCACCGGGCGCCCTCCTCATGCCGGGGCATGAGAGGCCCGGGCCCCGAGACCCCCTCCGCACACTCCCCCTCCGCACACTCCCCCTCACTCGGGCTCCCCCCCAGGCTCCTTCCGCGCTTTTCCCCTTCAAGACGCAGAATCACCGGTCTAGAGGGGGTGAAACCGCGTCTTGAAGGGGAAAAACGCGGGAAGGCGGGGAGCCGGGGACGAGGCGGCAGGCCCGTCCTCCGATGCCGGCGCCGTCGGCCCCTGCCGCTCATACCCCGGCATGACGCGCCCAGGGCGGGAACTGGCCTACGGTGTCAGGCATGCCAGCCAGGGGACAGACGCGCAGCGCCGCCGAGGGCACCGCCCGCCCGCCTGTGCGCGAGAGCGTGCCGGACCTGATCCTGGTGCTGCTCATCCTGTGGCCGACCCTCGCCAATCGCCCCGAGCCGCTGCCCCTCCTCGCCCCACAGGCGGCCACCGTCCTCTACCTGGTGCTCATGGCCCTCTGCTGCGGGGCGATCGCTGCGCGGCGCCTGGCTCCCCTGGCCGGCGTCCTGCTCATCGGCGCCTGCCTGGTCGTCCACCTCATCGCCTTCCACGACCTGTCCGTCCTCATGGTCCTCTCCGGCCTCATCGCAGTGGAGACCACGCAGTCCCGGCTGGACCCGCCCTGGCGGTGGGCGCTCCTGGCGGGGGCGGTCCTGGGGGCCTCGGTCGCGATCCTGCGAGGGCTCTACCTGGTCGGCGGCCAGTGGGGCCGCCTGCCGCTCCTCCTGGTGAGCACGTGGATGGCTGTGGCCCTGGCGGCCTTCGTGGGGGCCTGGAGGCGGCGCGGCAGGGACCGATTCGAGCAGGCCCTGGAGCGCGCCGCGGTGCTGGAGGCGCAGCAGGACGCCGAGCGGCGCCTGGCGGTGGCCGAGGAGCGCCAGCGCATTGCCCGCGACGTCCACGACCTGCTGGGCCACTCCCTGTCAGTGATCGCCGTGCAGGCCGAGGGGGCGCGGGCGGTCCTGAATGCCGACCCCGGCGCCGCCGATCGCGCCCTGGGGGTCATCGGCCAGACCGCCCGGCAGTCGGTCGATGAGGTGCGCGCCCTGGTGGACATGCTGCGCTCCGAGGGCACCTCCCCCTCCGATGCGATGGCCGGTCTGCCGGGGCAGGGCGGCGGGCAGGCCTCCGGTCGGGGCGAGACCGGCTCCGCCCTGAACCCCGCGCCGTCGGGCACCGGCGCAGCGGGCGGCGCCAACGGGGCCGGCGAGGACGACGACGCCGTCGAGGCACTGGTGCGCCTGGTGCAGCGGGCCCGCAGGGCCGGCCTGCCGGTGGGACTGAGGCTGGACACCGGTGAGGCCGGTGCGCCGTCGATACCTCCGCGGGCCGGGCGGGCGCTGGAGCGGACGGCGCAGGAATCGCTGACCAATGCGCTGCGGCATGCTCCCGGTGCGGCGGTGCGGGTCGAGCTGGTGGTCGCGGGGGACAGCGCCGGGCTGACGGTGACCAACACGGCAGCCGGCGGGACGGGTGAGCCCGGCGCAGGGGAGGGATCCCGCGCCGGGGCTCGCAACGGGGAGGGCCCCTCGGGCCGCACCCAGCAGTCGGGGCTCCCCCGCGGGCGGGGCGGCTTCGGCCTCATCGCCATGCGGGAGCGGGTGGTGGCCGCAGGCGGCGCCCTCAGCGCCGGGCCGACCCCCGATGGCGGCTGGCAGGTGCGGGCGCGCCTGCCCCTGGCCGGGCCCGCCGACCCGCCCGCGAGCGCAGAGCCATCCAGCAGTGCCCGGCCTGCCGCGGGCCCGGGACGGGGCGGCCTGATCGGGGCCCCGGCATGACCGGCGCGATGCCCGTGATCCGCCTGGGGCTGACCGACGATGAGCCGCTCTTCGCCGCGGGCCTGGCGATGCTGCTGGGGGCGCAACCGGATATGGAGGTGGCCTGGCAGGCCGGTGACGGCCGCGAGGCGCTGAGCCGGCATGCCGCCGACCCGGTGGATGTGCTGCTGCTGGATGTCCAGATGCCGGTCCTGGACGGGCTGTCCACCACCCGCGAGCTGGTGGCCCGTGGGGCGCCGGGACGGGTGGTCATCCTCACCACCTTCGACACCGACGGCTACGTGCTGGGGGCGATCGAGGCCGGCGCGGCGGGATTCCTGCTGAAGAACACCCCGCCCCAGGAGCTCATCGCGGCGGTGCGCACCGTCCACCAGGGGGATTCGGTCATCTCCCCCGGACCCACCCGCCGCCTGCTCACCGCGGTGCGCGCCGGGCAGGTGGGAGGGGGCGGCAGCCCGGGTACCGGCGTCGGCGATCCGGACTCGGCTCCCCATGGCCAGGCCGGCCTGGCTGTGGGACAGCAGGAGGCTGCGGTTGAGGCGCAGCAGGCGGTGGCGGCCCTGACCGGGCGGGAGCGGGAGATCCTGGCGCTCATCGCCCTGGGGCTGACCAATCAGGAGATCTGCGACCGGGAGTGGCTGTCCATGGCGACGGTCAAGACGCATGTGAGCCACCTGCTGGCCAAGACCGGCTGCCGCGACCGCGTCCAGCTGGTGCTGCTGGCCCTGCGGACCGGGGTCATCGACCTGGCCGAGGTCCTCACCGGAGCCTGACCCCTTCTTTTCGACAATTTGCATGAGATCGGCGTTTTCCGGGGCTGGAAAAGTACGATCTCATGCAAATTCTCGAAAAGAGCCGGGGGCTCGGGGCGAGGAGTTGCCCGTGCTGCCCACCTGGGCCAGCTGCTGGCCCTCCTCCACCCGCTCCCCCACGCCCACCCTCAGCGAGCCCTGGCGCAGGTGGGCGTAGAGGGAGTAGCAGCCCCCGGACTCCTCCCCCTCGTGCTCGATGATGACGTGGTTGCCGAGGATCCACCCGACTCCCGCCAGCTGCCGGAGGGTCCCCTCGATGAGCAGCATCCCGACCAGCAGCGGCCAGGTGCTGCGGGATCGGTGATCGCGCTGGGATCCCGACGCCGCGACGACGCGCCCGGGCCCCACGGCCAGGACCGGTTGGCCGAAGCAGGCGGAGTCCTCGGGTCGCCTGCCCCGCAGGGACCAGCCCTCGCACAGGGGGACACCCGGGTCGGGCTGACTGAGGTCGACGGCGTAGGCCTGACCGTAGGCCCGGGTCCCATGGGAGGGGACCGCCTGCCCAGGGCTGTTGAGGGCCACCCACGTCCCGCGCACCGGGGCGCCCACTCCCACCGGGGGCCTCCTGCTCGCCGGCGGGGTAACGCAGGCCAGGGCGAGGCACAGGCCAACAGCCGCCAGGATGGCCGGCAGGAAGAGGCCCTCAGGCAGGGGGGCGCCAGCCCCGTGCGCCACGGCGAGGACGAGCCCGCCGATCAGCGGAAGACGGTACCACCAGGTGATCCACCGGCTGATGCCGCGCCTGGCCCCTCCCAGGAGTCCCTCCCGCCCGCTCATCGCCGGGCTCCCAGGATGATGGCCAGCAGTGGGATGACGCGGGCCACCGGCACCTCGTAGCGCCCACCGCCCACCGAGCGCAGCCATCCGGCGGCGGTGAGCTGGCGCAGGTGGTGGTAGACCTGCCCGCTCGTGCCCACCCCCTCTTCCCCCACCAGCTCCTGGGCGGTGGCGGGCGTCACCAGGATGCGCCGCAGGATGCTCAGTCGCACCGGATGCCCCAGGGAGGCCAGCGCCTCGGCGCAGTCCTGCCACTCGGCCTCCAGCAGCTCGGCGCTCAGCGCCCCCTCCTGCCACTCGGCACGGGTTCCGCTGGGCAGCAGCACATGGCCCAGCAGCATGACGGCGCCGGGATCCTCAACGCGCTCATGCAGGCCCTTGAGGGCCCAGAGCACCTCGGGCTCGGGCACTGAGGCCGACGACGGCGCGGCGCCCGCCGCCCCCGCCCCGGCGCGTCCCGGGCCGCCCGGCCGCCCCCACCCCCGGACGGCCTCCTCCAGCGCGGCGACCCGCCGCTCCAGGTCCGCCCAGTGGTTCTCCCCAGTCTCCCCTGCCTCCGCGCTCATGGACTCTACGGTATTACGTAAGTACGTAATCATCAACACCTTCGGACTCGGCCACCCGCGATGACGAGTAGCATGGCTGCCTCCGCCCGCCCGATCCCCGCCCATGCCCCGAGGAGAGCAGCCATGAGCAGTCCCGCGCCAGTCGACAGCGGCCTGAGCATGTACACCTCCCTGCTGAGGATCCCGCACGCCGCGCGCTCGGCCGTCTTCGGCGTCGTCGGGCAGCTCCCCTTCCCGCTCCTGGGCATGGGGCTGCTCATCGGCATCCGGGACAGCTACCACTCCTACACCCTGGCGGGCGTGGTCTCCGGGGTGATGGCCCTGACCTCCGCGATCACCGCCCCCGTGGTGGGCCGGCTCGTGGACGCCCACGGGCAGAGGCGCGTGGGGCTTCCCGTGGCACTGCTGTGGATCACCGCGATCGCGCTGATGAGCACCGCCCTGGCCCTGCGCCTGCCCCCGTGGGCGATCGTGGCCTGCGGCGTCCTGCTGGGCACCTCGGTGCCCTTCTCCTCAATGCTGAGGGCGCGCTGGACCCATGTGCTGCGCACGCAGCCCGGGCGGCTCAACTCCGCGCTGTCGCTGACCTCCACCTTCGAGGAGCTCATGTGGGTCATCGGCAACCCGCTGGCCACCACCCTGGCAGTGAGCGTGGCGCTCCTGTCCCCCTTCGCCGGGGCCATGGCGGCCATCGCCCTGGCCATCTGGGGCTTCCTGCTGGACAGCACCATCGAGCCCCCGGCCGCGGGCCGCCGCGGGCGCGGTGACGCGGCGGGGGCCGGGCAGCGGGCCGGGGACGGCGCCGCAGCGCGCCCCGCCGCCGGCGCCTCCCTGCTGTCACCGGGATTCCTCGGACTCATGGTGATCCTGGTGGCCTACGGGGCCTTCATCGCCGCCCTCAACCTCTCGGTGGTCGCCATGACCAAGGAGATCGGCCGGCCCGGCGCCTCGGGGGCGATCATCGCCTGCTTCTCGGCGGCCTCCATGGTCGGGGCGCTGGGCTATGGGGCGCGCACCTGGGCCTCCTCGCTGATGCGGCGCTTCTACGCGGGCCTGACGGTGGTGGCCCTGGCCTCCGCGGCCCTGCCCCTGGTGGGCGGGGTGTGGGCGACGGCCGCGATCCTCCTGCTGGCGGGCCTGGCCCACGCCCCCACCGTCGTCAACGTCAACCAGCTCCTCATCCGCATGACGCCGCCGCAGCGCCTCACCGAGGCGATGGCCCTGCTGGGCTCGATGTTCGTCGTGGGCATGGCCGTGTCCAACCTGGTCACCGGCAGGGTGGTGGACGCCTGGGGCTCACAGGCGGGCTTCGTGGCGCTGTCCGCCTTCGCGGTGACGGGCCTGGTCATCGGCCTGGCGGCGATGGGCCCGATCCGCGCCGCCGCCCAGCCGGTCATCAGGGCCGACGACGGCGCCCTGGAGCCACGGCCGTAGCCCGGCCGACTGTCCACTATGTGGGGCGCCCCGGACAGGACCGGGACCTTGTTCCTACGATGGGGCCACGATCTGCCCCAAGCAGACAAGGAGCACATGACCATGTCCCTGCATCTCTTCGAGATCGTCCCCGCCGCCGAGCAGCGCGAGGCGGCCCAGTCGGTGATCGCCGCGATCGCCGAGGCCGCCTCCTCCGTATCCGCCTCCGTCCTGGAGTCCCAGGTCACCGCCGGCCACGGCCGGGTCTTCAGCATCATCGAGTTCGACGGCGACCCGGCCGCCCTGGGGGCCGCCGTGCGCACGGGCCTGGAGGCGGTTGAGACCGCCGAGATCACCGGCCCCGACGAGGTCCGCCTGGTCGGTGCCCAGATCGAGGACATCCGCCGGGCGCGGGGCTCGGCCGACTACCTGGTGGAGTGGGACATCCCCGCCGAGATCGACATGGAGACCTACCTGACCCGCAAGAAGGCGAACTCCCCGAAGTACGCCCAGGTGCCCGAGGTCTCCTTCCTGCGCACCTACGTGCGCGAGGACACCGTCAAGTGCCTGTGCTTCTACGACGCCCCCGATGAGGAGACCGTCGTGCGGGCCCGCGAGGCGGTCTCCACCCCGATCGACCGCCTGCACAGGCTGGACGCCTGAGGCCCTCGGGGTCCGGCGCGGCGCCCCCGTGGTGAGCCCCGCCCGGGCTCACCGCGGGGGCGCGCTGTCCTCGGTGAAGACCGCCGCCGTGCGGGCCGGGACGCCCACCGCACCGGAGCCGGGGTCGAAGACGGAGGTGCGCACGACGTCGTCGGCCCCCTCGGCCTGGATCCGGGACAGGGCGAAGCGCCGCCCCGCGACCTCCACCAGGGTCTGGCCCACCCAGGTGCCCGAGGCGTTGATCACCACGAGCACGCCGTCGAGGGCGGGGTCGGCATCCGGGCCCAGGGTGTCGTCGATGAGCATGGTGATGACGCCCGCGGGCGCCCCCGGCCCGGAGCCGGGGAAGCTCAGCTTGGTGCGCACCAGCTCGGCGTCGCCCAGCCAGAACAGGGGCGTGGAGGCGCGCAGCCGCAGCAGGTCCATGGCCTGGGCCTTGGCGGCGGCGATGTCCTCGGGTCCGGGGCGCAGCAGGGCGTCCTCCAGCAGCGGGCCCTGGACCCACCAGCTCGACTCGTTGCGCGAGGCGGCGGGCAGCCCCCGGCCGAAGCCGTTGTCCTGGCCGGAGTAGTCGATGGCGTTGAACCAGTCCCCCGAGTTGTAGGAGTCGCGGTCCAGGGACTTGCTGCGCAGCAGCTCGGTGCCGGCCGCCCAGAAGGAGGGGGACTGGCCCAGGGCGGTGGTGGCCAGGCAGACGGTGTTCATGCGCACCCGGTCGGCCATGGGCAGGCCCCGCGGCAGCTTGAGGGCCAGCAGGTCGTAGAGGGTCTCGTTGTCGTGGGCGTCGACGTAGTTGACGCTCTCCTGCGGGTCGGCGGCGTATCCGGCGCCCATGCCGTTGTAGGCCAGCTCGCCGCCCGGGCGCACCGTGCCGTCGGAGAGGGGAAGCCGGAAGTCGCGCAGGTTGCCGGCCAGGGCCACCTTGACCAGGTCGGTGCGGTGGGCCAGGTCGGCGGCCTGCTCCTGGCGGGAGCGGGGGTCGTGCCCGCTGGACTGGGTGAGCAGGCCGGTGCCGAAGCCCTGGTAGGTGCGGTGGTCGGGGTCGAAGGGCCCCCCGCCGTGGACGGCGTCGCGCAGGCGGTCGTTGAAGGTCCCGATCCCGGTGCCGCCGAGCTGGCCCTGGGTGGCCTGGATGAACAGGGCGTTGTAGGCCACCTCCCCGAAGTTCCAGCCCTCCCCGTAGAGGTAGATCGAGGATCCCTCCACGCCGTCTCCCTCCAGGGTCAGGGCGTCCAGGGCGGCGCGCACCCGCTCCATGGTGGCGCGCGAGTGGTGGCCCATGAGGTCGAAGCGGAAGCCGTCGATCCGGTAGTGCCTGGCCCACCAGACCACCGAGTCGATCATGAGCCTCTCGCTCATGGCGTTCTCGGTGGCGATGTTGGAGCAGCAGGTCGAGTTGGCCACCCGCCCCACGGCATCGAGGCGGTGGTAGTAGCCGGGCACCACCCGGTCCAGGATGCTGAGGGGGTCCTGGCCGTGGGCGGCGGTGTGGTTGTAGACCTGGTCGAGGATCACCTCCAGCCCGGCCGCATGCAGCGCCCCCACCATCTGGCGGAACTGGAAGGTCCGGGCGCCGCCGTCCTGGTGGCCGTCGGTGGCGTAGGAGCCCTCGGGGGCCATCCAGTGCAGGGGGTCGTAGCCCCAGTTGTAGGCGTCGCGCTCGGCCACCGAGCCGATGGCCGCCTGCTGCTCGGTGGAGGCGGGGCCTGCCTCCGGGATCCGGGGGACGGCCTGCTCGGCACGGCTCTCGGGGATGGTGGCGATGTCGAAGGTCGGCAGAAGATGGACGGAGGACAGGCCCGCCCGGGCGAGCTCGCGCAGGTGGCTCATGCCGTGGGAGTCGCTGACGGTGAAGGCCTGGTAGGTGCCGCGCATCTGGGCGGGCACGCGCTCGTCGACGACGGAGAAGTCCCGCAGGTGGAGCTCGTAGATGGCGCGGGAGGCGTCGTTGGGGGCGCGGGGGGCGGGGGTGGTGGCCCACTGGTGGGGGGTCAGCTCGGGCAGGGTGAGGTCGAGGGCGACGGATCGTGCCGAGTCGGTGGTCAGTGCCGCGCTGTAGGGGTCGGTGACGAGGTTGACCTCCACCCGGCCGGTGGAGGGCACGTAGACGCGGACCTCCCACAGGTACTGGCAGCCGGCGGTGATGGCGGCGTCCTCATTGGCCACCGCCCAGCACCCGTCCTCGCTGCGGATGGCCGGGGTGCGCCGGCCCTGGCCCTCGACCAGCGGCACCGAGCCGGTGGGGTCACCGGTCTCCCAGGTCAGCAGGGCCACCTCCTGGGCGGTGGGCGCCCACAGGCTGAAGCGCGGGGCCTCCCCGTCGAAGGTGGCACCCAGCTGCGCCCCGGCGGCCGGGCCCGCGTAGAGGGCGTCCAGGACGATGGCGGTCTGCACCCCGGTGAAGGCGTCCACGCCCCAGCCGCCCTCCGGGCGGGCCACCTCCTGGAGGAGGGCCACCTGCCCGGTGAGGGCCTCGCGCACCCCCTGGGGGCTCAGGCCGGGGGCGCCCGAGGCATCGGCCAGGCTCAGGGCGATATATCCCTCCAGGTTGGGGTGCCGGGAGCGGATGGTCTCGGTGAGGTCCCCGCTGACCCGCAGGCGGGTTCGGGTGGGGGCGGGCAGGCCGTCGGCGCCGCACACCTCGCCGTCGATGACGGCGGCGCCTCCCTGGGCGGCGGTGACGAGGGTGAAGCGCAGGCCGGCGCCCTCGACCGGCCTTCCGCCGGCGACGACGTCCTCGCGGGCCATCCCGAAGGGCAGGAGGGACAGGGGCCAGGCCAGGGTGAGGGGATCGACCCAGTAGGCGCGCAGCTCGTCGGAGCCGGCCAGGGCGGGGTCGGCCATCGTGTGCTCCAGGGTGCGGGTCATCGTGTATGTGAAGGCCATTGGAGTCCCTTCCTGCACGGCTCTTGCACGGTGAGGGCGTCGATGCGGGGCGTATGGAGGAGGCGCGGGCGCTACGGGGCCCCGCATCCATCAGTGTTCCCCGCGGAGCGCTCGGGCGCCACTCGGATTCCGCAGCCCGTCCCCGCGCATCGCCACGGGCTGTGCCGGCAGCCCCGGCAGGCCCTGCGCCCCCGGCTTTCTCCCGGGAGGCCGCAGGGCGGGCCGGACCATATTTCCCAGGTGGTTCACAGTGCGAGGAGGTGGGTTCTTCCAGGGTGGTCGCGTTACATAGTGATCACCACCGGACGGAACCGGTCCCGAGGGTTGGGGAGCCTGATGACGGACCGGGTCTCCGAGGCCGGCACCGGGTCTTAGGGAGCCCGGGGCCACCGCTCCGGTGAAGGAGGAGGCCATCTCCCCGGGTGCATGGGAACCCGGGTGGCAGAGGGCCCCTCACGAGGCTTGGACCCTCGGGCCCGCCACGGCGGGCCCGAGGGTCAAGTCTTACCCCTCCCCCACCCAGCCCCCCCGGAGGGCACCGCCGCGCGGAGCACGGGGATCATTGGCCCCGCAGGGACCCGGAGAGACTCGCGCCCAGGAGGCGGGCGGGCCCCATGCTCTCCACGTAGTTTTGCACGGCGCTTGTGAGGAAACCCCGAGCCCCCGGGCGCGCCCCCAGCACAATACGGCCAGAGAGGGGAATCACCGGCCTGCCGGCCCCTGTCGACGCCCCTGCGATCCTCCCGCGCCAGTGCGGGGAGCAGGAAATAAAACGTTACAATCCCCTCGGCCCTGCGGCGCTCCCAGCCACCGGGCCCGGCCTCCCCCAGCACGGCCCTCCTCACTGGCCCCCGGCCGGTGCGGGGCCGGCCCGCACCCGTGGCGCCCGGGCGCCACGTCCCAACCACCTCCCATCCCATGACGCCGCGGCCGCCTGGCTGCCGCGGTTGCGAAGGAGCATTCCGTGTCCACTCCCCTGATCAGGCGGTTCGCATCCCTAGCGGCCGCGGCCCTGGTCACCGCACTGGCCCTCCCAGCAGCCCCCGCCCCCGCGTCCCCGCGGGCCGAGGATCCTCCGCCCGCCTCCGCAGCGGCCTCCTCAGTCTCCGGCTCCCCGCTCATGCGCGAGCTGGCCGAGGAGCTCAGGGCTCAGGCCCTGCCGGCATCGCCCGAGCAGGTGCGGGTGCTGGTCACCCTCAAGGAGCAGCCCGCCGGCCCCTCGGAGGCTCAGGAGTCCGCGAGCCTGAACGCTCAGAACGACCTGCTGGGCTCCTGGAGTCAGAAGCACGGCCTGAGCGTGGGCGACCAGTTCGGCTACCTGGTCAATGGCTTCAGCGCCACGATGCCGGCCTCCTCCATCGCGGGGCTCGCCCTGGAGCCGGAGGTGGCCTCCGTCAAGCGCGAGCGGGTCTACTACGCCACCGAGCACACGGCGCGCGAGCTTGAGGGCGTCCCGGCCGCCTTCAAGGACCACGGCGCGGATGGCACCGGGACCGTCATCTCCATCATCGACTCCGGCGTGGACCCCTCCCACCCGGACCTGCGGCTGGATGACTGCGGGGCCGCCAAGATCAGCGCCATCAACCCCGAGGGCGGCCTGTTCACCTGCAAGGTCCCCAACGGTTACAACTACGCCGATGAGAGCTTCGAGATCAGGGACCTGACCTCCTCCCAGCACGGCCAGCACGTGGCGGGGATCGCGGCGGCCAACGGCTCGCAGGGCACTGAGTCCGAGTTCGCCACCACCGGGCGGGTCGATGGCGCCGCGCCGAATGCCCAGCTGCTGGCCATGAAGGTCTTCTCCAACGACCCGAGCCGCTCCCGGACCGCCAACGACTCCGACATCATCGCGGCCATCGAGGACTCGGTGAAGCTGGGGGCCGATGTCATCAACATGTCCCTGGGCTCGACCAACGGCATCCCTGACGCCTCCGACGGCGCCCACCAGGCCATCGCCCGGGCGCGCGAGGCCGGGGTCCTCACCGTGGTGGCCGCGGGCAATGAGGGCCAGAGCTTCTCCACCACCGGGGTCGGCGACGACGTCCTGGGCCGATGGGACGACGGCACCATCAACGCCCCCGCGGCCCAGGGGCCGGCCCTGGCGGTGGCCTCCATCGACAACTCCGCCATCACCGTCCCGCGCGGCTACCTGGGGCAGGGCGGGTCTCAGACCGCCTTCACCTACGAGTTGGCCACCGGTGCCATCGACGACGAGGCGCATGCGCTGGTCGACGTGGGACTCGGCCGGTCCTCGGATTATGCGCAGGGCGCCCGGCTCAACGGCGCCTACGCGCTGGTCGAGCGCGGGGAGATCTCCTTCGCCCAGAAGTACCGCCATGCCCTGGATCACGGCGCCTCCGGCATCCTGGTCTTCAACTCCGAGCAGGGCGGCACGGGGCACGTGACCATGGGAGGGGTCGGGGAGCACAGCATCGTCGGCGCCTCCCTGACCCGCGCCGATGGCCTGGCCCTGCGGCGGGCACTGGCTGAGGACCCGGGGCAGACGGTCCGCCTGACCCGCCAGACGCAGGTCCTGGACAACCCCAGCTCCCTGGCCCCCTCCTCCTTCTCCTCCTGGGGCACAACGCCGGGCCTGGACTTCAAGCCGGAGATCTCCGGCATCGGCGGCTCGGTGTACTCCACCGTGGGCTCGGACTCCTACGCCTCCGACTCCGGGACCTCCATGGCGGCGCCCAATATCGCGGGCATGAGCGCTCTCATGCACCAGGCGCTGGCCCAACGCCACCCGGGGCTCAGCGGCACCGAGCGCATCGACCTGGCCACCAGGCTCCTGATGAACACGGCGGCCATCCCCACCGATGCGGCAGGCACCCCCTTCCCGCCCCGCCAGGTGGGCGCCGGCCTGGCCCAGGTGGACAGGGCCCTGGCCTCGCCGGTGAGCGCCGCCGTTGATGGGCGGCCCGCCGTCGCCCTGCGAGAGGTGGGTGGCCCCACCACCATGACCCTGACGCTGACCAACCACAGCCAGGACGAGGCCGCGTACACCCTGCCCGCCCAGCAGGTCCTCACCGAGACCAACGAGGCCGGGCAGCCCACGGCGCCGGTGGTCTCCGATGAGACCCTGACGGCCTCGACCGCCTCGGTGAGCGTCCCCGCCGGCGGGAGCGCCGAGGTCTCCTTCACCCTGACGCCGGGCACCGCCTCGCCCCATTTCATCGAGGGGTGGCTGCGCCTGGAGGCCGACGGCGCCCACCCCGACCTCTCGGTGCCCTACCTGGGCTTCGTGGGGGACTGGGATGCCGAGAGCATCATCCAGGAGCCGGGTCGGACCTGGGCCGAGGGAGCCCCGCGGGACTCCACGGGCCTGCTGGGATCCTCCCCCCAGGGCCCGATGCCACTGTCCCATCACGGCTCGCCCCTGGCACTGTCGCCCAATCACGACGGCAATCTGGATGGGGTCCTCCCGGGACTGCTGCTCATGCGCAATGCCGAGCGGATCACCTACGAGATCCTCGACTCCTCAGGCACCGTCCTGGCCACACTCGGCAATGATGAGAACGTCTCGCGTGAGATCGGCAAGGACATCGTCACGACCCAGGGCAACGGGCTGATCACCCATAAGGGGCAGTCCTTCGACGGCGGCATCTGGAACGCGCAGCAGGGACGGGCCACCACCATTCCCGATGGGGACTACACCTATCGCGTCTCGGCCCGCCTGGGTGAGGACCGCCCGTGGCAGGTGGTCGACCTGCCCTTCACAGTCGATACGATCGCCCCCTCCATCACCATCCTGGAGCAGGAGGAGAACTCGGTGCGCTTCACCGCCACCGATGAGGGCACCGGCCTTCTCATGGCTCCCCGGGCCTACCTGGCGGATGAGACCGCTGCCGAGGTCACTGAGCTGGAGGACGGCAGCTACCGGGCGACCTTCAGCGGCACCACTCCCTTCCTGCGCATCGAGGCAGTCGACCGGGGGATGACCCTGACCAGCGAGCGCCTCTTCTACGGCGAACCGGGCCTCTACGTCACCATCGATGGCCGGGCCATGCCCGCCGAGCTGCTGGTCGGCTCCAGTGGAGCCAGCCTGTCGATCCACGGCTTCGCCAGCGGCGGCGCGGCACGGGTGACGGTCAATGGCAGCGAGGCGCCCGTGGACAGGGGCGAGTTCTGGGCATCGGTTCCCACCTCCCCCTCCCTGAAGGAGGTGAGGATCCGCTCCTATGACGACGCGGGCGCCCGGCTCGCGGAGGTCTCGGCCACCGTCATCCACGACGGGCAGGCCCCTGTCATCACGATCACCGGAGAGGACCTGGTCGATAGCGAGGTCGTCTTCCGCGATGACGGAACCGCCAGGCTCACGGGCACGGTCACGGATGACCGGGCCAGCGCGGGTGAGCTGCAGGTCCTGATCAATGGGGAGCAGGTGATCCTCGATGACCAGGGGGGCTTCTCCCACACGGTCATGGATACCGGCAGCATCGTGACCTGGATCTCCGCCACTGATGGGGCCCACTGGGTGGATGAGGAGCTTCCGATCCGGGGACGGAGCTCCGGGAGCGTCCATGCCCCCACGATGGAGACCGAGGGCTGCGACCCCTCCACCAGCATCTGCCTCATCAAGGACTCCCACCCCAGCCTCAGTGAGGACGGGTCCCTGTTCACGATGCGCGGCCACTCCGGCGGCACCGAGGTGGGCTCCATCGAGTTCATCCGCGGCTCGCGGGCCGAGGGGGGCACGATCACCGCCCATGAGCCGATCATCGCCCAGATCAAGGACGACGGATCCTTCGACGCCCCCCTGCCGGTATCCCCCGGCATGACCGAGTACCGCATGGTGGTGCGCGATGAGCGGGGCGCGATCGCCTGGCAGTACATCTACCGCCTCTACCTGGACACCGAGCCGCCGACGATCACCATGACCGAGCCGCTCCTGACCGGCGGCACGCTTTACACGAACCACGGCTCAGTGGCCTTCCGCGGCTCGATCTCCGATAACGGCTGGGGCTACTACCTGGCACTCAACAACGCCACGGCGGCGGACTTCGTGCGCCTGGACAACCCCGGCGCCGAGGTCAACTCCGCCGACTTCGAGCAGGTCCTGACTGTGCGTGATGGCGATGTCATCCGCGTGTACTCCGTGGACGCCATCGGGAACATCCTCATCGGCCTCATCCCCGTCACCGTGGACACGACCGCGCCCTCGGTGGGCGTGGACACGGTCAGCGCCAACGAGACCATCCGCGATGGGCGCTCCTTGAATGCCTGGGCCGAGGATGCGAACCTGGCCTCGATGCGGGTCAGCCTCAACGGCAGGGTCATCGAGGACAAGCGCACCGCCCTGACCTCGGAGCGCATGGAGGTGGAGGACGCCCTCCAGCCCACCGAGGACCCGGGCCAGGGACCATCCCTGGGCTCCCGGCCCGAGGGCGCCCAGGACGGCGAGCCGTCCCCCGCCGCCCCGGCGGCGCAGGACGGCCGGGAGGCCCCCGCAGCCGGGGGCGCGCCCGCCGACCCCGCCACGGAGGCGGACGGGTCGCAGGCCTCAGAGCCCAGCATCGATGCCTACGGCAGCCGGACCACCAGCACCGGGACGCGCCTGGAGGCCGCGGTCGAGACCGCGGACCTCGCAGCGGGCCGCTACAGGCTGGCGGTGGAGAGCACCGACCTGGCCGGGAACACCACCACGCAGATCCGCTGCTTCGTGATCGACGATGCCGCCGTCATCACGGGCCCCGACGCCGCCCGGCTCACGGTGGCCCCCGGTGAGCTGGGAGACCAGGAGGCGGTCGCCGCAAAGCTGCTGGCGCTGTACTCGGTCACCGACGATGGCGCCGCGGACGCCGAGGGGGGCACCTCCCTGTCGCTCCTGCCCGGCACGGTCCTGGTCGACGGCGCCAGCACGGTCCGCATCGTGGCCACGGACGCCGCGGGCCACCAGGTCATCCGCTCGGTGGAGGTCACCATCACCGTCAGCGCCCCCGACAGCGGCTCCGGCGGCTCCAGCGGCACCCAGGCCCCCCGGGTGCCCACGCAGCCGGGCGAGCGCCCGGTGGACCCCCTGCCCGCGGGCGCGGTGGACGATGTGCGCAGCCGGTGGGAGGCGGCCTCACAGGGCAACAGCCATGTGAAGTCCACCCGGGCCGAGGGCGCACTGCCCGGCACCGGCAGCGGGGCGGTGGGGCTCATGGCCCTGAGCCTCATGGCCCTGGCGGCCGGGGGCGTGGTGATCCGGCTGCGCCGTCGGCGTCACTGATCCCACGGCGCCCTCAGCACAGGCGCGGGCCCGCGCTCCCAGGAGGGGTGCGGGCCCGCGTCGCGCCCCGCCCCTGCCCGTGCCGTGATCGCAGAGCGGACGAGGGTGGCAGTGGGCACCGCGCAGGGCTACAGTGCGGGACATGCCGACCACGACGCCTGCCACCCGCACGATGATGGTGCGCCCGGCCGCGGGTCGAATGCGCATGCGCTGACAGCGCCAGCCGTCGCTGTGCCCTCCACGTAACGGTCAGAGTCCGAGCGCCGCGCGCTCGTCGCACTCCGCGAGCCCCACCGCGCTCGTGTTCATCCCTGCCCCGCCCGCCGGGCGCGCGGGTCCCCCTGCGCAGCCGCCCGCGCGGCACCGACCGCCTGAGAACGTCAGGAGCCGACCATGACCACGAAGCCCGAGGCAGACCAGCACACCGCGCCCGCCGGGGCCGCTCACGGAGCCGGGCCCGCGGCGCCGTCGGGCCCCAGCCGCTCCTTCCCCGTCCACCACCACCCCACGCACCGGGGCGCCGAGGGCCTCCACCTGGAGACGCTCCTGGTGCGAGCGGGCACCGGCACGGACCCGGCGACGGGGGCCATCACCACCCCCATCCACCTGTCCACCGCCTACGGGCACCCGGGCCTGGGGCGGTCCACGGGCTACGACTACACGCGCACCGCCAACCCCACACGCGACATCCTCCAGGACGCCCTGGCCCAGCTGGAGGGCGGGACGGCGGGCTTCGCCCTGTCCTCGGGGATGGCGGCCCTGGAGCTGGCGGTGCTGACCCTGGCGCCGCACGGCAGCAGGATCGTGGCCCTCCAGGACCTCTACGGGGGCTCCTTCCGCTACCTGGAGGTGCTCCATGAGGAGGGCGCCTACGAGGTCGAGCTCGTCACCGGGATCGAGGGGCTGCGCGCCGCCCTGGCCTCGCCGGCCGCCCTGGTGGTCATCGAGACCCCCACCAACCCGATGATGGTGGAGATCCCCGTGCCCGAGGCCGCCCGCCTGGCCCATGCGGCGGGGGCGCTGCTGGTGGTGGACTCCACCTTCTGCACACCGGTGATCCAGCGGCCCCTGGCGCTGGGGGCCGACGCCGTGCTGCACTCGGGCACCAAGTACCTGGGCGGGCACAACGACGTCATGGCCGGGGCGGTGGTGGTCGCCGATGAGGGCCTGGCGGCCCGGCTCAACTACCGGCTCAACACGACGGGGGCCGCCCTGGGGCCCTTCGACTGCTTCCTGCTGCTGCGGGGCCTGAAGACCCTGGCCCTGCGCATGGAGCGGCACCAGGCCAATGCCCGGGCCGTGGTGGGCTTCCTCGAGGGCAGTGAGCAGGTGACGCGGGTGCTCTACCCCGGCTACTCGGGCATGGTGAGCTTCGAGCTGGCGCCGCAGGTGGACATCGCCCGCTTCCTGGAGTCGGTGCGGGTCTTCACCTTCGCCGAGTCACTGGGGGGCGTGGAGTCCCTGGTGACCTGCCCCGCCGTCCAGACCCATGCCGATGTGCCGCCCGAGCTGCGGGCCTCCTACGGGCTGACCGATCGGCTGCTGCGCCTGAGCGTGGGCATCGAGCACGCCGAGGACCTGGTGGAGGACCTCTCCCGGGCCCTGGGGGCCGCGTCGGCCAGCTCCTGACCCTCCCGCCTCGTGCCTTCAACCGCCGAGGTTGGCGAGGGCGGGACAGGGCGGTGGGGGCTGGTGTCGCGGGGCCCGGAGTCCCGCGCCCCGGGTCGGGTCAGGCCCGCGAGAGGCGGGAGGCCTCGGCGACCTGCTCAGGGCTGGGCCGCACGCCCGTGTACAGGGCGAACTGCTCGGCGGCCTGGAGGGCGATGACATCGGTGTTGTAGGCCACCAGGCGGCCCTCATCATTGACGATGGTGTTGACCGATCCGATGGCGCTGGCCGAGGGCGTCATCTCATCGACCAGGGCGATGACCTCCTCCTTCCAGGGCATGGAGACCCCGCATCCCCGGATGCCCAGGCCCCGCACGCCTGCGATGGCCGCGGTGATGTCCGTGGTGGTGAAGGCCTTGTAGACGAAGTCGAGGCCGAGGGCCTCGTAGAGGTGGTTGTGGAATCGAGTGCCGATGCTCGTGGGGCGGGCCGACAGGGAGATGCACAGCTGCGTGTCCTTGGTGATGTCTCGCACGAGGCGATTGTCCCACTCGCGCACCGCGAGCCCCTGGGAATTCACCCCCGGGAATGGAAAACACCCCGACTCCGACTTGACAGCCGATGACGGGGTGCTGGTGCGCCCGAAGGGATTCGAACCCCCAACCTTCTGATCCGTAGTCAGATGCTCTATCCGTTGAGCTACAGGCGCTGTGTCGCTTCCGACAAGCCAGAAGGTTACTCGCCGGCCCCCGCTCCGCCAAATCGGAATGCCGTGAGCCTGGGCACAAGCCGCGGCGGGCTCCAGGGCGCGGATCCGCCGCCGCCCTCCACGGTCGCAGGGCGGCGGGGAGGGGTCGCGGCGGCAGGACCGCGGGCCACCGCCGCGTTAAGCGCCCTGGCTGCCGCCGAGGGCCAGCAGACTCCCGCCGAAAGCCACGATCGACACAAGGCCGAGAACAGCGCCGACCACCATCCAGATGAGCATCGCGCGCGCCCAGGCCCTGCGGGTCGGGGAGCTGCCCGTGGTGAAGGCCACCACCAGCAGGTAGAAGAAGCCCACCACGGGCAGGGCGGCCAGGAGGATCGCGAGGAGCCAGCCTCCCAGGGAGTCCTCGCCCCCCTCCTGCCTCTCGGTGCGGACCGGGAAGGCCTCCGGCTGGGAGGCCCCCTGCGCCACCGGCTGGGCCGCCGGCGCCACGGGTGAGGCCTGCGGCACGGAGGGGCCGGAGGCCACGGCGTCCCACTGGCTCGCCACCGGGGCCTGCGGTCCCTGGGGGGAGGCCCCCTGCTGCCCCCGCTCGGCCTCGGCGCGCGCGGTGGCCACGGGGAAGACGGAGGACATGCCGACCTCGCCCTCGGAGCGGCTTCCCCACGGCTGGGATGCGCCCGGGGTGTGCGGGGAGGCGGGCGCCTGCGGGGCTGCGGCATGGGAACCGGCGGCCTGGGCGCCCGGCGCCGCGTAGCCCTCATGCCCGATGGCCTGGCCGGCGGCGGCCTGCCCATGGGCTCCCGGGGCGGAGGGCGCCACGGGGGCCGACTGGGCCGAGAAGGGGCCCTCGGGGACCACCGTCGAGGCGCCCTGCTGGACCCAGGGCGACTGAGCGGGCGCCTGAGCCGCGGGGGTCACGCCGGCACCGGGCGCGGCCTGGGCGGGGGCGCCGGCAGGACCGCTCTGCGCGCCGGGGGCGCTGGGCGCGACGCCGGGGCTGCCGGCCTGCCAGGCCGGCCCCGGGCTCGGGTGGTGGTACGGGGTGACCTGGGGCGCGGCCGAGCCGGCGCCGGGGGTGCCCGCCCCGCTCCCGGAGCCTCCCTGGGCCCCGGGGTCACCGGCACCGCCGGGGCCGGGGGAGGCCAGGGCGGCCGCGGGCTGGCCGGGCTGGCTGGTCTGGAAGGGCGAGGTGCCCGCTGCTGGCGCGCCCGCGCCGCCGTGCACCGGGCCCGCCGCAGGGAAGGGCGCCTGGGGCTGGGCGGGGGGCAGGCCCGTGGCGCCCCCGGCGTCGACGGGGTAGGCGCGGGTCTGCTCCTCCGGCGGCGGGCCCGCGGGCATGGCGGGGGGCTCGGGCCTCCACGAGGGGGCGGCGTGCTGGCCGCCAGGTGCGCCCGCGCCGCTGGCACCGGGCTGCTGGGGCGCCCCGGACTGCGCTCCCATCTGCTGGGCCTCAGCGCGGGCGGCGCCCAGCACGTCACTGTTGATCAGCACTGTGCGCGCGTTGAAGTCCTGCTGCTCCGCACCGGCGGAGGCGGCGTCCCCCGCAGGAACGGCATTCGAGCTGTCGCGGTCTGACATGATGGAGCCTTTCACGCGTGGTATGCGGACACGCTGCCTACGGATTGTGCCCGCTCCCATGTCCGTCTTCAACCACCTGGGCAGATGCGCCCCGCTCGCAGTGGCGCCCGGTTGAAGGAGAGCCGCACGGGCGCCGGCTCGGCGGCACGCAGCCGGATGAGGGCCCGATAGGACGACGACGGCGATGCGCCCCAGCCGTGGCCCTTGCCCCCTACCCGGGATCCCGGCCCCTCCCGCGGAATCCCCAGGGCGCCAGGCACTCCCGATGTTCCGCCATGGGCGGAACGGGTGCGCGCATCCACTGCCCGAAGCACGGCCGCAACACGGGAGCGGCACTGGCCGGCCATCGCACCGCCGGTGGATCAGCGGGCCGGGCAGCCATGAGACCCGATGGCCCGGGGCCACGGGTGATGGCGGAGATGGGGAGATTCGAACTCCCGAGGGGCTTCCACCCCAACCTCCTTAGCAGGGAGGCGCACTAGGCCACTATGCGACATCTCCATCGCTCGACAAGCGTGAGAAGACTACCGGGCTCGGGGCGCAGAGGCAAACAGGGCCCGCCGCGCCGGGGCGCGGCCCGCCCCGGCGCCGCTTCCCGCACGCGCGCCTGCGAGCAGGGGCGGCGCGGTACCCTGCTTCCGGGCGCACAGGACCGGTGGCGGCCGGGGAGCGGGGCGAGCGATGACATGGTGGATGGCGGCGACCGCCGTCGCCTGCCTGGCCCTCGTCGGCAGCCTGGCCGCCCTGGGCCGAGCCCGGCGGGCGCTTCAGCGCACCCGCGGGGAGCTGTGCCGCCTGCGGGCCTTCCAGGAGGAGCGGACGCGGCGCCCCAGCGTGCTGTCCCACGAGCTGCGCACGCCGCTGACCGTCGTGCGCGGCGCCGCCGAGCTGCTGCTCGACGAGAGCGCCGGCCCCCTCAACCCCGATCAGCGCCGCTTCGTCCAGACGATCGCGGAGAACTCCAACCAGGTCATCGACATGGCCTCGGACCTGCTGGCCGAGGCCGGCCTGGAGTCCGACCTGTTCAACCTCCACCTGGAGTGGACCGAGATGCGCCGGCTCGTGCGCGGGTGCGTCGCCCAGCTGCGCCGGGTCCACACCGCCCCCATCCGCCTGGACAACCACGGGGCGCCGCTGCGCATCCAGGTCGACCCCCGCCTCATGGGCCAGGCCGTGACCAACCTGGTCAACAATGCCGCCCGTCACGCCGGCGAGGGCGTGTCCATCCTCGTGCGCGTCACCGACTCCGAGGAGACCGTCTCGGTGTCCGTCTCCGACGACGGCACGGGGATGAGCGAGGAGGACCGGGCCGTGCTGTTCACGCCCTTCGCCACGGGCGGCTCGCGGCGCCCGGGCACGGGCCTGGGCATGATGATCACCCAGCGCATCGTCGAGCTGCACGGCGGCAGAGTGCTGGTCGATACCATCTCCCGCAGGGGGACCACCATCTACCTCACCCTCCCGCGCACCTGGCGGGAGCCTGATCGCGAGGGGGCGAGCACCAGTGAATGACACCGTCCAGCCACCAGGGGCGCCCGTGGTCCTCGTCGTCGACGATGAGCCGCAGATCCTCATGATCATGCGCTTCGCCCTGGAGACGGCGGGATTCGCCGTCGTCACGGCCGCCGACGGCGCGCAGGCGTGGTCGGCCTTCAAGCAGCACCGCTTCGACCTGGTGGTCCTGGACCTCATGATCCCCGCCGTCTCCGGGGTGGCCGTGGCCGAGCGGATCCGGGCGGTCTCGGAGGTCCCCATCATGATGATCACGGCCCTGTCCGATGAGCCCGACCGCATCCGCGGCCTGGAGGCGGGGGCCGATGACTACCTCACCAAGCCCTTCAGCCCGCGCGAGCTGACGCTGCGGGCGCAGGCCCTGGTGCGCCGGTGGCGGGGAGGCAGGCCGGCGACCCTGATCAACGGGGGGCTGAGCATCGACACGGCCGCCCACCGGGTGCACCTGCACGGCCGGGCACTGGACATGCCGGATACCGAGGCGCGCTTCCTGGAGGTCCTGGCCCGCAGCGCCGGGCAGGTCGTGACCTACCGCGACCTGCTCAACCAGGTGTGGGGCACCCAGGACCGCACCGGCGGCAAGGACATGATCAAGACGACGGCCTACCGGGTGCGGCGCGCCCTGGGCGCGGAGGGGCAGGACTACATCCACTCGGTGCGGGGCTCGGGCTACCTCATGCCCCGAATGGATGCGCCACGGTGACAGAGGTGTTACCAACCGTTACTCTCCGACACCCCCGCTGCCCGCCCGCCCGGGGATGATGGGCGGGCCCGGTGGGACGTCGGCGACCTCCTACCGCCCTGGCCCCACCCGATTCAAAGGAGAATCCCATGAGGAAGCGGCTGCTGCCCGCCCTGCTCGCCGTGACCACCGCGAGCGCCCTGTCCCTGGCCGGCTGCGCCGTCGACCAGGCGCAGACCGAGTCGATCACCGTCGCCTGCGGAGCCATGGAGGACCTGTGCCAGAAGTGGACCGAGTCCTTCACCGAGGCCACGGGCATCCCGGCCACCTACGTGCGCCTGTCCTCGGGGGAGACCGTGGCCCGCCTCGACTCGGCCAAGGACAGCCCCGAGTTCGACGTCTGGCACGGCGGCCCGGTCGACGGCTACGGCGCCGCCGCCGCCAAGGGGCTCATCGAGGCCTACGACTCCCCCAGCGCGGCGTCGATCCCCGAGAAGTACAAGGACCCCGATCACCAGTGGACCGGGGTGTACGTGGGGGTCCTGGGCTTCTGCTCCAACACCTCGGTGCTGGGCAAGCTGGGGGTGCAGACCCCCGACTCGTGGGAGGACCTGCTCGACCCCGCCCTCAAGGGGCAGGTCTCCACCGCCCACCCCTCGACCTCCGGCACCGCCTTCACCACCCTGTGGACCCAGGACGTGCGCCTGGGCGGTGAGGACCCCGCCTTCGACTACATGAAGAAGCTGCACAACAACGTCCTGCAGTACACCAAGTCCGGGACCGCCCCGGGGCAGATCGCCGGGCGCGGCGAGGTGGGCGTGGGCCTGGTCTTCTCCCACGACTGCGTGAAGTACCAGGAGGAGGGCATGTCCGACCTGGAGGTCTCCTTCCCCCAGGAGGGCACCGGCTACGAGGTCGGCGGCGTGGCCCTGGTGGCCAACTCCGCCAACGCCGAGGCGGCCAAGAAGTACATCGACTGGGCGATCTCGGCCGAGGCCCAGAACATCGGCCAGACAGTGGGCTCCTACCAGGTGCCCACCAACCCCGAGGCGGAGACCAGCGACAAGATGGTCAAGCTCGATGAGGTGGCACTGGTCGACTACGACTTCGCCGCCGCCGCTCAGGCCAAGCCCGAGCTGACCGCCCGCTTCGATGAGGAGATCGCCGCCCAGCCCAAGGAGTGAGCGCCCGGCGCCGGGGGGGGGGGGGGCGGCCCCCCCCCCCCCCCCCGCCCCCCCCCCCCCCCCCACCCCCCCCCCCCCCCCCCCCCCCCCCCCCCCCCCCC
>NZ_JAGFOU010000017.1:74686-83147 GCF_017592395.1 Actinomyces bowdenii
CCCCCCCCCTCCTATGAGGCGCCGGCCGCCCAGCCCCAGGTGTGCGCGCCCGGCGCCGGGGAGGATCGGGCCGGCACCGGCCCGGCCCGATCCTCCCCGGCGCGGCATCACCGCCCCCGCACCGGCCACCCGCCCCCACCCGCCACTGCTGGCGGTCCCACCACCTGTGAACGGAGTCCTCACATGTCCTCCGCAGCCTCAACGCTGCCCGCGGCGGGCGCCTCCTCGCCACCGCCGATGCCACCTGCGCCGACCGCGCCGCCATCCGAGCCGGGCGGGGCCGGCGCCGGCCCCGCCCGTGGCCGGGCCTCACGCTCCACGCGGGTCCGCCAGGACAAGGTGACCATCGGCATCGTCGCCCTCGTGTCGGCGATCCTCGTCCTCCTGGTGCTCCTGCCCCTGGTGACGATCCTGTCCAAGGCCTTCTCCGCGGGCGGCCTGGCCGTGCTCGGGAGCCTGCTGCGCTCCGCGAGCAACCGGGCCATCGTCGTCAACACCGTGGTCCTGGGAGTGGTGGTCGGCGCGGTGGGCACGCTCGTCGGCTTCTTCCTGGCCTACGTCCAGGCGCGCGTGGCGATCCCGGGCAAGCGCCTGCTCCACCTCATCTGCCTCATCCCGATCGTCTCACCCCCCTTCGCGGTGGCCACGGCCTCCATCACCCTGTTCGGCCGCAACGGCATCGTCTCCACCCAGATCCTGGGCCAGCAGTGGAACATCTACGGCCTGCCGGGCCTGACCCTCGTGCTGTCCCTGTCCTTCTTCCCGGTGGCCTACATGAACATGCTCGGCATGCTGCGCAACCTGGACCCGGCCATGGAGGAGGCGGCCGCCTCCCTGGGGGCCTCGCCGTGGACGATCTTCCGCACCGTGACCCTGCCGATGCTCATCCCCGGCTTCGCCTCCTCCTTCCTGCTGCTCTTCGTCGAGGCGATCGCCGACCTGGCCAACCCCCTGGTCATCGGCGGGGACTTCACCGTGCTGGCCTCCCGCGCCTACATCGCCATCAACGGCGAGTACAACACGGCGGCGGGCAGCGCCTACTCCCTGGTGCTGCTGGTGCCGGCGCTGCTGGTGTTCCTGCTCCAGCGCTACTGGGCCTCGCGCAGCTCGGCGGTGAGCGTCACGGGCAAGCCGACCGGCCGCATGCGCCTGGTGCGCTCCCCACTGCCCCGCGGGCTCCTGGGCGCATCGGCGGGGCTGCTGGCCCTGTTCATCGTCTCGATCTACGCCACCGTCATCGTGGGGGCCTTCGTCAACATCCTGGGGGTGGACAACACCCCGACGCTGAAGAACTTCCAGTACGTGCTCTCCGGGATCGGCAACGACGCCATGATCGACACCACCGTCCTGGCCCTCCTGGCCACGCCGATCGCCGGGGTGCTGGGGATGCTGGTGGCCTGGCTGGTCGTGGTGCGGCTGCGGGCCAGTGCCGGCCTCATGGACTTCCTGGGGATGCTGGGGCTGGCGGTGCCCGGGACGGTCCTGGGCATCGGCTACCTCATCACCTTCAACCGCCCGGTGATCACGGGCAACCTCATGCTCATGCCGGCCCTGGCCGGGGGCAGCGCGGTCTTCGGGGGCGCGATCGCCATCATCATGGTCTACGTGGCCCGCTCCATGCCCTCGGGCCAGCGCTCGGGGATCGCCAGCCTCCAGCAGGTGGACAAGTCGATCGATGAGGCCTCGACCTCACTGGGGGCCTCGGGGCTCCAGACCTTCATGCGGGTGACGATGCCGCTCATCCGCCCGGCCTTCATCGCGGGCCTGACCTACGCCTTCGCCCGCTCGATGACGACCCTGTCCCCGATCGTCTTCATCACCACCCCCAGGACGAAGATCATGACCTCCCAGATCCTGGCGGAGGTCGACGCCGGGCGCTTCGGCAATGCCTTCGCCTTCTGCACCATCCTCATCGTCATCGTCATGACCGTCATCGGCCTGACCAATCTTCTCGTCCGCGACACCTCGGTGACGTCGCAGGCGCGCACGGGCCTGTGAGCCCGGCCAGAAAGGAGCCCATCATGACCCGCGCGACCACTACGAGCGCCCAGCCGGGCCCCGGGGGCCAGGCCGCCCCGCAGGACAGCGGCCGCCTGTCCCTCGTGGGGCTGACCAAGACCTTCGGCCAGGGGCAGGGGCGGGTGACCGCCGTCGACCATGTCGATCTGGATATCAGCCCCGGGGAGTTCATCACCCTGCTGGGGCCCTCGGGATGCGGCAAGACCACCACCCTGCGCATGATCGCCGGATTCGAGGAGGCCTCCTCCGGGCAGGTGATGCTCGACGGGGAGAACATGGTGGTCGTCCCGCCCAACCGCCGGCCCATGTCCATGGTCTTCCAGTCCTACGCGCTCTTCCCGCACCTGTCCGTGCGCGACAACGTGGCCTACGGACTCAAGCTGCAGAAGATGCCCACCGCGCAGATGAACGAGGCCATCGAGGTGGCGCTGACCTCGATGAGCCTGACCACGATGGCCGATCGGGCGCCCTCCCAGCTCTCCGGCGGCCAGCAGCAGCGGGTGGCCCTGGCCCGGGCCATGGTGGTGCGCCCCAAGGTGCTGCTCTTCGACGAGCCGCTGTCGAATCTGGACGCGAAGCTGCGCGTGAAGATGCGCCTGGAGATCCGGCGCATGCAGAAGCGCCTGGGGATCACCTCGGTGTACGTCACTCACGACCAGTCCGAGGCGATGGCGATGTCGGACCGGATAGTGGTGATGAACTCCGGGCGCATCGAGCAGGTCGACACCCCGGCGGAGATCTACCTGCACCCGGCCTCGGTGTTCGTGGCGGACTTCGTGGGGCGCGCGAACTTCCTATCGGCGGAGGTGCTGGGCCGGGAGGCGGCGGCCGACGGCGGTCGGGCCAGGGCGCGGGTGGAGGTGCTCGGCGGTGAGACGACGGTGCCCGCCCACCCGGCGGCGCTGCGCGATCCGGGCGAGGTGGTGCTCATGGTGCGGCCCGAGTCGGTGCGCCTGGAGGCCCTGGAGGCGATGGAGGGCGCGCCCCAGGCGGTCAGGGGGTCACTGGGGCAGGTGATCACCCGCGTGTTCTACGGGGAGACCGCGGAGTACGAGGTGGAGACCGAGCACGGCTCGATCGTGTGCGTCGTGGCCGACCCGCGCCAGGAGGAGCTGCTCTCCGAGGGGCAGGCGGTACGGGTCTCCATCGAGGCCGACAAGGCCTGGCTGCTGCCCGCCGGGAAGGACGCCGCTGCCTGATCGGGGGGCGGCCCCGCCCGGTCAGGCGTTCTCTGCGGGGTCACCCGCATTCCGCCGGGTCATGCGCTTTCTGCGGGCTGACCCGCATCCCGCCAGGTTATGCGCTTTCTGCGGGCTGACTCGCATTCCGCCCGCTGAGATCCGGCCATCCGACCCAGCGGGATGCGGGTGACCCAGCGAAATCCGGCTTACCCCGCGAGATGCGGGCGCGTATTTCACTGCCGGGACGGTTCCTGGGCGAGCCTCGGCCGGCGAGTGGCGGGCAGCGGTGCAGATTGCCGGCTTGTCGGTGGAATGCCGGGGTTGTCGGTAGATCGGAGGGGCCCCAGGGGTGCGAAGTACCGACATCACCGGCGATCTGCAGACAACCCCGGCGAATTGCAGACGACCCGGCGAACCGGAACCGGCTTCCACCACCGGCATCGATCGATGGGGCGGCTGGAGCGCGGCGTGCCTGCGAACCACTGACCAGGCCCGAGCCGGGGCAGGCGGCCATCGGGCACCGAGCCCTCACTCCATCCCGGCCAGCCGCTCCCCAATGATGGGCATCCACGCCTTGGTCACAAGGGCGCCCGTGAGGACCGGCACGGTGCTCCGTGCGGGGTGACCCGCATCCCGCCCGCTGATATCCGGCCATCTGGCCCAGCTAAACACGAGTGACCCCGCAGGATCCGACTCACCCAGCAAGGCCCGGCCCACCAGGACGACGTCAGGCCGCCCACCCCAGACACGCCACAACCCCCGGCAGTCCGGGGACCGTCGGGGGTTCGAGTAAGCAGGGTATGGCGGAGGTACTACAGGCCTACTCCATGCATGTTCATGACATGCCGATGGTGCAGCATGCGGTGCGTGAGGCCCGCAGCGCTTCTCGGCCGGCTCGGCAGCCGGATGAGGTCCAGCACAGCCTATGGCTGCGCTTCGGTCGGCGGAAGGTGGAGCAGATGGTGGCCGACCACCTCGACTACGGGTTGAACTGCATCGAGGTCGCCAAGAAGTACGGCGTGGCACCGAGCACCGTCGGCAAGTACATCCAGGACTTCAAGAGGCGGGCGCCAGGAAGTTCACTCGTAAGCCGTGAGCAGTAGCCGTCGACCTGGGTAAAGGCACAGAACCAACGCTCCCGAGAATTACCTTTATGGTAATATCGACCAACATAATTGCCCTGCACCATCATCTATGTTTAAATAGACACATGACCAATGAGCAACTAGCAAAACAACTGCAGGCGCAATTTACCCTCTCGAAGGGCGACATCGAGAGAATTAGAGAGAGTGTTGCGGATGTGCGTAAAAATAATCGCGCACTGATCGATGCCATCGAGGACCTAAGACTCGACCACAATAAGCGCTTCGACAAAATGCAAGCCAGTCAAGATCAGCTCCAGGCCCAGATATCGAATCTCCGAGCGGATATCTCCGACCTGAGGCATGAACTATTCCATGAGGCCGGATCTCGCGAGACGGTTGATGACAGCATCTACGAAGTCATGCGACAGAACTACCGGGAGCTCAACCAGCGGCTGAAGCTACTGGAGGATGGCGTTTCCTCGTTGGCGTCATCAACGATGAAAACGGCATAAAATAGAATTCCTCAGAGGATATACGCCACAAGTTAAATATTTCTATATTTTGGAAGCAGATAGGGGTGGGCATGCGTTGATTGAAATGTAGTGGAGTGTCTTCTTGTTTTCGCTAGCAATTTTGCTGACCTGACCGGGCAGCAAAGCAACCTTCTCAGTGCTAGATTTCGTTTCACGATACTGTATCGCCACAAGCCAACCTTCATTGGTTTGATCTGATTCCATATAACTTGGAAGTTGATTTCGCAATCCATTCCAAAACCGCGCATTTTCAACTTTCTTTACCTCAATCAATAGCCTCAGCTTCGCTCCAGACGATACTTTAAAATCTACGGGACCTCGACCTAGTTGAACTTCACGGTCTAATTCTACACCGGCGTCGCGTAGGTACGTGCGAGACATCGCCATGAATAGCAATTGTGCTGCTTCTTCCGGCTTTGGTTTACCATCGGCATTCCACAGCAATCTCCAGCCACCACCTTGTTCAATAAAATGCTTATATTTTGTCAGCATTTCCCTAATAAGGTTTGAAAGTTCTTTTTGACTGGCCGGGGCTACAAGAATTTCACGAGACAATGGATGCTTAGTCGCGTAGTCGCTACCATGATCATACGAAACTACTCCGCAAGGATCATCTTCAAAGTTGTAGCCAAACAAATCTGGTCTACTCCGCTGCGCACGAGCCCATTTCTGCACAGCGTCAGGATTCTTGCGCGCTAAATCTACAATTGTAGATTTAGGTGCAGACTTGGATATTTCGAGATTCAGGCTCGTGCGAAGCTCTTCGTTTATGTCGGATTCGAACCAGCTCCGAGCGTTGAGTGTCGGTAAATCATTTAGAAAAATTTTGGGAACCAAGAGAATAGGCGCACCTGTAGACGGATTAGTTGGCAGTTCTACCGGAGCCTTCTGCCAGTGTGCAGGTTCGAGATGAACTGAAGCGTTACGTATCGAATGACTTTTAACAGGAATCCCGAGATCTGCAACAATCTTCTGCGTATACGAAATGAACTCATTTTTAAGAATATTAAGTGTGGCATCGGAAATTGCGTCAGCCCCAAATCCTTCGTTTATGATACCAATTTCTTCGATGTTCTCAGGTTCTTTCAAACCAGCACTCAAAGCTACCGCAATACCGTCCATGATCTTTTCTGCACTGCGCTTACCGCTACCCGAGCCTCGTATAGATGCTGCCGTATACCCAAGGCAGAACTCATATGGCTCTGGAAAGGTAAGTAGAACACGCGCAGACTTCGCAGAAAGTGATTGCTTTCCCTTAGCACGCGCTACAAGTTCATAGCAATACGTAAAATGATCTATCAACTGCCTGTGTGCCCTTTCCCATCGTTGACCGCCCTGAAGCATTAGGAACGGATCTAGGAACAGTTTCGTGTCGACACTAAGGTCTGGATCGAACCAATCCTCATGGCCGGATGTTTTGATAGAAAAAGCCTCAGAAAATCGCATTATCTCGAACTCCTACTTTTCGCGCAATGCTGCGGCTAACCATGAATCAGATTAACATATAGCTCTAAATTGCACTCCTATGACTCTTAGGGTGATCAAGTAAGTATCGCAGCACTTGGGGACATTGTGCAGCAGGCCGGGATTCACTATCGCTATGGATTGCCATCATAACCACACTCCTCGTGATGCATCATCTGGGAAGGGCATCGCTGCGTTGCGAGCCACACATAAAGTGTAGACCTAGGAGACTTTGAAGTGAGCGTCTAGCTCCCGGTCGGGCGTGGTTGTAGTGTTTTTGTGACCGAGGCGCCAAAGCTTCGCCCCCTTGACCCTACCTCACTTCCTGTTAATATAGAGAAAGACATAAGCAAACTCATTGGAAAGGAGGCGCTGCTCATGGAGGCTGAAACCATCACTTACCGGCTGGCTCATGCTGCCGAGGCGCAGCCCTCCCGCCAGGTCGAGATCCCCCCCACCACGCCAGAACGCTACATCACGGGCATCTACGCCTTGAACGTGCAGGCTCCTGAGGGCACCAGTGGGGACTGGCACGACGTCTTTCACTGGCAAGAGAGCCGTGACCGGCCGCGTCAGGTGACCCTGGGTGGCAGTACAGAGATCGACACCAGCCCGATCTACGGCTCCTACGGTATCTACCAGGGACGTCAGCGCCTGGAATCCATGGGCCTAGTCTTGCCGCAGACAGGCGAGGTCTACCTGGCCAACCACACCAGGGCCATCTTGGACCTGCTGTACCGCTCCCTGACTCGCTGGGGCCGAGTCCTCAACCTGACCGGCGCCAGTACAGACTGGCTGGATACCTACGACCAAGGCGTCTTCCTGCTGGAGCAGGCCGTACGGCTGGTACCCCACTTCCCCCATACTGCACAGGATGAGCTGAGGAGGTGGGTGGACAACGAAGCGGTCGAGCTGAGGGCGGTGTATGGATGATGGCCCACCCTACCCGCCCCGGCCAGAGCGCCGCCCGGAGCAGTCTCCCTTTGAGCCGCTGCCGCTGAGCCCAGAGCAGCAGCGCCACGTCGACCTGATGCGACACATCGCCCAGGAGGTAACCACCCGCGCAGGCGATGCATTTGTCCTCAAGGGCGGTACGGCGCTTTTACTTGCCTACGGGCTGCCGCGGTTCTCAACAGATCTCGATTTTGACGGCCGCCGCACCAGCATCGACCTGTCCGAGGCACTTCAGGCCGGCTCACAAGCCGCGGGTGAGCACGTGCGCAACCTGCGCACCGCCAAGGACACATGGGCCGTGCGCCGGCACGTGCTTCACTACCGCGATGATGCCATGAAGCCTCTCAAAGTAGAGGTCTCTTACCGCCAGGCCCAGCAGATCAAACAAGCAGACCTGACCACCATTGACGGCATATGCACCTACCGGTTAGAGAAGTTAGCCTCGCTGAAGGTAGACGCTCTGGTCAACCGCACCAAAGCCCGTGACATTTTCGACACCAGTTACCTCCTGGCCACGTATCCAGAGGCCATCACCGATACCGACCTACAGCGCATAGATCAGCTCATCGATATCATCGGTCTCAACGACCTGGAAGCAACCATGCTCGATGACGACATCCTCAACTCTTTCGACCTGACAGCCATCGCCGTGCAACTAGTAGATAACACTCTGCGGCTCAAGCGAGAGCGAGGAGTGTAGGCAATGCTACCTAGGGTGTGTCTCTTAATTTACGTGAGCCAGTCGATGATGGCGTGTAGGACCAGGCCGGCTCTGTGACTGGGGCGGGTGGTGTTTCTCGGACAGGGGAGGATTTTCGTCTTCCTTTGATTCGATGGGATGGAGCCATGTCAAGGGCGAAGTATTCGGATGAGTTCAAGCAGCAGGTGGTGCGCGGGGTGATCGAGGAGGATCGCGCGATCGCGTCGGTGGCCGCCTCCTACGACCTGATACCCCAGACCGTGGGCAACTGGGTCGCGAAACACAAGAAGGAGCACGGCAGCGAGGAGGAGAGAAAAGCAGCCGCCGAAGCGGCCGAGGTTGCGCGGCTGAAGAAGGAGCTCCGCGAGTTGCAGCAGGGATGCGAGTTCTTGAAAAAGGGTGTGCCACGAAGGTGGGGTGCTGCATGGGTGTGTAGGTGATGCAGTGCTGAGTTGTGCTGCGTAGGACATGAAGGTTTTGGCCCTTCGGAGTCGCCGTGCGGGCGGGGGCTTCAAACCGCCACAT
>NZ_JAGFOU010000018.1:0-28203 GCF_017592395.1 Actinomyces bowdenii
GGGGTATCTGGGTCCGCCTGCTCTGCGCCCTTCGGGAGCCCCCCCGGGGCCGGCCCGCCGCCCAGCGATCCGCGCTGGGCGGCGGGCCAGGTGCTCCGCGAGGACGGCGGAGATCCCGCCCTGCTGGCATCCCCCATGCACCTCCATGCCAGGAGCCGGATCGGGTGCGCGGTGCTCCTCAGCGCATGAGGGGAGTGCTCGGATCGGGCAGCGCGCCGCGCACCGCGGCGCGCATCAGCCCCAGTCCATCACGGGTCGCGGCCAGCGCCGTGAGCGCGGGCCGGGGGGAGGACAGCAGCTGCCGGCGGCCCCCGCGAAGCACCACCTCGCGCGCCGCCGATGCCGCGGTGGCCACCCACCGGCGCCGGTCGGGGCCATCCAGGTGCAGGCCCGCGTAGAGCAGCCGGTTGCGGATGTTGTAGTAGTAGTAGGTGTCGGACATGGCGCGCTCGCCCTGGCCTGCCTCGGCGTGGGTGGCGCCCTCATCGTGAATGGCCACGGCCCCCCGCTCCACGGCCAGGCGCCCTCCGCGGGCCAGGACGCGCGCGGAGAAGTCCACATCCTCCCAGTACAGGAAGTAGCGGGCGTCGAAGCCGCCCGCCCGGGAGAACAGCGGGGCGGACAGGGCCAGGCAGGCCCCGGAGAGCCACGGGCGGGTCCCGCCGGGGGGAAGGGGGCGCCGGGAGCGGCGCGAGCGCATCGACCCGTCGGCCAGGCACACCACATGGCCATCGGAGACCGTCCGCCCATGGGGGTCCTGGATCACCGGGCCCACGAGGGCCCCGGGGTCCTGGGCGGCCCGGGAGACCAGGCGCAGCAGGCTGTCCCGCTCGATGAGCGCATCGGGGTTGAGCAGGACCAGGATCTCGGCCCCCAGCTCCTGGGCGCGCCGCGCCCCCAGGTTCATGCCGCCGCCGAAACCGGTGTTGTCCGGCGGAAGGACGGCGGTCCAGCCCCGGTGGGCGGCCAGGGAGACCAGCTCGTCGCGGGCTCGGGCGGTGGAGCGGTTGTCCACCACCACCACGCGCGCCTCGGGGCACTGGCGGGCCACCTCCACCAGATTGCGCTCCAGCAGCGGCGCTGAGTCGTAGTTGACCACGATGATCGCCGTGCGCCCGAGGGCCCCCTCGTGCCCCGTCCGGCAGGCACCGGCGGCGGGGCCGGCACCCGCTCTGCCGGCGGGGCCGGGGCCGCCGGGTTCCTGGGGCGGCGGCGCTAAGGGACGGTGGGGACTCATGCGCGGTTCTCCTGGGTGGGTGGTGCGAGCGGCCCGAGCATGGGCCCGGGCGCCCCGAGGGGCGGCGCGGGTGGGTGCGCGGCGCCCTGGAATAGTACCGTTGGGGCGGCCCGGGCCACCCCACTGCGCGGCCCAGCGGCCGCATCCCGCCACCAGGCGGCCCGGCCCCGCGGCGCCGTCGCCGGGCCGACGCCCCGGCGGGCAGGACAGAGCAGCGGGAGACCCGCGGGAACTGGAGGAGGGGCGCTGTGGACACCGGAGACACCGGAGACGCCGTGGATGCTGCGGATGCTGGGGATGCTGGGGATGCTGTGAAGGCAGCGGAGGCCGTGGGCCTGACGATCGCCATGCTCACCTACCGGCGCAACACCTATCTGGAGGAGGTCCTGCCCCTCCTGGTGGCCCAGGCGCGCTCCGTGGCCCCCCGGGCGCGGGCCCGCGTCCTCATCGTCGACAACGACCCCGATGCGGGTGGGCGCCGGGTCGTCGCCGCCGCCCGGGCCCATGCCCCCGGGATGATCGATTACGTCCACGAGCCCGCCCCGGGGATCGTGGCGGGCCGTAACCGCGCCCTCTCGGAATCCGCCGACAGCGACCTGCTGGTCTTCATCGATGACGACGAGATCCCCGGGCCCGGCTGGCTGGAGGCGCTGCTGAGGACCTGGCGGGCCCGGGGCTGCGCCGCCGTCACCGGCCCCACCCCGCCGGCCTTCGAGGCCGAGCCGGATGGCTGGGTGCGCGCCAGTGGGGCCTTCGACTCCTGGAGCGCCGCCGACGGCGCCCAGGTGCGCAGCGCCGACACCGGCAACCTCCTGCTGGACCTGTCCGCGGTGCGCGCCATGGGGCTGCGCTTCGACCCGCGCTACGGCCTCACCGGTGGGGAGGACTCGCTGTTCACCCGCCAGCTCACCCTGGGCGGGGGCCGGATCGTCTTCGCGGCCGAGGCCGTGGTGACCAAGCGGGTCCCGGCCGCGCGGGCCCGGCGCGCCTGGGTGCTCCAGCGGGCCTACCGCTCGGGCTCCTCCTGGGCGCGGGTGCGCATCGACACCGCTGCGGGTCATCGACCGGGCTCACGGCTGGGGCTCAGGGCCGCCTACGCCGCCAAGGGCGCCGCCAAGGCGGGGGTCGACGGCGCTCGCGGGCTGCTGGCCCGCCTGCGCGGTGACACTGCCGCCCAGGCCCGCCACGAGACCTCCAGCCGTGGAGGACTGGGCATGGTGGTGGGGGCCTGGGGGCTGCAGGTGCGCGAGTACGGGCGGCCCCGTGCCGGATCGGCGCCGCCCGCCGCGGAGCAGGGGCGGGCGGAGGCCGTCCCGCCGGCGCGCAGCCTGACCATCGCCATCCCCACCTTCCAACGGCCCGAGCAGCTCGCCCGGGCCCTGGGGGGAGTGCTCGACCAGGCCGGGCCGATCGCCGGGCAGGGGTCGCTGAGCATCGAGGTGCTCGTCATCGACAACGATCCGCAGGCCTCGGGCAGGCCGGCGGCCGCGGCGGCCCGGGCGGGCGCCGGGGAGGGCCGGGGCGTGGCGGTGCGCTACGTCGTGGAGGACATGCCGGGGGTGGCGGCGGTGCGCAACCGGGCCCTGGACGAGGCCTCCGCCCGGGACCTGCTCGTCTTCATCGACGACGATGAGGAGCCCGAGCCCGGCTGGCTGGAGGCCCTGCTGGGGCTCCATGCCCGCCGGGGGTGCCAGGCCGTGGCCGGGCCCGTCATCCCCGCCTATGAGCGGGAGCCGGAGCCCTGGGTGGCCCAGGGGGGGTTCTTCGTGCGCCGGACCTGGCCCACAGGGACCCTGCGCCCGGTGGCCGCCTCCAACTGCCTCCTGCTGGACCTGCGCTTCGTGCGCCGGATGGGGCTGCGCTTCGATGAGGCCTTCGGCGCCACCGGCGGCGAGGACACGCTCTTCACCCGGGCCCTGAGTGCCTGCGGGGGCCGGATCCTGTGGTGCGACGAGGCCCGGGTGCGCGACCATGTGCCCGCCTCCCGGCTCGACCGCGACTGGATCCTGCGCCGTCAGGCCTCCCACGCGGCCACTGCTGTGCGCGTGGAGCTGGCACTGGCCCGGGGGGATCATCGGAGCCGGGCGGCCATCCGGGCGCGCGCGGGCCTGGGCGGGGCGGCGCGCCTGGGCCTGGGCCTGGCGCGCAGTGCGGCGGGCACCCTGCTGGGCAGCCCCCGCCACGCCGCCAGGGGCGCGCGCCTGGCGGCCCGCGGTCGCGGGATGATCGGCGCCGGCCTCGGCCGTGCCGGGCACCGGGAGTACGGGCGCCCGTCGTCGGCCTGAGGCCCGCCGGGCGGGGTGATCCCGCGGATCCGCGGCGAAGGCGGGTGAGGGGCTCAGCCGGCGGCGCTGTCCTCCTGCGTGCGGCGGTTGAGCTCGCGCAGGGAGGGCAGCAGGATCCAGGAGCCCAGGAGGAGGGGGAGATAGGGCGGCAGGACGACCCAGGGCCCCACGAGGATGTTCTGCAGCACCACCATGCCGGCCAGGAACAGCCAGGGCGTGATGCGCGGGCCACCCAGGTCGCGCAGCAGGGTCGTCAGCGCCAGGCCGATGATGAGCACCATGAGCGCCGCCCCCGGCAGGGAGGCGGCCACCCAGACGTTCATGAGGGCCGAGTGCAGCTCGAATCCGTTGCCGAACATGAAGTTCTCGACATAGCCGTTGGAGGGGTCGTAGCCCAGGGCCGCCATGCCGTCCTTGGCCACCTGGATGTCCTCGTAGCGGGGGAGGACCCCGGCCCCGTAGCCCCATGGCCGGTGGCGGAGCAGCGCCCAGGAGGCGCCCAGCTCGGGGCGCGCGTTGAGCAGGAAGCTGGACTCCCCCTGGGACTGGGCCAGGGTCCGGGCCTGGGCATCGACTCCCAGGGAGCCCGAGGCGGAGGCCGCCAGCACGGTGATGATCGACCCGATGCCGATGAGGGCGAGCACGAAGGCCTGGATGATGGCCAGGGGCCTGGGGGCGGGCAGCTTCCAGCGGAACCAGGATGCGGTGGCCTGCCAGATCATGGTGGCGGCGATGATGCCCAGGAACGCCGGCAGAAGACGCGCGTCATAGGCGGTGAAGACGGCGGCCAGGACGGTCAGCGCCAGCAGCTGCGGCAGGCGGCCCCGGTGGTTGATCAGGGCCAGGACCATGAGGGTCGTGGGCACCCCGATCCCGAACTTCCAGGGATTGTCATTCGTCAGCAGCAGCGGCAGGGCGCTGAGCAGCATGCCGCAGGACAGGGCCGCGGCGGCCCGGTGGGCGTTCAGGTGCCGGGCCCCCCACACGAAGGCCGCCGTCGACCAGGGCAGCGCCAGCAGGCTCATCACCATGGCCCGCTGGTGGCTGCCGCTGACGTGGAATGTGGGTCCCACCGTCCAGGACAGCAGCAGCCCGGTGAATCCTGCCAGCGTGCCCAGCAGCAGCAGGGGGCTGAAGCGGCGCTGCTGGCGCACCGCCGACCAGGTCACCGGCATCGCGGCCAGCGCCACGAGGTCCCCGACCGCCATGGATCCCACCAGGTCGCGGCGCACCCCGATGAGCGCCAGGAGGACGACGGCGGCCACCTGGCGCGCTTGGCGGGCCCGCCGCTGGGCCGCGTCATCGGCCTCCTGGGAGCGGGGGCCGGCGGTCCGGCTGTGCCCGTGGTGCTCGGGGACCCGCTGCCCGGACTGCTGCCCGGGCTGCTGCTCGGGGCTGCCCAGGAGCTTGAAGGGCCTGGGCGCGGGTGTGCGGGGCTCGGGATAGAGGGCGGGTGGGGCCACCTCATCACTGACGACCGCCCGGCGGGGGGACAGCGGCGCCGCCCGGTAGGCCGTGGCGCGCCGAGGCCCGGCGGGGGCCGGGGTCGCGCTGGGCGAGGGGGCCGCTGGGCCGGCCGGTGGCACCCGGGGGCTGTGGGGGGAGGGACGCCCTCCGGAGGGCGGCCGGCTCACGATCCGGCGGCGGGGCCGTGCTCGACGACGATGAGGGGCTCGCCGTCGCTCTCGCGCTGGGGGCCGCGGTTGAGGGCGTGGAGCAGGATCGCGACGAGCGCGCCGAGGCCCAGGCCTGCGGCTCCGCCGAGGACCGCGGTCCAGAAGGCGGACAGGCTGGAGGGCTCGGTGGGCAGGGAGGGGGAGTTGAGGGTGGCCAGGGTCAGGGTCAGGTCGCTGTTCTGACCGGAGCTGGAGACCTCCCGGGCGGCGGAGTCCAGTGCGGCCATCTCGGCCTCGGCGATGGCCTGGGCCTTGCCGGGGTCGGTGTGGGTGGCGCTGACCTCGATGATGACCGTCTCGGTCTTGGTGGACACGGAGATGGCGCTGCGCAGCTCGGGCTGGCTCAGCCCGGTGTCCTCCGAGACCTTGGCGAGGGTGGACTCCGAGGTCCCGACCTCCACGAGGGTGGGCATGATCTGGGTGATGTAGTTCTGGACGCTCGCGACGCTCTGGGAACCGCTGGACTGCTCGACGCCGACGCGGGCCGAGGCGCTGGAGGTGTAGGTGGCCGGCGTCAGCAGGCCGAGGGCCAGGCCGGCCACGGTGCCGAGGACGATGTGCATAGTGACAAGAACGGCGTTCTTGCGCAGTGCGATGACGATGCTATCCGGGTCCATGGTTCCGTTTCGGTGATTGCGAGAGAAGCCAGAGTAGCGTGCGCTGCAGGGCCGCGTCTGTGACGTGAGGAGCGGCCTGAGGATTCTCAGGTTTATTCCAGCATGCTCGGGGGTGGGCGGTGCGTCCTGGGAGGCCTCCTTCGGTGCGAGTCCCTATCCGGTAGGTCAGATACTGCCCGCATATGTAGATAACCGCAAAACTGGACTATTGCTGATTGGTTGCTGATTTTCTCCGGTGAGCGCGCTCGTGCCGGGGCGCCCGCCTGCCGGTCACGGCTGCCCGGGCCGGGGATCGAGGGTGTGGCCGGCGCACTGCGGGGCCGATGCCTCAGCGGAGCGCAGTCGGGGAGCGCCGCTGAGGCTGCGCAGCCCGTTCCAGGCCAGGTTGACCATGTGGGCCGCCACCTCCTCCTTGCTCATGGAGCGGTTCTCCAGCCACCACTGGGCGGGCATGGCCACGATGCCCACGAGCATCTGCGCGTACAGGGGCGCGGTGCGCGGGTCGATTCCCCTGGCCTCGAAGCGGGAGGCCAGGATGCCCGAGACCTGGATGGCGACATCGGCCAGGAGGGTCTGGTAGGTCCCCGCGGCCCGGTCATTGCCCGCCGAGAGGATGCGGAAGCCGTCGGGGCGGTCCTCGATGTAGGTCAGCAGTGCCAGGGCGGCGAGCTCGACGGTCATCGAGGAGGACTCCGAGGACTCCAGAGCGGCGGTGATGGTTGAGGAGATGGCGCCGAGCTCGCGGTCCACGATGACGGCGTACAGCCCCTCCTTGCCCCCGAAGTGCTCGTAGACCACCGGCTTGGAGACCATGGCGCGAGAGGCCACCTCCTCGATGCTGGTGGCGTCGAAGCCCTTCTCGGCGAAGAGGCTGCGGGCCACGGCGATGAGCTGCTCGCGCCGCTCCCCGGCGCTCATCCGGGTTCGTTTGCTCGCCATGCCGCCCATTGTGCCCGACCGTGCCCGACCCGGCAGGGCCTGCGCCGCGGCTCCCGCGCGGCTGGGCCAGGGGCTGGGCGGGAGCGTCCCAACGGCGGGCGCGCCTGCCGTAAACTGCCGCGGACTGCACCCGCCGCCACTCCCGCGCGCGGCGGGAGCCGAGTGATGAGAGGAGGGGTCATGGCCTGCGCCCCAGTCCTGGCGGGGGGCTCGATCCCCCTGCGCGCCGGCGGCGCGACCGCTGAGGCCCGGGGGTGCGGCTCATGAGCCCCCACCGCTGGGTCCCGGGCATCGACATGGTCAAGCCCGTCCTGGCCCTCCTGGTCATCTGGATCCACACCCAGCCCCTTGCGGGGTTCGCGCCGAGGGCCAGCGCCTATGCCACGATCGGCGTGGCCCGCCTGGCCGTGCCCCTCTACCTGGCGATCTCCGGCTACCTGCTCTTCCGCCGCGCCGACGCCCCGGTGCGCCGTCAGCTCAGGCGGGTGCTCGAGCTGTACGCGGTATGGCTGGTGCTCTACCTCCCGGTCATCGTTCGTGACGAGCTCGAGGACGGCCTCCAGGGGCCCCTGCACCTGGTCCAGCTCCTCCTCACCGGTGGCAGGACGCACCTGTGGTACCTGCCCGCCGCCGCGGTGGGGATCGTCATCGTCGCGGCTGGCCTGAGGGTGCTCAGCCCGGGCCGCCTCCTGGTGCTCCTGTCCTGCCTCAGCGCCGCGGGAACCCTGGCCTACGGAGCCCTGGACAGGGAGCTCCTGCCCAGCGCGGTGGCGGCCGTGCTGACCGAGCTGGAGTACCTGTCCCTGGCCCCCCGCGATGGGGTCTTCACGGGCGCCTGCTTCATCGCCGCAGGCGCATGGGTGGGCCGCACAGGCGGATGGCGCCCCCGGACGGCGGCCTGGATCGCGGGATCGGCCTGGGCCCTCCTGCTCGTGGAGGCGATGGCGCGGCGGTACCTGCTGTTCGGGGCCCATCCCGCCAGGCCGGTGTCCACCAGCTGGCTCGCCGCGCTGGTGCTCGTGCCGGCCCTGCTCTGCCTCCTGGTGGCGGTGACCACCCCGAGGCCGCTCCCCGGCCAGGCCCTGGCGAGGAACACGGGCAGCCTGGTCTACTTCATCCACTACTGGGTGATGCTGGCCCTGGGGGCGGATCTGGTGCACAGCGCCGGGCTGCTCCGCGGGGTGCTCATCACCGTGATCTCCTTCGCCCTGGGCGCGGCCCTGGTGCAGGCCTCCCAGGTCCGGGGCCTGGGGGCGCTCAAACGGCTCTACTGATCACCGGCTGGCCGGCCCGCCGCGCGCGGGGCCGGCCCGGTGGTGCCGGGGCGCCCGTGGACGGCGGATCGTGAGACACTATCCCGGCGTCGCGCGTGCCGGGTCCGCCGGGGGCGCAGCGTTCCGCCCTGGTGTAGCGGCAGCACGCAGGCCTTTGGAGCCTTGAGGCCCGGGTTCGAATCCTGGGGGCGGAGCGGCGTAGCATGTGGGCTGTTCGCCCCTCCCGCACGTCATCGGCACGTCATTGATCCGCCTCGCCTGTGCAGGCGGGTGCGGGCAGACCAGTGAGAAGAGGACACGTGGAACCCACTGCACCCACTGCACCCACGGCACCTGTCGCATCGAACGCGCCCGCCGTCCCAGCGGCCCCCGCTGCGGTCATCGTCATGGCCGCCGGCAAGGGCACCCGCATGCGCTCGGCCACCCCCAAGGTGCTCCACACCATCGGCGGCAGGAGCCTGGTCGACCACGCCATGACCGCCGCCCGCGGCCTGGGGCCCCGGAACCTGGTGGTCGTCGTGCGCCATGAGCGCGACGCCGTCATCAAGCACCTGGCCGAGGTGGCCCCCGATGCCCTGCCCGCCGACCAAGACGAGATCCCCGGCACGGGTCGCGCGGTGGCATGCGGCCTGGCGGCCCTGCCCGAGGACCTCACCGGTCCCGTCGTCGTCACCAGTGGGGACGTTCCCCTGCTGGACACCGCCACCCTGCGCGCCCTGCTGGCCCAGCACCTGGAGCGGGGCGATGCCGTGACCCTGCTGACCACGGTCCTGGATGACCCCAGCGGCTATGGGCGCGTCATCCGCGATGACCGGGGCGAGGCGGTGGCCGCCGTCGTCGAGCACCGCGATGCCACTGCCGAGCAGCTGGCCGTGCGCGAGATCAACGCCGGGGTCTACGTCTTCGACGCCGCGCACCTGCGCCAGGCGCTGACCCGCCTGGGCTCGGACAACGACCAGGGGGAGGTCTACCTCACCGACGTGGTGGCCCTGGCCCACCGTGAGGGCCGCTCCACCAGCGCCCTGGAGGTCGAGGACCACTGGCTGGTCGAGGGCTGCAATGACCGCGCCCAGCTGGCCGAGCTCGGCGCCGAGCTCAATCGGCGCATCCTGCGCTCCTGGATGGAGCGGGGCGTGGGCGTGGTGGACCCGGCCTCGACCTGGGTCGATGTCACCGTCGAGCTCGGCGGGGATGTGGCCCTGGAGCAGGGCGCCCTGCTGCGCGGGACCACGGTCGTGGGTGAGGGCGCCCGGGTGGGGGCCTACGCGATCCTCACCGACGCCGAGATCCCGCCGGGCGCCGTGGTGGCGCCCTTCAGCCAGCTCGGCGCCCAGGAGCCGGGGGAGAACTGAGGACCGCGCCCGCGGCCGCGGGCGCACCGTCGATGGCCGCACTGGCCGACAGAAGGGAACCATGTCATGACGGGTATCATCACCAAGGGCGAGAAGCGCCTGGTCATCGCCTCGGGTCGGGCCCATCCCGAGCTGGCCCAGGAGATGGCCGAGGAGCTGGGCACTGAGGTGCTGTCCTCCACGGCCTATGACTTCGCCAATGGGGAGACCTACGTCCGCTTCAACGAGTCGGTGCGCGGCTGCGATGTGTTCGTGGTCCAGTCCCATGCCGACCGCATCAATGACTGGCTCATGGAGCAGTTGATCATGGTCGACGCGCTCAAGCGGGCCTCGGCCAAGCGCATCACCGTGGTGGCGCCCTTCTTCCCCTACGCGCGGCAGGATAAGAAGCACCTGGGCCGCGAGCCCATCTCCGCGCGTCTGGTCGCCGACCTGTACAAGACGGCGGGGGCGGACCGGATCATGAGTGTGGACCTGCACACGGCCCAGGAGCAGGGCTTCTTCGACGGCCCGTGGGACCACCTGTGGGCCCAGCCGGTTCTGGTGGACTATGTGCGCACGCGGGTGGATCCTGCGACGACCTCGGTGGTCTCCCCCGATGCGGGCCGCATCCGGGTGGCAGAGCGCTGGGCCAACCAGCTGGGGGGCACGCCGCTGGCCTTCGTGCACAAGACCCGCGACGTCACGCGCCCCAACGAGTCGGTGGCCAACCGGGTGGTGGGAGAGGTCGAGGGGCGCTCCTGCGTGCTGGTCGACGACATGATCGACACCGGGGGAACGATCGCCAAGGCCGTCCAGGTGCTCCTGGACTCCGGGGCCAAGGATGTCATCGTGGCGGCCACCCATGGTGTGCTCTCCGGCCCCGCGGTGGACCGCCTGTCCAGCTGCGGGGCCCGGGAGGTCGTCGTCACCGATACGCTGCCGATCCCCAGCGGGAAGCGCTTCGAGCAGCTGACGGTCCTGCCGATCGCCCCACTGCTGGCACGCGCGGTCAAGGCCGTGTTCGACGACGGCTCGGTCACCTCCCTGTTCGACGCCTCGCGCCTCTGAGCCCCGGCAGCACCCTCCCCGGCCGCCCCCGCGCCCCTGGTGCGGGGGCGGCCGTGCGCCCCCTGCCCGGGTCCCGCCGGGTGGGCCAGCGGCTCGGCGGCACGGAGGCGGGCTACCCGGAGGCCACTGCCGGTGCGGCCGGCTCTCGCCTATTCGACAGGAACAGTGCTGGATTCTTGAGGTTCTGCCCACCCTCAGATCACAGTTGGATAAATATTGGTTGAGGGATGGTAACGATCGCATCATCGCCTCGGGAAAGTCCATACCCTCGAATCAGGAAACCTCTCCACACCCTCCCGGGCTCCCCGGATCGTCCCTGGTGGTGCGTGGTGTGATTTCCGTGGTTTTCCCCGTCACTGTGCGCCTCTTGTGCGCCAGGGTGCCGGTGGCGGGGTGGGACTCCTGGTTCGGCGTCGCACGAACCGGGCCAGGACCGAGGCCGGCCAATTCTCCTCTCCGCCTAGCCTCGGCAGGGCCCTCCGCCCTCAGGGTGGGGGGCCCTTATTCCTGTCCGGGGCGCTTGGCCATCGGGATGGGCGGCGAAGGGCCGGTCGCCGAATCCCCCGCGGGCCCGCCATTGTCACAGGGCCCTCATGTCCGGCCCCGGAAGCGGTGGGGAGAAGAGGCGATCCCCAGCATCCCGCTGCCGGCACCCCTCTGGGCCGCGGATGAGCCGTCAGGGCGGGCCCTGGCGCGCCCTGGGCCGCCATTGGCCGTTCTGATCGGGCGGGACGCCCGCGGGCGGCACCGCTGCGCCCACGGCCGGCCCCACCTCGCCGAGCGGGCTATGGAGAAAAGGGACAAGATCTTGGGCGCCGTCGTCGCCCGTGGCGGGGCCGCGCGGGGAGGCGCTCGCGGCCGGCGGCGGGAGCCGACGGTGCGGCGGCCCGCCCAGAAAATAACGGGAATACGCCGATCAATGCGGGTGAGTGATATGTCTGTGACTGCCGTTACGGGCGTGAGGTCACGGTTCTGTCACATATTCGTGATTCATCTTCGTGGGGTTGTGCTTGTGGGAACCGCACAATATTGTCGATTGTGGACAAGCGCATTACTCCCCTGATGCGCCTTCACCGAAGAGGAATGTCAATGAATCCCATGTCTCGTGGGCTCGCCACTGGTCGTAGAGCCCTTCTCTGGACGTGCGCGCGCATCCTGCTGCTCGTCCTCACCGTCGTCCTCATCGCCGGGGTGCTGCCCGCGATGTCGCACGCCGCGCCGTCGGAGCCGGTGGCCCCCGCCACCGGCCCGATCGAGTCCGCCCAGCCGCAGGACCCGAGTGCCGCCTCTGGGACCGCGGCTCCCGCAGGCGACCAGGCGACGGCGGCCCCCACCGCGGCGCCGGGCCCGCAGGCCCCGCAGGACTCCGCGCCCCTGGCCGTGGACAACCTCGCCATCAGCGCTATCGACGAGACCGGTGAGGAGATCCCCGGGCCCCTGAGCGTGGGCTCCTCGATCGCCGCGCTGAGCTTCACCTGGACCGGCTCGGCCGCCACCCTGAAGGCTGGGGACTCCTTCACCATCGAGCTGCCCTCCGAGCTGGTCCACCGCGCCCCGGGACTGCGCCCCTTCACCTACGACCTGGGCGAGTCCGGGCCCGCTGAGGTGGGCTCCTGCGAGATCACCACCACCTCCATGACCTGCACCTTCAACGAGGTCCTCCCCGCTCGCGCCGCCCAGGGCTACACCACGCTCAACGGCTCGGGGCGCATCCAGATGAGCGCCGTGGCCGCCACCTCCCAGGAGGAGCTGGTCTTCCGCGTCAACGGCGAGGACACCCGTGTGGCCCTGCCCGGGAAGGGGGGCATCATCCAGGGGGCCGCCGTGTACAAGCCCCTGGGCCTGACCAAGGGCGCGCGCGGTCTGACCGATCAGTCCACCACCGTGGGCTGGGTCATCGGCTTCGGCACCGAGAGGCTCCAGGAGGCCTACTCCGCCGCCGGCAGCCCCACGGCCTTCGACGGCTCGGAGCGGACCATCACCCTGACTGACGAGCTCGGCCCCGGGCAGGCCTTCCCGGACCCCGGTGCATGGTCGCTGGTGCGCACCAGCTCCAAGGACGCTCCCGAGAGCGAGCGCCTGGTCCTCGACACCAGCGCGGCCGGGGCCACGACCACGGAGGCCGGCGCCTTCTCCATCGAGGTGATCCCCGGGCAGGCGCATGAGGGCGGCTCCAGCGCCACGATCGTCCTGCGCGGCCCCTTCGCCGCCCAGACCAACTACCAGGTCCTCTACGACGCCGCCGTGACCACCCACGACGGCAAGGCCGTGGCCGGTTTCGTCTATGAGAACCACGTCTCGGTCGAGGGGACCTCCCTCACGCAGCGGGGGACCAAGTCCTTCGTGGACTCCTTCCGCCTCGACGTCAACATGGAGGTGGGCTACGGCACCTTCTCCGTGGCCAAGCTCCTCTCCGGGCCGGCCTCCGACCAGGTCGACCCCGCCTCCACCTTCACCGTGGCCGTGGACTACCAGCTCCCCGGCGGCGCGACCCTCAAGGACTACCCCGCCTGGCAGGCCCCCGGAACGGTGAACTCCACGGGCACCGGCGGCACGGCCGAGCTCGAGGTCGCCGTCGGCAGGCGCAGCGTGTTCACGGGCTCCAAGGCCTCCATGGCCCTGCCCGCGGGGACGAGGGTCTCCCTGACGGAGAAGGCCCCCACGGTCGCGGCCCCCGCGGGCTACACCTGGGGCCACGGCGCCTTCACCATCGGCGGCTCGCCGGCCTCCGAGCTGACCATCCAGGACCGCGGGGTCACCGAGGTGGACCTGACCAACGCCCTGGAGGTCAAGGCCATGGGGTCCTTCTCCGTGACCGTGAAGGTCTCCCCTCAGGACTCGCCCTTCGCCTCCGACTCCTTCGAGATCGGCTACTCCTGCATCCTGCCCGGCGGCGGGGTGGAGAGCGGCGCCCTGGAGGTCGCCGCCGGCAGCACCGTCAACGCCCCGGAGATCATGGCCGGCGCCCGGTGCACCATCAGCGAGTCCGATGCGACCCGCGCACGGCAGGGCCACACCGTGGCCACCCGCATCACCACCAATGGCGCCTACGGGGCCGGGGTGACCATCGCCGCGGGTGAGATGGCCGCGGTGGTGGTGGAGAACACCTACACCCCCGCTGGTCAGGCGCCCCCCGCCGGTGGCGCGAGCGGCCCGGATGGCCCCCGCGGCCCTGTGGGCGGCTTCCAGGTGTCCAAGACGGTGGCCGGTGACGCCTCCGACAGGGCCGGCACGGTCTTCCTGTTCGACTACACCTGCACCGGTGCGGATGGTGGCGCTATCGAGGGCTCGGTCAGTGTTGAGGCCGGCACGAGCGCCCTGGTCAACGGAGTCGAGGAGGGCAGCTGCACCCTGACCGAGCGCGGCGCCGCGATGCCGGGAGCCGATCTGCACACCTCGTTCATGGTCGACGACGAGCCCGTGGTCGGGCAGTCCGCCACCTTCGAGGTGGGCCAGGACCGCACCCGCGCCGTCGATGTCACCAACACCTACACGCAGGTGGAGGAGGAGCGGGCCGAGCCGGGCGCCCAGGCCTCGCCCACGCCCACGCCGGCTCCCGCCGCCGCGGCTCAGGGGCCGAGCGGCTCCTCCCTGGCCCGCACCGGTGCGGCCGTCCTGCTGCCCGCCGGGCTCGCCCTGGCGGCACTGGCGGCGGGGACCGTCCTGATCCGGCGCCGCCGGGCCTGAGACCGGGCGGCCGGCACCCCCTGCCCCGCCGGCCGCCTCAGGAGGGGCCCTCCACCGCCCAGGTGGAGGGCCCCTCGCCATGCGAGCCGACGGGCTGCGCAGCCGGGCGCCACGAGCCGGGGCGCGATGGGGAGGGGGCTCCGCTCGGCCCATCGGCCGCCCTGGGCGCCCCGGTGCCGCCCGATCATGGCGCTCCTCCCCGATGAGGCCACCAAGGGCGGGGGGAGAGAATTGGGGAGGATCTCCAATAAGATATCGAAATGGCTTCAGAATCTCCCGGGATGTCTCAAAGGCGTCGCGTTGGTATTGCGATCGAATAACGTTCCGGGATGTGCTGGCCTGATTGCTCACAGTGGGCCTGAAGAGCATTTTCCCCCTGTACTCTGGAGGGGTTGTTCGCGGATCTGATTATCCGTTCCCCCTACCGAAAAGGACCTACCTATGCTGGTCTTCGCCGACCGCGGGTCGCCCATGCCGGGCCTGCGGCTAGCAGTCGCACTCCTGGCGCTGCCGGCCCTGCTCCTCGGGCTCCTGGCCCCCCTTCAGGCCCATGCCGCCATCAACCAAGGGATCGTCGTCAAGGACCTCGCCCTGATCAAGTCCGACCGCGACGGCAACAATGGCACCGGGGCGTTGACGACGCAGGACGTGGCCAAGCTGTCCTACTCCTGGGACGCCACCGGCACCACTGTCAACCCGGGGGACTCCTTCTCCATCGACCTGGGCGCCCACTTCAAGAACCTGGAGAGCCCCAAGACGGTGGCGATGAGCCTGCCCTACAACGGCGTGCAGACCGAGATCGGCTCCTGCGCCCTGACCGAGAGGACGATGGAGTGCACCTTCTCCGAGAAGGTCACTGAGCTGAAGAACGCCGGATTCACCGGCTTCAAGGGGTCGGGCGAGGCGCTGCTCCTCATCACCCAGACCACCACCGCCGAGGAGGTCGACATGACCGTCAACGGCAACCAGACGGTGAAGGTCGACCTGCCCGGCACCGGTGGCATCAAGGACGCCCCCAAGACGGTCTACACCCCCTTGAAGTTCTCGAAGATCTCCGCGGTCATCACCTCGACCTCCTCCTCGGTGGTCTGGGAGGTCAACTTCGGCTCGGACTACATCAAGGAGCAGCTGGCCGGGGGCGCCAACCCCATCGTCGCCGACGGCACGACCCGCCAGACCATCACGATCACCGACACCCTCGGCCCCGGGATGGCCTACAACCCCGACCTGAGCAAGTGGGGCCTCATGCTGCGCAACAGCGCCGCCGAGCCGGACCTGACCGGTGTCGCGGTGACCACCGCGGCCGGTAAGGACCTGAACACGACCTATGGGGACTTCGACATGGCCGTGGACATCCAGGGCCAGGTCTCGACCATCACGATCACCGGGCCCTTCGCCGCCCAGTCCAACTACAAGGTCTACTACCCCGTGACCTTCACCTCCCAGAACGGCAAGGCCACCGCCGGCGTGCAGTACAAGAACTCCGCCTCCCTCAACGACTCCGGGGCCCAGGCCGAGTTCACCCGCAGCTACACCGACTCCTTCAAGGTGAACGTGCAGATGGAGGCCGGCTTCGGCGGGTTCGAGGTCGTCAAGGGCCTGGCCGGCACCGGCGTCGACGCCGTCGATGTGGCGAACACGACCCTGCCGGTGGCAGTCGACTACACCCTGCCCGGACCGGCCAGCGGCTACGCGGGCTGGCAGGCCCCCGGCACGCTCAACCCCGATGGCATCAGCGGCACGGCCACCCTCGATGTGCGCATCGGCAGGACCAACACCTTCCAGGGCACCTTCCCCCAGGGCACCACCATCACCCTGACGGAGGACACCGGCAGGGCCGCCCCCGCCCCCGAGGGCTACACCTGGGGCGAGCCGGTCTTCGCCGTCGGCAAGACCGAGACCAACAGGCTGACCATCGCCGACCGGGTCTCGACCAAGGTCACGCTGACCAACACCGCCGAGCTCGTCCAGGTCTCCGGCACCTTCCAGGTCACCAAGACCGCCACAGGCGTCGAGCCCCCGCCCATCGAGGGCGTCCCGGGGGTGGAGTCCCATGACTTCCCCTTCTCCTACACCTGCTCCGACGGGCAGTCCGGCACCATCACCGCCAAGGGGGACGGCGTCGCCGTCCAGGCCGACAAGACCTTCCCCGTGGGCACCACCTGCACCCTCTCCGAGGACACCGGCGCCGCGGCCATCGACGGCTACACCCTCAACCCCCCGGCGGACCAGACCGTGACGATCAAGGACCCCGCTGAGCCGGTGGTCACCGCGGCCTTCGTCAACGCCTACACCCGCAACGAGGGCACCTTCACCATCGCCAAGACCGTCCAGGGCGGCCCGGCGGACGCGGCGACGGGCACCTTCAGCTTCGACTACATCTGCGACACCGGGGAGCAGGGCACCCTGGAGGTCCCCGCCGGCAGCGCGACGACCTCCCCGTGGATCGCCGCGGGAGCCACCTGCACCCTGAGCGAGAACGCCGACTCGGCCGCCAGGGAGGGCTACGCGGTGGCCTCCGTCCTGTCCCAGGACCGCGTCACCATCGCCACGAAGCGGGACGTGACCGTGACCGCCACCAACACCTACACCCGCGACACCGGCGCCTTCTCCATCGCCAAGGCGGTTGAGGGCGGGGCCCCGGACTTCGCCAAGGGCTCCTTCACCTTCGCCTACAGCTGCACCGGCGGCATCGAGGGCGAGCTCACGGTCCCCGGTGACGGCACCGTGGTGACCTCCCCGAGGATCCCGGCCGGCGCCTCCTGCACCCTGACCGAGGATGCCGCCTCGGCGGCCAGGGAGGGCTACGCGGTGGCCTCGACCCTGTCCCAGGACAGCGTGACCATCGCCAAGGACCAGACCGCGGCCGTGACCGCCACCAACACCTACACCCGCGAGACCGGCACCTTCGCGGTCAAGAAGGCCGTGGAGGGGGACTACACCCCCACGGGCGATGACAAGGTCGCGGTGGGCTACACCTGCGACGACCCGGAGGCCACCACCGGCTCCCTGGAGGTCGCCATGGGCGGCCCGGCCGTGAGCGGCCCGAGCCTGCCCACCGGCACCAGCTGCACCCTGACCGAGGATCCCGCCTCGGCCCACCGTGACGGCTTCGCCGTGGCCACCGCCTACTCGGCACCCACGGTGACCATCGTCAAGGACCAGGCCCCCGAGGTCGTGGTGACCAACACCTACACCCGTCTGACCGGCGGCTTCTCGGTGTCCAAGACGGTCGCGGGCGACGGCGCGGCGCTGGCCGCCGACAAGGAGTTCACCTTCACCTACACCTGCACCGACGCCGCCACCGGCAAGGCCGGCCAGCCCCAGGAGCTCACGCTCAAGGCGGGCCAGACCAAGCAGGTCTCCGACGTGCCGACCGGCTCATGCACCCTGAGCGAGGCGCAGGCGGGCGTGGAGAACACCTCCTGGACGGGGTCCCTGGCCGTCAACGGCAAGCCCGTGACCGGCAATGAGGCGGCCTTCGACATCACCGGTGCGGCCGATGCCGCAGTGGCGGTCTCCGCGACCAACACCTACACCCTCGACCGGGGCACCTTCTCGGTGGCCAAGGAGCTGGCCGGTGATGGGGCCGAGGAGCACAAGGCCAAGACCTTCACCTTCGACTACTCCTGCACCTCGCTGGAGGGCGAGCGCAAGGGCGAGATCCAGGTCCCGGGTGACGGCAGCGCGGCGGAGTCCGGGCTCCAGCTGCCCATCGGCGCCACGTGCGAGGTGACGGAGAGGCCCGCCTCGGCCCAGGTCGAGGGCTACGACGTGGCCACCCCGGAGGCGCAGAGCCTGACGATCGAGGAGAAGGGCACCACCAAGAAGCTGTCCTTCACCAACACCTACACCCGCCACATGGGCTCCTTCTCGGTGGCCAAGCAGGTGACGGGCGCTCAGGTGGGGGACAAGGAGTTCACCTTCACCTACACCTGCACCAACGGCGAGACCGGCACGCTGCCGGTCAAGGCGGACGGCCAGGCCGTGGAGGGCCCGAAGGTTCCCGTCGGCACCGAGTGCACCATCTCCGAGGACGGGGCCAGCGCCGGGCTGGAGGGCTACACCCTGACCGCTCCGGCGGATCAGGCGGTGACGATCTCGAAGAAGGACGCGGTGGAGGCCACCACCTTCACCAACGTCTACGCCGAGGTCCCGCCGCCCGCGGACCCCACGCCCACGCCCACTCCGACGCCTGGCGCACCCAGTAGCCCCGGTGAGCCGGCACCGTCGACCAGCCCCGCCGCTTCCGGGCCCTCCCTGGCCCGCACCGGCATCAGTGTGGGGCTGCCCATCGCCGTGGCCCTGGCGGCCATCATCGGTGGTGCGTTCCTGATCCGCCGCCGCAAGGCCTGATTCGCACATCGGTGCGCGGCGACTTAGCGAGTGCCGGGCGCCGATGACGGGGGAGGGGTGGGGGGCCCCCCCCCCCCCCCCCCCGGCCCCCCCCCCCCCCGGGGGGGGGGGGGGTCGGGCCCACGGCCCGCCATGGCGCAGGACCCCTCCCCCGTGTCGCAGGATTGCGACAAGCCGACTGGGATGGATCTGTGGCTTGTCTGTAACATCGCGCCGTGCGCACACACTCCCCCTTCATCCTGACCAGCAGAATCACGAGCGGCCCCGCCGCTGGCTCCTCCCGGCTCCTGGCGGTGGCCGCCACGGGCGCCCTGAGCCTTGCCCTGAGCGCCTGCCAGCTGGGCCCCTCCCATGCCTCCGATCAGGCTCAGCCCAGCCCCTCTGCCTCCGCCGCGCAGACCGCCGGGGCTGAGGAGAGCGCGGAGGAGATCCCCCTGGTCATCCCGGCCGAGCCCACCCAGAGCGCCTTGGGGCGCGGGGCGGGGCAGGACGCCGCCGACCCCGCTCCGCCCGCCCCGCAGGCCGGGGAGGGCGGCGGCCAGGCCCCGGAGGCGGCGGGCCCGGTCCCCTCCGCCGGTGCCGCGGGGCCCGCGGCACCGGCCGACTCCCCCCAGGGGCCCGGGGCCCCCGACCCCGGCGCCGCGGCTCCCAGCCAGGCCCCCGGTGCTCCCGAGCAGGCGGTGCCCTCACCTGAGGCCCCCGCCGCCCCGGTCTCCCCCTCCCTGGAGGAGTACCTGGCCTCCCAGTCCCTCACCGAGGCCCACGCCAATGGGCAGGTCCAGATCGTCTCCTCCCTCCAGGAGGCCCGCGACACCGGTGCCACCGCCCCGCACATCGTCGTGTCCGACGGCACCTCCCACATCCACTTCCAGCAGGACCGCGCCCAGGGCGCCGACACCACGGCGACCATCGGCGGGCGGACCTACGGGGCGGTCTTCACCGACGTCGTCCCCCTCCTGGCCTTCGACGTCAGCGGGGACGCCACCCAGGTGCTCACCGAGGCGGTGGCCACGGCGGCCCGGCGGGGGGTGGGGGTGCGCCTGAGCCCCACCCAGGCCTACCCCCTGACCGCCTCCCTGCGGATCCCCGATGAGGTGCCCTTCCTCGATGGCGCCGGCGCCACCCTCGACGTGAGCATCGCGGGAACCAGCCAGGCCAAGCCCGGCATCGCCATCAGCCTGGCGACCGGGTCGAGCGGGACCACCGTGACGGGCATGACCCTGGACCTGGCCGACTCCCCGTACACCATCGGCCTCCAGGGCGACGCCCTGAGCGACTCCACCATCAGCGGCATCACCATGACCGGGGTGACCTTCCGGGGCATCCAGCTCGCCGCGTCCTCGGGCCCGATGACCGGGGTGCGCATCACCGACAACAGGATCGACAATGTCGAGGGATCTCAGGACACCAAGGGGGTGGCCTACTCGCTGCTGGTCACCACCGCGATGGACGATCCCGACAACCGCTTCGCCGGCAGCCGCAGCCCCATCTGGGAGCGCTACGTCGCCGACGGAACCGTGAGCCCCAACCGGTACGCCAACTCGGGCCTGACGATCTCGGGCAACACCATCTCCGGGGGGTACTACGGCATCGGGCTGTCGGGCGTGACCGACAGCGTCGTGTCCAACAACTCCGTGAGCAGCAACATGCGCTCCATCTCCATGCAGAACAACTGCTCGAACAACCGGGTGGAGTCCAACACCCTGACCAACAGCCGTTCCTCGGCGGTGCACCTGGCCTACAACTCCGGGGGCAACACCGTCCACGGCAACACGGTCACCTCCGAGCGCGCCACCGGGCAGGGCCTCCTCCAGGCCTACCAGGGCAGCAGGAGCAACACCTTCAGCGACAACACCGTCACCCTCACCGGGAGCTCGGCTCCCGCCTGGGTGCTCTACGTCGGCCCCGACTCCAGCGGCACCACCTTCACCGGCAACACCGTGACGGGCAGCGCCGCGAAGGCGCTCATCGGCATCGAGTCGATCTGGGACGGGCGCTCGGCCGACGGCTCCGCGGCCTCCTACATGGCCGGCGGATCGATCCCCAGCCCCGTGGACGGCTCCCCCGTGACCTACAACGGCGGGCGCGGCGCGCTGGACCAGGTGACGGTCACCGGCAACGTCCTGCGCCCCGGCGCTGCGGGCGTGCCCGTGGTCTACGTGGGCGCCGAGGTGTCGGCGGGGCCCGATGGCAAGCAGGCCCTCATCGGCAGCATCACCAGCCTCAACGTCAGCGGCAACCAGGTCATCGGGGCCGACGCCGCCCGGCTGATCACCACGCACACCGGCTCCCTGCCCGGGGTCGGGACGGCCACGATCACCGGGGATGCCTCCGTGGGCTCCGTCCAGGCGGGCTGACCGCGCCGCGGCCCCCAAGCCCCTAGACTCGCGGCCGTGCGCCTGACTGCCCTGCTGCCCCCGCTGCTCGACGACCCCCTTATCGGCCGCACCGTGCGCCAGGCGGGATCGCGGGCCCGCAGCGATCGGACCGTCGTCGTGGCCCCCGGTGCCCGCCCCGCCATCCTGGCCGCCATGGCCCTGGGCGCCGACGGCGTGGCGCGGGCCGGCGGCCCGGGCGCCGAGCCTGCGCCCACCGCGCCATCAGCAGGCCCGGCGGTGCCGTCGGGGGAGGAGCAGGCCGGTGAGGCCGGCGGCACGCCCCTGCTCGTGGTCACCGCCACCGGGCGCGAGGCCGACGAGACGGCCGCTGCCCTGCGCAGCTACCTGCCCGACGACGACATCGCCGTCCTGCCCGCCTGGGAGACCCTGCCCCACGAGCGGCTCTCCCCGCGCTCGGACACCGTGGCGCGCCGCCTGGCCGTCCTGCGCCGCCTGGCCCATCCCGAGGACGCCGCGGGCGCCGGTGCGGCCGGGCTCAGCGGGCTCAGTGGGCTCAGTGGGCGCGGCCCCATCCGGGTCCTGGTGGTCCCGGTGCGCGCGCTCCTGGCGCCCGTCATCGCCGGCCTGGGCGAGCTGGAGCCCGTCGACCTGGCCCCCGGGATGGGGATCGAGCTGGAGGAGGCCGCCGCCCGCCTGGAGGCCGCCGCCTACACCCGGGTGGACATGGTCGAGGCCCGGGGCCAGTACGCGGTGCGCGGCGGCATCCTCGACCTCTTCCCGCCCACCGAGCCCCGCCCCGTGCGGGTGGACTTCTTCGGCGATGAGATCGAGGAGGTCTCATCCTTCGCCGTGGCCGACCAGCGCACCATCGAGGCCCTGCCCGCGGTCAGCGCCACCGCCTGCCGCGAGCTGGTCCTGACCCCCCGGGTGCGCGAGCGCGCCCGCGCCCTGGCCGGGGCGGTGCCCGGAGCCGCCGACATGCTCGAGCGCATCTCCCAGGGCATCGCCGTGGAGGGCATGGAGTCCCTGGCGCCGGTCCTGGTGGAGTCCATGGTGCCGCTGCTCGACCTCGTGGGGGACCGGCTCGTGGTCCTGCTGGAGCCCGAGCGGGTGCGCAAGCGCGCCGAGGACCTGACCGCCACCACCGCCGAGTTCCTGGCCGCCGCCTGGACCTCGGCCGCCAGCGGCGGCACCGTGCCGGTCGACCTGTCCGCCGCCGCCTTCGCCCACCTGGCCGAGGCCCGCGCCCTGGCCCTGTCGACCAACCGGGGCTGGTGGTCCTTCACCGCCCTGGCCGCCGGCCCCGACACCCTCCAGCTGCCCCTGCGCGACCCCCGCGCCTACCGCGGCGAGCTGGAGGCCGCCGTGCGCGACCTGGGTGAGATGGCGCGCCGCCGCTGGAGCGTCGTGGTGGCCACCGATGGCCCCGGCCCCGGGCGCCGCATGGCCCAGCTCCTGGCCGACGGCGATGTGCCGGCCCGCATCGTCACCCAGCTGAGCGAGACCGCCGAGCTGGGCCCGGCCCCCGGGGCCGCCGGGAGGAGCGGCAGCGCCGACGGCGATGATGACGCCGGTCAGGGGCGCGGCGACGGCGTCGTGCGCGTCACCCAGGCCAGTGCCGGCCACGGCTTCGTGGCCGAGGGGCTGGGCCTGGCCCTCATCGCCGAGTCCGACCTCACCGGCCGGGCCGCCGCGGGCCCCCGCGAGGCCCGCGCCCTGCCCGCCCGCCGCACCCGCCGCAGCGTCGATCCCCTGTCCCTGCGCGCCGGGGACCTGGTGGTCCACGCCCAGCACGGGGTGGGGCGCTTCATCGAGCTGAGCCGCCGCACCGTGGGCACCGCCCGCAGCGCGGCCACCCGCGAGTACCTCGTCATCGAGTACGCCCCCTCCAAGCGGGGCCAGCCCGGCGACCGCCTCCTGGTGCCCACCGACGCCCTGGACCAGGTCACCAAGTACGTGGGAGGGGACAGCCCCGCCCTCAACCGGATGGGCGGGGCCGACTGGGCCCGGACCAAGTCCCGCGCCCGCAAGGCCGTGCGCGAGATCGCCGGGGAGCTCGTGCGCCTCTACGCCGCCCGCTCCGCGGCCACCGGCCACGCCTTCGGCCCCGACACGCCCTGGCAGGCCGAGCTGGAGGAGGCCTTCCCCTACACCGAGACCCCCGACCAGCTCGCCACCATCGACGAGGTCAAGGCCGATATGGAGAGGCCCCAGCCGATGGACCGCCTCATCTGCGGCGACGTGGGCTACGGCAAGACCGAGATCGCGGTGCGGGCCGCCTTCAAGGCCGTCCAGGACGGCAAGCAGGTGGCCGTCCTGGTGCCCACCACCCTCCTGGTGGCCCAGCACGCCGAGACCTTCACCGAGCGCTACGCCGGCTTCCCCGTCACCGTCGCCCAGCTCTCCCGCTTCCAGGACGCCGCCGAGTCCGACAGGGTCCTCCAGGGGCTGGCCGCCGGGAGCATCGACGTGGTCGTGGGCACCCACCGCCTCATCACCGGGCAGGTGCGCTTCAAGGACCTGGGACTGGTGGTCATCGATGAGGAGCAGCGCTTCGGGGTGGAGCACAAGGAGACCCTCAAGGCGCTGCGCACCGACGTCGATGTGCTGTCCATGTCCGCCACCCCCATCCCCCGGACCCTGGAGATGGCGGTCACCGGCCTGCGCGAGATGTCCACCCTGGCCACCCCGCCCGAGGACCGCCACCCCATCCTGACCTACGTGGGCGCCTATGAGACCAAGCAGGTCTCGGCCGCCATCCGCCGCGAGCTGCTGCGCGAGGGCCAGGTCTTCTTCGTCCACAACCGGGTCGAGGACATCGAGTCCACCGCCGCGCGCCTGGCCGAGCTCGTCCCCGAGGCGCGCGTGGCCACCGCCCACGGCCAGATGGGCGAGCACCGCCTGGAGCAGGTCATCGACGCCTTCTGGCGCAAGGAGATCGATGTCCTGGTGTGCACCACCATCGTGGAGACCGGGCTGGATGTGTCCAATGCCAACACCCTCATCGTCGACCGCGCCGACCGCATGGGCCTGAGCCAGCTCCACCAGCTGCGCGGGCGCGTGGGGCGCGGGCGGGAGCGGGCCTACGCCTACTTCCTCCACCCCTCCGACAAGCCCCTGACCGAGACCTCCCTGGAGCGCCTGCGCACCATCGCCACCAACACCGATCTGGGGGCGGGGATGCAGGTGGCCATGAAGGACCTGGAGATCCGCGGCTCGGGCAACCTCCTGGGCGGGGAGCAGTCCGGCCATATCGCCGGGGTGGGCTTCGACCTGTACGTGCGCATGGTCTCCGAGGCCGTGGCCGCCTACAAGAAGTCCCTGGCCGCCCCGGGCCAGGACGGCGCCCGGGACCCCCAGGAGGACCCGGACGCCGAGCTGCGCGTGGAGCTGCCGGTGGACGCCACCGTGCCCGAGGACTACATCCCCCACGAGAGGCTGCGCCTGGAGGCCTACACCAAGTTCGCCGCCGCCCGCAGCGATGCCGAGGTCGACGACGTCGTCGAGGAGCTCATCGACCGCTACGGCCCCCTGCCGCAGGCCACCGAGCACCTGGCGGCCCTGGCCCGCCTGCGGGCCCTGGCCGCGGGCCTGGGCGTGCGCGAGATCGTGGCCCAGGGCAAGTCCGTGCGCTTCGCGCCGGTGGACCTGCCCGAGTCCGCCCGCATGCGCCTGACCCGCCTCTACCCGGGAACCACGCTCAAGCCCGCCACCCGCACCATCGTGGTCCCCGCCCCGGGGACGGCCCGCATGGGCGGGGGCGGGCTCAGCGGCCAGGAGGTGCTGCGCTGGGCCGAGGTGCTCCTGCGCGCCGTCGTCGCGGGCGACACCGCCTACGAGACCGAGGCCACCGCCTACCGCCGCAGATGAGGGCCGCGGGACGGCAGGGCGCGGGCCCTGGCGCAGGTCCTAGAGTGACCCGGTGAGCACCACCGCCCCCCGCCCCCTGCCGCCCCGGGTCGTCATCGTCATCGACGACCTGCACCGCCCCAACGGGATCGTCTCCTGCATGGACCTGCTGGCCGGGCAGATGCGCCAGGAGGGCATGGAGGTCGACATCCTGTGCTTCGGCCCCTGCGACCCCGACCTGGCCCAGCGCCACCGCGTCATCACCGCCCTGCCGGGGAGGCGCTGCACCTCCACCATGGCGGGCTTCGAGCGCTCCAAGACGGTGCTCAAGCCCCTGCGCCACGCCCTGACCGCCCTGTGGTGGCCGGTGGCCTCGGCCCGACTGCGCCGATTGGCCCGCAGCTGGGGGCCCGAGGCGCTGGTCATCGGCGCGGGGCTCGATGCGGTGCTCCTGCTGGACCGGGCCGGGGTGCGCCCCCGCATCCTGGTCTCCCAGGTCCATGCCGACGTCGCCGCCCTGACCCCGGCCCAATGGGCCCTCGTGCGCGGCGCCTCGGCGCTCTCGCGCACCGTCACCGCCCTGACCCCTGAGGGGGCCCAGGAGCTCCAGGACCGGGGCGTGCCCGCCGTCTTCATGCCCAACCCCGCCCCCGAGGCCGGCGGCCGGGCCGATGTCAGGGGCTCGCGCACGGTGGTCTACCTCGGGCGCCTGTCCAGCGGCAAGCAGGTCGACCACCTCATCGACGCCTTCGAGCGGGCCGCGCCCCGGGACTGGCGCCTGCGGATCTTCGGCGGCGGCCCCCTGGAGGGCGCGCTGCGCGAGCGCGCCGCCCGCGCCCGGGGCGACATCGAGCTGTGCGGCACGGTCGACGACGTCGGCCCGGTCCTCCAGGGCGCCGCCATCCACGTGCTGCCCTCGCGCTCCGAGGGCCTGTCCATGTCCATCCTGGAGGCGAACATGGCGGGCGTTCCCACGATCGCCTACGACTCCACCCCCGGGATGCGCCTGGCCATGGGGGAGCGCGCCCCCCTGGTGCCCCAGGGCGACCGGGAGGCCCTGGCACAGGCGCTCAAGCGCCTCATGAACGACGACGAGGCCCGCGTGCAGGCGGGCCGGTGGGCCGGCGAGCACGGCCGCGCCTTCAGCGCCCATGCCGTGGTGGCGCGCTGGACCGACCTGTGGCGGGAGCTGCGGGACCGCGACGGGCGGGCCGGCTGATCCGGGCCGGATGGGCGCCGGACCGCACCGGCCCATGGGGAGCGGGTCGGGGACGGCCGTGGTGCGCGGGCCTCAGCCCTGGAGCAGGCCCGGGCCGCCGCCCAGGATCCAGGGGCGCGACTGGCTCTGGTAGCGGGGGGCGTAGGCCACGTGCGAGGAGCCGTGCCAGGCCTGGTACTGGGCCTGGATGTCCGGTGCCTCCGGCAGCTGGGAGAGCTCGTTGGACAGCAGGGACAAGCGGACGACGTCCACGGCGCCATCGGACAGGGAGGCGGAGTCCACCGTCGCCGCCCCCGTCTGGGCCTGGGCCGCATCCAGCGCCTCACGCGCCTGCTGGGCGCTGACGGACAGGCCGTGGGCGCGGGCCGCATCCTCGATGAAGGGCGCATCCGCCAGGGCCTGGACCACCTGGTCGGGGCCCGCCCCCAGGGGGCCGAGCTCGGAGGCGATGCCCTGGACGCGGTCCTCGCTCAGGCGGAGCTGCTGGCGCTCGCCCTGGGAGTCGGTATAGGTGATGACCGCCGCCTGCCCGGGGTGGGCCGAGCAGCCCGCCAGCGCCGCACCGGCGATGAGCGCGCCCACCACGGCGCGGGTGAGGCGGGAAGGCTGGGGCGAACGGGTCATCATGTCCTCCACACTCCGGATAGAGAGGGTCTCAGCGGCTGAGCGGCCCGGGGGAGGAGGGGCGTGCGCGCGGCTGCGGCCGCCGGCATGCCCCTTCCTGCCGTGGTGGCCTTGATCGGCGCTTGATCATAGCAGCCGGGAGTCGTGCCGGCGCCAGGGAGCCGGGTGCCGTTGTCGGGCGCCCGCTTTCTCGCCGGGCGTGAACAAAATGAGTCCGGCAGGACCAACGCCCTCGTGGTCACGGGCGCCTGCCGCTAGGCTGGGAGCGCTTTCCGAGTCTACTCAGCATTAGGAGCACCAAGTGGCCCTCATCGAGAACGTTCACGCCCGCGAGATCCTCGACTCCCGTGGCAACCCCACCCTGGAGGTCGAGATCCTCCTGGAGGACGGTGCTTCTGCTCGCGCCGCCGTCCCCTCCGGCGCCTCCACCGGCGCCTTCGAGGCCGTCGAGCTGCGCGACGGCGACAAGGGCCGCTACCTCGGCAAGGGCGTGGAGAAGGCCGTGGCCAATGTCAACGACATCATCGCCCCCGAGATCATCGGCTACGACGCCGCCGACCAGCGCGGCCTGGACAAGCTCATGATCGACCTGGACGGCACCCCTAACAAGGGCAAGCTCGGCGCCAACGCCATCCTGGGCGTCTCCCTGGCCGCCGCGCAGGCCTCCGCCGAGTCCGCCGGCCTGGACCTGTTCCAGTACGTCGGCGGCCCCGGCGCCCACGTCCTGCCCGTGCCCATGATGAACATCCTCAACGGCGGCTCCCACGCCGATTCCAATGTGGACATCCAGGAGTTCATGATCGCCCCCATCGGCGCCCCCACCTTCCGTGAGGCCCTGCGCTGGGGCGCTGAGGTCTACCACGCCCTCAAGGCCGTGGTCAAGGAGCGCGGGCTGTCCACCGGCCTGGGCGACGAGGGCGGCTTCGCCCCCAACCTGGACTCCAACCGCGAGGCCCTCGAGCTCATCGTCGAGGCCATCGAGAAGGCCGGCTACACCCCCGGCAAGGACATCGCCCTGGCCATGGACGTGGCCTCCACCGAGTTCTTCGACGAGAAGACCAAGACCTACAGCTTCGAGGGCGAGGCCCGCGACAACGCCTGGATGGTCGACTACTACGAGAAGCTCATCACCGACTTCCCGATCGTCTCCATCGAGGACCCGCTCTCCGAGGACGAGTGGGAGGACTGGAAGGCCCTGACCGACAAGATCGGCGACCGCGTCCAGATCGTGGGCGACGACTTCTTCGTCACCAACCCCGAGCGCCTGACCAAGGGCATCGAGATGGGCGCGGCCAACGCCCTGCTGGTCAAGGTCAACCAGATCGGCTCCCTGACCGAGACCCTGGAGGCCGTGGAGCTGGCCCACCGCGCCGGCTACAAGTCGATGACCTCCCACCGCTCCGGTGAGACCGAGGACGTGACCATCGCCGACCTGGCCGTGGCCACCAACTCCGGCCAGATCAAGACCGGCGCACCCGCCCGCGGCGAGCGCATCAACAAGTACAACCAGCTGCTGCGCATCGAGGAGGCCCTGGGCGAGGCCGCCGTCTACGCCGGCGCCGGCGCCTTCCCCCGCTTCAAGGCCTGAGCCCGCCCGCTTGAGGCCACGCACCCACTCTCCGGGGTGGGGGGGGGGGGGGGGGGGGCCCCCCCCCCCCCCCCCCCCGGGGGGCCCCCCCCCCCGACGCGGGCCCCGGGC
>NZ_JAGFOU010000018.1:28213-81038 GCF_017592395.1 Actinomyces bowdenii
CCCCGGCCTGAGCCCGCCCGCTTGAGGCCACCCACCCCCCCCCGGGGTTGCGGCCGACGAGGAGTCGGCCGCACCCCGCAGTGCCGCTCGGGGCTCCCGAGCCGCTCAGGAGGCCCGGGCTATTGCCCTGGCTCTGGGTGCCACTGGTCCGTCAGGGCGCGCTGAGCGCGGCGGTCGGTGGCGTGCGGGCGGCCCGCGCCGCCGGGTAGGCACCCGCCAGTGCGCCAACGACCACCGTGATCCCCAGTCCTGCCACGATCGCCAGGGGCGGTATGGCCAAGGGCCAGCCGCGCAGCGCAGCCATCCCCCCTGATACCGCGATGCCGATGAGGCAGCCCAGGATCCCTCCGGTGAAGGACAGCACCAGAGCCTCGGCCATGAACTGGATCCGGATATGACCGCGCCTGGCGCCCAGGGACCTCCTCAGCCCGATCTCCCTGCGCCGCTCCAGCACCGAGACGATCATCGTGTTGGCCACGCCGATGCCGCCGACGAGCAGGGCGATGGAGCCCACCCCCAGCATCAGGCCGGTCAGTGCCCTGTCCGCGGCGTTCTTGGCCTCCAACGCGTCGGAGGGGCGGGAGACCTTCACCTCGTTGGGGGCCTGCGGCGAGATCGTGGGCGCCAGCAGGGACCGGACGGTGGGCACGGCGTCGTCATCGCTGCGTGTGTACACCCTGCTCGGCTTGCCATCGTATCCCAGTAGGGAGGAGGCCGCGCCTCGGCCGATGAGCGCGGCGTTGTCGAGCTCGGGAGCCAGCGCGACCGGCTCAAGGATGCCGACCACCGTGAACCACGTCCCACCGATCCACACATTCGTCCCCGGCGAGACCACCCCCAGTCTTCGTGCGGCACTGCTCCCCAGGACCGTGGCCGGGTAGTCCGCGGTGGCCTCGTTGAGCCATCCGCCCCTGCTCACCCGTCCCGCCACAACCTCCAGGAGCGACTGCTCGGCAGCCAGGGTGGCGATCCCGCCGGAGGCGTTCTTGTCGATCAGCGGGCTGCGGTAGACCAGGGAGCTCTTGACCGTCCCGGTGCTCGAGGCGCTGCGCACCCCCTCGATGAGCCGCACCCTGCCCACAGAATCCTGGGGGAGAGGAGCATCCTTGCCGAAGAGGTCCTGGCCGCTGCCCGCCGTCAGCAGATTGGTGCCCAGTGAGTCGAGTTGGGCGGTGAGCTGGGCGTGGCTGGAGGCGGAGACCCCCACTACCGCGACCATGGCGGCGATACCGATGGCGACGCCCAGGGCCGACAGGAGCGCCCGGGCGGGCCGGGCCCGCAGACCGGTCAGCCCCAGGCGCAGTGCGTCGCCGGGGAGCAGCCATGAGGGTCGGAGCCCCACTGCTGCACGGCGGGCGGCGCCAGTCTCAGTGCGTGATGTGTGCGCTGCCATGCGCGTCCTCCTTCCGCATCGAGTCGCCCACAACGCGGCCGTCGCTCAGGCTGATGCGCCGGGGGAGTCGGGAGGCGAGCTCGTTGTCATGAGTGATGACGATGATGGTGGTCCCCTGCCGGTGCAGCTCGTGGAGGAGCTCGACGATCGAGGCCCCCGAGACCGAATCGAGGTTCCCGGTCGGCTCATCGGCCAGCAGCAGCGCGGGATCGCCGATCACCGCCCTGGCGATGGCCACGCGCTGGCGCTCGCCCCCGCTGAGCTGGTGGGGGCGGTGATCCAGCCGGTGCCCCAGTCCCACGCGCTCGAGCGCCCGGCGAGCGCGCTGGAGCCTGGCGGAGCGGGGAATGCCGCTGTAGAGCAGGCCGTCAGCCACGTTGTCCAGCGCCGTGACGCCATCGGATAGGTGGAACTGCTGGAAGACGAAGCCGATCCGGCTGGCACGCAGCGCAGACAGGCTCGCGTCGCTCAGGGAGCCGACGTTGAGGCCGTCGATCTCGACCGTGCCCGAGCTGGGGCGGTCCAAGGTTCCGATGAGGTTGAGCAGCGTGGACTTCCCCGAGCCCGAGGGGCCCACGATCGCGACCAGCTCGCCGTCATCGACCTCCAGGCTCACACCCGCGCAGGCGGTCACGGGAGGCTCTCCGTAGCTGCGGTGCACGTCCCGCAGGGACAGGATGCGGTTCCTCATTGCGGCACCACCACCGACTGGCCCGCGGTGATCCCCTCACCGGAGATCTCCACGCGCCCGGCCGCGAACAGCCCGGTCGTGACCGGCACCTTGCGGGTGGTGCCATCGTCCTGGACGACCTCGACGCCGTACTGCTGCGGGCTCAGGGCCAGCAGTGCGCCCAGGGGCACTGAGAGCACGTCCTCGCGCGTCTGGCTGGGCAGGGCCACCGTCACCGAGGCCTCCTGGAAGGCGGTGCTGGACCCGGCCTCATCCAGGGTGATGGTCACCGGGATGATCCTCTCCTTGGACTCCCCCGATCCCGAGGTCTTCTCCGTGGGCGTGCCCACGGTGCTGATGGTGCCGGAGGCCGTGGAGGAATCGGGCATCGTGATGGTCACAGCCGTTCCCATGACCGCCAGCCCCTGGTCCGAGAGCTTGACGGGGGCATCCACCACCTGGGTGGTGCTGGTGACCGCGTAGAGCTCGGACTCCATGCCCACGCGGTCCCCGAGCCTGGCACTGACCGGCCCCACCCGCAGATCCCCGGGGGAGAAGACCACCTGTCCCAGCGGGACGCTCCCGGTGCGCGACAGCCCCGCATCCCTTTGCCACCGCAGGACGGCGCTGGTGGTCGCTCGGCCGAAGCGGTTATCGGGCTCGCCCTCCAAGTAGCCCAGGGACCTCAGCGCCGCCTGGAGCTGGCGGACGTCCTCGCCGTCGTCCACGCCGGCCTCGAGGGTCCGCCAGGCCGGCAGGGCGCCGTGCATGAGGTAGGCGGCCTCGGCCCCCGCGCGGTACAGGAGGTCGCCCTGGGTCAGGACGGTTCCGGAGGCGGGCAGGCCGATGAGCACGCCCTCGAACCCCGAGGTGAGAGTGCGGGCCTCGGAGTAGCGCAGTGTCCCGGACACCGAGGCCTGGCCCTGCAGGTCCCCGCGGGTCACTGTGTCGGTGGCCCCGCTGAAGGGGCGGGAGGACGGCTCCGAGGGTGCTGAGAATGGTCCGATCCGTCTGGCTCGCATGACGGCGCCCGCGGTCAGGGCCAGGGCGGCGCAGGCTCCGCCGGCCAGCAGGGCGCGGCGTCGCATGGGGCGGGCCTCGCTCGCGGGAGCGTCGGGTCGGGCGGCATCCGTGGTTTCCGTCCGGTCCTGCGCGGTGGCGCCCTTCGCAGCGCTCGTGGACTCCGAGGGCGCGGGCGCGCGGTCATTGAGGGCTCGCATCACTTGCCGCCCCTCGTGGTCTGCGGCGCACTGGGAGACCCGGAGCCGACCTTCTCAGCGCAGGTGCTCAGGGCCTCCTCGGGGATGGTCTCATCGAGGCGCAGGCCCTCGCCCGGGGCGGGGTCGGCGACGTCGTACCCCTCCTGGCGCAGGCACTCGGTGACCTGGACATAGAACTGCTGCATCTCCTCCTCGGACACGTCCTCGGCCCCCGGGAGCGGGCCGGCGCTGCTCTCGCACTCCTTGTAGGCCTTCTCAATGGCCTCGGGGTCGCCCGTGGTGGGGATCGCCAGGGCTCCATCGCTATCAGGATCAGGGACATCGAAGCCCTTGCCCCGCATGCAGCGGGAGATGGAGAGCGTGTACTGCTGCAGGTCGGCGGCGTCGGTGGAGGAGTGGGAGGACGACGCGGGGGCCGCGGATTGGGCGCAGCCGGCGAGCAGGCTCAGTACCATCGCCGCGCAGATCGCCCCGGCGGCCGCGGCCGTCCTGGTGGCCGCGGCCCTTCTCATCATGCTGGTCCCTCCAATGGTGGTCATGGATGTCCCTCCGTACTAGGTGCGGTGGCCGGCCCAGTGGCGCAGCCCTTACTGGGCGGACAGGAGCGGATGCGTCCCGCCCGCGGGGGCAAGACAAGCCGGACCGGTGTTGCCATGGCGTTCACGGTGCCGCTTATGCCGTGGCAACGTCGGTGGTGGTTCAATCTGGCCGTCAGTGACTCACGGCGTCAGGCGCGATGAGCGCCTGCGGGTATCGAGGGGGCAGCAGTGCGCGTGCTGGTCGTGGAGGACGAGGAGTACCTGGCCGAGGCCATCGCGGCCGGGCTGCGCCGCGAGGCGATGGCGGTGGACGTCGTCGGGGATGGGGCCAGGGCCCTGGAGCGGATCGGGGAGCACCACTACGACGTCCTGGTCCTGGACCGCGACCTGCCCCTGGTGCACGGAGACGAGGTCTGCCGCCGGGTCGCCGAGGAGCACCCCGGCACCAGGGTGCTCATGCTCACCGCCGCCAGGAGGCTGGACGCCCGGGTGGCGGGCTTCGAGCTGGGGGCGGACGACTACCTGGTCAAGCCCTTCGAGTTCCCCGAGCTGGTGGCCAGGCTGCGCGCCCTGGAGCGGCGCAGCCAGCCCGCGCGCCCCCCGGTCATCCAGGCCCACGGCGTGCGGCTCGACCCCTTCCGCCGGGAGGTGCACCGACACGGCCGGCCCGTCCGGCTCACCCCCAAGGAGTTCGCCATCCTCCAGATCCTCATGGAGGCCGATGGCGGGGTGATCAGTGCCGAGGAGCTCCTGGCCAGGGCCTGGGACGCCAACGCCGACCCCTTCACCAACTCCTCGCGCGTGACGATCTCCCATCTGCGCCGCAAGCTGGGCGACCCCTGGGTGATCCAGACCGTGCCCGGCGCCGGCTACAGGTTCAGCGCATGAGGGGGCGCCCGCAGCCGGGGGGCCTGGGCCGCCCGCGGCGCCTGAGCATCCGCGCCCGCCTCACCCTGACCTACACCGGTGTCGTGGCCGTCTCCGGCGCCGTGCTCATCGCCCTGGTGTACTTCTACACCCGCTATGCGGTCCTCGATGTGTACGTGCTCGTCCCAGCCGGAGGGGGCCAGTGGCCCCAGGGGGTCGGACCGGTGGAGGCCGCCGAGCTGGCGGTCGCTGCCGACGACGCCCTGGGCGAGGAGACCGGCGCACTGGCGACCATCATCCTGCGATCAGCGGTGATCGCACTGCTGGCGCTGACCCTGCTCTCGGGGACCATCGGGTGGATCCTGGCGGGGCGCATGCTGCGGCCGCTGTCCTCGATGAGCCGGGCCGCCCGGCGCGCCGCCTCCGGGGATCTCCGCCAGCGCCTGGCGCTGTCCGGCCCGCATGACGAGATCCACGACCTGGCCGACACCTTCGACGGCATGCTGGCCTCCCTGGAGCGGGCCTTCGAGGTGCACCGCCGCTTCGCGGCCAACGCCTCCCATGAGCTGCGCACACCCCTGGCCACCACCCAGACCGTGATCGACGTCGCATTGGCCGACCCCCATCCCACAGTGGAGGGCCTGGGCGAGGTCCTGGCCCGGGTGCGGCGGACCAACGAGGCCAACCGGGAGCTGATCGACGCCCTCCTGGATCTCGCCGATGCCCAGGCCGGGCAGGCCGAGCGCGAGGAGGTCGATATCGCCGCCGTCGTCCGCGACGAGCTGGCCCGCCTGCGCGCACAGACGCGGCACCGGGGACTGCGCGTGGAGCTCGCGCTGGAGGAGGCGCGGGCCCAGGCGGACCCGGTCCTGCTGCGCCAGGCCGTGTCCAATCTTCTGCGCAACGCCGTGCGCCACAACGTCGAGGGGGGCCGGGTGGTGGTGAGCACGCGGCGGTGCCCGGCCGATGGCGCCCTCCATGGCGCGGTGCGGCTCGCCGTCGACAACGACGGCCCGCTCATCCCCGCCGAGAGGATCCCGGTCCTGCGCGAGCCCTTCGTCCGCGGCCGGGGCCGCTCGCGGGGCGCCGGGCACGGCCTGGGCCTGGCCATCGTCTCGGCGGTTGTCGCCGCGCACGGCGGCGAGCTGCACCTGCGCGCCAGGCCCGGCGGGGGGCTGAGCGCCGTCATGGACCTGCCGGCGCCCCCTGTGTCGTAAGCGCCCCGCGCCACCGACCTGGGGCAGGATTCGATGCATGACGCCGCGCCGCCCCTCCCGCACCGCCGGCCGCCGAGGCTCGCGCGGCTCGGGGACGCATCCCGGCCAGTCCATCGCCCCCGCCCGCGGCCGCGCCGAGCGGGAGGCCCCCGAGGAGGCGGCCGCCCCGGTCGTCGTCGAGCGGGGGATCCCCCCGCGCGTGGTGACCCTCGTCATCGTGGCCCTCATCTCCTTCGCCGTCGTCTTCACCTCCCTGCGCGCCTACCTGTCCCAGCGCGCCCAGTACGACGACGTCGTCAACCAGCTCGCCGAGGCCAAGGCCACCTCCACCGCCCTGGAGCGCGAGCTCGCGCAGTGGCAGGACGAGACCTTCGTGCGCTCCCAGGTCCGCCAGCGCCTGGGCTACGTCATGCCGGGGGAGACCACCTACGTCGTCGTGGGGGCCGATGGCCTGGGCGACGGCGAGGGCGGCCCCGACGCCGGGCAGGACTCCCAGCGCCTGCCCTGGTACGAGGCCCTCCAGAAGTCCTCGCGGGCGGCGGGGGGCGCCGGGCAGACCGAGGCGCCACCGGACCCCGCCCAGCGGGGCTGGGCCCCCACCACCCCGCAGCCCAGCGGCCGGCCGGACCAGCAGCCCGGCGGAGCGCCCGCGCCCACGCCCACCGCGGCGCCCAGCCAGGCGCCCGCGCCCCAGGAGACCCCATGACCGACACCCCCGTCACCCAGGCCGACCTCGAGGCCCTGACCGAGCAGCTCGGACGCATCCCCCGGGGCGTGGTGGCCATCGCCGCGCGATGCGTCTGCGGGCGCCCCGCCGTCGTGCGCACGGCCCCGCGCCTGGACGATGGCACGCCCTTCCCCACCAGCTACTACCTCACCCACCCCGCCGCGGTGAAGGGCTGCTCCACCCTGGAGGCCGAGCACCTCATGGAGGAGCTCAACGCCGACCTCGCCCAGGACGCCGACCTCGCCGAGGCCTACGCCCGCGCCCACGAGGACTACCTCACCCGCCGCGCCGAGCTCGGGCGGGTGCCCGAGATCGAGGGGATCTCCGCGGGGGGCATGCCCACGCGCGTCAAGTGCCTCCACGCAGTCCTGGGCCACACGCTGGCCACCGGGCCGGGCGTCAACCCCATGGGGGACCGCACCCTGGCGGCCCTGCGGGCCCGCGGCCTGTGGGATGAGACCCGCTGCCACTGCTGAGCCGCAGGTCCCCGGGGACGGCCGCCCGCCGGGCCGCCCAGCCCGCCCGGGCTGCTACGTTTCCTGCCAGGAGCGCCCAGCGCCCGACTGAACCGCCTGAGCCCAGCCCCTCCAGGAGGACCCGCCCATGACCCGCGTGGCCGCCATCGACTGCGGAACCAACACCATCCGCCTCCTCATCGCCGATGCCCACCGCCGGGCCGGGGCCGTGGGGCTGGAGACCCTGGAGCGGCGCAACGAGATCGTGCGCCTGGGGCAGGGCGTGGACCGCACCGGCCGCCTGGACGACGCCGCCCTGGAGCGCACCCTGGCGGTGGTCGCGGACTTCGCCGCCCAGTGCGAGCACCACGGCGTCCCCCAGGGGCCGGAGCACCGGCGCTTCGTGGCCACCTCCGCCACCCGCGACGCCGAGAACCGGGAGGTCTTCACCACCGGGGTGGGCCGCCTGCTGGGCATCGCCCCCGAGGTCATCAGCGGGGATGAGGAGGCGCGCCTGGCCTTCGCCGGCTCCCTGCTGGGCACGGCCGCCGCGCGGGCCCCCCGCCTGGTGGTGGACCTGGGCGGGGGCTCCACCGAGCTGGTCCTGGGCGTGGAGGCGCCCAGCGCGGCCATCAGCCTGGACATCGGCAGCGTGCGCATCACCGAGCGCCACCTGGCCCACGGCGTCACCCCCCACGGTGAGGCCGCGGCGCGCGCGGAGGTGCGCGGCCTGCTGGAGGAGGCCGCCCGGGTGGTCGACCTCAGCGCCCCCGGGCTCCTGGTGGGGATGGCCGGGACGATCACCACCGTGGCATCGCACGCCCTGGGCCTGGAGGCCTTCGACCCGCGGGCCGTCGACGGGGCCGAGCTGGGGGTCGAGCAGGTCCTGGCCTCCTGCGAGGCCATTGTCCACTCCAGCCCCGAGCAGCGGGAGGGGTGGGGCTTCCTGTCGCCCGGGCGCCGCGACGTCATCGCCGCCGGGGCCCTGGTGTGGAGCGAGATCGTGGCCCGGGTGGCCGCCGACACTGCGGCCGCCGGGCGGCCCCTGCGCGGCACGGTGACGAGCCTGCGCGACATCCTCGACGGCGTCGCGCTGTCGCTGCTCGATCGGGGGCGCCCATGAGCGAGCGGGGTGCCCGGCGGGCCCTGACCTGGGGGAGCGCGCGGATCGGCGGGGGCGCGCCCGCCGTCGTCGTCCCCCTGACCGGGCCCACCACCGGCGATGCGGCGGAGCAGGCCCGCCGTGCCGCGGCCGCGGGGGCCGATGCCCTGGAGCTGCGCGTGGACCTGCTCGACGAGGTGCGCCGGGCCCTGGAGGGCGCGGCCCCGCCGCCGGGGGAGGGCCCCGAGTCCCTCGCCGGGGCGGCCGGGCGGGCCCTGGAGGGCCTCGCCCGATGCGGCGGGGCCGGCCCGCCGGTGCTGCTGACCTGCCGCACGGCGGCCGAGGGCGGAGGGGCGCGGGTGGGGGAGGCCGCCTACAGGGCCCTCCTGCTCGCGATCCTCGAAGGACTGGGGGCCTGGGCCGGGCCGACGCGCCCCGCGGCCATCGACGTCGAGGTCCGGCGCGGCTGCCTGCCCGAGCTGGCCGCGCGCGCCCACGCGCGGGGGATCGACGTCGTCGGCTCCTTCCACGATCTGGGGGGGACCCCTGCCGACGCCGAGCTGGAGGCGGTGCTCGTGCGCATGGCCGCCCAGGGCGCGGACCTGGCCAAGGTGGCGGTGATGCCGCAGAGCGCCGAGGATGTGGCCCGCCTGCTGGGGGTGGGCGCCCGGATGTCGGCGGGACTGGAGGTTCCCGTGGCCGCGATCTCCATGGGCGCGCTGGGGGCGGTCAGTCGCGTGGCGCCGGTCTTCGGCTCGGCCCTGACCTTCGCCGTCGTGCCCGATGGGCGGGGGGAGGCCCGGGCCTCCGCCCCCGGCCAGCTCCCCATCGACGAGGTGCGCCGCTGCCTGGGCCTGCTGGGGGGCTGAATCCTCCGGGCCCGGAGCCACTGGCAGCCGGAGGCTCTCATGCCCGGAGGCGCTGGGTCTTGAGCGCCCCGGCGGCTGCCCGCGCGCCACGTGGGAGGGTCTGCCCGGTCCCAGTCCCGGTGGCCCGCCCCGTCGACGGCGATGCCTGCGGGTGGGGCGCCTCACCGCCGGCCGCCTTCCGGGGCCGCTTCGCGGTGGCGTAGACTGCCCGGCGTTGCCCCGGCGAGGGACGCGCTGCCCAGCGCGCATCCGTGATCGACGTGGTGGTGCCTGGCGGTGCTGCGCGTCGATGCGCCCGCCGGACCACTGACCGCGGGGCGCTGGTCCCGCTCCTCATCATCTAGGAGAGCCACATGGCCAACAACGCCATCACCCTCACGGGCCAGGACCGCACCGAGTTCGGCAAGGGCTCGGCCCGCCAGGCCCGCCGCGCCGGCCAGGTCCCCGTCGTCGTCTACGGCCACGGCACCGAGCCGCGCCACCTGCTGCTGGAGGAGCACGCCACCCGCCTGGCCCTGCGCAGCAACGACAACGCCCTGGTCGAGCTCAGGATCGGCGGCGAGACCCTGCTGGTGCTGACCAAGGAGGTCCAGCGCCACCCCATCCGCCCCGGCGTCCAGCACGTGGACTTCCTGCTGGTCAACCGCAATGAGCGCGTTGAGGTCGAGGTTCCCGTGACCGTCGTCGGCGAGGCCGCCCCCGGCACCATCCACATGATCGAGGCCGCCCACGTCGTGCTGTCCGCCCCCGCCGTCTCCATCCCCGAGACCCTGGAGGTGGACATCACCGGCGTGGCCGGCGGGACCGTGCTGACCGTTGCCGACCTGACCCTGCCCGAGGGCGTCGAGGCCGTCTCCGACCCCGAGGCCGCGGTGGTCAACGTGGCCGACAAGGGCGCCGTGGCCGCCACCGTCCCCGAGGACGAGGCCGAGGGCGAGTCCGAGGGCCAGTGACCGAGTCGCAGCGAGCCGAGTGATCCGCCCGTGGCCTCCCCCTGGCTGATCGTCGGGCTGGGCAATCCCGAGGCCCGGTACGCCCGCAACCGCCACAACGTCGGCCATATGGTCATCGAGGTGCTGGCGGGGCGTGCCGGGGCCCGGCTGTCCCCCCACAGGGCCCGCGCCCGCCTGGCCGAGGTGCGCCTGGGGATGCTGCCGGGCGGGGCGCCCGGCCCCCGGGCCGTCCTGGCCGCGCCCACCTCCTTCATGAATGTCTCCGGCGGCCCCGTGAAATCCCTCCTGGGCTACTACGGGGTGGACCCCGGCGCGGGGCTCCTGGTCATCCATGACGAGCTCGACATCCCGCCGCACGAGCTGCGCCTGAAGAAGGGCGGAGGGGAGGGCGGCCACAACGGCCTGCGCTCCATCTCCTCCGTGCTGGGGACCAAGGACTACGCGCGGCTGCGCGTGGGGGTGGGCCGCCCTCCGGGGCGCCAGGACCCCGCGGCCTTCGTGCTCTCCGACTTCCCCGCGCGCGAGCGCGAGGAGCTGGCGGTCACCCTGGAGCAGGCGGCCGACGTCGTCGAGCAGGTGGTGGCCGAGGGCTTCGAGGCCGCCCAGCAGCGCCTCCACGCCCCCTGATCCTCCCCACTTTCGACAATTTGCATGAGATCGGCCTTTTCCAGCGCTGGAAAAGGCCGATCTCATGCAAATTGTCGAAAGGAAGGGGTCAGGTCATGAGGCCGGTCTCGTAGGCCACGACCACGGCCTGCACCCGGTCGCGCACATCCAGCTTGGCCAGCACATTGCCCACATGGGTCTTGACCGTCGTGGCGGAGACGACCAGGTGCGCGGCGATCTCCGCGTTGGACATGCCGCGGGCCATGAGCATGAGGATCTCCCGCTCCCGGGGCGTCAGGGAGGCCAGCCGGGGATCCTCAGAGGCGGGGGCCCCACCGGTGTCGGGAAGGGCGGAGGCGAACATCTCCAGCATCCGCTGGGTGACGCGGGGCGAGACCACCGCCTCCCCGGAGGCGACCGTGCGGATGGCCTCGGCGAGCTCGGCGGGGCGCGTGTCCTTGAGCAGGAAGCCGGAGGCTCCCGCACGCAGCCCGGAGAAGGCGTACTCGTCCAGGTCGAAGGTGGTCAGGATGAGGATCCGGGTGCCGGGGCACTCCTGGGCGATGACCTCGGTGGCCTCGATGCCGTTCATCCCCGGCATACGCACATCCATGAGGATGACATCGGGCCGCAGGGCCTTGGCCTGGGAGACGGCGGCGGCGCCGTCGGAGGCCTCGCCCACCACCTCGATGCCCTCCTCGGCATCCAGGACCATGCGGAAGCCCATGCGCATGAGGGACTGGTCGTCGGCCAGGACCACGCGGACGGTGCGCAGCGGCTCGGCGTCCTGATCGTCGTCGCCGGCCGCGGTGTTCACAGAGGCATCTGCCACGAGGGGCTCCCTTCATCCTGCTCGTCCCAGCGCAGGACGGCGCGCACACGCCATCCGGTGGGGGTGGGGCCGGCCTGCACTGATCCACCATAGACCGCGGCGCGCTCCCGCATGCCGATGAGGCCCTTGCCCGATCCGTGCATGGGCCGTGAGCCCGGGGCCGCCTGGTTGTCCACCGTGAGCACTGCGGTGCCCGTGTGGCGCTCCACGGTGACCGCCACCGACCTGGTGGTGGGGGCGTAGCGCAGCACATTGGTCAAGGACTCCTGCGCGATGCGGAAGATGGTCAGCTGGAGGGCCTTGTCCGGCGGCAGGCTCGCCCCCGTCCACGTGTAGGTCACCGGCACCCCGGCGGCCCTGAAGTGCTCCACCAGGGTGGCGATGTCGGCCTGCGCGGGGGCGGGGGACAGGGGGGTGTCACCGGCGGTGGGGTCGGCGTGGGTGCCCGTGGCCTGACGGCGCAGGTCGGCGATCCGCGCGCTGGGCTCCTGCGGCGCCACCGTGCCCGGGGGCGCGAACTCGGGGACCGGCAGCTCGCGCACCACGGGGACGGGGCCGGAGGCCACCGGGGGGCTCTGGGGCCCATGGCGCAGCGGATCCGCGCTCGGGTGCCCGGTGCCCTGGACGAGGCCGACCGGGTCGCCCGGGCCGCCGAGCCCGCCCGGCGCAGAGGGGGCCGAGGCGTCCGAGGGCGGCGAGGCCTCTGAAGGGGCAGGGGGGTCCTCGCGCAGGACTCCCACCAGGCGGCGGGTGTCGGCCAGAGCGCTGCGGCCGGTCTCCGAGAGCATCTCCAGGGCCTTCTTGGCCTGCTCGGGCTGGCGATCGAGAGCCGCCGAGGCGCCGTCGGCCATGGTGATCATCACCGCCAGGGAGTGGGCGACGACGTCGTGCATCTCGCGGGCGATGCGGCTGCGCTCCTCCGCGGCGGCCAGCAGCGCGCTCTGCTCGCGGGCCAGGGCCAGGCGCGCCGCCTGCATCCGCATCTCCTCGAGGTTGCGGCGCGAGGCCCTGATGGTCAGTCCGATGAGCACGGGGATCGCGAAGACCACGAAGTTGCTGATGGCTTCGCGCCACGTCGTCTCAGGAGAGGCGCCGTCGTTGTCGAGGAGCAGGGCGCTGGCGGAGAACACCAGGCTGGTCACCACCCAGGCGCCCCAGGCCGCGGCAGGGCGGCGGTAGACGGCGATCGTGCCCAGGCACAGCGGAAGTCCCAGGACCATGAAGGCGGCGAGGCCCCCGATCGCCAAGGCGGCCTCCTCGGCGGTCAGGGGCAGCACCGCCTGGCCGATGACCTGGAAGGCGATGAGCAGCAGCAGGAGACCGGCCCAGCTCGCCAGGGGGAAGCGGCGCCGAACCGCCAGCAGGATGACCGCGATGACGCTGGAGCCCAGGGCCAGGGGCAGGGCGCTGGCGATCTCGCGGGGGAGGTTCTGCAGCTCCGAGGGGCGCATCAGCAGCAGGAGGCCCAGGGGGATGTTGATCAGGAAGATGCTCAGGGCGATGAGGGAGTCCACCTGCCAGGGGTGCTCGCGGTACCAGGTGCGCAGGCGGGCGCCCACGGAGGCGCGCACGGGGGAGGCTCGGTGCAGTGCGGTGGTCAGGTGCATCGTGGCAAGTGTGGCATCTTCTGGGGCTGCGCGGCCCCCGGGTGCGGTTGTGGCGGTCGTGGTGGGGCGGGGTGGGCTCTGGCGCGCAGTGCCCGACGACGAGGGCAGCGCCCGGGCGGCGGCCTGGAGCAGTGCCAGGCGGGCGGAGCGCGGGGAGGCATTGGCGCCGTCCAGGCCGGTGGGCGGCGGGCCTGGGAGGCGGGCGCTGGGGCCGGGCTCATGGGAAGGCTTGGGGGCGGGGCGGTCCTGGTCGGGCAGGCCGCAGGGCTCGGGCCGGCCGGGTGCCGCGTCGACGAGGCCGGTGCAGCGGGCCGGGCCGCCCCGCAGTGCTGCGGGACGGCCCGGGGCGGGGTCGCCTCGGTGGGTCACCACCATGGGGGCCTCAGGCGTCCCTGCGGGAGAAGGCGAGCCAGCCCAGGGCGAGGGGCACCAGGGTCCAGGCCAGGAAGGCGGCCAGCACGACGGGGTGGTCGACAGAGGCCTGGGCCCACCGCGAGGTGTACTCCAGGGGGTCGGACACGGAGAGCGAGGCGGCTGAGGGCAGGATCTCGACGACCTTGACGGCCCACTCCCACTTCATGGTCATGAGGCGGACGGGGATGTCGATGACGAACAGCAGCACCGTCATGACGGTGATCGTCCCGGCGGTGGAGCGCAGCAGGAAGCCCGTGCCCAGGCTCATGAGCGCGATGAGGGCGAAGGCCAGGCCCGTGCCCCAGAACAGGCCCAGGTACTCGGCGTCGGCCAGGGAGCCTGCGTGACCGTCCATGAAGGGCGCCGAGATGGCCCAGGACAGGGCGGTGGAGATGAGGCCGAGGGCGAAGGCCATGGTGCCGACCGTGATCGCCTTGGCCACCAGCAGGCGTCCCCGGTGGGGGACGGCCGCCAGGGACGAGCGGATCTGCCCCGAGGAGTACTCCCCGGTGACGGTCAGGGCCGCCAGGACCGCCACCGCGATCTGGCCGAAGGTGGCGCCGGAGGTGACGGCCTCGGCGGCTCCCGCCTGGGTCTCGGGGCTCGTGCTCATCGCGATGGCCAGGCCGGCGCCGAACAGGACGGTGATGGCGACGGTGATGGAGGAGGTGATCCAGGTCGAGTTCAGGGAGCGGATCTTGGCCCACTCCGCGGCGATGGCCCGGGCGAAGGTCTGGCGCCCGGTGATGGCCGGGCGGCGCAGGGACCGGGAGGGGCGTGCGGCTTGTGCGGTGGTCAGTGCCGGTGAGGCGGTGGTCGTGGTCATGATCGTGCCTTTCGGGGTGTGCGGGAGCGGGTCAGGCGGCCCGGCTGCTGTGCTGGGCGGGGCGCTGCATGGCGGGTGCCGGGAACTGGGAGCCGGCTGCGCCGGTGGTCACTGGGCTGCCCGTGGTGTACTCGACCTCGTCACCGGTGAGGTTGAGGTAGGCCTCCTCCAGGCTGGCACTGAGGGTGGTCAGCTCGTGGAGGATGATGCCGGTGGAGGCGGCGACCTCGCCGATGGTGGCGGCGGGGGCGGTGGTGGTCTGCAGGACGCCGGGCTCCAGGGCGGTGGCCTCGATGCCGCGGCGGGCGAGCTCCTGGGCCAGGGCGGTGGCCTGGGGGGAGGCGATGCGCACACGGCTGGTGGTGGCCGAGGCGATGACGTCGTTGACGGGGCCGGAGGTGAGGATGCGGCCGCGCCCGATGACGATGAGGTGGTCGGCGGTCTGGGCCATCTCACTCATGAGGTGGGAGGAGATGAAGATGGTGCGGCCCTCGGCGGCCAGGTTGCGGCAGGTCTCGCGCACCCACTTGACGCCCTCGGGGTCCAGGCCGTTGACGGGCTCATCGAAGATGAGGACCTGGGGGTCTCCCAGGAGCGCTGCGGCGATGCCCAGGCGCTGGCCCATCCCGAGGCTGAACCCCTTGACGCGCTTCTTGGCCACGCTGGTCAGGCCGGTGAGCTCCAGGACCTGGTCGACCCTGCTGGTGGGGATGCCATTGGAGACGGCGAGCTGGGTCAGGTGGGCGCGGGCGGTGCGCGAGCCGTGCAGGCCCTTGGCATCCAGCAGGGCGCCGACCTCGCACAGTGGCGCGGCCAGGTCCCGGTAGGGCCTGCCGTTGACTGTCACGCGGCCGGCGGTGGGCTTGTCCAGGCCCATGATCATGCGCATGGTGGTGGACTTGCCGGCGCCGTTGGGGCCCAGGAAACCGGTGACGGTGCCCGGCTCGACGGTGAAGGAGATGTGGTCCACGGCGACCTTGCTGCCGTAGTGCTTGGTCAGGTCGACTGCCTCGATCATGGTGGGGTCCTCTTCTCTCTGCTCGGTAGGGGCTGATCGGTGCGGAATGCGGGGTGCGGGTTGGTCGATGGAGGGGCCGGCGGTGCCGGGCTGCGAGGGCCGCTGTGTGGCGGCTGCTGCGCGGGCTCCCGGGTGCTGACCCGATATCCATCACGGTAGGCGGGGGAGGGTGTGAGCCGGATCGGCCCGGCTGAGGAACCCGGGGCATTGGCCGATGAGCCCACCGGCCGAGGGGAGTCCTCCTGGCGGAGGAGAGTCCGGGGTTATCCACAGGCGTGGCGGTTGGACTGGCGTGGGGTGGGCGCTGTGGTTACAGTCGTGTGATCAGTGCTGGTCAATGCCGACCGTGCTGGTGGTTCCCGGTTTCTTCTGCTTTGTGGTGATGGTGGTCGATGATGAGCACGTGTGGGGTGTGTGGGCGTGGGCGCTCCGGGTGGGGGCGGCTGGTGATGTGCGTGGTGCTGGTGGTGGCCCCCGCCCTGGGCGGGTGCGGTGGCGGGGGAGGCGGTGCGGCGGCCTCGGCGGGGCCGGCAGTGGGCGCGTCCCCCGTGGCGACGGCCAGCCCTGGAAGCTCGGCGGGTGCGCCGGAGCCGGGGGCTGTGGGATCCGGGACGGGGGAGTCGGAGGCGCCGGGTGCCGGCGTGGGTGCTGATCCGAGCGGTGGGCCGGTGGCGGAGCTGCCGGCGGAGCAGGAGGCCAGTCGTCGGGCCGCCTTGGCGACGGCGCTGCCTGAGAGGCCTGCGGGCATGGATGAGAACTCCCCGGCGGGTGCGATCGCGACGGCGGAGTACTTCGTCCAGCTCTACCCGTATGTGTACGCCACGGGGGATCTGGAGCAGTGGCGGGCGATGAGCCGCGAGGACTGCGTCTTCTGCACCTCGGTCATCGACAATGTCACCGAGTTGCACAGCAAGGGCGGGTGGCGTGATCCGTGGGTGCATACCGTGACCAACACCCAGTACGTCGAGCCCGGCCCCGGCAGTGACTACTCCCGTATCGATGTGGTTTTCAATAGGGATGCGACCTACACCTACGATGGGAGTGGGAACGCTCCCGATGTTGCTGATGCCAATGGTGGGGTTGTTCTCATGCTCGCGATGAAATATGAAAATGGGCGATGGGTTATCAGGGAAGGCGAGCCGGCGTGAGACTCAGGAGGATCGCCATTCTTGCCTGTGCGATATTGGTTATCTCATCAGGTGGATCTCCTTTCGCTATGGCATCACCAACTGATGATCCCATTTTTTCTGCAGAGGGAGGTGGGAACACCGTTGGCGTGACTCAAACGCGGACTACTGAGATTACACAGGGCGGGTCGGAGGGTGCTGGGGTTCCGGGCCCGGGGGATCTGGGCGGGGGAGGCGGTGGTCCGTCTGCTTCTGGGGCGGAGGGTGGTCTTGGAGTGCCATTGGGGGATGTGTGCATGGCCTTGGTTAGTGGCCAGTGCGTGATCCTGCCTGCGGGGGGTGCTTTGGGGTATAACCTCGGGATTCCTGGCGGTGGTCCGGGTCCTGGTCCGGGTGGTGGGGCTGGGCCTGGAGGCGGGGGCGGGACGGTGGTGCTGACGTCCTCGGATGCGCAGCGGGTAGTGGCGCAGGGGTCGGGGATCGTGCGTCAGCCCGCGGGGGACCGGGCACTGGTGTCCAAGGTGGTCATCGTGCACACCTCGGATGCCGACCAGGTGGTCGATACAGTGGTGGGCGGCTCGTCGGTGCGGGTGGTGGCCACGCCGGTGTCCTACACCTGGTCCTGGGGCGATGGGACCTCGTTGACGACCACCGACGCCGGGGCGCCGTGGCCGGATCATACGGTGTTCCACAAGTACTCCTCCACGGCGCAGGGGGTCAGGATCACCCTGACCACGACGTGGCGGGCCACCTACTCGGTCGATGGCGGCCCGGTACGGTCGGTGGCCGGGCTGCTGACGACCACGGATGCTGATGAGCCCTTCGACCTGGTGCGGTTGCAGACCTATCTGACCGATCAGGGCGAGGAGGCCCAAGGCCACTGACCCGCCCCCACCCCGCGCGTCGGGCCCGGCCCCGGCGGTCAGGTCGTCTCCGGCCTCCTGGTCGCGGGGCCCGCTGCGGGGCCGCCCGATCCGCCAGTGGTGGTCGGCCCGTTCTTCACTGAGCCCGTGCTCTGGCTGCCGTCCTTGGTGGTGGCGAAGCAGTAGTAGGAGTGGTTGCCGGCCTCCCAGGCAGTCGGGGAGGGGTACATGTAACTGGTGGAGAAGTCGCCGACCGTGCCTCCCATGTACTCGATCAGGGCCGCGGTGCAGGCCGTGTCGATCTCCGAGGCCAGGGCGGTCTCGTCGTAGGCGCTCATCGAGGACTGCCCGATGGAGATCACCTCACGATCGTGCGGCGTCTCGCAGTTGACCACGGAGACCTCGCTGACGCTCTCCCCCTCGGCCGCCGAGCTGTTCTCCAGCGTGCAGTCGCCCACCGACAGGTCGGAGATCCGCGTCGGCCTGGGCGTCTCGGAGGGGGAGGCACTCGGCTCGCCCGGGGTCGGGGAGGCCGAGGCGCTCGGCCCGCCGCCGGGGGCCGGGGAGGAGTCCTGGGAGGCGCCCGAGGAGGCCGAGGCGCTGGGATCGTCGATCGGCTCGATGGCGATGGGCTCATAGTTGCGGCACGCCGTCAGGCCGGCGGCCAGCGCCAGGAGTGCGGGGATGGTGACGAAGGTGCGGGAGCGCATGAGTCGGAGTCTGCCGGAAGTCACGGTTCGATACCAGCGCATCGGCTGCTGGCGAGGGGGCCGCTCCGGGCCCGTGTCCGGCAGGCGGACGGGGCGGTCTGCGGTGGTCGGGCGGGAGGCCCCTGGGGAGGGCTCCCCATCGGCGGCGCCGCCCAGCACGGGGAGGGGTTTCCAACCGGGGGGATCGCCTGGGCATAATGGGGCCAGTTCCCGGCGGAGGTTGGTCGCTCGCCTCACCCGGGTCGCCGGTCCTCGAACGGGGGCCGCGCTCAACCGTCCCCCCGGAGAGGACAGCACACCACATGAGCAACCCCTACTTCAGCCGCAGCTCCGCCTTCCAGCCCGGAGGCGGCGTGCGCGAGTCCGTCCCCGCGTACACCCCCAATGGGTACCCCGCCATGCCCGGCTACCAGCCCGGCGGCTACGGCGCGCAGGCCTACGGCCAGCCCGGCTACGGCCAGGCTCCCCAGGGCTACGGCCAGGCTCCCCAGGGCTACGGCCAGGTCACCCCCGAGCAGCTCGCGGGTCTGGAGGCCCAGTACCGGGCGCCGTCGGCCAGCAGCGTGGACATGCGCCGCATGACCTACGACGACGTCATCATCCGCACCGCGGGCCTGTTCGGCATCATCGTCCTCGCCGGCGCCATCGCCTGGAACCTCGTGACCTCCCCGGCCACCATGGGCCTGGGCTACATGGCGACCTTCGTGGGCGCCATCGCCGGCCTGGTCCTGGGCCTGGTCAACTCCTTCAAGTCCAAGCCCTCACCGGCCCTCATCATGCTCTATGCCGCCTTCGAGGGGCTCTTCCTCGGTGGCTTCTCGGGGGTCATGGAGTACAGCTACCCGGGCATCGTCATGCAGGCGGTGCTGGCCACGGCGGCGACCTTCACCGTCATGCTGTGCGCCTACAAGTTCGCGGGCTTCCGCGTCCAGGGCCGCTTCCTGCGCATCGTCCTGGTGGCGGTGGCAGGGTACGCCCTGTTCTCCCTGATCAACCTCGGGCTCATGCTCACCGGTGTGACCAGCGGGCAGTGGGGCCTGCGCAGCATCGAGATCATGGGCATCCCCCTGGGGGTCGTCCTGGGGCTGGTGGCCGTCGTCCTGGCCGCCTTCTGCCTGGCCATCGACTTCGAGTCCATCCAGCGCGGCGTGGAGAACCGCCTGCCCCAGCGCTACGCCTGGGCCGGCGCCTTCGGCCTGGTGGTGACCATCGTGTGGATGTACCTGGAGTTCCTCCGCCTGCTGTCCTACTTCCGGGACTGAGCCGGGCCTCTGGGCCCGGCCCCGCACCGACCCGGCGCTCCCCGGGCGGCCCTCGCTCATCGCACCGGGCCAGACGGTTCCCCCGTCTGGCCCGGTGCGATGTTCCGGGTCAGGCTCGGCTGAGGTCCCGTGCGCGGCGCTCCCAGCGCCGCGGGAGAGGGCGGGGCGGTTCGCGGCGAGCCGAGGGCCGGGTCCCGGGCAGTGTGCGGGCCTGGCGTAGGCTCGCGGGCATGATCAACACCAATATGCCCACCGTTGAGGGAGCCGCGGGCTCCAAGCCCACCCTGACCTTCCCCGGGCCCGAGGCCCCCGAGGGCCTCCAGGTCCAGGTCCTCGACGCCGGGGACGGGCAGGTCGTCGAGGCCGGCGACACCATCGTGGCCCACTACCTGGGCCAGTCCTGGAACGGCAGCGTCTTCGACAACTCCTACGACCGCGGCCAGCCGCTGAACTTCCAGGTGGGGGTCGGCATGGTCATCCGCGGCTGGGACGACGCCCTGGTGGGCCAGCGCGTGGGCTCGCGCCTCCTGCTGTCCATCCCCTCCGAGCTGGGCTACGGCGACCGCGGCGTGCCGCAGGCCGGCATCAAGGGCGGGGACACCCTCGTCTTCGTCACCGAGATCCTCGGCGTCATGTGACCACCTGAGCATCGCTCCCGGCCGGACCCGGTACCGGGCAAATGGCCGGCGCGCCTGTGCCGCCCCCTGCTGTTGGCAGTGCCCCGCAGCCGGGGGCGGTGCTGCGTGCGCGGCCATCACGCCCCCTGGTCGGGTGGGGCCGGGTGCCGAGCAGCTGAGGTTCGACGTCGTTTGTCGGAATGGGCGGAACTTCGCGGAATGCGTGACTCAGAGAAGTATCGTGCATTCCGCGAAGTGCCGCCCTTGTCGCGAAGTGTCGGCCAACTGCCCGCCGACGCCGGCCGCGCCCCACCGCCGTCGGCCTGGCGCGGATCCGCCCGGGCGAACCGGTGGCTCCATCCCGGCCCAGGAGTGCCGGCGCCACTGCGGGAGGTGTCCTTGGTCCCACGAGGTGGTCGCCTGGAAGAGACCTGACGTCGTGACAGTTACCCTGAGCGCAGACCCGCGCCCTTCGTCAAGGAGACCCCATGCCGCAGTACCGCAGCGCCACCTCCACCTCCGGCCGCAACATGGCCGGGGCCCGTGCCCTGTGGCGCGCCACCGGTGTCAAGGACTCCGATTTCGGCAAGCCCATCATCGCCATCGCGAACTCCTTCACCCAGTTCGTCCCCGGCCACGTCGGCCTGCGCGACGTCGGGCGCCTGGTGGCCGAGCAGATCGAGTCCGCCGGGGGCATCGCCAAGGAGTTCAACACCATCGCCGTGGACGACGGCATCGCCATGGGCCATGACGGCATGCTCTACTCCCTGCCCAGCCGCGACCTCATCGCCGACTCCGTGGAGTATATGGCCAGCGCCCACTGCGCCGACGCCCTGGTGTGCATCTCCAACTGCGACAAGATCACCCCCGGCATGCTCATGGCGGCCATGCGCCTGAACATCCCGGCGATCTTCGTCTCCGGGGGGCCCATGGAGTCGGGCAAGATGACGGCCGCCGATGGCACCACCCGCAAGCTCGACCTCATCGACGCCATGATGGACGCCGCCGACCCCACGGTCTCCGATGAGACCATCAGCGCCATCGAGCGCCTGGCCTGCCCCACCTGCGGCTCCTGCTCGGGGATGTTCACCGCCAACTCCATGAACTGCCTGACCGAGGCCCTGGGGATGGCCCTGCCCATGAACGGCACCATCCTGGCCACCCATGCCGACCGCGGCGAGCTGTTCCAGCGCGTGGGCCGCCAGATCGTGGAGATCACCAAGGCCTACTACGAGGGGGAGGACGACTCGGTCCTGCCGCGATCCATCGCCACCAAGGCCGCCTTCGAGAACGCCATGAGCCTGGACATCGCCATGGGCGGCTCGACCAACACCGTGCTGCACCTGCTGGCCGCCGCCCAGGAGGCCGGGGTGGACTTCACCATGGCCGACATCGACCGCCTCTCGCGCCAGGTCCCCCAGCTGTGCAAGGTGGCGCCCTCGACCAACCTGTTCCACATCGAGGACGTCCACCGCGCCGGCGGCATCATGGGCATCCTGGCCGAGCTGGATCGCGGTGGCCTGCTGGAGACCTCCACCACCAATGTCCTGTGCTCCACCCTGGCCCAGGCCCTGGCCGACCACGACATCATGCGCCCCGGCCCCGACGGCGTCCCCGGCTCGGGGCTCAGCCAGGAGGTGCGCACCGGCTACCTGGCCGCCCCCGGCGGGGTGCGCACCACGGAGATGTTCTCCCAGGCCTCCCGCTGGGAGGCGCTGGACACCGACCGCGAGGCGGGATGCATCCGCGACGTCGAGCACGCCTACTCCGCCGACGGCGGCCTGGCCGTCCTGTTCGGCAACATCGCCGAGAAGGGCTGCATCGTCAAGACCGCGGGGGTGGATGACTCCATCCTCACCTTCTCGGGGCCCGCGGTGGTCTTCGAGTCCCAGGACGACGCCGTCGCCGGGATCCTGGGCGGGAGGGTCAGGGCCGGCGACGTCGTCGTCATCAGCCATGAGGGGCCGCGCGGGGGGCCGGGCATGCAGGAGATGCTCTACCCGACGACGTACATCAAGTCCATGCACCTGGGCAAGGAGTGCGCCCTGCTGACCGACGGGCGGTTCTCGGGCGGGACCTCGGGGCTGAGCATCGGGCACGTCTCCCCCGAGGCCGCGGCCGGGGGGCTCATCGGGTTGGTGCGCAGCGGGGACATCATCGATATCGACATCCCGGCGCGCTCGATCTCGGTGCGCCTGGATGAGGAGGAGATCGCCCGGCGCCGCGCCGAGGAGGAGGCCCGCGGGGATGCGGCCTGGACCCCGCACGTGGAGCGGCCCCGCAAGGTCTCGGCGGCCCTGCGCGCCTACGCCATGCTGGCCACGAGCGCCGACCTGGGGGCGGTGCGCGACCTGTCCCGGCTCGGCGTCCCCCGCCCTTGACCCCCTCCTTTCGACAATTTGCATGAGATCGTACCTTTCCGGCGCTGGAAAAGGCCGATCTCATGCAAATTGTCGAAAAGAGGGGCGGGTGTGCGTGGTCCTTCTCAGCGGGGTGCGCCTTTGATGATGAGCCAGCCCCGGCCCAGGGGGCGCTCCAGGAGGAGTGTCGCGTCATCGTTGGTCCCTGCGGACCATGGGTTGCTGATCGTGCTGACGTCCACATCCTCCAGGTTGAGCCCGTTCTGGGTCGCTGCCGAATGCTTGTCAATGTTATTTCCGTTGTAGATGGTGTTGTTGGTGACGTAGGTGCGGATGGCTGGGTCGGTGGCGGTGAAGGCGATGATGTAGCCCCAGCCTCCGGGGAATCCCTCGGCGAAGTTGGTGGCCGGGCTGACTGAGGCGACGTCGGCGCCTTCGGGCAGCTCATGGCCCTGGCCGATGGCGAGGATCTGGTCGAGATGCTCCATGTCCGCGGGGTAGGGCGCCCCTTCCTGATGAGTGCTGACGGTGGTGGTCTCCTGGATGATGTGAGTTGGTCCGGCCTCGCTGGGGGCGCGGGTGCCGCATCCTGTTGCGCACAGTGCGATGCACAGGGTGAGCGCTGTTCTTGAGGTTCTGGTTTGGCTGGATGATGGGTTTGGTGCTCTGAGTAACATTTCCAAGGGGGTTGGTGCGCGCTGGCTGCGTGGTGGCTTGCCTGTCTGCTGTGAGGCTGGTTCCTCAGCGGGGTGCGCCTTTGATGATGAGCCAGCCCCGGCCCAGGGGGCGCTCCAGGAGGAGGGTCGCGTCATCGTTGGTCCCTGCGGACCATGGGTTGCTGATCGTGCTGACGTCCACATCCTCCAGGTCGAGCCCGTCCGGGGGAGCCGTTGAGTACTTTTCGAGAATGCTGCCGTCGTGGATGGTGTTGTTGGTGACGTAGGTGCGGATGGCTGGGTCGGTGGCGGTGAAGGCGATGATGTAGCCCCAGCCTCCGGGGAATCCCTCGGCGAAGTTGGTGGCCGGGCTGACTGAGGCGACCTCGGCGCCTTCGGGCAGCTCATGGCCCTGGCCGATGGCGAGGATCTGGTCGAGATGCTCCATGTCCGCGGGGTAGGGCGCCCCTTCCTGATGAGTGCTGGCCATGCTCGCTCCTTGGGTTGAACGAGGTCTTCCCGAGGAATCGGGTGCCTCTGATTGCAGAACACTGCATCCTGACGCTCCTGTGATGCAGAAGGCGGCGAGTGCGATGATGACGGTTCGGTGGAGAGGTGGGCAGTGCATGCTGGATAGTTTCAGGGTCCTCATGGCCCGCTCACCACTGATGATTCGCCGATGAGATCGTACTCCTGGGCGAGTCCGGATTTATGTAGTTCTTGCAGTTCCTTGTCCGTGATGGTGAGATCCCCGATCTTCGTTGCCTTCTTTGCGTCCCAGTTGTAGCGGTCCGCCACATGGATGCGGTAGTTGTACTTGTATGTCCATTCCGGGTTGCCCTCGGTCGGGGGGTATACCGTCACGGTGCCCTCGGTGGCACGCTGATAGCCGCCTGTGGCGTAGAACCAGTTGGGGTGCTCTTTCTGGTCTGCATATTCTGATTTCCAGGCGGTGCTGAAGGTGTAGGTCACCGGTCCTGATGCGCCGGAGGAGATAGCGTCATTCTTCGCTTGGTTAGCTAAATCCTTGACGTCCCTCTGTGTGTTGTCATCTAATTCGGGCATGTCCTTCATCATGCGGTTGACATTGATCTGCTGGGGTTCTCCGGTGTTCTCGAGGTAGTGCAGAAGGTTCCTCGATGCGTCGGGCCATACGAGCCCGAACAGGCCTGCCGCGGTTGTCGCCGCTTCGTGCACCGCGTAGTCCTTGGCTGTGGGTGGGCGCTGGGCGTATTTCCCTGATCCTTCGTCCTTGGAGTCGCCCTGGTACTGCCAGGGGGTGACCCCGGGCATGTCCGCGTGCTCACCGGGGATCGGGGGCTTGTGAAGCCCCGTGTTGCCCCCCTGCGTGGTGGTGCTCTTGTCCTCCTGCTCCTCTCCTTGGCGTGAGCGGCCGTACCGGGAGCGGTTCGGAGAATCTCGTGGTGGACCGGGGTTGTCGGGGCTTGGCGGGATTGGAGTAGGCCCCGGCTTGGGGTCGGGGGTCGCTAACGCATTGAGGCTGCTGGCGAAGGCCTGGTCAACATGATTGGCGTGCGTGAGGGTGGCGGTGACCATCGCCTCGAGCTCGGCAGCCTGCGCCTGGGCCTCTGCGGTCTTGGAGGCGGAATCCGAGGCATCTGGCATGCCGCCGCCGGCCTCCAGGTGGGTGGACACGGAGCCGTCGGCGTGAAGGGAGAGCAAAGGATGCGCTGCGGCGTAGTCCTGGCAGGCGAGCACTCTCCTGCGCACGGCAGTCACACCATCGCAGGCCTCGGATGTGGCCCGCATGAGAGAAGCCACCTGCGTCAGCAGGGCGCCATGGGAGGTGTCGCAGCGCCCGAGGGCGCTGCGCGCGGCGTCCACGCTCATAGCCTCAGAGGCCACCCCGACGCGCGCATTCTGCGCCTGCTCGCGCAGACTGGTCAGGGACGCGATCGCGCTGCTCAAGGAATCCGACGCCCCTGCCAACGGCTCGGGCTGCCATCCGCACACATCCGCCCACGTGACCATCGTCAGTCCAGACCCTTCCTGCTGGCCCACTGCGCCGCACTGGCGGCTGCCTCCTTGCTGAGGACGGAGGCGCTACCAGCCACTGCCTCATCGCTGCCCTGATGGGACGCCGTCATGCCCCGGGTGCCATGGCCCACAGCCCCGTACTGGGCGCCGAGCGCCGCCCTGCAGTGATTGATCGCAGCGGCCGCGGCTGCCACCCTCCCCGCGCTCGTCGATCCCGGCATGGCCGCCTCCGCACCATCAAGCGCTGCAGCAATATCGAGGCCGTCCAGGCCGTCGCGCACCGCGTCCACCGAGGTCGACAACGCTATGAGGTCACTCCACTGAAGATGGATATTCACCGCCCAGCCTCCGATGCTCATCGGGGATGGTGCTGCTCGACAATGCCGGAATCCGGCAGTTCCGCTGCCACCGCCCATCCGATCCGTGAGAACAGTGCTTAATCTAACCGATACCATCTGGCACTGTCCACGGATCGCACGTACCTCCTCACATCGGGCCGGCCCGCGCGTGCGCGAGGCGCGGTTTCGGGGCGCCAGGGCTGCGGCAGTGCTCGACGCCGCCCCGCGGCGCGCGGTTAGGCTGTCGGCCGTGAACGAGCTCGACACCCCCGGCACCACCTGGGATCCGACCCGCTACCTGCGCGAGATCCTGCGCGCCCCCGTCTACGAGGCCGCCGAGCACACCCCCCTGCAGCCCATGGAGGCCCTCTCGGCCCGGCTGGGCTGCACCGTCCAGGTCAAGCGCGAGGACCTCCAGGCCGTCCACTCCTTCAAGATCCGCGGCGCCTACACCGCCATGCGCTCCCTGAGCGAGGCCGAGCGCGCCCGCGGCGTGGTCACCGCCTCGGCCGGCAACCACGCCCAGGGAGTGGCCCGCTCCGCGGCCCTGCTGGGGATGCGCGCCCTCATCGTCATGCCCACCGTCACCCCCCAGATCAAGGTCGACGCCGTCGCCGCCCTGGGAGGAGAGGTCCTCCTGCACGGCGAGAACTTCGACGCCGCCAAGGCCCGGGCCCTTCACTTGGCCGAGGCCGAGGGCCTGAGCTACATCCCGCCCTTCGACGACCCCCGCGTCATCGCGGGCCAGGGCACCATCGGCCTGGAGATGATCCAGCAGGACGCCGAGCTCGACCGGGTCTTCCTGCCCGTGGGCGGCGGCGGCCTGGCCTCCGGCGTCGCCGTCCTCATCAAGCAGCTCATGCCCCACATCAGGATCATCGGGGTGGAGCACGAGGACTCCGCCTGCCTGAGGGCCGCCCTGGATGCGGGCGAGCCCACCACCCTGGAGCGCGTGGGGCTCTTCGCCGAGGGCGTGGCCGTGCGCCGCATCGGGGAGGAGACCTTCCGCCTGTGCCGCGCCCTGCTCGACGACGTCATCACCGTCTCCTCCGATGAGACCTCCGCGGCGGTGCGCGACCTGTTCGAGGACCTGCGCGCCATCTCGGAGCCCTCGGGGGCCATCGCCCTGGCCGGGCTCAAGCGCTACGCCGTCGAGCACGGCCTGGCCGGTGAGCGCCTGGGATGCGTGCTGTCGGGCGCCAACCTCAACTTCCACCAGCTGCGCTACATCTCCGAGCGCAGCGAGCTGGGCGAGCAGCGCGAGGCCATCCTCGGGGTGACCATCCCCGAGCGGCAGGGCGCCTTCCTGCGCTTCGCCTCCGTCCTGGGCGGGCGGGCCGTCACCGAGTTCAACTACCGGCTCTCGGCCAGCCGCGCCCAGGACGACCCCGCGCGCATCTTCGTGGGCGTGCGCATCACGCGGGGGCGCCAGGAGCGCGCCGAGATCGTCGCCGACCTGGAGGCCGAGGGCTACGGCGTCATCGACCTCACCGAGGACGAGCTGGCCAAGGTCCACGTGCGCTCCATGATCGGGGGCAGGGCCGCCGTCGGGGTGCCCGAGCGGCTCTTCTCCTTCCTCTTCCCCGAGTCCCCCGGCGCCCTGGCGCGCTTCCTGGAGATCCTGGGCACCCAGTGGAACATCACCCTCTTCCACTACCGCACCGACGGCGCCGACTACGGGCGCATCCTGTGCGCCTTCGCCGCCGATGCCGACGACGCCGAGCTCACCCGCTACATGGACCGCCTCGGCTACGCCTACCAGGAGGAGACCGCCGACCCCGCGGCCCGCTTCTTCCTGGCGCGCTGAGCGGCGGGGCGCCCCGGTCCCCGGCGGGGCCGGCAGCGCGGGGCGGCCATCAGCCCAGCCTCAGGATTGTGACAGGTTTCATTGGTGAGGGTGTTGGACCCTGGGGCCGACTATCCCTAGGGTAGTTCACGAATAAAGTACTGCGCGCTCGACCGAGCCCCTCCGCATGTGCTTTCCTGTCGTCTCATCAAGGAGAACACCATGACCCGTATCGCCGTCGTCCTCGGCTCCGTGCGCCCCAACCGCGTTGGCGGCTCCGTTGCCCAGTGGGTCGTCGACCAGGCCAACGCCACCGAGGGTGTCCAGGCCGAGCTCGTCGACATCGCGGCCTTCAACCTCCCGGTCTTCGCCGAGGAGATGCCCCCCATGATGGCGGCCCCCAAGGACCCCGCGGCCGTCGCCTTCAACGAGGCCCTGAGCTCCTACGACGCCTACATCTTCGTCACCCCGGAGTACAACCGCTCCATCCCCGGTGCGCTGAAGAACGCCATCGACTTCGTCGTCCCCTCCGTCATGGCCAACAAGGCCGTCGGCCTGGTGGCCTACTCCTACTCCAACGGCTTCCGCCCGCTGGAGCACCTGCGCGACGTGCTGGTCAACTTCACCACCGGTGTCGTCACCCCCCAGGTCAACGTCTCCCTGGCCACCGACTTCTCCAACGGCGCCTTCTCCCCCGCGGAGTACCACAACGTCGCCGCTGTGGTCGAGGCCGTGGTGGCCCAGGACAAGGCCCTGTCCACCCTGCGCTGAGCGCCGACCGGACATCCTGGGCGCCCCCGGCCACTCCCGGCCGGGGGCGCCTGTGCGCGTGCGGGCCCGCGGCTCACAGGGCCAGGTGGGCGGCCACGACCAGCATGATGAGCCCGACGATGACGTCGAGCACGCGCCACGTCGCGGGCCGCGACAGGGGGCGGGACAGGGCCCGCGCCCCCAGCCCCAGGCCGATGAACCACACCGCGGAGGCCGCGATCGCCCCCGCGGCCGCCACCCAGCGCTCCTGGCCGAACTGGTTGGTGACCGAGCCCAGCATGACCACCGTGTCCAGGTAGACATGCGGGTTGAGCCAGGTCAGGGCCAGCGTCGTCGCCGCCACCGAGGAGGCGGGCCGCTCCTCCTGGGCCTTCAGTGCTGCGGGCCGGAGCGCGGAGCGGAAGGAGGACAGGGCGAATCCCGTCAGGTAGACCACCCCGCCCCAGCGCAGGACCTCCAGCACCCAGGGCGCCAGGGATGAGACCACCCCGATCGCGCCGGTCCCCAGAGCGATGAGCGCGACGTCGGAGATGGTGCAGATGGCGATGACCAGGCCGATGTGCTCGCGGCGCACCCCCTGGCGCAGGATCCAGGCGTTCTGGGCGCCAATGGCGACGATCAATCCAAGGCTGGTGCCGAATCCAGTGAGCGCGGGAGTCAGAAGATCCATGGCCCCCACGCTAGGAGCCGGCGCGGGTGAAGCAAAGCGCGATAATCTGAATGCTGTGAAGCAGGCCTTCATGCATCCCGATCAGATGGCCGCCCTCCTGGCCGTGGCCGACACCGGCTCCTTCGAGCGGGCCGCCAGCGCCCTGGCGGTCTCCACCTCCGCGGTCTCCCAGCGCATCCGCGCCCTGGAATCATCCCTGGGCCGGGTCCTCATCCAGCGCGGGAGCCCCTCGCGGGTGACAGCCCAGGGGGCGACGGTCCTGCGCTACGCCCGCCAGCAGCAGCTCCTGGCGGGGGAGATGAGCGCCGAGCTGGGCCTGGGCGCGGCGGCGGGCGCTGCGCAGGACCGGGGCTGCCATGCCGATGGCCCCTGCCCGGCACCGGAGCCGGTGGAGATCGCGGTGGCCGTCAATCTCGACTCCCTGGCGACATGGTTCCCCACGCTCTTCCCCGAGATCGCCCACTGGCCGGACCTGCGCCTGCGACTGGTGGCCGACAACGAGGGCCGCACCGCCGAGCTGCTGCGCGAGGGCTCGGTGATGGCCGCCATCTCGGCGGCCCGAGACCCGGTGGCCGGCTGCAGCAGCCAGCCCCTGGGGCGCATGCGCTATCTGCCCGTCGCCTCACCCGCCCTCCTGTCCAGCGCAGGCCTGAGCGCCCCGGGCGCAGGGCCCCACGAGCGCCTCCAGGACGGCGCACTGGACAGGGTCGCCCGCCTGCCGGTGCTGCGCTTCGATGGCACTGACGACCTGCAGGACCTCGTCCTGAGCGCCGCCGGGCTGCCATCAGGGCTGCCGGGGCCGCAGGTCCCCGGCAATGAGGCCTACGCGCGGGCCCTGGAGGCGGGCATGGGCTGGGGGCTGCTCCCGCGGCCCCTGCTCGACCGGCACCCCGGCCTGCTGCCGGTGCCGGGGCTGGTGCCGCTCGATCGTGAGCTCACCTGGTACCGGTGGCGCCTGCGCTCGGCCCTGCTGGATCGACTCACCAGCGCGGTCCACCGCGCCTTCGCCGCCCACCGGGAGAGGGGCGAGGCCTGAGCCGCCGGCGCGCGCCGCCCGGCAAGAGCCCGCTGGGGCCCGCGCCCCCGGCCGTTGCACATCTTCGCCGGCCCTCACCCCGCCCGAGGGCGACTTCTCCGCAGGATCCCGTCGGCGCTCGAGGTGAAGATGTGCAACACCCTCCGCGCTGCACATCTTCGGGCCGATCCCGCCCGGTGGACCCCGAGTATTCCGCATGGTCCCGTCGGTGGGCGCGCTGAAGATGTGCAGGGGCGGGGTCTGGCGGGCCGATAGGGTGCGGGCATGAGCGATCGCGACGAATGGGGAGCATCCGGCGGACCAGGCCGGTCGGCAGGCGGCCGGGGGCCCGGGAGCCGCGGCGGCTACCGCGACGGCGGCCAGTCCCGGGACCGGCGCGGGGCAGGCCAGCGGCGCGTCTACCGCGATGAGCCCCGCGACGGGGCCCTGTCCGACCTCATCGGCCACCTCCACGCCCTGGACGGCCGCTCCTACGCCGCCTACAAGGCCATCGTGGGGCGCTACGAGGCCCCCGAGGGCTGGGTCCTGCACATCGACCGGGTCCAGCCCGACCCCTACGCCCCGCCCACCAGGATCCACATCGATATCCCCACCGACCTGCCCGGCCTGGAGTCCCTCCAGGGCGAGGGCCTGCTGAGCACCGCCGACCGCCGCCTGGCCCTGGCCGACTTCCTCACCCGCGAGCTGCACTCCGGATTCCGCGGCACCGAGCTGTCCATCGCCTCCCCCGGCCAGGAGATCCTGGAGCGCTCCAGCATCGTGCTGCGCCCCGAGAGCCCGGCCCCCCGCGACGGCGCCCACGCATGGGGCGGCTGGACCATCGAGGCGCGCGCCCGCATCGCCCTGCCCGCCCAGGGCCGCTCCATCCAGGGGCGCGCCGCCGCGAGGATCGTCAGCCTCGACCTGGTGCGGGCGCTGAAGGAGGCCCTGGACCTCACGGGCGAGCGCCTCGAGCGCCTGGGCGAGCACATCGCCGCCCTGGAGGACCACCGGGCGCTGAGCGCCATCGTCCAGGAGCGCGGCTGGGTGTCCTTCCTGGCCGACGGCGCCATGCTCCCGCGCCGTTCCGGGGTCAGTGACGAGCCCCTGGCCGACGGCCTGCCCCTGACTGCTCCGGAGTCCCTGGCCGCCGTCGTCGAGCTCCCGCACGCCGGGGCGGTGCGGGGCACGGCCATCGGGACGGGCGTGAGCCTCATCGTGGGCGGCGGCTACCACGGCAAGTCCACGCTCCTGGGCGCCATCGAGCGCGGCGTCTACCCGCACATCCCCGGGGACGGCCGCGAGCTGGTCGCCACCGTGCCCGAGGCCGTCAAGGTGCGGGCCGCCGACGGGCGCGCGGTCACCGGCGTGGACCTGACGCCCTTCATCTCCCACCTGCCCGCGGGGCGGGACACGGCCGCCTTCACCACGCGCAACGCCTCGGGCTCGACCTCCCAGGCCGCCTCCATCATCGAGGCGATCGAGGCCGGTGCCACCACCCTGCTGCTCGATGAGGACACCAGCGCCACCAACCTGCTCATCCGCGACTCGCGCATGCGCAACCTCGTGGCCGACGAGCGCGAGCCCATCACCCCCCTGGTGGATCGGATCGGCGCCCTGGCCCGGCAGCGGGATGTCTCCACGCTCATGGTCATGGGCGGCTCCGGGGACTACCTGGACGTGGCCGACCGCGTCCTGCTCATGGACTCCTACCGGCTGCGCGACGCCACCGAGCACGCCCGCGAGGTCACTGCCGCCCAGCCCCGGCCCCTCACCGCGCTGGACGACTTCCCCCCGCCCATCGCGCGCATCCCCCTGCCGGCCCCGCCGCGCACGAGGCGCGGGCCCTCGCGGACCCGCTCCCACGGCACCCGCGCCCTGGTCCTGGACCGCGAGGAGATCGACATCTCCGACGTCGCCGGGGTGGTGGACCCCGGTCAGGCCGAGGCCGTCGCCCGCGCCCTGCGGGCCCTGCTCGAGCAGCGCTTCGACGGCGAATCCCCCCTGGCCGAGTGCCTGGAGGACCTGGAGGGCCTGCTCGACGACGAGGGCCTGGACGCCCTGGCCGAGGGCGGGCAGCGCCCGGCCTTCCTCGTGCGCCCCCGCATGGTGGACGTGGCCGCCGCCGTCAGCCGCTACCGGGGCCTGGAGCTGGCCTGAACCGGGCCGGCAGGCCGGGCGCCCATGTCAGGTCCGCGGAGCCTGACTGGGGTCCAGCACGTCGGTCTGGGCGGGCAGATCGGTGATGCCCACCGGGCAGGTCACCCCGTTGGGGCCGTGATTGCAGTAGCCGCCCGGGTTCTTGTGCAGGTACCCCTGGTGGTAGTCCTCAGCCAGGTAGAAGGGGCCGCCGAAGTCGGCGTAGACCTCATCCACGGGGGCCACGGTGGTCACCGTGGTGCCCAGGCCCAGGCGGGTGAGCTCGTCCTGGAAGGCCTGGCGGATGCGGGTGGCCGCCTCCAGCTGGGCGGGGGTGGTGGTCCACACCGCCGAGCGGTACTGGGTGCCCACATCGTTGCCGTGGCGGTTGAGACGGGTGGAGTCGTGGTTCTCCCAGAAGACTCGTAGAAGGGCCTCGCCGCCCTGGCCGCACACGGCCGGGTCGTAGACCACGCGCACGGTCTCGGCGTGATCGGTGGCCCCGGTGCAGATCTCCTGGTAGGTGGGGTTGGGGGTGGTCCCGCCCATGTAGCCCACCGCCGTGGAGATGACGCCCTCCTGGCGCCACAGGATGCGCTCCACCCCCCAGAAGCAGCCCGCCGCCAGGTAGATCACCTGGGAGCCCTGGGGCCAGGGGCCGTCCAGGGGCGTCCCCAGGACGACGTGGGCGCCGGGCGCGGGCAGGATCGAGCGCTCGCGGCCGGGCAGGAGCGGGTTGCGTGCAGGGGCTGGGGCCGATGTCGTCATGGCCAGTACGCTACTGCCTCCATCCCCTCGTCCTGCCCGCGCTTCCCTCTGCGCTGAGCCGGATGCTCCTCGCTGAAAACGGGAATACGCCCGGCTCATTCCTGCTCGGCCCCCGCAGTGCCCTGCGTGCCCTGTGTGCCCTGAGTGCCCTGAGCGTGCCTGTGCAGGTGGGCGAAGGCGCGCCGCCCCCTCCCGTGGCGGGAGGGGGCGGCGCGGTCGGGCCTGCTGGCCGGCCGGTGGTCAGCGGCCGGCTGATGGCCGGCGTCGGGCTAGACCCGCGTGACCTTGACGATCCGGGCGGAGATGGTGCGGCCGTTGGGGGCCTCGTAGGAGACCTCGTCGCCGGCCCGGTGGCCCATGAGGGCCTGGCCCAGGGGCGCGTCGGGGGAGAAGACCTTGACGCCGTCGGGCACGTCCTCGGTGATCTCCTGGCCGCCCAGGGCGAAGGTCTGCTCCTTGCCGGCCACGGTGGCGGTGACGATCGTGCCCGCCGAGACCGACCCGTCGGCGGCGGCCTCGCCGATCTGGGCACTGGAGAGGGTCTCCTCGAGCTGGATGATGCGGGCCTCGTTGAGCCCGGCCTCCTCGCGGGCGGCGTGGTAGCCGGCGTTCTCCCGCAGGTCCCCCTCCTGGCGGGCGTCCTCCACGCGCTGGGCGATCTCCTTGCGCTGGGCGGTCTTGCGGTGCTCGAGCTCGGCGGCAAGACGGTCGTAGGCCTCCTGGGTCAGCCAGGTTCCCTGCGTCTGCTCGGACATGTGTGCTCCTCGGGTAGTGCTCGGCTGCGCCGCGTCGTAGGGGCGCGACAGTCCTGCGGGCGATGGCTCTGGCGCGCCGGCCGTGCGTCGGCCTGTCGCGCAGGTCATGGGCCCAGGCGGGTTTGATGGGCAACTCTACGCAGCGAACTGTGAGAATCCTGGGTGCGGGCGGGCCCCTCCGCGGACTGAGACCGTCCCGGTACCGGTTGTAGAGGGGCTGACCTGCGCCGATGCGCGCCGGGCCGGCCGGTCGGGCCTGCGAGGCGTGGTCAGAGGATGGCCAGGTAGCAGGCCACGCACTGGCAGGCCCAGGCCGCCACCGTGCAGACGTGGAAGACCTCGTGGAAGCCGAACCACCGTGGCGAGGGGTCGGGGGCCTTGCGCGCGTAGATCACTGCGCCCAGGGTGTAGATGAGGCCCCCGGCCACCAGCAGCCACACGATGGCGGGGCCGCCCGAGCGCCAGAACTGGGGGAGGAACCAGATCGCCACCCAGCCCAGCGCGACGTACAGGCCCGCGGTGAACCAGCGCGGGGCGCTCATCCACAGCAGGTTGGTGGCGGTGCCCATGGCCGCCCCCGCCCACACGACCCCCAGGACCAGGGCCGCGGTCGGGCCGGGCAGCAGCGCCACCGACAGCGGAGTGTAGGTGCCGGCGATGAGCAGGTAGATATTGGCGTGGTCGATGCGCCGCAGCACCGAGGTCACCCGGGCCGACCAGTGCCCGTTGCCGATGTGGTAGACCCCGGAGTTGGCGAACAGCAGCAGGGAGCAGGTCAGGTACACCGCGCTGGCCCACCTCAGGGCGGCGCTGGGCGCCAGCGCCGTGAGCACGATGCAGGCCGCCAGGGCCAGGGGCGCCGTGCCCGCATGGATCCACCCGCGCAGACGGGGCTTGAGCGAGGCCGCCACGCCCGCGGGGGTCGATGCGGCCGGTCGGTCGGGCGCATCGGGCGCGCTGCCGGGCGGGGGCTGCGGGGCTCGGGGAGCGGTGGTGGTCATGGGCGTCCTCGTGCGGCGTCGGCGGCCGGCGCGACGACCGGAAGTTACGGTCACGTAGGTTACGGTACCGTAGGTTCCTGGACGGCGGCCAGGAGCGCCGTGGGCGGCGGCTCGGCGCCTGAGGGTTGGCATGGGGCCGGCAGAGCACCGGCAGAGGGCCGCTGGGCGATGGCCGGCCAGTGGCGGGGCGGCGACTCATCGGTGCGCGGGAGAGCGCCCGTCGCGCGCCTCCGGGAAGACCGGGCCGGTCGGGCGGCCGCGGCATGGCGGGCGGTTGCGGCGCGCTCGCGCTACCGTTGTCCCTATCCGGCGCCGTCACCCGACGCCGGCTCCCGGACCTCCGATTCCCCAGGAGCGGTATGTCAGGCGACAACATCCTCTACAACCTCTATGAGCGCCGCCTGGCGGCGCGCCTGGACCCGGCCAGGGCCCCGCACCACGTCGGTGTCATCCTGGACGGCAACCGCCGCTGGGCCAGGGCCATGGGGTTCGGTGCCGCCCAGGGGCACGAGCGCGGTGCCGACAAGATCTCCGAGTTCCTCACCTGGGCCGAGCAGGCGGGCGTGCGCGTGGTCACCCTGTGGCTTCTGAGCACCGACAACCTCTCGCGCGACCCCGCCGAGCTCTCGCCCCTGCTGGACATCATCAGCCGCGCCGTCGAGGACCTCGCGGCCACCGGCCGCTGGAGGCTGCGGTTGGTGGGCGCCGTCGAGCTACTGCCCGAGCCGGTGGCGCACCGCCTGCGCGCCGCCGTCGCCCCCGATGCGCCCGACGCGGACGGGTCTGCTGGGGGCAGCCCCGGCAGCCCGGCCGGCGCTCCGGCCGCAACGGCCATGGAGGTCAACATCGCGGTGGGCTACGGGGGGCGCCAGGAGATCGCCGACGCCGTGCGCGCCCTGCTGCGCGAGCGCGCCGCCGACGGCGCCACCCTGGAGGAGGTGGCGGCCTCCCTGCGCGAGGAGGACATCACCGACCACCTCTACACCAAGGGCCAGCCCGACCCCGACCTGGTCATCCGCACCTCCGGCGAGCAGCGGCTCTCCGGATTCCTCCTGTGGCAGTCGGTCCACTCCGAGTACTACTTCTGCGAGGTCAACTGGCCGGCCTTCCGCCGCATCGACTTCCTGCGCGCCCTGCGCGACTACTCCCGCCGCGAGCGCCGCCTGGGCAGGTAGGCGGCAAGTAGGCGGCGGATGTGCGGTAGACGGGCGCGGCCGGCGGTGGTGGTCGGCGCCCGGTGATGCGTGGCACGATGACTCGCTGAGTGCAGTGCCGCCCGCACAGGAGGAGAGCCATGACGGCCATGACATCCATGACAGAGTCTCGTGCCACCGAGCTGCTCAACCGCATCCCCACCGGGGTGCTCATCAACGGGGAGTTCCAGGACGGCTCCATCGGCGAGCGCCTCGACGTGCTCGACCCGGCCACGGGCCGGGTGCTCACCACCGTGTCCTGCGCGGGGCCGCGCGACGCGGCCCGGGCCATGGACTGCGCCGCGGCCGCCCAGGAGCGCTGGGGCGCCACCGCCCCGCGCGAGCGCAGCATGATCCTGCACCGCGCCTTCGAGCTGATGACCACCGACTACAGCGAGGACCTGGCGCTGCTCATGACCCTGGAGATGGGCAAGCCCCTGGCCCAGTCCCGCGCCGAGGTCGCCTACGGGGCCGAGTTCCTGCGCTGGTTCGCCGAGGAGGCGGTGCGGGTGCGCGGCGACGTCTTCCGCGTGCCCGAGGGCCACCTCCAGGCCATGGTGCTGCGCCGCGCCGTCGGGCCGTGCCTGCTCATCACCCCCTGGAACTTCCCCCTGGCCATGGCCACCCGCAAGCTGGGCCCGGCCTTCGCCGCCGGGAGCACCGCGATCCTCAAGCCCTCGCGCGAGACGCCGCTGACGGCGCTGCTGGCCGCCCGGATCCTCATCGAGGCGGGCCTTCCCCCCGGCGTGCTGTCGGTGCTCCCCACCCGGGACTCCGAGGCCGTCACCGGCCCGCTCCTGGCCGACCCCCGCCTGCGCAAGGTCTCCTTCACCGGCTCGACCGCCGTCGGCAAGGAGCTGCTGCGCCGCTCGGCCGACAACGTGCTGCGCACCTCCATGGAGCTGGGCGGGCATGCCGCCTTCATCGTCTTCGACGACGCCGACCTGGATGCCGCCATCGGGGCGGCGGTGACCACGAAGATGCGCAACATGGGGCAGGCCTGCAATGCCGCCAACCACTTCCTGGTCCAGGAGGGCGTCTACGAGGACTTCACCCGGGGGCTCGCGGCGGCCATGTCGGCCCAGAGGGTCGGAAGCGGCCTGGAGGAGGGCGTGCAGGTCGGCCCGCTCATCTCCGCGCGCCACCGCGATGCTCTCGCCGAGATGGTCGAGCGCGCCCTGGACTCCGGGGCCCGTGCGCTGTGCGGGGGCGCCATCCCCCGCGGCGCCGGCTGCTTCTACCCGCCCACCGTCCTGGTGGACATGCCCGCGGGCAGCGAGATCATGCGCCGGGAGATCTTCGGGCCGGTGGCACCGGTGCTGCCCTTCTCCACCGAGGAGGAGGCCCTGGCGCTGGCCAACGACGACGAGGTGGGGCTCTCGGGCTACCTCCACACCCGGGACATGACGCGGGTGATGCGCATGGCCGAGCGCCTGGAGGTGGGCATGCTGGGGGTCAACTCCGCCACCATCTCCAATGTCGGTGCGCCCTTCGGCGGCCTCAAGCACTCCGGCCTGGGCCGTGAGGGCGGCAAGGAGGGCATCGAGGATTACCTGGAGACCGTCTACGTGGGCATGCCCGCCCCGCAGCTGGGCTGAGGCCCCGGGCGGGCAGGGCGGGCCGCCCGCCCGGGGGCCGAGCGGGCGGCATCAGCGGCGCGCGCCCCATAGACTGGCGCCATGGTCATCGACGAGCGCCCCGCCCCCGATGACGCGCGCGCCGTGCGCGCCCAGCCCGAGCCCGCCGCGCCACTGACCTGGGAGCAGCTGATGACCCCGCTGCTGCGCCTGCTCGACGACGGGCGGGTCCAGCAGTTCAGGATCCTCCAGCGCATCGCCCTGGGCGAGTCCCCCCAGGATCTGCAGGAGCAGGAGGAGCCCGGGTCCTGGCGCCGGCCCAGCGACAGCCGGGCGGCCCTGGCCCTGTCCCACCTGGTGGGCATCGGCGCTGTCGAGCGCCCCTCGCGCGGCCAGTTCCGCATCACCGACCTGGGCCGCCAGATCCTCTCGGAGTTCCGCGGCGGGCTGACCCACAAGGACGTGGTGGCCCTGACCGAGTACGCGGCCGCCCAGCGCCGCTCCTCAGCGGGCAAGCACGCCCACGAGGCAGCCCCCGGATCCCGGACGGGCGCCATCGTCGCCCAGGCCGTCAGCCCCACCGACCAGATCGCCGACGGGGTCGAGCGCCTGCGCCAGCGGCTCACCGCCGAGCTCCTGGGCAGGCTCCACAACCAGGGGCTGGAGGCCTACGGCCGCACGATCCTGGCCGTCCTGGAGGCCATGGGCTACGAGATGGGGGAGGCGCCCGAGGTCCACCCCACCGCCGACGGCGGCATCGAGACCGACGCCCAGGACGACCCCCGGGGCCTGGGCGGCGCCTACATCCAGGCCAAGCGCCTCTCCCCGGCGGGCCTGCCCGCGGGCAGGCCCGTCATCCAGGCCTTCACCCGGGAGGTCCTCAGGCGCGGCCTGGCCCACGGCGTGTTCATCACCACCGGTGAGCTGACCGCCGACACCTGGGCCTACGCCGAGCGCTGCCCGGTGCGGGTCGTCCTCATCGACGGCGAGGGCCTGGCCTCCCTCATGATGCGCCACGGCGTGGGGGTGCGCGCCGCCCGGACCCTGCGGATCCTCGACATCGACGAGTCCTTCTTCGCCTGAGCCGGCGCCGCGGGCCCAGCAGGGCGGGCGGACTGCCGCCCTGCCGCCCCGGGACCGCCCTCCCCGGGCCCGGCAGGGCGCCTCAGGCCAGCTCGGCGCGGGTGGGGGGATTGGCCCCGGCCCGCGAGACCGTGATGTCGGCGATCGCCGCCGCATGGCGCACGATCCGCTCCAGGGCGGCGGCGTCCACGGCATGCAGGGCCTCCCGGCGATCGGCCCCCACCAGGTCCTCGCTCCACAGGGCGTCCTCCAGGCCCCCCATGAAGGAGTCCCCGGCGCCCACGGTGTCGGCCACGACGACATCGGGGTCCGCGGGCACCTCCAGGCGCAGCCCCGAGCCGGTCAGGGCCAGGGCCCCGGCCTTGCCCCGGGTGACCACCACGATGGCCACCCCCAGGTCCAGCCAGCCGCGCAGCACGCTCTCCATGTCCGCGTCCTGGCCGTAGAGCCAGGAGATGTCCTCATCGGAGCACTTGACCAGGTCCGAGAGCGCCACCAGCCGCTCGACGATCTCGCGCGCGGCCTCGGGGGAGCCCATGAGCTGGGGGCGGGCATTGGGGTCGTAGCAGATCGTGGAGGTCCCGCGGTGGTCGCGCAGCACCTGCTCGACCGTGGCCCGGCCCGGCTCCAGGATCGCGGCGATCGAGCCGGTGTGCACCAGCACGGGGGGCTGCGCGCCGGCCTCGGCCGCGGCGGGGTGGGGTGGGTCCCAGTCCAGGTCGAAGACGTAGGTGGCTGCCCGATCCTGCCCGATCGTCGCCTGCGCCGTGGAGGTGCGCCGGGCCCCGTCGGAGCCCGGGGTCAGGCGCACCCCGGAGTCCTCCAGGTGGGCGCGCACCGCGCGCCCGCGCTCATCGTCCCCGATCCAGCAGTCCAGCTCGGTGTCGCGCCCCAGCCGGGCCAGGCCCAGCGCCACATTGGCGGGAGACCCGCCCGGGATGTCCACCGGCTCCTGGCCGGGGTGGATGACGACGTCGACCAGTGCCTCGCCGATGACGAGGGCGGTTCCTTGGCGGCCGGGTGCACTCATGGTGGGCTCCTTCAGGCTGATCCGCTCATGGCTGGGCGGAGGCGGTGGTGAGAACGGGACTGCGGTGGGACTGCCCGCTGCGCGCGGCCGGTGCGCGAGGCGGTCAGGTCCAGATGGCCCGGGGCGCATCGGTCGGGCCCCAGGGAGCTCTGATGGGGCCAGCCTAGCGACCCGGGCGCGTGCGCGGGGGCTCATCGGCCGGCGAATCGCGAGTGCCCCGGGCCGGCAGCGCCCTCCTCGGGCTCCGGGGTGCGCAGCACGCTCCGGGGCGCGCACCGCGGGGAGGCGGCTCAGGCCTCGGGGGAGCGCGCGGCGCCGGGGCCGGCGGCGCCGTCCTGCTCGACCACGGCGGCCAGGCGGGCCCGGGCCTCATCGAGCCAGCCCTGGCAGCGCTGGGCCAGGGCCTCGCCCCGCTCCCACAGCGCCAGGGAGTCCTCCAGGGGCACCGATCCCGCCTCCAGGCGCTGGACGACGGCCACGAGCTCCTCGCGGGCCTGCTCATAGGACAGTGAGGCGACGTCGGGCAGGTCGGGGGAGCCCGGGGCCGGGCCGGTGGACTGGGAGATCGGATCAAGGCTCACGCCTCGATTCTCGCATGCCGGGCCCCGCTCCCGCCCCGCTGCACATCTTCAGCCGGCCCAGCGCCCCAGGACCCCGACTTCTCCGCATGATCCCGTCGGGGGCCCAGGTGAAGATGTGCAGCCCACGCCCCGTTGCACATCTTCGGGGCGCGAAGACGGATCGGCCGAGCCGCAGAGCCGCGCAATCCCGCCATTCGCCCGGGCGGTCGGTTGTTGAAGATGTGCAGCTACAGGGTCTCGGAGGGCTCGGACGGCTGTGACGGGGGCTTGGTGGCCCCCACCACCTGGGCCACCAGGCGCCCGGAGGCCAGCACGCCCTCGATGAGGTCGCCCTTCTTGATCTGCTCGGCACCGGTGATGACCCGTCCCCCCGGCGTGCGCAGGATCGCGTACCCCCGGTCCAGGACCCCCTGGGGGGACAGGGCGGTCAGGCGGGCCCGCTCGGCGCGCAGGTCGGCCGCGGCCAGGGACAGGCGGTGGGACAGGGCCCGGCGCATGCGCTCGCGCTCCCGCTCCAGCTCGCCCACCCGCTCGCGGACGATGACCGTGGGGTCGGCCATGACCGGGCGGGCCCGCAGCTGGTCCAGGGCGCTCTGCTCGGCCTGGAGCCGGGAGGAGACGAGGGCGCGCATGCGCTCGCGGGCGGAGTCCAGGCCCACGGTCTCCTGGGCGAGGTCGGGCACGATCCTGCGGGCGGCGTCCGTGGGCGTGGAGGCCCGGTAGTCGGCCACGAGGTCGAGCAGGGGGCAGTCGGTCTCGTGCCCGATCGCCGAGACCAGGGGCGTGCGGGCCCCGGCGGCGGCGCGCACCAGCCCCTCGTCGGAGAAGGGCAGCAGGTCCTCCACCGCGCCGCCCCCGCGGGCGATGACGATGACGTCGATGCGCTCATCGGCGTCGAGCTCCTCCAGGGCGCGGGTGACCTCGGGCACGGCCCGCGCGCCCTGGACGGCGACCTCACGGATCTCGAAGGGCAGGCCCGGCCAGCGCAGCCGGGCATTGACCACGACGTCGTCCTTGGCCTTGGCCTGGCGCCCGCAGATGAGCCCCACGCGGCGCGGCAGGAAGGGCAGGGGCCGCTTGCGCCCGGCGTCGAACAGCCCCTCGGCGGCCAGGACGCGGCGCAGCTGCTCGATGCGCGCCAGCAGGTCGCCCACGCCCACGGCGCGGATGTCGTCGGCCTGGAGCTGGAGGGAGCCGCGCTTGGTCCAGAAGGTGGGCTTGGCGCGCACCACCACCCGGGCGCCCTCGGCCAGCCCGGCGCCGCGGGACTGGATGGCGTCCAGGACGCGGGAGTAGACGGCCACCGACATCGAGACATCCGCCTCGGCGTCGCGCAGGGTGAGGAAGGCCATGCCCGCGCCGGGGCGGCGGTTGAGCTGGACGATCTGCCCCTCGACCCACACCTGGCTCATGCGGGCCACGTACTCCTCGATCTTGGTCGACAGCAGCCGCAGCGGCCAGGGGTTCTCGGCGGTGGTGAGGTTGGCGCGGGGGGCGAGCCCGCGCCCCGCCTGCGGGGCGGGGCGGGCCTCGGGGGAGGCCTCAGGGGCGGTCGGACCTGTCACGCGCACCACTGTGCCATGTCCGCCACGGTGGGCGGTCGCCACTGCGTGCCGCGCCCCCGCTGTGGCACAGTGGGACGGTGACCATGACGACTGAGACGACGCGCGGCAAGAGGATCCTGCTGGCGGCCCCCCGCGGCTACTGCGCCGGGGTGGATCGGGCCGTCGACGCCGTCGAGCAGGCCCTGGCCCACTACGGGGCGCCGATCTACGTGCGCAAGGAGATCGTGCACAACAAGTACGTCGTCGAGGCCCTGTCACGGCGCGGCGCGATCTTCGTGGAGGAGACCGATGAGGTGCCCGAGGGGGCCCGCGTGGTCTTCTCGGCCCACGGGGTCTCCCCGGCGGTGCACGAGCAGGCGGCGGCGCGGGGGCTGGACACGATCGACGCCACCTGCCCCCTGGTGACCAAGGTGCACAAGCAGGCGGTGCGCTTCGCCCGGGACGACTACGACATCATCCTGGTGGGCCACACCGGCCACGAGGAGGTCGAGGGCACCCAGGGGGAGGCCCCCGAGCACATCCAGGTGGTCAACGGCCCCCACGAGGTGGACCAGGTCCAGGTGCGCGACCCCGAGCGGGTGGTGTGGATCTCCCAGACCACCCTGAGTGTGGACGAGACCATGGAGACGGTGCGGCTGCTGCGCGAGCGCTTCCCCGCCCTGTCCGACCCGCCGGGGGAGGACATCTGCTACGCCACCCAGAACCGGCAGGCGGCCGTCAAGGTCATCGCCCCGCAGGTCGATCTCATGATCGTGGTGGGCTCGGGCAACTCCTCGAACTCGGTGCGCCTCAAGGAGGTGGCCCTCGATGCGGGGGCCGGGGCCTCCCACCGGGTGGACTTCGCCAGCGAGATCGACCCGGCCTGGCTGGAGGGCGTGCGCACCGTGGGCGTCACCTCGGGCGCCTCGGTTCCCGAGATCCTCGTGCGCGAGGTCATCGAGCGCCTGGCCGAGCACGGCTTCGAGGACGTCGAGGAGGTGCGCACCGCCACCGAGCGGATCACCTTCTCCCTGCCCAAGAACCTGCGCGCCGATCTCAGGGGTGCCGCGGGCGAGCAGGGGCACGACAGGCGCCAGCCGGTGGCCGACCACACCTGCTGAGCGGCCCCTGAGGGCAGCCGTGGGGCGCTGGCGGGCGGAGTCCTGATGGGCCGGTGCTCTGGGCGGGCTCGGGCCCGGGGCGGCCGGCGCGGCGGCGCCAGCCACTGAGACCGGCTCCCGCACCGGGGGCCCGGGCGCTAGGCTCGCCCCGATGGTGCACAGTGATGATGATGAGACCCGCGCCGCCGTCCCCGGGGGCGGCGGCATCAGCGGCGCCGGCAGTCCCGGCGGCCCCGGCCCCGACGCCGGGAGCGAGTCCCCCGAGCACAGCGGCCTGAGACGGACCCTGACCAACCGCCACATGCAGATGATCGCCATCGGCGGGGCGATCGGGACGGGCCTGTTCGTCGCCTCGGGCGCCACGGTCTCCCAGGCGGGGCCCGGTGGGGCGATCGCCGCCTACACGGCGGTGGGCCTCATGGTGCTGCTGCTCATGCAGTCCCTGGGGGAGATGACCGCGCACATGCCGGTGGCCGGCTCCTTCCAGACCTACGCCACGCGCTTCGTCAGCCCCTCCTTCGGCTTCGCCATGGGCTGGAACTACTGGTTCAACTGGGCGATCACCGTGGCGGCCGAGCTGGTGGCCGCGGGCATCATCATGGCCTACTGGCTGCCCGACGTGCCCTCCTGGGTGTGGGCGGGGCTCTTCCTGGCGGTGCTCACCGGGCTCAACGCCCTGTCGGCCCGGGCCTTCGGGGAGGGGGAGTTCTGGCTGTCGGCCATCAAGGTGGTCACCGTGGTGGTCTTCCTCATCGCCGGGGTGGCGATGATCGCCGGCGTCCTGGGGGGCCACCGCGCGGGCCTGAGCAACTGGACGGTGGGGGACGCCCCCTTCCACGGCGGGGCGCTGGCGGTGGTCTCGGTGTTCATGATCGCCGGCTTCTCCTTCCAGGGCACCGAGCTGGTGGGAGTGGCCGCGGGTGAGGCCCGCGATCCGCGCCGCGACGTGCCGCGCGCGATCCGCACCGTGTTCTGGCGGATCATGCTGTTCTACATCGGGGCGATCGCCGTGGTGGGGACCCTGGTGGCCTACAACGACCCGCGGCTGCTGCGCACGGGCACCGAGGACGTCTCCTACTCGCCCTTCACCCTGGTCTTCGACCGGGCGGGTATCGCGGCCGCGGCCGCGGTGATGAACGCGGTCATCCTCACCGCGGTGCTCAGCGCCGGGAACTCCGGGCTCTACGCCTCCACCCGCATGCTGCACTCGATGGCCCTGCAGGGCCAGGCCCCCCAGTGGTTCGGCTACGTCAACCGCCATGGGGTGCCGGTGCGGGCGCTGGGGGCGACGGCGCTGGTGGGGGCGGCCGGCTTCCTCACCGCGGTGGTGGGTCGGGACACGGCCTACTCCTGGCTGCTCAATGTCTCGGCGCTGTCGGGCTTCATCGTCTGGGTGGGGATCGCGGTGTGCCACTTCCGCTTCCGGCGCGCCTATGTGCTGCAGGGCCACGATCCCGCTGATCTGCCGTATCGGGCGCCCCTGTTCCCCCTGGGGCCGGTGGTGGCCTTCACCATGTGCGTGGTGGTGATCCTGGGGCAGAACTACGAGGCGGTCTTCAAGGGCGAGCTGCTGGGGGTGCTCTCCTCCTACATCGGGCTGCCGGCCTTCCTCCTGGTGTGGCTGGGCCACCGGCTGACCCGGGGGACGCCGATGGTGCCGCTGGCCGAGGTGGATGTCTCGGGCACGACGGCGTCGGGCACCTCGGCACACGAGGCCCGGTAGTCGTCCCGACGGCGGCTGCCCCCTGATCCCAGAGCGCTTCCTGAGCCCCGGGGCCCTGAGCCCGGGGGTTGCGGGTCCCCGTTGCCCGTCCGTGGAGGGCTGGCGCAACTCGCGGGTGGGCGGAGCCGGGGGCTGGGGCGGCGGGGCCCACGATTGGACGTCGGTTGGCGGAAAAGGCGTCACTTCGCGACGTGGACGACACCTACAAGGTACGTCCATTCCGCCAAGTGACGCCTCTGTCGCGAAGTGACGTCCGATCTGCCCCTCAGGTGCTCCATTGGCCCCTCCACCCCAGACCGGGCCCCTCGACCGCGTTCACCACACCTCCCAGGGGCGCGGCTGCCTGGGCCGGGGCGTCCGGGCGATCCTGGTGCCGGCCGGCTCGGGCCCGGGGGCGCAGGCCGGCTCGAACCCGGGGGTCAGGCCGCAGATCCGAGCCGTCAGGCGGACAGGGACTGCACGCGCACGGTGACGCTCGGGCGGGGCCGAGCCTGATGGCCGTGCGGCGGCGCCTGGTGGGAGCCCCCGTGCGCGTGAGGGGATGCGGCGGCGCCGCGGCTGGCGTCGTCGCCGTCGTCGGAGGCGCCGGTCCTGCTGCCGGTCTGGGGATCCTCGTGCTCCTCGGGCTGGTGGAGGGCCTGCATGACGGCTGCCTGGATGTCCCTGACGACCTGCCTGACGGGCCGTGAGCCGTCCAGGCCGACCTCGATGGTGGTTCGCTGGGCATCGTCGACGACGATGCCGAAGCGGGCGACCTGCCCGGCCTGGCCGCGCAGGTGGGTGTCGAGGGTGCGCAGGGCCGAGGCGATGCCCGGCTCGATGCCCCGGACACCGGGGACGCCGGTCACCGTCCGGACCAGGGCTGCGGCGGTGTCTTCAGTCCTCATCGTGCAGGTCCTCCACATGGATGTTGACGGTCGGGCTGCAGTCCAGGTCCTCGTGGAAGGCCTCGAGCACGGATGCGTGCACCTGCTGGGCCAGCGCGGGCAGGTCCGGGCAGGCGGCGTGGGCCGAGATCCGGCAGTGGACTGAGGTGGGCGCCCCCAGTCCCCGGTGCCCGTCGGTGGCCGCAGCGTGCTCGAAGGAGGAGCGCAGCGCCCTTGCCCCGGGAACCCGGTCGACGGCCCTGCGCACGAGGGTGCGCAGGGAGAGCTCGGTCAGGGTGTAGGGGCCCAGGTCAGTGGGCGGGACCTGGACCTGGGCGCCGTGCCGGGCGTCGGCGCGCACCGCCTCCATCACGGACTGCATGATCCGGGCGGAGGGCATGACCGAGAGGTCGGACTGGGACTCCAGGGCGTCCCACTCCTCGTGGATGGAGGCGATGAGCCGGTGGTAGTCCTGGGTGGCCTGCTCCTGGTCGCCGCCGCTGGCGGGCGCCTGCTCCGGCTGCGTAGATGGGTGGGTGGGATCGGTGGTTGTCATGTCCACTCCTTCATCCGCTTGATCACGGCGGAGCGGGCGCGTGCCAGCCTGCCGCGGACAGTGGAGACGGTGATGTTCAGGGTTCGTGCGATCTCCTCGTAGGACATGGTCTCGACCTCCCTGAGTACCCAGACGACGCTCAGCTCGGGGCGGAGGGTGGAGAGCACATCGGCCAGTGCCTGGATCTGGGCATTGACCTCGCTGGACCTGGCCGGGTCGGCGGCCGTGGAGCCCCCGGCGGCGCCGGTGCGGGCATCCCCGGCCTGGGAGTCCAGAGACTCCAGGCTCTCGGAGTCGTGGGGGTCGGTGCGGTGGCGGCTGCGCCGCCTGACGGCGCTGGTGGCCTCATTGGTGCAGATGCGCAGCAGCCAGCCGTGGAAGGCCTCGGGCTCGCGCAGCAGGTGGAGGCGCCTCCAGGCCAGGATGAGGGCCTCCTGGACGGCGTCCTCGGAGTCCTGCCGGTTGCCCAGGATCATGTAGGCGGCGCGGAAGAGGCGGCCCTGGTAGCGGTTGATGAGCTGCTCGAAGGCGTCGGCGTCGCCGTCCTGGGCGCGCAGCACCAGGTGCCGCTCGATGCCCCGGCTCGCGGGGGAGGCGCTGGGCCGGTGGCTCGCAGGGGCTGCGGGGCCGGCGGTGGCCTCCGGCCCCGCCGGTTGCGGGGGCCGGCTCATGTGACCACGTCCCGGGTGGGGCGCACCTGTGCGGCGCCGGCGCGGTGCGGGCCCCGGGCGCCGGTGAGGCTGCGCGAGACGGTGGAGCGGTGGGGCCGGATGAGCACGTCGACCTGGTGCGGCGCGTGGCTCAGGGCGGTGGCGGCGTCCTGGGCCAGCCGACGGCGCAGGTCGCTGACCGCCCAGGCGACCTCGGCGTCCTGGGCGATCCGGGCGGTGGCCTGGAGCCAGGTGCTGCGCGAGGACCCGGCCACCCACACGGTGCAGGAGGCGACTCCGGGGATCTCCTCGGCCCGCTCGGCCAGTGCCCGGCCCATGACCCGGGGGTCGAGCGTGGCCAGGAGGGTGCCGTCATCGCCGGTCAGGCGCAGCGGGCTGGTGCGGGCCCTGCGGGGGATCTGGGCCAGCAGCAGGGCGATCCCCGCCAGGACCACCAGGATCGAGGCCGCGGCGGCGGCCGGTGCGATCCAGTGCTCCTCGCCCGCGACCAGCTCCTTGAGCCTTGCGCCGGCGGGGGCCAGGAGCGCCCGGCCCTGGGGCCAGGAGGCGGCCAGGTCGAGGTGGGAGGCGGCCAGCCAGGCGGCCACCAGGAGGGCGGCCAGCCCGGTGACGGCCAGCGCGATTCGGTTGAGTGCTCCGGATACTGAGCGCATGGTTGGTGGTCCTCCTTCAGTCGGCGCGCCGCACGCGCGCTCGGCACCGCATGGTCTGCGCGGGGTGCAGCTGCTCCAGGGCGTCCTGCGCGGCCTGCACCACCGCGGGTCGCAGCCGCCCGTCATCCATGAGGGTGCTCACGCGGATGTCGGCCCGGCTGCGGGTGAGCCTGACCCGGACGGTCTCGACGCCGTCGACCTGCTCGACCCGGCGCTGGATGAGGGTGGCCAGGTCGCGGCGGGACAGGGCCGTCTGGCCCGGGATGCCGTCGGGCAGGATGGCCAGGTGCGCGGGGCGGCCGGGCCACAGCGCCAGCACCAGCATGATGAGGCCGAGGAGGGCCAGGGCACAGGCGGCGGCCAGCACCCCGGGGGAATCCATGGCGGTGGATCCGAGCCTTGCCATGGTGGGGGCGGCCTGGGAGGGCCAGTGGCCGGTCAGCAGGAGGGCGCCGGTCAGCCAGGCGCCCAGGGAGCCCAGGGCGATGATGCCCACGGCCAGGATGACGGCGGCCGGGCTGCGCGAGGGGCGCCGGGTCAGGCTCCGCGGGTCGTTGCTCATCTCAGGGCTCCTCTCGCCGTGCTTCCGGGGTCGAGCCAGGAGATCTCGACGTCGATGCGCCCGACCTCCAGGCCGGTGAGGTGCTCGACCCGTGAGCGCACGTGGTCCCGCAGCCGCTGGGCCGCGCTGGCCATGGGGGTGGGGAAGACCAGGCCGACGTCCATGCGCAGGATGGCGACCCGGCCGTAGATGTCGCAGTCCACGTCGGGACGGGTGTGGAAGTCGCGCCGTGCGCCCACGCCCAGCAGCCCGCCGGCGGAGGAGCCCACGTGGGGCGCCTCCAGGGCGGCCTGCTCGGCGATGCGGGCCACGACGCGGGAGGGGATGGAGGTGGTCCCCCGCTGCTCGATCGGCGGCCCGGCCTCCTGCTGGAGGCCGGGGCGGGGCCCGTCGGTGACCTGTGTGCTGCTCATCATCGCCGTGTCCAGCGCTCGAGCAGGTCACGCAGGTCGAGCCGGCCCTCCAGGCCCAGGCCCGCCGCCGCCCCCACCAGGCCGCACAGGCCCACCAGGATGAAGTCGGCGAAGGATCCGAAGGCGAGGACGGTGCCCAGGAACAGGCCCACGATGAGGGCAAGGTGTGTCGTCTTCATGCGGACTCCTTGGTCGGCGTGCGGGAGGCGGGGCTACTTCAGGTCGGTGCCGCCGGTGCTGGCGGAGTCCTCATCGGGCAGGTGCACGTCGGTGACGTTGACGTTGACCTCGATGACCTCCAGGCCGGTGGTGCCCTCGACCTGCTGGATGATGTTGCGGCGGATGGCGTTGCCGACCTCGACGATGGAGACCCCGTACTCCACCACGACGGTGACGTCGACGGCGGTCTGGGTCTCGCCCTTCTCGATGCTGATACCGCCGGCCACGTTGGTCTGGGCGTTGGGGATGCGGTCGGTCACGGCGTTGAAGACGCGGCGCGCGGCATTGCCCATGTCGTAGACCCCGGGGACCTCGCGCGCGGCCATGCCGGCGATCTTGGCGACGACCGTCTCATCGATGGTGGTCACGCCGTGGGAGGTCTGGAGGGGGCCGCGCGGGGTGGCCTCCTGCTGCTTCTTGTCCTCGCGCTCCTTGGCGATCTCGCGCTGCTGGCCGGTCTGGGGAATGGTCTCGTTGCTCATGGGTCTCCTTGAGTTGCTCGTGATATGGCTGGATGTGCTCCGCGGTTGCGGAGGGCGCCGGGATGCGGCTGGGTCGGCTGATGCGGCGGCAGTGGTGGGCCGGTGGCCCCCCGTCAGGCGCGCCGCACCGGCTGGGACATGGGTAAGGACGCCATGACCCGGCCTTTCCTCACGCCCCACAACAGTGGCGTCGATCACTGCTGGTGTGCTGGGTGGTGGTTGGCCGTCTCCTGGGCGGCCCCGGTGGCGGCGCTGGTGGCGGCCCCAGTGGTGGCGGAGGGCGCGGGAGGCGTGCGCTCGGGCCCGGCGGGCTCGGGGGAGGAGAGCTCGGGGGAGGAGAAGGCGCGGACCTGGGCGGCGTCGGCGTCGATGGGGGCGGGGCCCTGGAGATCGGCGCCGAGGGCCTCCAGGGAGCGGGCGGTGACCAGCAGTCGGGTCTCCATCGAGCCCACGGCCCGGTTGTAGGCGGTGACGCTGCGGCGCAGGGCGCCGCCCAGGGCCTCGAGGTGGCCGGCGACGGTTCCCAGGCGCTCGTAGAGGGTGCGCCCGAGCTCCAGGAGCTCGCGGGCGTCGTCGTTGACGGCGGTGCGGGCCCAGGCGGTGGCGCAGGTGCGCAGCAGGGTCAGCAGGGAGGCCGGGGAGGTCAGGGCCACGCCCCGGCTCAGGGCGTGCTCCATGAGCGCGGGGTCGGCCTCCAGCGCGGCTGCCAGGACGGGCTCGGCGGGCACGAAGAGGACGACGAGCTCGGGGGAGTGGCCCAGGGCGCGGTCGTAGCGGCGGGCGGCGAGCTCATCGACGTGGGCGCGCAGGGCCCTGGCGTGGGCGGTGAGCAGGCGGGCGCGGCGCTCCTGGTCGGCGTCGCCGGGGCCGTCCACGGAGATGGCCTCCAGGTAGGCGTCCATGGGGGCCTTGGCGTCCAGTGCCAGGTGGCCCTCTCCGGGCAAGTGGATGACGACGTCGGGCCGTGAGCGCTCGGCGCCCTCGGTGCGCGGCGCCGTGGGGCCGGGGGTGCGCGGCGTGCCGCGCCGGTGGGCCAGGGCCCCTACCGAGCGCTGCTCGGAGAAGTCCACGTGCCGCATCATCCCCGAGGCCTCCAGGATGCGGACCAGCTCGACCTCTCCCCACAGGCCCCGGGCGGAGCGGGAGCGCAGGGCGCCCTCCAGGGAGGAGGTGGTGCGCGCGAGCTCGCGCTCGGCCAGCGCGGTGGAGCGCAGCTGCTCGGCCAGGGCGGCGTGCTGGGCGGCCCGCTGCCGCTCCATGGTCTCCACCCGGGCCCCGACCTGCTCGAGCTGGGTGCGCACGGGGGCCAGGGCGCGCAGGATGGCGCCGTCGCGCTCGGCGCGCTCCTCGGCCAGGTCCGCGCGGGTGCCCAGCTCCTCGGCCCGGGCGCGCCAGGAGGCCAGCTCGACGCGCAGGGCGGCGGCCTCCTCGGCCTCCTCCTGGGCGGTCCCGGAGCGCGGGCCGGGCGGGTGGTGGGCGCCGCGCAGGAGGGCCACGGCGTATCCCAGGGCGGCGCTGATGGCGGCGGTGAGCAGCAGGAGGAGGGCCAGGAGGGCCGCGGGCATCGTCATGGTGCCAGTGCACCACGGGGGTGCGACACGTATGCCGGCGGCCCGGCACCCCGGCGCTCTGGCGGCCCGGTGGCCCGGGCGGCCCCTCCGCGTCCCGCGCCCGGCCCCTCCGGGTCCGGGGCGGTCCGGGCGCCCCGGCCGGGCTGCGCATCGCGGGCGCGGGCTGGTCGCGGGCGGGCGGGGCGCAGGCGCGGAATCCTGCGGGGGAGTGATGGGCGGGGGAAGGCTCGGGAGGACTGGGGAGGTGCCGCGGCGGGGGCGGGAGGTGGCCTAGAATCCGGGGCGTGGCACTCACCATCGGAATCGTCGGACTGCCCAATGTCGGCAAGTCCACCCTGTTCAACGCCCTGACCCGTGCGACCGTCCTGGCCGCCAACTACCCCTTCGCGACCATCGAGCCGAATATCGGGGTCGTCCCGCTGCCCGACCCGCGGCTGGGCAGGCTGGCCGAGCTGTTCTCCTCGGCGCGGGTGGTGCCGGCCACGGTGTCCTTCGTGGATATCGCGGGGATCGTGCGCGGGGCGAGCGAGGGTGAGGGGCTGGGCAACCAGTTCCTGGCCAATATCCGCGAGGCGGACGCGATCTGCCTGGTGACGCGGGCCTTCGAGGACCCCGACGTGGTGCATGTGGACGGCCGGGTGGACCCCTCCAGCGATATCGAGACGATCACCACCGAGCTGGTGCTGGCCGATATCCAGACCCTGGAGAAGGCGATCCCGCGCCTGGAGAAGGAGGTGCGGGGCAAGAAGGCCGATCCTGCGGTGCTGGAGACGGCCAGGGCCGCGATGGCGGTCCTGGAGGAGGGCACGCTGCTGTCGGCGGGCGCGGCGGCCGCGGGGATCGATGAGGAGGTCCTGCGCACCTTCCAGCTGATGACGACCAAGCCCTTCATCTACGTGTTCAACATGGATGACGACCTCATGCGCGATGAGGCCCGGCAGGCCGAGCTGCGGGCGCTGGTGGCGCCCGCGGAGGCGGTGTTCCTCGATGCCCAGTTCGAGGCCGAGCTCGTGGAGCTGGAGCCCGAGGAGGCCGCCGAGATGCTGCACGAGAACGGCCAGGAGGAGTCGGGCCTGGACAAGCTGGCCCGGGTCGGCTTCGACACCCTGGGGCTCCAGACCTACCTGACGGCGGGGGAGAAGGAGGCTCGGGCCTGGACGATCCGCAAGGGGGCCACGGCGCCGCAGGCCGCGGGCGTCATCCACACCGATTTCGAGCGCGGCTTCATCAAGGCTGAGATCGTCAGCTACGACGACCTGCTCACCTACGGCTCGGTGGCCGAGGCCCGTGCTGCCGGCCGCGTGCGCATGGAGGGCAAGGACTACATCATGGCCGACGGCGACGTGGTGGAGTTCCGCTTCAACGTGTGAGTGCCGGTCGCGGGGGCGAGGGAGGGGCAGCCGGTGGCCGGAGGCATCTGGGATCGCCTGTGTGCCTCTGCCGTACGCCGAGGCTCCGTGCAGCGTCTGCCGTTCTCGGTGAGTTCTTGACGATTGCGGGTGGATCTCCGGGAGGAAGAAATGATGAGTGGCGAGGCTCGCAAGGACACCGGTGGTGAAGGCGCCGTTAGTGACGGCGCCGACGAGCGCATGACGATGACCGGTAGTGAGGTGGTCGAGGGTGGCTCTGGGGGCACGATCGAGGTCGGCGGTGCTGCTGGGAAGAGTGCACGAGGGTCTCTTATCGAGGAGCTCGATGATCAGGATCGGCAGGCTCAGCGCTACGCGATGGATTTCCTTCTCAAGATCATCCGTTTGCGTGGAGTCAAGATCGATCGAGCTGAATTCCTGCGGCAGGAGCTGGGCAGGGCCGGCGCCTCTGACGAGGTGATCGCCAGCGCGGTGGGGGCAACGCCCGTCCAGGCGGGGATGGCCATCAAGGACCTGGATGCCATTGCCCAGAGGTCGATCGTGTTCGAGTCCAAGAAGGCTGCCGCGATCTCCTTCGCGACGGGGATCCCCGGCGGGTTGGCCCTGTTCGCCACCGTCCCCGCGGATGTCACGCAGTACTACGTGCACGCCTTCAGAGTCATGCAGAAGCTCGCCTACATCTACGGCTGGCAGGATCTCCTGGGGGACCTCGACGATGCCGATGACGACACGATCGGCAGGCTTGCACTCCTCCTGGCCGTCATGCTGGGGGTGGGGGGAGCCGCGGGCTCGCTCACCGTCTTCGCCAACCAGATTGTCCGCCCTGCCGTGCAGAAGCAGATCAGCTCCAAGGCGCTGACGAAGACTGCCTGGTATCCGGTGGTCAAGCAGACGCTGCGAGTCGTCGGGATCAGAGTCACCAAGGGCTCCCTGGCCAGGACTGTCACCAAGGTGGTACCCGTGGCCGGGGGCCTGCTCTCCGGAGGGATGACCCTCGTGGCGCTCAAGGCCCAGGCGATCCGCCTCCAGCGCCATCTGCGCGAGCTGCCGCCGCCGGGGGCGGATGCGGCCGCCTACCTGGCCGACCTGCGCTCATCCGGCGCCCGGCAGTCCGACTGACACCCGCCGGGCCGGCAGCCTCAACACCGGTCCCGGTGAGGAGCGGATTCCGGGTTTGTCTGCAGAGTCCGGGGTTGCCTGCGCAATGCGGGGGTTGTCTGCAGAATGCAGGTGCCCCAGGGGTGCGAAGTGCCGACATCCCCTGCACAGTGCAGACAACCCCGGCGAACTGCCGGTAGGGCCGGGGCCATCAGTCCGTACCAGTGCGCGTTCGGTCAAGTCTCTTGGTGTGGTGTTCTTTGTGTTAGGTGGTGATGGTCATCAGGGGGTGGTTGTCGGGGGTGGTGTGGGTCAGGGTGTGGGTTAGTTGCTGGAGTGAGGTCTGGGATAGGTAGCGGCG
>NZ_JAGFOU010000019.1 GCF_017592395.1 Actinomyces bowdenii
CGGTGTGTTGGTGGTGTCGGTGCCGATCTGGTGGGAGGCGTTGTTGTTCTTCAGGGCGGGGTCGAGGTTGACGGAGGCTCCTGCGGGGATGGTCTGGCTGGCTCCCTTGTAGTTGGAGTTGTAGTAGACGGTGACGGGTTGGTCGGTGTTGTTCTTGACGGATGCGGCGTCGTTCTTGAGGCAGTTGCCCTTGCCCTTCCCCGGGCCTTTGAACTCGTAGCAGTTGGGTTGGGAGTCTCCGTAGTTGGGGATGGAGCCGGTGAAGTCGGAGACGGAGCCCTGCTGGTTGCTGTTGTGGTAGAAGCAGACTTCGCCGCTGTCGCATACTCCGTCGCGTTCTGTGGCTTGCGCTGTGGTGGGTAGGGCGAGGGCTCCGATGGCCAGGGCCAGGATGGAGGCGCCGCTGGCGGCGCGGCGAAGGGATATGGTGGTCATGACAGTCTTCCTCTCTGAAGGTGCGGGTTGATGGTGCGATGGGTGAACTGATGGTCGGAGGCTCACTGGGGCAGGTCGGTCACCCCCTTGGAGCGCAGGAAGTCCAAGGGGTGCGTCCGCTCGCCGTTGACCTTGACCTCGAAGTGGAGGTGAGTTCCGGTGGAGTTACCCTGATTCCCGATGGGGAAGAGCGTCTGCCCTGCCTGGACGGTGGCTCCCTCGTGGATGCTGTCCGGCAGGTCCTTGGCGTAGAAGTGGGCGTATCCCATCTCGATGCCATCGCCGCAGTCGATCCACAGATAGTTGGTCGTTCCCTTGATTCCCGTGTTCTCGTTGGCGTGCTTCTTGTTGATCTTGATGCTCTTCACGGTCCCCGTGCAGGCTGAAGTCGCATTCGTGAATCCAGCCATGTCGACTCCGGTGTGGCGGCGACCGCTGGGGTAAGAGGGGTATCCGGCAGTGATCCGTGCCGATGATGGGGCAGGACTGGCCCAGTCCCCGGTCACCGGTGTGTTGGTGGTGTCGGTGCCGATCTGGTGGGAGGCGTTGTTGTTCTTCAGGGCGGGGTCGAGGTTGACGGAGGCTCCTGCGGGGATGGTCTGGCTGGCTCCCTTGTAGTTGGAGTTGTAGTAGACGGTGACGGGTTGGTCGGTGTTGTTCTTGACGGATGCGGCGTCGTTCTTGAGGCAGTTGCCCTTGCCCTTCCCCGGGCCTTTGAACTCGTAGCAGTTGGGTTGGGAGTCTCCGTAGTTGGGGATGGAGCCGGTGAAGTCGGAGACGGAGCCCTGCTGGTTGCTGTTGTGGTAGAAGCAGACTTCGCCGCTGTCGCATACTCCGTCGCGTTCTGTGGCTTGCGCTGTGGTGGGTAGGGCGAGGGCTCCGATGGCCAGGGCCAGGATGGAGGCGCCGCTGGCGGCGCGGCGAAGGGATATGGTGGTCATGACAGTCTTCCTCTCTGAAGGTGCGGGTTGATGGTGCGATGGGTGATGTCAACGCTGCGATTGATCATGGATGGATGATGTCGTTCCTTTCCGCTCGCCCTCTTCCGATGGTGATGACGTTATTCGAAGGTTCTGAAGAAGGCCAGGAGAATAGTTCCCTTGACGAATTCCTATGGTTGTGATAAATGGTGATCGATATGAATTCCCTGGGGTTCTTCTGTGGTTTTGTCAAGGGGTTGGCTTCCCCATTTCATGCCGCAGATCGGGGGTGGGTTGCGAGGGTCTTCGCGTCATGTCAGGACATGGGGGTGTAGACTCACTGAGTCCCTGATTCCTGATATCCCTGCTCTCGTCCGATGATCGGGGTGCTCCCGGCCTCGGTGCTGCTTCTCAAGGGGTGATTGCGGTGGCCCGGCAAGATGGGGGTATCTATCCGGATGACTCTCGACGCTGCGTGCGGGTGGCACCTATCGCCCTGGGCGGTGGGTCATGAGGGCCTCTTGTCGGTGAGGCGAGCCTGATCTCCCGTATCCTTTCGGGGCCGTCACTGTCAGACTTGCCGTTCGCTGCCACTCGAGGGGTGCAACTCGAGATCGAGACCGGTGAGCGGGCTGGGAGCGCGGGCGGTCAGCGCGCGCCACAACAGGTGATCATTGACCTTGTCATCAAGGTGAGCTGCCAGATTGCGCATCCTGGTGATCCCCACGGTCGATCCCTGGATGATCGTCCTCGTCGTCCAGACGTGATCGCAGTCCGCATTCGCACGGTGGTGCGCAGATCGGTGCCCTTTCGGGGCCGTGCGCGCCGGCCGGCGCGCTGCAGGCATGCCGCGCTCGGGCGGTCTCGCGGAGCCCGAGGCGCCGCCGTTGATCCGATGGCCAACTGACGCGACACTAGTGGCATGCATCACGGCATCACGCTTCCCGGGCTCCTCCACGCCGCGACCCTCATCTACACCTCGGTGCTCGCCGGGTTCATGATCTCCTACGTCATCACCATCGGGGCCCTCTTCAGCCACGCCCTGCGCACCGGCCGCCGCCGCGAGCTGCAGGCCGTCCTCCTGCCCTTCCACAAGGACGTGCCGGTCAGCACGACCTACGCCGCCTGGGTCCTGGGGCAGGTGCTCCTCGCCGCAGCATCCCTGGCCGCCAACCTCCTGCTCGACTCGGGCCGCCCCCTGGGCGGGCAGATCGCCGCTGTGGTGGCCATGCCCCTGTGGTACACCGTCCATGTCGCCTCCGGCTTCGCCCGTGACGAGCACCTGGCCGAGGGCGGGCCCCCGGATGTGCCCGAGGAGGTGGTGCAGCGCTTCGTGCGCCGCAACCTGCCCATGCACTGCGGCTATGCCGCCACCTACCTCATCGCGGCCGCATGGCTGGCGGTCGGCCTCGCCTGAGCCTCGTCTGATGGACCCCGCCTGGACCGGTGGGGCCGGTGGTGCGCAGTTGGGCGTCACTTCGCGACAAGGGCGTCACTTCGCGGAAAAGGCGACACCTGTAGGGTGCGTCGAAGTCGCGAAGTGACGTCCAACCCGCGAAATGACGTCCTTCTTGAGGGCGCCCGCCCCACCCGCCCCGCCCGCCCCGGCCTGACCCGCCCCGGCCCCCGGGCCGCGCCCACGGCGGGCCCGGCCCCGCTAGGATGAACCCGTCAGGCTCACCTCATACGAAAGGCCACTGATGTCGATCCGTCGCGTCGCCCTGCTCACCGCGGGCGGTTTCGCCCCCTGTCTGTCCGCCGCTGTCGGCGACCTCATCGAGCGCTACACCGAGGTCGCCCCCGAGGTCGAGATCATCGCCTACCAGTACGGCTACCACGGCCTGCTCACCGGCAACTACATCGTCATCGACGAGGAGGCCCGCAAGAACGCCGGGATCCTGCGCGAGTACGGCGGCTCGCCCATCGGCAACTCCCGCGTCAAGCTCACCAACGCCAAGAACCTCGTCGAGCGCGGCCTGGTCGCCGAGGGCGTCAACCCCCTGGAGTTCGCCGCCGAGCAGCTGCGCAAGGACGGCGTCGACGTCCTGCACACCATCGGCGGTGACGACACCAACACCACCGCCGCCGACCTGGCCGCCTACCTGCACGACAACGACTACGAGCTCACCGTCGTGGGCCTGCCCAAGACCATCGACAACGACGTCGTGCCCATCCGCCAGTCCCTGGGCGCCTGGACCGCCGCCGAGGAAGGGGCCGGCTTCGCCCTCAACATCATCGGCGAGCACCGCTCCAACCCCCGCATGCTCATCGTCCACGAGTGCATGGGCCGCAACTGCGGCTACCTCACCGCCGAGACCGCCCGCCGCTACCACGACCTGCTCAAGACCAGGAAGTGGGCGCCCTCCCTGGGGCTGACCAAGGAGCGCTGGGACGTCCACGCCGTCTTCGTGCCCGAGGCCAAGCTCGACATCGCCGCCGAGGCCGAGCGCCTCAAGGCCATCATGGACGAGCAGGGCAACGTCAACATCTTCCTGTCCGAGGGCGCGGGCGTGCCCGAGATCATCGCCGAGATGGAGGCCGCCGGCCAGGAGGTCCAGCGCGACCCCTTCGGCCACGTCAAGCTCGACACCATCAACCCCGGCCAGTGGTTCGCCAAGCAGTTCGCCGAGCTCATCGGGGCCGAGAAGGTCATGGTCCAGAAGTCCGGCTACTACTCGCGCGCCGCGCGCGCCAACGCCGAGGACCTGGCCCTCATCAAGCGGATGTGCGACCTGGCCGTCGAGTGCGCCCTGCGCGGCGAGTCCGGCGTCATCGGCCAGGACGAGGAGAACGACGACGAGCTGGTCGCCATCGCCTTCCCGCGCATCGCCGGTGCCAAGCCCTTCGACATCACCCAGCCCTGGTTCACCGAGCTCATGAGCGAGCTCGGCCAGAGCGTCGAGCCCGCTGAGACCAGCGCCGAGCACTGAGCTGAAGGGCCACTGGGCCGCCGGGCCATGAGCCCCGAGCGCCCTCACCCCCGCCCCGCTGCCGCAGGCCGCCCCAGTGGCCCGCGGCAGCGGGGCGGTCCCATCGGTCGCAGCGGGCGGTGGCGCGGGACTCCTCGTCTTGCCCAAGCCCGCAATAATGTACTAACAATACGATATGCCAACCGGGATCTGTTTATCTGATATCTCTGGCACGGTAGTACCATCGAGACGTGCTCCGGGCGGGTCGGGGCGCTCAAGCCCTGTGGAGGATGTCGTGGCAGTGAGCCTGGGGTCGCCCCTGTCGGCAGGTCTGGGATACCGGTTGATCAAGCTGGGCGAGGTGGCCCTCGATCGTGCCGCCAGCGCCCTGGAGAGCGTGGGGGTGCGCCCCCGCCACTTCAACGTGCTCTCCACTGTGGCCGCAGCGCCCTCGCTGTCCCAGAAGGAGCTGAGCGCCCTGCTGGGCATCGACCCCAATGTCATGGTCGGGCTCATCGACGACCTCGAGGCCGATGGACTCGCCTCGCGCCAGCGCAGCACCGCTGATCGGCGCAAGCACGTCGTGGTCATCAACGACGAGGGGCACCATGTCATCGCCGAGGGCCAGCGGGCCATCGCCGCTGCCGAGGACGACTTCCTGGCGGTGCTCACCGCTGAGGAGCGGGCCCTGCTGCTGGAGCTGACCAGCAGGCTGCTCGACATCCCGGCACCGGCCGCAGCCGAGTCCTGAGCGGGCCGGGCCGCGCCCGGCGCCCACCTGGTGGCCGCCGGGCGGGGCGGGGAGGCGCCCTCGCCTATGCTGGCGACTGTGATGAACGAGCTCGACGCCCCTGGCAACGCCATCCCGGCCTGGCGGGACAGGCCCGCCCTCCAGCAGCCCGCCTACCCCGACGCCGAGGCGCTGGCGGCCGTGGGTGCCGACCTGCGCTCCCGCCCGCCGCTGGTCTTCGCCGGCGAGGTCGACGCCCTGCGCGCCCAGATGGCCGCAGCCGCTCAGGGCCGGGCCTTCGTCCTCATGGGAGGGGACTGCGCGGAGTCCTTCGAGGCCGGATCGGCGACCTCCATCCGCCTCAAGGTCCAGACCATACTCCAGATGGCCGCGGTCCTGACCTACGCGGCCTCCACCCCGGTGGTCAAGATCGGGCGCATGGCCGGGCAGTACGCCAAGCCCCGCAGCGTCGAGACCGAGACCCGTGAGGGCCTGACCCTGCCCTCCTACCGGGGGGACTCGGTCAACGGCCACGCCTTCACCGCTCAGGCCCGCACCCCCGACCCGGCCCGCATGCTCGAGGCCTACCTTCGCAGCGGCACCACCCTCAACCTCGTGCGCGCCTTCACCATGGGCGGCTACGCCGACCTGCGCGAGGTCCACTCCTGGAACCGCGGCTTCACCGCCAACCCCGCCTACAAGCGCTTCGAGTCCTTCGCCGGGGAGATCGACCGGGCCATGCGCTTCATGGAGGCCGCCGGCGTCGACTTCGAGGCGCTGCGCCAGGTCGACTTCTACGCCGCCCACGAGGCCCTCCTGCTGGAGTACGAGGACGCCATGATCCGCCAGGACTCGCGCACCGGGCGCCTGTACGGAACCTCCGCCCACCTGCTGTGGGTGGGGGAGCGGACCCGGGGGGCGGAGGACGCCCACGTGGCCCTGCTCGAGGGCATCCACAACCCGGTGGGCGTCAAGATCGGCCCGAGCACCACGCCCCAGGAGCTCATCGATCTCATCGACCACCTCAACCCGGCCGGGGAGCCCGGGCGGCTCAGCCTCATCACCCGCATGGGCGCCGAGCGCATCCGCCAGGCGCTGCCGCCCCTCATCGAGGCGGTGCGCGGCGACGGGCGCCCAGTGACGTGGATCACCGACCCGATGCACGGCAACACCATCACCTCGGACAACGGCTACAAGACCCGCCGCTTCGACACGATCATGGAGGAGGTCCGCGGCTTCTTCGAGGTCCACCGGGAGATGGGCACCGTCCCCGGCGGCATCCACGTCGAGCTCACCGGCGACGACGTCACCGAGTGCCTGGGCGGCGGCGAGCACATCGACGAGGCCGCCCTGGCCAGGCGCTACGAGACCCTCGTGGACCCGAGGCTCAACCACCAGCAGTCCCTGGAGATGGCCTTCGAGGTCGCCGAGCTCCTGCGCTGAGGCCGGGCCGGCCCACCGCGTGCTCACCACACGTAGATGGTGACCGTGGAGCCGGGCTTGACCCGCGTGCCCGGGGCCGGGTCCGTGGAGCGGACCGAGTCGAAGGCGCCGCCCAGGCGCTTCCTGACATCGACCCTGAGCCCCGCATCCTCCAGGGCCTCGGTGGCATCGTCCTCGCTCATCCCCGTGACATCGGGCACCGCCACCTGCTCGGGCCCCTTGGAGAGGACCAGGTCCACCGAGTCGCCGTAGGAGGCCGAGGCGCCCGCGGCGGGGAAGGAGGAGATCACCTTGCCCTTGCTGACCTCATCGGAGTGGGCCTCCGAGGTCCCGCCCAGGCGCAGCCCCGCCCTCTCCAGGGCCTCCTTGGCCTCCTTCTTGCTCATGGAGGCCACGTCGGGCACGGTGGTGGGCCGCTTGCCCTGGGAGATGACCACCGAGACCGAGGTGGAGTGGTTGACGGTCGTGCCCGCCGCCGGGTCGGAGGAGATGACCGCCCCGGCGGCGACGTCGGCGGAGTAGTCCTGGGTGACCTCCCCCAGGGCCAGGTCCTGGGCCTCCAGGGCGGTGCGCGCCTCCTCCTGGGTCTTGCCCGCCAGGTCGGGCACCTGCGTGGTCCTCACCCCGCGGGAGACCACGGCGGTCACCGCCCGGCCGGGAGCCACGCGCCGGCCGACCCCCGGCTCGCAGGAGATGACGCTGCCCGCCGGGACCGTGTCGGAGTAGTCGCGCGTGGGAGGGGACCACACCAGCCCCTGGGCCTCAACGGCCGACCTGGCCTCATCCTGGCCCATGCCCACGATATCGGGCACGGGGATGCGCCGGCCCGGGCCGGCGCTGAAGAACCATGCGGCCGAGGCACTGGTGGCCGTGATGGCCAGGGCCGCCCCGACGACGACGGCGCGCCTGGACCGCAGCGGGGAGGCCGCTGAGCCGGCGGCCTTCGAGGAGCGCTCCGGGCGGGGGCCGGCCTCGGAGCCCGCTGGGCCGGCGGTGGCCGCCGAGGCGGCCGAGCGCACCGGGCTGACGGTGATCTCGTGGGTGCGCTGGGCATCCTGGGCCCCGGGCCTGAGCAGCAGGCGGCGCGTGCGCTGCTCGGGATGCGGACCGATCGAGCCGATCGGCAGGGAGATCGTGCGCATGCCCGCATGCGGGGGCTCCTGGGGGTCCTGCCCGTCCTGGGGGCTGTCGGCGATGGCGGCGCGCGCCGCCCGGGCATTGGCCGACATGGCCATCTGGGTGCGCACCGAGCCGGTCCCGCCCCCGCGGCGCACCGCCAGCTCCGAGGCGCTGAGCTCCTCCACGACGCTGCGCAGCAGGGCCAGGGCCGCATCGGCGTCCTCGGGGCGGTCCTCGGGGGAGCGCCGCGTCATCATCGCCACCAGCTCATCGACGTCGGCCGGCATCTCGGGGACCAGGGCCGAGGGCAGGGGCACGTCCTCATGGACGTTGCGGAAGGCGATCTGGATGGGGGAGTCGGCGGTGAAGGGCTGCTCGCCGGTGAGCAGCTCGTACAGGACGATGCCGGTGGAGAAGACATCCGCGCGGGAGGTGGAGGCCCCTGAGGTGATGAGCTCGGGAGCCAGGTAGGCCACCGTGCCCAGCACATTGCCCGTCGTGGTCTGGGCCACCTCCGTCACGGCGCGCGCCAGCCCGAAGTCCGCGACCTTGGCCACCGAGCCGTCCGAGGGCAGCAGGACGTTCTCGGGCTTGATGTCCCGGTGCACCAGGCCGGCGCGGTGGGCCGCCCCCAGGGGGCGCAGCACCTGGGCCACCAGGCCGAGAGCCTCCTTGACCGACAGCGGTCCGGCGGCGATGAGGTCGCGCAGGGTGGGCCCCTCGACGTACTCCATGACCAGGTAGGCCACGCCCTCCAGGCTGCCCTGGTCGTAGACCGCCACGACCCCGGGGTTGGACAGGCGGGCGGCGGCGCGCGCCTCGCGGCGGAAGCGCGAGACGAAGTCGGGGGAGTCGGCCAGGTGGGCGTGCATGAGCTTGAGCGCCACCCGGCGGTCCAGGCGGCGGTCGTGGGCGCGGTAGACGGTGGCCATGCCACCGCGGGCAACACGGTCGACGATCTCGTAGCGGGAGTCGATGAGACGACCGATGAGGGGATCCGTGACCACGGGACTGATTCTACGGTCAACCGCGCGGCGCGCACGCCACCGCCGTGCCCCCGGCCCCGCGGGCTCAGGCCTCGCGCTCGGTGAGCGCGACCGCCAGGCGGTCCAGCTCCTCCAGGGCCGCGGGCTCCAGGCCCTGCCCGCCGGCCAGGGCCCCCAGCTCCTCCAGGGCCCGCGCCCCCGCCCTGCGGTGGGCGGCGATGGCCTCCTCGTGGGCGCCCCGGGCGCCGCAGTCCTCGATCAACCGCGCGGCGGCCGTGATCCGGTCCTGGCCCGCCTCCCGGTTGGCCAGGACCTCGCCCAGCAGGGCGCGCCCCTCGTCATCGGCGCGCCCCCAGGCCAGTGCCAGCAGGACGGTGCGCTTGCCCTCCCGCAGGTCGTCCCCCGCGGGCTTGCCGGTGCGCCGGGGGTCCCCGAAGACGCCCAGGTCGTCGTCGCGCAGCTGGAAGGCGATGCCGATCTCCTCGCCGAAGGCCCCCAGCAGCTCCGCGGCCCGGCCGGCGGGGTCCATCCCGGCCAGGAGCGCCCCGATGAGCAGGGGGTGCTGGACGGAGTAGCGGGCGGACTTGTGGCGGATGACGGCCAGGGCATCGCGGTGCATCTGCTCCGCGGCCCGGCCGGGGTCCTGGCCCAGGGGCAGGGGGGTGACCTCGCTGCGCACGTCCAGGAACTGGCCCAGGGCGACCTCCGCGGTCATGGCGTCGAAGGCGGCCCGCGCCCGCAGCGCCTCCCCGGCCCGCGGGAAGCCGGCCTGCGCCGGGGCCGGCGGGCTCAGGGCGCTCATCTCCTGGCAGGCCAGCGACAGCAGCAGGTCCCCCAGCAGGATGGCCCCGCTGGCCCCGAAGTCCTCGGCCCGGCCGCGCCAGCCGCCCTCGGCGTGGGCCGAGGCGAAGGCCCGGTGCGCCGCCGGCAGCCCGCGCCGCGTCAGGGCCCCGTCCATGACGTCGTCGTGCACCAGGGCGCTGGCCTGGTAGAGCTCGAGGGCCGCGCCCAGGTGGGGGGCCCGGGAGCCGGCCAGGCGGGCGGCCGGATCGGGGGGCCCGGGGGGCAGGCTCATGCCCACCCCGCCCAGGAGCGCCCGCATGCGCTTGCCGCCGCGCAGGGCCAGGGCCGCGGTGTCGAGCATATGGGTGCTGGCCCGGCCCAGGTCCTGCCAGGCCCGGCGGTGGTCCTCGATGACCTCATCGAGGCGGGACTCCACGGCGGCGCGGAAGGCCGCCAGTGCAGCCGTCAGGCCCGGCTCCCGAGCGCCCTTGATGTCGCTGGCATCGCTCATGGCGCTAGCCTAGGGGGCTCGCGGCGGTCCGGGCCCATGGGAATAAACGCTACACTCGGGGGGTTGTCTGCTTCAGCCCGTGGTGCGGCCCATGCCCGCGCGCCGCGGCCCGCCCACCACCCGCAACCCACCCGCACGCCCACGCGAAAGGAACTCCGTGGCTTCTTCCACAATGACACGCGAGCGCGCCGAGCTCTCCGACGTCGATGACACCGTTGAGGACGAGGACTTCGACCTCGACGAGGAGGATGACGACAAGGAGGACGAGGACTTCGAGGAGGACCCTGAGGACGAGGACGCGCAGGACGAGGACGACCTCGATGACCCCGAGGATGAGGAGGACGAGGAGGACGAGGAGCATGCCGCCCCGGGCGCCCAGGACGAGGGCCCCGCTCCCGAGCTGCGCGACTACTACCTCGATGTGACCCTGGAGGAGGACGGCGACGGCACCAAGCGCCGCCCCTTCAACACGGTGGCCTCCCTCAAGGGGGTGCGCCTGGCCCCGGGCGCCACGCTGTTCATCCGCTCGCGCACCGTCGTGGAGGACCTGGAGATCGCCGGGCACGGGACCATCGAGGAGCCCATCACCCTGGCCCCCTACGGGCACGGGCCCGTGCCCCGCTTCATCGTGGCCGGCTCCGAGCCCATGGTGGCGCGCGACTACCTGGCCCAGAACGGCTACATCTTCCGCGGCTGGGTCATCAAGGGCATCAAGATGCAGCCCTCCATCGCGGCCCTCACCGGCGAGCTGGAGCGCATGCGCCGCGAGGAGGCCGAGCGGGCGGCCGCCAAGAAGGCGGGCAAGCGCTCGAAGTCCGGCGACAAGGACGGCTCCTTCACCGTCTCGGACACCGATGAGGGCGATGAGCCCGCCCAGCGCGTGGTCACCGCGGGCGCCACCGCCGACCCGGTCAAGGACTACCTCAAGCAGATCGGCAAGGTGGCGCTGCTCAACGCCGAGCAGGAGGTGGAGCTGGCCAAGCGCATCGAGGCCGGGCTCTACGCCGAGCACCTCCTGGCCGAGGAGGGCAACGACCTGCCCGCCAAGCTGCGGCGCGAGCTGCACTGGGTGGCCCAGGACGGCCAGCGCGCCAAGAACCACCTCCTGGAGGCCAACCTGCGCCTGGTGGTCTCCCTGGCCAAGCGCTACACCGGCCGGGGCATGCTCTTCCTGGACCTCATCCAGGAGGGCAACCTGGGCCTCATCCGCGCCGTGGAGAAGTTCGACTACACCAAGGGCTTCAAGTTCTCCACCTACGCCACCTGGTGGATCCGCCAGGCCATCACCCGGGCCATGGCCGACCAGGCCCGCACCATCCGCATCCCGGTGCACATGGTGGAGGTCATCAACAAGCTCGCCCGCGTCCAGCGCCAGATGCTCCAGGACCTGGGCCGCGAGCCCACCCCCGAGGAGCTGGCCGTGGAGCTGGACATGACCCCGGAGAAGGTCGTCGAGGTCCAGAAGTACGGGCGCGAGCCGATCTCCCTGCACACCCCCCTGGGCGAGGACGGGGACAGCGAGTTCGGCGACCTCATCGAGGACTCCGAGGCCGTGGTGCCCGCCGACGCGGTGAGCTTCACCCTCCTGCAGGAGCAGCTGCACGCCGTGCTCGACACCCTCTCCGAGCGCGAGGCCGGGGTGGTCTCCATGCGCTTCGGCCTGACCGACGGCCAGCCCAAGACCCTGGACGAGATCGGCAAGGTCTACGGGGTCACCCGTGAGCGCATCAGGCAGATAGAGTCCAAGACCATGTCCAAGCTGCGCCACCCCTCGCGCAGCCAGGTCCTGCGCGACTACCTGGACTGACGGGACCGGCACGGAGCCGCAGGGTCCCGGCAGGCGCCGTCCCGGTGCCTGCCGGGACCCTCGTCGTGCCCTCGGGCCTGCGGGGCCTACTGCTCGGTGACGGTGGCCAGCCCGGTGGTGCTCGCCGCCTCCTGGATGCCGCCCAGATCGGTGACCTGAGTCAGGCCGGCCTCGCGCATCGCGGCGACGGCCCGGGCGGAGCGGCTCCCCGAGCGGCAGTAGACCTGGTAGGAGGCGCCGGGGTCGAGCCCCTGGATCCGGGAGGTGAAGTCCTCGGCGGCGATATCGATGTTGATCGCGCCCTCCAGGTGGCCCTCGGCGTACTCCTCGGGGGTGCGCACATCGATGAGGCTCACCGCCTGGGCGGAGGCCCCGGCCCCGGGGCCGGGGGCGCCGGAGGGCGAGGGGGCGCCGGTCGAGGCCCCCGAGCAGCCCGCCACGGCCAGGGCGAGCGCCGCGCCGAGGGCGATGGCGGCGCCCAGGCGCGGGGAGCGGGCGGGCCGGGGCGCTGAGGGGATCGAGGCGCTCGGCATCACTCGCCGCTGGCCAATCGGGAGGACTCGTCCTGGAAGAGCAGGGCGACCTCGCGCAGCCTCTCGCCGTGCTGCCGGGCGTGGTGGGCGCAGAAGAAGAGCTCCCCGGTGAGCATGACCGCCCGCACATAGGCCTGGGCCTGGCACACGTCGCAGCGGTCCGCCGTGGTCAGGGGGCGCTGCTGGGCCTGGTCGGCGGCGGGGGCGTCGGTCTGCTCGACGGCGGTCTCAGCGCCCTGGCGAGCCTGGGAGGTGCTGGTGGTGCTCATGCCCGGCATTCCATCACGGGGCCCGCGCCGTGAGGATCCGGAAGGCGGGGTTTCCGCCTGCGGCGCATCCCGTTTCGCCGACGGCGCAGCAGGGGGCCGCCCTGCCCGCCCGGGCGCGGCGGGGCGGCCCGCCGGCGCGCGCATCGGCTACAGTCCGGCCGTGCCCCCTTCCGAGACGACCACCAGCCGAGGAGACTACTCCGCCCGCCACCTCTCCGTCCTGGAGGGGCTGGAGGCGGTGCGCAAGCGCCCGGGCATGTACATCGGCTCCACCGACCAGCGGGGCCTCATGCACTGCGTGTGGGAGATCCTCGACAACGCCGTCGATGAGGCCCTGGAGGGCCACGGCGACGAGATCTCGCTGACCGTCCACACCGACGGCTCCATCGAGGTGCGCGACAACGGCCGCGGCGTGCCGGTGGACATCGAGCCCTCCTCGGGCCTGAGCGGGGTCGAGCTGGTCTACACCAAGCTCCACGCCGGCGGGAAGTTCGGCGGCGGCTCCTACGGGGCCGCCGGGGGCCTGCACGGCGTGGGCGCCTCGGTGGTCAACGCCCTGGCCGCCCGCATGGACGTGGAGGTCGACCGGGGCGGCAAGACCTACGCCATGAGCTTCCACCGCGGGGAGCCGGGCACCTTCGACGACTCGGCGGGCCGGGGCCCCGACTCGCCCTTCACCGGCTTCACCCGGGCCTCCGAGCTGCGCGTGGTCGGCAGGGTCAAGCGCGGGGTGACCGGCACCCGCGTGCGCTACTGGGCCGACCCCCAGATCTTCCCGCGCCCCGCCGAGTACGACGCCGGGGCCCTGCGCGCCCGCCTGCGCCAGACCAGCTTCCTGGTCCCCGGCCTCAGGCTCAGCCTCGATGACCAGCGCCCCGACGCCGAGGCCCTGGCCGCCTCGACCACGCCCGCCGCCGACGCGGGCGCCACCGACGACGCCGTGGCCGAGCCCTCCCTGCGGGCCTCGGCCAAGAACCCCACCGAGAGCGGCGACCTGTTCGACACCGGCGGCCAGGGCGTCGAGGTCTTCCAGGCCCTCGGGGGCACCGCCGACTTCGCGGACTTCCTGGCCACCGACGCCCCGGTGACCGACACCTTCCGCCTGACCGGCTCGGGCACCTACACCGAGACCGTCCAGCAGCTCGACGCCAGCGGGCACCTGCGCCCCGTGGAGGTCGAGCGCACCTGCACCGTGGACATCGCCCTGCGCTGGGGCATCGGCTATGAGACCACCGAGCGCTCCTTCGTCAACATCATCGCCACCCCCATGGGGGGCACCCACCTGCTCGGCTTCGAGCAGGCCCTGACCCGGGTGCTGCGCAAGCAGATCGAGTCCAACTCCCGGGCCCTGAAGGTCACCAGCCGTGACGGGCGCATCGAGAAGGACGACATCCTGGCCGGCCTGACCGCGGTCATCACCGTGCGCGTGCCCGAGCCCCAGTTCGAGGGCCAGACCAAGGAGGTGCTGGGCACCGCCCCCGTGCGCCAGATCGTGGCCAGGGTGGTGGACAAGGAGCTGACCGCCCTGCTGACCTCCTCCAAGCGGGACCTCAAGACCCAGTCCCGGGCCCTGCTGGACAAGATCGTGGGGGAGATGCGGGCGCGCATCAGCGCCCGCATGCACAAGGAGATCACCCGGCGCAAGACCGCCCTGGAGAGCTCGACCCTGCCGGCCAAGCTCGCCGACTGCCGCAGTGATGACGTCGCGGCCTCCGAGCTGTTCATCGTCGAGGGGGACTCGGCCCTGGGCACGGCCAAGAACGCCCGCAACTCCGAGTTCCAGGCCCTGCTGCCCATCCGCGGCAAGATCCTCAACGTCCAGAAGGCCTCCCAGGCCGACATGCTGCGCAACGCCGAGTGCTCGGCCATCATCCAGGTGGTGGGCGCGGGCTCGGGGCGCACCTTCGACCTGGCCTCGGCCCGCTACGGCAAGGTCATCCTCATGACCGACGCCGACGTCGACGGCGCCCACATCCGCACCCTGCTGCTGACCCTCTTCTTCCGCTACATGCGGCCCATGATCGAGGCCGGGCGCGTCTTCGCCGCCGTCCCGCCCCTGCACCGCATCGAGGTGGCGGGCCAGGGCCGGCGCAAGAAGGAGGTCCTCTACACCTACTCCGATGAGGAGCTGGTCTCCACCCTGCGCCGCCTGGAGCGCCAGGGCCGCAGCTTCAAGGAGCCCCAGCGCTACAAGGGCCTGGGGGAGATGGACGCCCACCAGCTGGCCGAGACCACCATGGAGCCCGAGCACCGCACCCTGCGGCGCATCACCCTGGGCGATGAGGCCGAGCTGGTGGAGGCCGAGTCCGTCTTCGAGCTGCTCATGGGCTCCGCCGTCGAGCCCCGGCGCGACTTCATCATCGAGGGCGCCTCCGACATCGACCGGGAGCGCATCGACGCCTGAGCCCCGCAGGGGCCTGGCGGCCCGCGCCCTGGGGTAGTCTCCTCACGGGGCGCGATCACGGGGGCGGGGCTCAGGGCGCCCGGAGGCCGGCAGCCCCGCGAAGTACTGACGCCGAGTACTGGAGGAGGCGCCCATGGCACCGGTCTACGGATACCCCCGCGGCGGGGGGCACTCACCCTGGGCCATGCTGCGGCCCGGCCCGCGCTCCGCCCTTCCCCGGAGCCTGTCCTGGATGCCCCTGGGACCGGAGGACAACGCCGAGCTGGCCGCGCTCATCGCCCGCGCCGAGGCCGTGGACAACCCGCCCTACCGCACCACCGAGCAGGAGACCTCCGAGTACTTCATCGACCCGACCTACTCGGGGGTGGCCGGGCGCGATGCCGAGGGCGTCATGCGCGCCTTCGGCCTGGTGCGCCTGCGGCCCGCCGGGGAGATCTACGCCTCCATGACCGGGGTGGTCGATCCGGCCAGCCGCAAGCAGGGCATCGGGCGGGCCCTGCTGCACTGGCAGACCGAGCGGGCCCGCCACCTGGTGGGGGCCGAGCGCGCCGGCGGGCGCCGGGTGGCCGGCGAGCAGCACGCCGCGGCCCATGTGGTGACCACGGTGCTGGAGGACGACGAGCGCATGCAGGAGCACCTGCGCCGCCTGGGCTTCGAGCCCCGCCGCTGGTACCGGGAGGTGCGCCGCTCCCTGGCCCAGGAGATCCCCGACATCGAGCTGGACCGCTTCTTGACCGTGGAGCCCTGGACCCCGCAGGTCGATGAGCTGGTGCGCCGCGCCCACAACCAGGCGGTCGGCGATGACTGGGGGGCCCATGCGGTCGGTGCCGAGGAGTGGGCGGCCGGGGGCGCCTTCGTGGTGCCGCACTGGAGCTTCGTGGTCATGGACCGCTCCAGCGACCGCGCCCGCGTGGCCGGCTACCTGCGCTCGAGCCGCTACGAGCAGGACTGGGAGGCCCTGGGGTGGCGCGAGGGCTACAGCGACATGCTGGGCGTGCTCAGCGACTACCGCAGCCGCAAGGTGGGCTCGGCGCTGCTGTGCGCGGCCATGCGCGCCTACGCCGCCGAGGGCATGGACTATGCGGCCGCCGGCGTGGACACCGACAACCCCGATGGGGCCTCGGAGCTCTACGAGTCCCTGGGCTATGAGCCCACCCGCGGCACCATCCTCTACGTGCTCGACGTCTAAGCCCTCCTGCCCTGGGAGCCTGTCAGCAGGGCGCGCGGTGGGCCCACAGGCGCATGATGCTGGCCGCGGCGCGCTCGGCGCTGGGCTCGGCGATCTCCAGGGCATGGGCCGGGCTGGTGGCATCTCCCTGGCTGATCGAGACCACGGCCAGGCAGCCGGCCTCCAGCAGGGCGTCCGCATCGGCCCCCACCCGCCCGGCCAGGACGACCGTGGGCACGCCCCGGGCCGAGGCGATCCGGGCCACCCCCGCGGGGGTCTTGCCCGCCAGGGTCTGGGCATCGACCGATCCCTCCCCGGTGAGGACCAGGTCGGCCCCGGCGATGAGGCCCTCCAGGCCCACGGCGCGGGCCACGAGCTCCACGCCGGGCACCAGGCGCGCGCCGAGCAGCGCCATGAGGGCGAAGCCCAGGCCCCCGGCCGCGCCGGCCCCCGCGCGCTGGGCCAGATCCGCGTGGCCGGTCAGGCGCGCCCAGGCGGCCAGCACCTCATCGAGGCGGGCCACCTGCTCGGGGCCGGCCCCCTTCTGGGGCCCGAAGACGGCGCTGGCGCCCCGGGGCCCCAGCAGGGGGTTGTCCACATCGCAGGCCACCTCGATGCTCACCGAGGCCAGCCGGGCATCCAGCCCCGAGGCATCGACGCGCTCCAGGGACGCCAGGCCGCGCGGGGCCGGATCGATCCGCCGGCCGCCGGGGCCCAGGAGGCGCACGCCCAGCTCGGCGAGCATGCCCGCCCCGCCGTCATTGGTTGCCGAGCCCCCGATGCCCAGCAGGATGCGGCGCGCCCCCGCATCCAGCGCCGCCCGGATGAGGCGGCCCACCCCGCGGGTGTCGGAGCCCAGGATGTCGCGCTCACGGGGCTCGATGAGCTCCAGCCCGCAGCAGGTGGCCATCTCCATGACCGCCGTGGTGCCCGCCACCGCCATCAGCCCGGCCGTGGGCCGCCCCAGCGCGTCGATGGTCTCCACCCGGCGGAGCCTCGCGCCCAGGGAGGCGGCGACCGCCCGGGTGAAGCCCTCCCCGCCGTCGGACATGGGCACCTCGATGACCCGGGCCCGGGGCACGGCGGCGCGCACGCCCCGGGCCATGGCGGCGGCCGCCCGGGGCGCGGACATGGACTCCTTGAAGGAGTCGGGGGCGATGACGACCCTCATGCCGTCGCCCTCACTGCCCCCACGCCACAGCCCCGGCCACGATGGTGGCCGCCGGGCGCAGGCCGGCCAGCTCCCGGGCCTCCAGCCCCAGCGGGTCGCGCTCCAGGAGCACCAGGTCGGCGCGGGACCCGCGGCGCACGCTGGGGGCGCCGCCGACCGAGGCGGCCAGGGCCTCCTCGGCCGACAGGCGCTGGTCGGGGGACCAGGTGCCGCCCTCGGGGGTGCGCCGGCCCACGGCCGCCGACATGGCCAGCCAGGGGTCCAGGGGCGCCACGGGGGCATCGGAGCCCAGGTGGAGCAGGGCCCCGGCCGCCATCATGTCGGCGAAGGCGTAGCTGCGCCCCTCCAGCCCCGGCCACACCCGCCCCACGGCCGCCCAGTCGTCGATGAGGTGCGCGGGCTGGATGGACAGCTCGACGCCGCAGGACACCAGGCGCCGCAGCGCGCCGTCGGGCCAGGCCAGCGCATCGCAGGGCAGCAGCTGGGCGTGCTCGACCCGCCCCCGGGCCCCCGAGGCGGCGAAGGCGGCCGCCACATCGTTCATCGCCGCATCCCCGATGGCGTGGATGGCCACCTCGTAGCCCTCCCGGTGGGCGCGCGCCATGAGGCGGGCCAGTTCCTGGCGGCCGATATTGGCCACCCCGCAGGGGCTCTCCAGTCCCAGGGCGGCCGGGTAGGGGTCGCACATGTGGGCGCTGGCGGTGCCCATGGAGCCGTCGGCGATGACCTTGAGCGGCCCCTGGACCACCAGGGCGGTGCCATCGGCGGCCCGGGGCGAGCCCGGCAGCGGCGCGCCGGTGCGCAGCCCGGCGTCGATCCACTGCTGGAGCCGCTCGCGGTAGACGGCGGTGCGGATGCGGGGCAGGACCGCCGGCGCGCGCCCCTCGGCGCTCATGGCCGCCAGGCGCCGCGGCCAGTCCCGGGGGCCCTCGGCCCAGCTCATGTCCACCACGCCGGTCACCCCCAGGGCCACCATGCGCTCCAGGACCGCCCGGTAGCCCGACTCGCGCAGCTCGCGGCTGCCGGGGATCTCATCGAGGCGGTCCAGCAGGGCGAACCAGGCGTCCTCGGTGATGGGGCCGCCGGGCCCGTCAGGGCCGGCCCCCGCCAGCCCCAGGGCGCGCAGCGCCGCGGAGTTCAGCCAGCCCGAGTGCACATCCCCGGAGATGAGCACGGTGGGGATCTCCCCGGTGACGGCGTCGAGCTCGGCCACGGTGGGCGTGCGCGGCCAGTTGGCCAGGCGGTGCCCGAAGCCCTGGATGCTCGCCGGCCCGGCCGCGCCCCGGCCGCCCTCGCGCAGCTCGCGGGCGGCGCGCGCCACGATCTCCAGGGCCTGCTCGGCGCTGGAGGTGGCCGCGGTGTCCAGGCGCGCCTGGCGGGCGGCCTCCAGATCCAGGTGGGCGTGGGCGTCCCACAGCCCGGGGATGAGGAAGGCGCCCCCGGCATCCAGGACCCTGGGCTCACCGGCCTGCCCGGCGCTCCCGGTCCCACCGGGGCCCGGGCCCGCCCCCACCCGCGCCACGACGCCGTCGCGCACGAGCACATCGACCGGCTCGGGAATGGGCCCGGGCAGCGGCTCGCGCTGCGGGGCGGCGCCGCTCATGCGCAGGGCGGCCAGGCGGGCGCGGGAGCGGAAGGGGACGATGCGCGCCTGCCGGATGAGCAGATCGGCCATCATCCGATCCCCCCCAGGGGGCCCGCCAGCGGGGCTCCCGAGCCGTCGCGGCGCTCATCGGGCTCGGGCAGGGGCACGGCCCCGCCGTCGGGGCCCACCGCCCGGGCCGGGGCCACCCCCACCCAGGCCGACACCAGCTCGTCCTCGCCGCGCAGGAAGCGGTGCGTGCGCACGCCCCCCGTGGCCCGCCCCTTGACCGGGTAGCGGTCCAGGGGCGTGACCTTGGCACTGCCCCCACCGGTGCCCGGCAGGGCGCCGCGCGCCCCGGCCACGCTGACCACCACCGCCTCGGCCACCAGCTCCTCGGGCACCGCCGCGGCGGCGATGACCCGGGCGCCCTCGCGCAGCGAGATGCCCGCCATGCCGCCCGCCCCCCGGCCCTGGGGGCGGACCTTGGCCGCCTGGAAGCGCAGCAGCTGGGCATCGGAGCTGACCAGCGCCAGCACGTCACCATCCCCGGCGGTGCCCCCGTGGACCACCCGGTCGCCCTGCGCCAGGGAGATCACCTCCCAGGCCTCGGCGTTGCGCGGCTCGTCACCGGGCTTGACCCGCTTGACCACACCCGCCGCCGTGACCAGCAGGATCGGCTCCCCCCGGGCCGGGCCCACCGGGGCCAGCCCCACCACCGCCTCGCCGGGGGCCAGGTCGAGCAGCTCATCCACCGGCCCGCCCCCCGCCAGGGACGGGGCCCCCTCGGTGCGGGGGATCTCCGCGATGGAGACCACCTCGAGGAGCACCAGGCGCCCGGCACTGGTCAGGGCCCCCACCGTGCCGCGCACGCTCGCGGGCACCTGGGCGGCCAGGGCGTCATGGCTCTGGCGCCCGCCGGTGCGCAGGACGGGATCGCGCCCCTGGACGCGCGCCACCCGGCCCGTGGCCGACAGCAGCACCCGGCAGGGGCCATCGGGGATCGTCAGCGGGGCGTCCTGCGAGGCGCTGGCCGCCAGGGCCCGGGCCGCCGACCCGCCGGCGGCCCCGGGCCCGGCCGCCCCGGCCCCCTGGGCCTGCTGGCCCCCGGCGCCCGGGGCCTCCAGCAGCACGGTGCGCCGCGGCGTGCCGAACTGCTCGGCCACCGCCTCCAGCTCGCGCGAGACCACCCGGCGCAGCAGCACCTCATCGGCCAGGATCGCCTCCAGGGCCTCGATCTCGCGGGCCAGCTCCTCGCGCTCCTTCTCCAGCTCGATGACCGAGAACTTCGTCAGGCGCCGCAGCTGGAGCTCCAGGATGTAGGAGGCCTGGGGCTCGGTCAGGTCGAAGACCTGCTGGAGGCGGGCGCGGGCGTCGGCGGCGTCCTGCGAGGAGCGGATGAGGGCGATGACCTCATCGATGTCCAGGATGGCGATGAGCAGGCCCTCCACCAGGTGGGCGCGCTCGCGGCGCCGGCCCAGGCGGAATCGGGTGCGGCGCGTGACCACCTCCAGGCGGTGGCGCACGAAGACCTCCAGCAGCTCGCGCAGCCCCAGGGTGCGCGGCTGGCCGTCCACCAGGCACACGTTGTTGATGCCGAAGGAGTCCTCCAGGGGCGTGTAGCGGTAGAGCTGCGCCAGGACGGCCTCGGGGTTGTAGCCGTTCTTGATGCCCACCACCAGGCGGGTGCCGTTCTTGCGGTCGGTGAGGTCGTTGACCTCGGTGATCCCCTGGAGCTTCTTGGAGGTCACCGCCTCCTTGACCCGCGCGATGACCTTCTCGGGCCCCACCATGTAGGGCAGCTCGGTGAAGACGATGCCCTTGCGGCGCGGCCCGATGGACTCGATGTGGGCGGTGGCGCGGGTGAGGAACTTGCCCCGCCCCGTGCGGTAGGCCTCCCGGATGCCCTCCAGGCCCACGATCATGCCGCCGGCGGGCAGGTCCGGCCCGGGGATGAAGCCCATGAGCTCCTCCAGGCCCGCCTCGGGGTGGGCCAGCAGGTGGCGGGCGGCGGCCACCACCTCGTGGAGGTTGTGGGGCGGCATGTTGGTGGCCATGCCCACGGCGATGCCCGAGGCCCCGTTGACCAGGAGGTTGGGCAGGGCCGCGGGCAGCACCTCGGGCTCGGTGAGGGTGTAGTCGTAGTTGGGTGAGAAGTCGACGGTGTCCTCATCGATGTCGGCGGTCAGCGCCAGTGCCGGGGGCGCCAGGCGCGCCTCGGTGTAGCGGGCGGCCGCGGGGCCGTCGTCCAGGGAGCCGAAGTTGCCGTGGCCGTCGACCAGGGGCAGGCGCATGGTGAAGGGCTGGGCCATGCGCACCAGGGCCTCGTAGATGGCCACATCCCCGTGCGGGTGGAGGCGGCCCATGACATCGCCCACGACGCGCGAGCACTTCACGTGCGGGCGGTCGGGGCGCAGGCCCATCCGGTCCATCTGGAACAGGATGCGGCGCTGGACGGGCTTGAGCCCGTCACGGGCGTCGGGCAGGGCCCGGGAGTAGATGACGGAGTAGGCGTACTCCAGGAAGCTCGAGCGCATCTCCGCCGAGAGGCTGAGATCGACGATCTCGCCGTCGGCGGGAGGGGCCTGGGTGGAGGCGGACTTCGGCATGGGCGCATTCTCCGGTCTTGCGCCCGTGAAGCAAACCACCGACACCCCGATCGGCCGCCGGGCGGCGGCCCCCGGTGACGGGCCCGCCGCCGGCAGTGGCACAATGCGGGCATGACTGCGATGGAACGGCTGGAGAGGCAGGCCCTGTGCGCCTCCCATGCCGGGGCCGAGCTGGCCCGGGATGTTGAGCGCGCCGGCTACTACCCCGATCTCGTCCTGGACACCCTGGCGCTCAGTGCCGCGGGCGAGGAGGTGGAGATCAGCCTGGTCCAGGCCGAGACGACCTTCGCCGAGGCCGTCCACCGGCACCTGACCGTCCTGGCGCTGACCCCCAGCCGCCTCATCATCGTCCACGTCGACGACGCCCCCCGCGAGGACGGGCGCCCCGGGGCCCTGGCCACCTCCGAGGCCGTGCCCCTGAGCCGGATCGGGTCGGTGGCCCTGACCCGCGGGGTGCGCGAGCCCGCCGACGGCGGGGGGACCCTCACCGAGATGACCATCGCCGTGTCCTGGGGCGCGGTGCGCCGCATCGACCTGGAGCCCACCTCCTGCCCCGACCCCGAGTGCCAGGCCGACCACGGCGTGTCCGGGGTCTCCATGCCCGACGACGTCGCCCTGCGCGTGGCCGCCGGGGTCGAGGGCGACGCCGCCCTGGAGCGCGCCCAGGCCTTCGCCCGGGCCCTGTCCCGGGCCACCGCGCAGCCGGCCGGCCGCCGATGAGCGCCCCGTCCCCGGCGGCCTCCCCGCCCCGGCGCCGTCGGGGCGGAGCGGACCCCGACGGGCCGGGCCTGCGCGGCGTCCTGGCGGCCGCGGCCGTGGGCGCGGGCCTGTCGCTGTCCGAGGCCGGGACCCCGGCGGCCCTCAGCGATGACCAGGCGCGGGCCCTGGCCCGGGCCTGGGGGATGGGGGAGAGCGCCGGCACCGTCCTGGTCCTGGTCGACGGCCTGGGCATGGAGCTGCTGGCCCAGCGCATGGGGCATGCCGCCACCCTGCGCTCCTGGCTGGCCCAGACCCGGGCCGATGGGGCGGTGCAGGGCGCCGCTGTGAGCACCTGCGCCCCCTCGACCACCGCGGCGGCCCTGACCATGCTGGGCACCACGGCCCTGCCCGGGGCCACCGGCATGGTGGGCTACAGCGTCCTGAGCCCCCAGGTGGGGCCCGTCCTGCCCGCGGGCTCCCGCCCGCACCCCGACCAGCTGCTCAGCCTCATCTCCTGGCAGGGCAGCGACATCGACCCGGGCGCCTGGCAGCCGGTGCCCACCGTCTTCGAGCGCCTGCGCACCCGGGGCGGGGCCCCGGCCCCCGCAGCGGTGAGCATCGGCCCGGCCCGCTTCGCCGGCTCGGGCCTGACCGTGGCGGGCCTGCGCGGCGCCGAGCACCTGGGGGCCGACCGCCTTGAGGCCCGCCCGGGCCTGGCGGCGCGGGCCCTGCGCCGGGGGACGCCCCTGGTCTACCTCTACGTCGGCGAGCTCGACCACACCGGCCACTCCCACGGCTGGCGCAGCCAGGAGTGGCTCGCCCAGCTCGAGCGGCTCGATGCGGCGATGGCCGAGCTGCGCCGCCGGGTCCCCTCCGGCACGCGCATCATCCTGACCGCCGACCACGGCATGGTGGATACCGATGACCGGCACCGCCTCACCATCCCCGCCGTCCCCGCCCTGGCCCGCGACGTGGTGGCGGTGGCCGGCGAGCCCCGCTTCACCCACCTGCATGTGGCCGACGGCGATGAGTCCCTGGCCCAGCAGGTCGCCCACCGCTGGCGCGAGGAGCTGGGGGAGCGGGCCGCCTGGGTGGGCACGCGCCGGGAGGCGGCCGCCCACCTGGGGCCCCTGAGCGAGCGTGCCCGGGGCGTCGTGGGCGACGTGGTGGTGGCCATGGCGGGCAGGTGGGTGGCGCTCGACCCGCGCGCCCACTCCGCGGCGGCCATGGCCATGCCCGGCGTGCACGGCTCCCTGACCCGCGATGAGACCCTGGTGCCCCTTCTGATCACCCGCACCTGAGCGGTGCCCAAAGGGCGCGGTCCCACGGGCGGGGCCGCGTCAGGGGCCCCGCCCGAGCGCCGCTCGGGGTGCTACTCGGGCTTGGCCCCGAAGACGATGTCGTCCCAGGAGGGCATCGTGCGCCGGGCGGAGCGCCGCTTGGGCTTGGGCGTGGGGGCCGCCGGCATCTGCGGCAGGGGCTCCTGGCCGGGCGCCGTCCTGCCGCGGCGCGAGGCCGGCACCTGGGGGACCGGCTCGGTGGCGGGCTCAGTGGCCGACCCGGCGCCGGGCCCCGCCAGTGGGCGCTGGGGGGCCGGGGGGCCCTGGCGGGGGATGCCCGCCGAGGCCGTGGGCACCGCCGAGGGCGGCAGCCCCCCGGGGCCGTGGGCCCCGCCCTCCTGGCCGCTGAGCCTGGAGCCCGCCGGGTGGTTGCCGCTGGAGCGGCGCCTGCGCTCGGACATGGAGTACACCTGCGCGCGGATGCCCGAGGTCTGGGTGGTCGGGTCGGGCTCCTGGCCCACCGCCTCCTGCGCCCCGGTGGGGGCCGCGGGGCCGTCAGCCCCGGCGGGGGAGCCGGCACCGCTGCCCGGTGCCGGGGGAGCCTGATCGTCCTCGAGGGGCAGCTCGACCTCCATGCGCCGGCCCCGGTTGGAGGCCAGATCGGCCAGGAGCGCATCGGTGCTGTCCTGGGCCGAAGCCGCCAGCGCCGGGATCTCCAGGGCGGGGGCCTCGTGGAAGGCCGGCGGCGGGGGGGCGGGGGTGCCGGCCGAGCCCGGGGCGCTGGCGGCCGAGGCGGCGGGGGCCGCCGAGGCCGTGGGCGCGGGGCCCCCCGCCGGGACGGCCGGTGCCGAGTGGGCCGGGGGCGCGGCGGCCTGGGCGCTGCGCGCCCCCTGGGCGGTGGAGTCCTGGTCGAAGACGGCGGGGTGGCGCCCGGCCGAGGCCGCCTCGGTGAGCCAGCGCGCCTCATCGTCCAGGGCGTGGACGGCGCGGGAGGTCAGGTCCAGGGTCCAGCGGGCCTGCTTCTCCTCGGCGGCCTGGATGAAGGTCACCAGGATCAGCCAGGGCTCACGGCCCTCGCGCAGCGCATCCCACTCCAGGCAGGAGGGGTCCACCCCGCGGGTGGCCAGGCGGTCGACCACCAGCTCGCCCAGCAGCGGGGAGTCCTTCTCCCAGCCGATGCGGCAGGCCTGGGCCTGGGAGACGGCCCACTGGCGCTCGGCCAGCACCGGCCCCTCGAAGCGGCGCACGTGCTCGACCGTCATCCCCGTGCTCGCGGCGACCTCGGCCGCCGTGGCGCCGGCGCGCATGAGGGCCTGGAGCTGGCGGGGGCGCAAGGGGGCGGAGCCCGTGGCCCCCGCGCCCCCGACCGCGGCCATCGGGCCGAGCTGGGGTGAGACGGCGGCCCGATCACGGCGCACCGCCGCGCGCAGGGCATCGTCGATGACGATGCTGTAGCGCTCGCCCTCGGCGTCCGTCATGACGACCGTATCCCCGTTGGCGCCCAGTAGTTCGAGCTCGACCATGGGTTGAGCCTCCTTCCGCATCCGGCCATCCGCACGGTACGGGCTTCAGCCTGCCATCCCCGGGCGCCGCGGCGCGGGAGGCGGGCCGGTGTGCCTCCTGTGAAGACCGCGGGACCGCCCTGGGGGCCGGCTCGGCGCGCGGCCCCCGTCATGTGAGCAAAACTGCTTGACGCGGCGCGCCCCGGTGCTATTGTGCGCGTGCCCTTCCCCGGAGCCGGGCCGGTGCTCCGCTGCGGCGGAACCGATCCGCGGCGGCCCTCGGCCGCCGGGCTCCGGGAGCCAACCGAGAGCCGTCGACAGAAGAGAGTGACGAGGCATGGCCACCGACTACGACGCCCCGCGCAAAAACGATGACGAGCCCGAGGCCGATTCCATCGAGGAGCTGACATCCCGGCAGAAGGACCAGTCCTCCGCGGCCATTGAGGAGGACGAGAACGAGGCCGCCGAGGGCTTCGAGCTGCCCGGGGCCGACCTGTCCCGCGAGGAGCTGAGCGTGCACGTCGTGCCCCAGCTCGAGGACGAGTTCACCTGCTCGGAGTGCTTCCTGGTCCACCACCGCAGCCAGCTGGCCTACGTCGACGACGCCACCGGGCTGCCGGTGTGCGCCGACTGCGCGGGCTGAGCCCCGGCCGCGCGGGCTGGGCGCCATCGGCCGCGGCCATCATCTAGAGTGGCGCCCCGGGGCGGTGCGCCCCGCTTCAGCCGACCTCAGGAGACCTTCATGGGACTGTTCTCGCGCCGCGACAAACGCAGTGGCAGCACCGGCGATGAGGCCGCGGACGGCGCCTCGCCGGCCCGCGGCGCCCGCGCGGGCCGCTCCGGGGGCGGCGCGGGGGGCCACGGCCCCTGGGACTCCCACGACCTGCCCGGCGACCAGGAGGACGCCGGGATGCTGGACCTGGGCTCGCTCAGGGTCCCGGCGGTCGATGGCATGCAGCTGCGCCTGGAGCAGGCCCGCGACGGCAGCGTGACCGCCGTGGTGCTCGCCCTGGGCGGATCGGCCCTGGAGCTGCGGGCCTTCGCGGCCCCCAGGAGCACCGGCATCTGGGAGGAGCTGCGCTCCGACATCGCCCGGGAGCTCTCGGGCGCCCGGGCCGCCTACGAGGAGGTCGAGGGCGAGCACGGGACCGAGATCCTCGCCCACATCCCCATGCGCGCCCCCGACGGCACGACCTCCACCGGCACCGTGCGCTTCATCGGCATCGACGGCCCCCGCTGGTTCCTCCGCGGAGTCCTCCAGGGCCCCGCCGCCGGCCAGGGCGCGGACTCCGCCCTGCGCGAGGTCCTGCGCGGCGTCGTCGTCGTGCGCGACAAGCAGGCCCGCCCGCCGCGCGAGATCCTGCCCCTGCACGCCCCCGGGAGCGCCCCCGCCCCCGAGGCCGAGGAGCTGCCGGGCATCGACCCGATCTCCCCGGGCCCCACCATCGCCGAGGTGCGCTGAGCATGGCGCCCCCGGCCGGGGCGCTGCGCGCACTGCTCGACCTGCTGAGGGCCGACCGCGAGCAGATCGGGGCCCAGGACGAGGCCCGCTCCGCCCAGCGGCGCGGCACCGTCCCCATCTGCAGCATCACCCCCCGCAGCCGGGCCTGCGTCTCGGGGGTGCTGCGCGCGATCACCTACAGGCCCGTGTCCCACAAGCCGGTCCTGGTCGCCCAGCTCTTCGACGGCACCGGCTCGGTGGATCTGGTCTGGCTGGGACGGCGCTCCATCGCCGGCCTGCGCCCCGGCGTCCACCTCATCGTCGAGGGCATGGTCCTGGCGGGCCGCAGCCGCCCGAGCATCTACAACCCCACCTACACCATCCTGGGAGCCGGACAGTGAGCACGCCTGAGCCGACCAAGCGCGAGGGCCTGGGCGCCATCGACTCCGAGAGCTTCGACATCGGCGCCGCCGTGGGCGGCTGGCGCGGTGTCATCGAGTCCGTGGCCCCCACCCTGGTCTTCGTGACCATCCTGGCCCTGCGGCCCACCGCCCTGCTGCCGGCGGTCCTGGCCTCCCTGGCCCTGAGCGCCGTCGCCCTGGCCGCCCGCCTCCTGGCCCGCCAGCCCCTGACCCAGGTCCTCAGCGGGGCGGTCCTGGCCCTCATCAGCGCCGCCTGGGCCTGGCGCTCGGGGCAGGCCTCCAACTTCTACGCCACCGGCCTGCTCATCAACGCCGCCTGGCTGGTGGTGACCGCCGGATCGATCCTGGTGGGCCGCCCCCTGGTGGGTCTGCTCATCGGCCTGTGGCACTCCACCCGCAGCGGCCCCGACCCCCGGCGCCGGCGGCCCACCGCCGGCGAGCAGCGCCGCCACACCCTGGCCACCGCCGTGCTGGCGGGCATGTTCGCCCTGCGCCTGGGCGTCGAGGTGCCCCTCTACCTCGCCGGCCCCTCCGCCCTGGGCGCCCTGGGCGCGGCCAGGCTCATCCTGGGGGTGCCCCTGTACGCCGTCTGCGTATGGCTGGCCTGGCTCATCGCCCGTCCGCGCCCGCCTCGGGCCGGGCGGTGAACAGGCCCGGGATCTGCCCCAGGGTCACCTCGCCCTCCCGGGCGGTGAGGAAGATGAGCTCATCTCCCCGCTCGAAGCGCTCGTCGAGGTCGGGCCGGATGGGGCGGTAGTCGCGCAGGATCGCGGAGAGCACGGTGTGCGGGGGCAGCTCGACCTCGCCGACGCGCCGCCCGATCGCCGGGGAGTCGTCGGGCAGGGTCAGCTCGTGCATGAAGGCGCCCGACTGGTGGAAGTGGAACAGCGAGACCAGGGAGCCGATGCTCACCGCCTCCTCCACCAGGGCCGTCATGATGCGCGGGGTGGACACGGCCACATCCACCCCCCAGGTCTCATCGAAGAGCCACTCGTTCTTCGGGTTGTTCACCCGCGCCACCGTGCGCGGCACCCCGTACTCGGTCTTGGACAGCAGCGAGATCACCAGGTTGGCCTTGTCATCGCCCGTGGCCGCGACCACGACGTCGCACTGCCCGGCCTCGGCGGCCCCCAGGGCGCCGGGGTCGCAGGCATCGGCCAGCTGCCAGTCCGCCTCGGGCACCGAGGCGATGCGCATGGCCTCGGGGGAGCGGTCCACCAGCCCCACCTCATGGCCGTGGCTGATGAGCTCACGGGCGATCGAGCGGCCCACGGAGCCGGCTCCGGCGATGAGGATCCTCATGACTCACACCTCCTGGGCGGGCGGACGGGACAAGGTGCGCTGCACCGCCACCAGGCGGGTGGACAGGGCCGCCATGTGCAGGCGGTCCTGGTCCTGCAGGACCGTGGTGGAGCGGGGCACCAGGGCGCCCCCGCTCCGGGAGATCCACGCCACGCGCGCGCCCGTGCGCTCCTCGACGGCGGACACCGGCATCCCCGCCCACTGCGGGCAGAAGTCCGGCTGGATGAGCGCCACCTCCCCAGAGGCGTCCGAGATCTCCCGCCCGGTGCTGTGCGGCAGGATCCGGCGCATCATCTGCTCAGCGGTGTGGCGCACCGTGGCCACCGTGGGGATGCCCAGGCGCTCATAGACATCGGCGCGCTGCGGATCGTAGATGCGGGCCACCACCCGCTCCACCCCGTAGAGCTCGCGGGCCACGCGCGCCGAGACGATATTCGAGTTGTCCCCGTTGGACACCGCCGCGAAGGCCTGGGCCTCATCGATGCCCGCCTGCTCCAGCGCATCGCGGTCGAAGCCCACCCCCTTGACCTTCCTGCCCGTGAAATCCGCGGGAAGCCGGCGGAACGCGTCCGACGACCTGTCGATGACGGACACCGAATGGCCCATCCGGTCCAGCTGGGCGGCCATGGAGGCCCCCACCCGTCCGCAGCCCATGATGACGAAGTGCACGGGCGCAACGGTACTCCAGACCCCGCCCGCCCACCGAGGTGGACTACCATCGGCTCCCGTGCGTGACTTCGCTGATCGCCTCAAGCGGCTCCTGGTCGGTCGTCCGGTGCCCAGCCAGGCGCTCGGGCAGACCCTCCTGCCCAAGCGGATCGCTCTGCCGGTCTTCGCCTCCGACGCCCTGTCCAGCGCCGGCTACGCCCCCGACGAGGTCCTCATCACCCTGGCCATCGCGGGCCTGGCCGCCACCGCCGTCTCCCCATGGATCGCCCTGGCCGTCCTGGCCGTCCTGGCCCTGGTCGTGGCCTCCTACCGCCAGACCGTCCACGCCTACCCCTCCGGCGGCGGCGACTACGAGGTCGTCTCAACCAACCTCGGCCCCCGCGCCGGGCTGGCCGTGGCCTCCGCGCTCCTGTGCGACTACGTCCTGACCGTCGCCGTCTCGGTGTCCTCGGGCACCGGCTACCTCGCCGCCGCCCTGCCCGCCCTGGCCCCCTACAAGGTCCAGATCGCCGTCGGCGTCGTCAGCCTCCTGGCCCTGCTCAACCTGCGCGGCAGCCGCGAGTCCGGCGGCGCCTTCGCCATCCCCACCTACCTGTACATGGCCGCCATCGGCGCCATGGCCGTGGCCGGGTTCATCCAGGAGCTCACCGGCACCCTGGGCCGCGCCCCCAGCGCCGACCTGGAGATCGTGGCCCACGCCGGCTGGGACCAGGGGCTGACCGGCCTGGCCGGGGCCTTCCTCATCCTGCGCGCCTTCTCCTCGGGCTGCGCCGCCCTGACCGGCGTGGAGGCCATCTCCAACGGGGTGCCCAGCTTCCAGCGGCCCAAGTCCAAGAACGCCGCCACCACCCTGCTCCTGCTGGGCGCCATCGCCGCCGCCATGCTCATGAGCATCATCCACCTGGCCGGAGCCACCGGCGTGCGCGTCGTGGAGGACCCCTCCACCCAGCTCCTCCACCAGGGCGCCCCCGTGGGCCCCGACTACCACCAGGACCCCGTCATCGGGCAGATCGCCGCCACCGTCTTCGCCGGCTTCGCCCCCATGTTCTACCTGGTCACCATCGTGACCGGACTCATCCTCGTCCTGGCGGCCAACACCGCCTTCAACGGCTTCCCCGTCCTGGCCTCCGTGCTGGGCCGCGACGAGCTCCTGCCCCGCCAGCTCTCCCAACGGGGCGACCGCCTGGCCTACTCCAACGGCATCCTCGTGCTGTGGCTGGGCGCCGTGGCCTTCATCATCGGCTTCCAGGCCAGCACCAACCGGCTCATCCAGCTCTACATCGTGGGGGTCTTCATCTCCTTCACCCTCTCCCAGATCGGGATGGTGCGCCACTGGAACCGGAGCCTGGCCACCGCCACCGACCCCGCCGCCCGCAGGCGGATGCGGCGCTCGCGGGCCATCAACACCCTGGGGGTGGCGGGCACCGGGCTGGTGCTCATCATCGTCCTGGCCACCAAGCTCACCCACGGGGCCTGGATCACCCTGCTCATCATGGGCCTGCTCTACCTGGTGATGAACCGCATCCGGCGCCACTACCGGCGCGTGAGCCGGGAGCTGGCCATCGCCGACCTGCGCGACGCCCGCCTCCTGCCCGCCCGCGTCCACGCCATCGTCCTGGCCTCCCGCCTCCACCAGCCGACCCTGCGGGCCCTGACCTACGCCCAGTCCACCCACCCCACCTCCATCGAGGCCGTCACCGTCGATGTGGGGGACGGCGCCGCCGAGCGTCTCCTGGGGGACTGGGAGGACGCCGACCTGCCCGTGCCCCTGACCATCCTGGACTCCCCCTTCCGCGACCTCATCCGCCCGGTGGTCAGCTATGTGCGCAGCGTGCGCCGCGAGTCCCCCCGCGACCTCGTCGTCGTCTTCCTGCCGGAGTACATCGTCAGGCACTGGTGGGAGCAGATCCTGCACAACCAGACGGCCCTGCGCCTCAAGGCCGCGCTGCTGTTCACCCCGGGCGTCGTCGTGGCCTCCGTGCCCTGGCTCCTGGGCAGCCCCGGCCAGACCCACATCCACCACGGGGTGCGCGGCTCGGTGCCCGAGGGCATCGCCGATGCCGATGTGGCCGCCCGCCGCGCCGAGGACCGGCGCCTGAGCCCCACCCCCGCCCACCAGCCGCCGTCCCCCCAGGAGCGAGCATGACATCCCAGCCCCCACCGGAGACCCGGGCGCCCTCGGGCGCTGAGGAGATGACCCTGAGCGTGGGCCCGCCCGCCCACGGGGGCCACTGCGTGGCGCGCCCCGCCCAGGACCCCGCCGGCCGTGTCGTCTTCGTGCGCCACGCCCTGCCGGGGGAGACGGTGCGCGCCCGGATGACGGAGAGGAGCGCCAAGATCTGGCGGGCCGACGCCGTCGAGGTCCTCCAGGCCTCGCCCGACCGGGTGGCCTCGGTGTGGCCGCAGGCCGGGCCGGGGGGCGTGGGCGGCGGGGAGCTGGCCCATGTGGCCCTGCCCGCCCAGCGCACCTGGAAGCGCTGGGTGCTGGCCGACTGCCTGCGCCGCATCGGCGGGCAGGAGGTCCATGCGGCCGTGGCCGGCCTGCCCGAGGCTGCGGGCTCGGGCAGCATCGCCGTCGAGCCCATGCCCTCGGAGGCCGACGGCGCGGCGCACGCCCAGGAGCGCCGTCGGGCCCCGGGGACGGCCACCCGCACCAGGGTGTCGCTGAGCGTGGGCCCCGATGGCCGCGCCGGCATGCACGCCTTCCGCTCCGGAACGGTCCTGCCCCTGGACCGGCTGCCCCTGGCCGTCCCCGCCATCCAGGGGATCGGCCTGCTGGAGCGCTCGCGCTGGCGCAAGCACTACCGGCCCGGTGCCCGCATCGAGGCCATCGCCCCCAGCGCCGGCGAGCCCCTGGTGCTCATCGACGGGCAGGTGCTCACCGCCTCGGCCCGATCCACCGGCAGGCGCCGCGTGGAGGAGGTGGTCGAGGCCGGCGCCCTGGGCCTGGGGCCGCTGCGCTACTCGGTGCACGCCGAGGGCTTCTGGCAGGTCCACCACCAGGCGCCCGAGGTGCTGGTCGAGCGCGTGGTGCGCGCGGCCCTGGGGGCGCGGCCCGGCCCTGATCCGTCGGGGCCGGCCCCGGACCTGGCGGAGGCCGGCTCGGGGCGGCGCGTCCTGGAGCTCTACTCCGGCTCCGGCCTTCTCACCCTGCCCCTGGCGATGCTCGTGGGCTCCTCGGGGCTGGTCCTGTCGCAGGAGGCCAGTGGCCGGGCGGTGGGCGATGCCCGCCGCAACCTGCACGGCTGGAGCCGCGCCCACCTGGCCACCGGCCGGGTGACGCCCCGATCGGTGGGCCGGGCCGCGACGGCCTTCGAGGGCCGGGGGCCCGACGTCGTCGTCCTCGATCCCCCGCGCCAGGGCGCGGGCCGCGAGGTCTGCCGCGCCATCGCCGCCCTGGCCCCCGAGCGGATCGTGCTGGTCGCCTGCGACCCGGCGGCCCTGTCCCGCGACCTGGCCGTCCTGCTGGGCTCGGGCTACCGCCTGGCCGCCATGAGCGCCTTGGACATGTTCCCCCACACCCACCACTTCGAGACCATCAGCGTGCTCGAGCGCGGCTGAGGGCCGCGGGCGGCACGGGGCGCCGCTGAGGGCGCAGGCGCGGGAAGTGCGCGAGGGGCCCCAGTCCTCTCCTCGAGGACTGGGGCCCCTGACTGCTGGCCCGCTCAGGGCGGCCCATCAGCGCGGCTCGCTCGGTGCGGCTGACCGGGGGCAGCCGCACCGGCGGGATCACCGCTCACTCAGCGCGACGCCGTGCCGCCAGTGCCAGTGCGAGCGCACCCGTGGTCAGGACACCACCGCTGATGAGCAGGGCCACCAGGGCGTTGGCGCCGGTGCGGGCCAGCGAGCCGGTGGTCTGCACCGGCGCCGTCGTCATGGCGCTCGGCGTGGGGACCGGCACGGCACTGCCCGAGGGGCTGGGCTCCGGCGTGGCGCTGGGCTCGGGGCTGGGCACCACCGGCGGGACCTCCTCGACCACCTCGTTGTACAGGCCCACGGGGGTCACGCTCTCACCCACGGTGAGGGTGGCGGTGTCGGGGGTCTCGGTGCCGTTGATCGAGAAGGTCCTCGTCCCCCAGACCAGGGGCGCGGGAAGGGCGCCGGGGCTGGTCTGCTCGGTCAGGGTGATGACGGTGCCCTTGGGGAACTGGTAGAGGGTGTCCGCGGCCTGCTGCTGGCCCGCGGCGATCTCGATGGTGTAGGGGTTGGCCGGCGGCTTGCCGGTCCAGGACGGGTAGTCCTTCTCGGTGGTGCCCTTGGGCAGCTCGTAGGCGACCGTGACCGTGACCTTCGTGGAGTCGGTGACGCGGTCCTGGTGGGCGCCGGTGATGTACTTCTTGATCCCGAAGGAGCCGAAGCCCTGGGTGAGCTGGACGTCGTAGGAGATGGGGTCCTTGTAGCTCATCTGGGCGTTGACCGTGGTGCCGGCGCCGCCCTTGAGCGTCGCGCTGTTGGTGTAGACCTTGCCCGGCACGATCCTGCCGCCCTCGGCCAGGGACTGGTAGACGATCTCGTAGTTGGCGTTGGGCTCGAAGGCGCCGTCAGTGCGGGTGAGGGTCACCGAGGCGGTCATGCCGTCGTCGCCGATCGTGGGCGTGAGGGTGAACGCGCCGTGATCGGCGGTCATGACGGTGCCATCGGCCTTGGCCACGTCGAAGTAGCCGTCGGCGCCGCCGCCGTACTTCTCGGGGTTGACGCGCACGTACCAGCTGCCCAGGTCGGGGTTGAGGGCCTGGCCCCCGCCGGCGACGTCGGTGAAGGTCACGGTGCTGACCGTGCCGTCCGCGGCCTTGAGGTGGTTGGCGATGGTCGTGCCGCTGAACTGGATGTGCCAGGTCAGGGACGTGGACTCGCGCTTGAGGGAGTTGGCGTACTTGCCCAGGTCCTTCTCCACCCACGCGATGGGCAGGATCGGCTCATTGTTGGGGTGGAAGATCTCGGTCTGGGTGCCATTGGCGTCGAAGCTCGTCTTATTGGTCTGGGTCACCTTCTGGGCGACGATCATCTGGTTGCCCGAGCCCTTGAGCTCCGTGGCTGCGCTGATCGCGGTGTTGAAGGTGCAGGTGAGGGTGTCGGAGGTCGTCACGCAGTCGCCGACCTTGGTGCCGTTGCCCAGGATGAGGTCGTCCTTGCGGCCGATCTCGCGGTAGCGGTACTCCTCGGGCAGGGTGATGGAGAAGGACTCCCCGGGCTGAGGATTGGCCGCGGAGGCGTCCCAGGCGAACCTCATGCGCACGGGGTCCTCCTGGTGCGCCGGCTCGCCCGGGAACTCCTGACCGTCCTTGTCGGCCAGGATCAGGGGCTCGAAGGTCACCTTGACCCCGGTGTTCTGGTCGGCGTGTGCGGCGGGGGTCAGGAGGGCCACGAGGCCTCCGAGCATGAGCAGCACAGCGGCGAGGACGGCAGCCGCGTATTTGCGGCGAGGTAGGGGAAGCTGAATCGGCATCAGCGCCTCCATCTGAGAATAGGCAGGGATAGATGTGCAAGCACTGCCCTGGTCAAGGGGTGGTTTGAAGGAATTCTATGAAGCGCTCTCGCCGGAAATAACCAATGACGCTAATGGTTACCGTGCTGTATCCGGTGGGAGCAGGCGCGCTGGGCCGGGTCAGGTGCGATACCGCGATTCCCCGGATTGCTTCGCCGGCGTGGGCCCGCGGTTGTCATCGGATCGATACCGGGCTGGCGGGGCCCTGCGGCCGCCGCGCGGCAGTTCTCCAGCCCCCCCGGCCTCCCCGTCCGGCCCCGCGAGAGGCGGGATCGTCACCCGCGCCACAGGCGGATGCGCCGGGTGCGCGGCCCGGGTGCGCGGCTCTGGCGGGTTGCGCGCGGAGGCCGTGACGTAAATGGGCGGCCGCTCCGTGGTGGCAGGCAGGCCCGGGCAATCATTGACGGCGGATGACGCGGCCTTGGGTAGCCTCCGCCGTGGAGCCCCCCGCGCGGACGGGGAGGATGCGGACCAGCGTGACTGAACAGGAGCAACCCGGTGGCCAGTATCAACACCTTCGCCTCGCGCGACCTGCTCGATGTGGGCGGGCGCGCCTACGAGATCTTCCGCCTCGATGCGGTCCCCGGCCTGGAGCGGCTGCCCTACTGCCTCAAGGTGCTGGCGGAGAACCTCCTGCGCACGGAGGACGGCGCCAATGTCACCGCCGAGCACGTGCGCGCCCTGGCCGCCTGGGATCCCCAGGCCGAGCCCGACACGGAGATCCAGTTCACCCCGGCCCGCGTGGTCATGCAGGACTTCACCGGGGTGCCCTGCATCGTGGACCTGGCCACCATGAGGGAGGCCGTGGCCGAGCTCGGCGGTGATCCGGAGGTCATCAACCCGCTGGCCCCCGCCGAGATGGTCATCGACCACTCGGTGCAGATCGACTCCTTCGGGCTTGCCGGCTCCCTGGAGCGCAACAAGGAGCTGGAGTACGAGCGCAACGCCGAGCGCTACCAGTTCCTGCGCTGGGGGCAGGGGGCGCTGGACAACTTCCGCGTGGTGCCCCCGGGCACCGGCATCGTCCACCAGGTCAACATCGAGTACCTGGCCCGCACCGTCTTCACCCGCCGGGCCACCGGCCCCGACGGCGATGCCGTGACTCAGGCCTACCCCGACACCTGCGTGGGCACCGACTCCCACACCACCATGGTCAACGGCATGGGCGTGCTCGGCTGGGGCGTGGGCGGCATCGAGGCCGAGGCCGCCATGCTCGGCCAGCCGGTGTCCATGCTCATCCCCAAGGTGGTGGGCTTCCGCCTGTCCGGGGCCATCCCCGCCGGCGCCACCGCCACCGACGTCGTGCTGACCATCACCCAGATGCTGCGCGCCCATGGCGTGGTGGGCAAGTTCGTGGAGTTCTACGGCGAGGGGGTGGCCCAGGTGCCGCTGGCCAACCGCGCCACCATCGGCAATATGAGCCCCGAGTTCGGCTCGACGGCGGCCATCTTCCCCATCGACGGGGTCACGCTGGACTACCTGCGCCTGACAGGGCGCGGGGAGGAGGACGTGGCCCTGGTGGAGGCCTACACCAAGGCCCAGGGCCTGTGGCACGACCCCTCCCGCGAGGCCGTCTACTCCGAGTACCTGGAGCTGGACCTGTCCACGGTCGTGCCCTCCATCGCCGGCCCCAAGCGGCCCCAGGACCGCATCGACCTCAGTGCCTCCAAGGAGGCCTTCGCCTCGGTGCTGCCCTCCTACGCCTCGGAGCGCTCCAGGCCCACCGCGGTGACCCTGGCCGACGGCACGGCCACCGAGCTGGACCACGGGCATGTGGCCATCGCCTCGATCACCTCGTGCACCAACACCTCCAACCCGAGCGTCATGGTGGCGGCCGGGCTCCTGGCCCGCAACGCCGTGGCCCGGGGCCTGCGCTCCAAGCCCTGGGTCAAGACCTCCACGGCTCCCGGCTCCCAGGTGGTCACCGACTACTACGAGAAGGCGGGGCTGTGGCCCGCCCTCAACGAGCTGGGCTTCAATGTGGTGGGCTACGGCTGCGCCACCTGCATCGGCAACTCCGGACCGCTGCCCGCCGAGGTCTCCGAGGCCGTCAACGAGGCCGACCTGGCGGTGGTCTCGGTGCTCTCGGGCAACCGCAACTTCGAGGGGCGCATCAACCCCGATGTCAAGATGAACTACCTGGCCTCCCCGCCCCTGGTCATCGCCTACGCCCTGGCCGGGACCATGGACTTCGACTTCGCCACCGAGCCGCTGGGGCGCGACCCCGAGGGCAACGAGGTCTTCCTGACCGATATCTGGCCCGACCCCGCCGAGGTGCAGGCCACCATCGACGCCACCATCGACCGGGAGATGTACACGCGCGACTACGCCGACGTCTTCGCCGGTGATGAGCGCTGGCGCAGCCTGGAGACCCCTGAGGGCGAGACCTTCGCCTGGGACGAGTCCTCCACCTATGTGCGCAAGGCCCCCTTCTTCGAGGGGCTGACCATGGAGCTGACCCCGGTCAGCGACATCGAGGGCGCCCGGGTGCTCGCGCTCCTGGGCGACTCGGTGACCACCGACCACATTTCCCCGGCCGGTGCCATCAAGCCCGACTCCCCGGCGGGGCGCTACCTGGCCGAGCACGGGGTGGCGCGGGCCGACTTCAACTCCTACGGCTCGCGCCGCGGCAACCACGAGGTGATGATCCGCGGCACCTTCGCCAACATCCGGCTGCGCAACCAGCTGCTCGACGGCGTCGAGGGCGGCTACACCCGCAACTTCCTCACCGGCGAGCAGGAGTCGATCTTCGACGCCTCCCAGGCCTACCAGGCCGCGGGCGTGCCCCTGGTGGTCCTGGGCGGCAAGGAGTACGGCTCGGGCTCCTCGCGCGACTGGGCGGCCAAGGGCACGGCCCTGCTGGGGGTCAAGGCGGTCATCACTGAGTCCTTCGAGCGCATCCACCGCTCCAACCTCATCGGCATGGGCGTGGTGCCCCTGCAGTTCCCCGAGGGGGAGTCGGCGGCGAGCCTGGGCCTGGATGGCACCGAGACCTTCTCGATCCACGGCCTGACGGCGCTCAACGAGGGGGTGACGCCCAGGACGGTGGCGGTCACGGCCCGCCGCCAGGACGGCGGCGAGGTGACCTTCGACGCCGTGGTGCGCATCGACACCCCCGGTGAGGCGGACTACTTCCGCCACGGCGGCATCCTGCAGTACGTGCTGCGCTCCCTGGCCCGCGGCTGAGCCCCCTCCCGGGCCCGGCGCGGGGGCAGGGGAGCGGGCACCGGGCATGCCAGTGTGAGCAGAATCGCCCGCTCCCATCCGGCCCCACAGGAAGGAAGCGCCCCGCCCGCGCTGTTCCCACCTGTGTGGCCCGGCCGGCGCAGGCCGGGCCCGCTCATGAGGCGCGCTCAGGACATCAAGGGAAGGACAGCAATGGCGGATCAGGTCGAGCAGGCCAGCCAGCCCAGCCGGATTGGCCCCACCGGGCTGAGAGAGGCGCAGGACCAGGGGCGGAGCGGGGCCAGCACCGGCTCCGGCGCGCCCCACCGGGCCCCGCGGGAGGGCGGGGACGGCGTCGAGGAGGTCGACCTCCTCGTGGTCGGAGGGGGCAAGGCCGGCAAGTCCCTGGCCATGCTGCGGGCCAAGGCCGGTGACCGCGTCGTCATGGTCGAGCGGGACAAGATCGGCGGCACCTGCATCAACGTGGCCTGCATCCCCACCAAGACCCTCATCTCCTCGGCCCGCGTCCTGCACGGGGTCCAGGGCGCGGCCGCCCACGGCGTCGAGCTGCCCGCCGCCGACGGCGCAGCCGGGGCCCTGGCGCGGGCCCGCATCGACCTGGCCGCCCTGCGGGGGCGCAAGGAGGCCGTCGTGGGCGGCATGGTCGCCGCCCACCGCGACACCCTCTACCCGGGCTCGGGCATGGACTTCGTCCTGGGCACGGCCCGCTTCATCGCCGAGCGCACCGTGGAGATCGCCCTGGCCGACGGCTCCACCCGCCGGGTGCGCGGGACCACCGTGCTCATCAACACCGGCACCACCCCCGCCGTGCCCCCGATCGAGGGGCTGGCCGATGTGCCCTACTGGACCAGTGAGGACCTGCTCACCCTGCCCGAGCTGCCCACCAGCCTCGTGGTCCTGGGCGGGGGAGTCATTGGGGTGGAGATGGCCTCCCTCATGGGCCTGCTGGGCGTGCCGGTGACCATCGTCCACGCCGGGGAGCACATCCTGGACCGAGAGGACCCCGACGTCGCCGCCCGGGTCGCCGCCGATCTGGAGGCCCTGGGGGCCACGATCCTCACCGGTGCCCGGGCCTCGCGGGTCAGCGCGCAGGACGGCGGGGAGGGGGGCGTCGTGGTGACCGCCGAGGACGGCCGCCAGGCCCGCGGCTCCCACCTGCTCGTGGCCCTGGGGCGCCGGCCCGTGACCGGGTCCCTGGACCTGGGGGCCACCGGCGTCGAGGTCGACGAGCGCGGCTTCGTCGTGGTCGATGACCACCTGCGCACCACCGCCGAGGGCGTCTACGCCGCCGGCGACGTCGCGGGCACCCCCCAGTTCACCCACGCCTCCTGGAACGACTTCCGCGTCCTGCGCGACATCCTGGCCGGCAAGGAGGCCTCCACCGCCGGGCGCCTCATCCCCTGGGCGGTCTTCACCACCCCCGAGCTGGGCCGCGTCGGCCTGGGCGAGGAGGAGGCCAGGGCCGCCGGCCACGAGGTGCGCGTGGCCAAGACCCCCACCGCCGCCGTCCCGCGCGCCAAGACCCGGGGCGAGACCGGCGGCTTCTACAAGGTCATCGTCGATGCGCGCACCGACCTCATCCTGGGCGCCGCCATCATCGGGCCCGGGGCCAGCGAGGTCGTCACCAGCGTCCAGATGGCCATGCTGGGGGGCCTGACCTGGCGCCAGCTTCGCGACGCCGTCATCACCCACCCCACCATGAGCGAGGGACTTAACATCGTCCTGGACTCCCTGGGCTGAGCCCGCAGCAGCACGGCGCCCCGCCCCGCCTGCGGGGCAGCACCACGGCGGTGCCACAATGGGCGCCGTGCTGCACCTGATCTTCTTCGAGCCGCGCATCCCCGGCAACACGGGGGCCGCGATCCGCCTGAGCGCCAACACCGGGGCCATGCTCCACCTGGTGGACCCCCTGTTCGACATGGAGGACGCCAAGCTGCGGCGCGCCGGCCTGGACTACCACGACCTGGCCCGCACCCGGGTGCACGCCACCTGGGAGGAGTGCCTGGAGGCGGTGCCCGGGCGGATCCTGGCCTTCACCGCCCATACCCCCACCCTCTACACCCAGGTGGACTGGCGCGCCGACGACGCCCTCCTCTTCGGACCCGAGCCCACCGGACTGCCCGAGGGGATCCTGGCCGATGCGCGCATCAGCGCGCGGGTGCGCATCCCCATGGTGGAGGGCAACCGCTCCCTGAACCTGGCCAACTCCGCGGCCATCGGCCTGTACGAGGCCTGGCGGACCCTGGGCTTCCCCGGCGGGCGGTAGCAGCGGCCGCCGGCAGGCCCCGTGCCGGCAGGCGCCGCAGGGCGCCGGCGGCCTCAGAGCATCCCGGAGGGGCGGATGGCCAGGTCCTCCACGACGGCGTCCATGGAGGTGCTCACCGCCAGGCGCACCGCCGAGGCCACCGACTGCGGCGCCATGTGGTCCGCGGCGCGGTAGGCGGGGGCCGTGCGGCCCTCGCTGCGCAGCCGTGCGGCCTTGAGGGCGTGGAGGCGCTCCTGCATGGGGGTGTCCACCCGCCCGGGGTAGATGGAGGTCACCCGCACCTTGCCCCGCTCCTCCTCGCGCAGGGTGTCGGCCAGGGCCTTGAGCCCCGCCTTGGCCGCGCTGTACAGGGCGTTGCCGGGGCTGGAGCGCAGGCCCGCGCCGGAGTTGACGAAGACCGCGAGCCCCCGGGCCTCGCGCAGCGCCGGCAGCAGCAGGCTGGTCAGGTGGGCCACCGCCACCAGGTCCAGGTCCAGCACGGCGCGCCAGCGCGCCGGGGTGAGCCTGTCCACGGCGCCCGTGGCCTCCACGCCCGCGCAGTGCACCACGACGTCGAGGCTGTCGAGCTGGAGGCGCCCCATCATCCTGGTCACGGCAGTGTCATTGGTCAGGTCCACCGGGCAGACCAGGACCGCCGCCCGCGACTCCTCCTCCAGGGCCGCCGCCAGCTCCTCAAGATCCTTGCCCGTGCGGGCCATGAGGATGATGTTGTGGTCGCGGGCCAGGTCGCGGGCCACGGCCAGCCCGATCCCCGAGGTCGCCCCGGTCACCAGGGCGACGGGGCGGCGCTGGTGGCGCCCGAAGGTGCTGGCCGCGGAGAAGCCGAAGGCCGGGGTGAAGGCCTCGCTGCCGCGGCGGCGGCGTCCCGAGCGGATCGCGGGGGCCTCGCCGGGCTGTGGGGTCACTTGCCCTCCTTGAGGAAGGCGGGGGCGCCGGGCTCGCCGGGCAGGGAGTAGGTGGCGGTGAGCAGGGCCCGGCCGATGCAGTGGGAGACCAGGGCGAAGGCGGCGGCCGCGGGGCTGGTCTCATCATCGATGCCCAGGGTGTCCACGTCCAGGGCGTGCACGGCGAAGATGTAGCGGTGATCGCCGTCGCCCGCCGGCGGGTAGGGGCCGAACCAGGCGTGGTCGCCGCTGTCGCCGGCCAGGTGGAAGGCGGCGCCGTCGAGCTGGAGGTCGCTGGCCCCCGCCCCCTGGGGCAGGGAGGTGACCGAGGCGTCCAGGTCCACGATCATCCAGTGCCACCACCCCGAGGGGGTGGGCGCATCGGGGTCGAAGCAGGAGACGACGAAGGACCGCGTCCGGTCGGGGAAGCCCGACCACTCCAGCGCGGGGGAGATGTTGTCGTGGACGCCCGTGAAGGCGTCCGCGATGGGCCGGCCCTCGGCGATGTCGGGGGAGGTGAGGGTGAAGGAGGGGGCGGCGGGCAGGAAGTCGTAGGGGGCGGGCGGGCGCGGGCGTGACAGATCAGCGGCCTGGTCGGTTGCCATGAGGTGTTCCTCCAGAGGGTCGCGGTGCTTCGGAGTGGCTCTCCACTCTAGACGCCCTGATGCTCGCGCGTCACCGGGAGCGGCGGTGAGGTGCGGGACCATGGGCGAGGCGGGCCGAGGCGGGCCGAGGCGGGCCGAGGTGGGCTCCGAGGCGCGCCGTGGGCGTCGCAGGGAGGCGGTATCCTCATACCCTGGATCGAACACACGTTCGATCGTCTGTCCGATGGCGGGATGGGCTGAGCCGAGAGGGGAGGTGCCGGCGGTGGAGCGAGCCGCGGGGCAGGCGCTGGCGGTGCCGCAGCGCCCGCAGGCCGCCGCACAGGCGCCTGCGCCGCAGGGCGCGCGCCTGAGCGCGGCCAGGAGGGCCCTGGCCCTGGCCGAGGAGCGGGTGGGGCTGTCCTCAGGCGGCGCCCTGGAGGTCCAGCGCGCCCTGCGCGCCCCCTCCCGCGACCCCGAGTCCTGCCGGGATCCCTGGAGCCGGCTGCGCGCCAGGGGCGCGGGCGCCGTCAGCATCAGCGGATCCACCACCCTCCTGCTGGCCGCGCTCGCCATGCACCAGGGGGCCCACGGCTGGTGCGCGGTGCTCGGCGGGGAGGACCTGGGCTGGTGCGCGGCCCACGAGCTGGGGATCGACCTGTCCCGGGTCCTGATCGCCCCCACCGCCGGCCTGGAGCCCGCTGCCATCCTGGCCGCCGCCACCGCCCTGCTCGACGGCGTCGGCGGCCTGCTCATCGACCGGCGGGCCGCCACCGCCCTGCGCCCCCGCCACCGCAGGCACCTGGCCGCGCGCGCCCGCGAGCGCCGCGCCACCATCCTCACCGACGCCCCCTGGGAGGAGGCCCTCACCCTGGAGGCGTCCCGCATCGACCCGGAGGGGGACCGCCCGGACGCGGCCCGCGTCGTGCCCCTGCGCCCGCACTGCCCGCCCCCCTCCGCCCGGGAGATGACGGCCGGCCACCTGCGCCGCCTGGCCTGGTCGCTGGCCGACCCCCGGCCCGGCCGGGGCTCCAGCACCCTGGTCCTCGACGACGAGGGCCTGACCCGGGCCGCCCTCGCGCGGGCCCCCGCCGATCCGGCCGAGTTGACCGAGGCCCCCGCCGAGCCGCAGGGCCTGGAGGGGGCCGGATGACCAGCGCACCGCCGCCCCCGCGGCCCCGGCCCGCCCCACCGCCCAGGCTCGTGGCCATCTGGGTGCCCGACTGGCCCGTCGTCGCCCTGACCCTGGAGGCCCGCGCCCAGCGCCGCACCGCCGCATCCCGCCAGGACCGCCTCCTGCCCGACCCCGCCCTGGAGCCCGTGGCCGTCGTCAGCGGGCATGAGGTCCTGGCGGCCTCCGCCCCGGCCCGCGCCGCCGGCCTGGCAGCGGGGATGCCCCTGCGCACCGCCCGGTCCCTGTGCCCCGGGCTCACCGTCATGCCCACCCAGCCCCAGCGCGAGGCCCGCAGCTTCGAGGCCGTCATGGAGGCCCTGGACGCCCACCTGCCCGCACCCCTGGTGGCCCGCCCCGGCCTGGCGGTCTCGGGCGCTCGCGGCCCGGCCAGGTGGGCGGGGGGCGAGGGGGAGCTGGCCGCCCGCCTGGTCGAGTCCCTGGCCCGGGACGCCGACGTCGAGTGCCAGGTGGGCATCGCCGACTCCCTGGCCGGAGCCGTCCTGGCCGCCCGCCAGGGCACGATCATCCCGCCCGGGGCCACCCCCGGGTTCCTGGCCCCCCGGCCCCTGAGCGCCGCCCTGGCCTGCCTGACCACGCGCCGCCTGCGCCAGGAGGCCATCGGCCTCCTGGAGATCCTGGCCAGGCTCGGCCTGCGCACCCTGGGGGACCTCGCCGCCCTGCCCCTCAAGGAGGTCGCGGCCCGCTTCGGCCCCGCCGGAGCCCGCCTCCACCGCCTGGCCTCGGGAACCGACCACCAGGTGCCGCGAAGCCCGCGCCCCGCCAAGGACATCTGCGCCAGCATCGACCTCGACCCGCCCGCGGAGCGCGCCGACACCGCCGCCTTCGCCGCCCGCAGCCTGGCCGAGGGCCTCTCCGACCGCCTCGTGGCCGCAGGCCTGGCGGCCGGGCGCCTGCGCGTGGAGGCCCGGTGCCAGGACGGCGGCGAGCTGACCCGCCTGTGGCTGCTGGAGACCACGCCGAGCGCCGTCGAGCTGACCGACCGCGTGCGCTGGCAGCTCGACGGATGGCTCGCCGGCAGGAGCGGGCGACCACCGGCCGCGCCCCTGACCCGCCTGAGCCTGACCGCCCTGGAGCTCAGCGCGGCCGGCGCCTCCCAGGCCGGGCTGTGGCAGGCCCCCGACCAGCAGGCCGCCGTCCGCGCCACCCGCGCCGCCCACCGCGTGGAATCCCTCCTGGGAGCGGGGGCGGTCCGGATCCCCCTGCTCGTGGCGGGGCGCGACCCCCGCTCGCGCGTGCGCCTGACCCCCTGGGGCGAGCAGCCCGGCTCCGGCCCCGGGGCCGCGCAAGAGGCCGGGAGCGCTGAGACCGCCCCCTGGGCCGACGCCCTGCCCAGTCCCTCGCCCTCGGTGGTCCTGGCCCGCCCCCGCCCCGCTCTCCTGCTCGACGAGCGCGGGCGCGAGCTGGGCGTCGACCTCCACGGCCAGCTCGACGGCGACCCCTCCACCATCCGCATCGAGGACGGCCGCGGGCGGGCGGGCGAGGCGGACGGCTGGCACCACCGGGACGGCGCCGAGCTGAGGGTCCTGTCATGGGCGGGCCCCTGGCCCATGGACGAGGGGTGGTGGACCCCCGACGGCGCCAACCGCCGCGCCTACCTCCAGGTCACCGCCGACCCGGGGCCGCCGCTGCTGCTCGTGCGCTCAGGCCGGTGGTGGATCGAGGCCGTCTACGACTGAGCCGCCGACCGCTCCGCCTCCGGCGCCTCCACGGGCCGGCGACGGCGCCCCTGGAGCCACAGGACCGCCAGGGCCACCAGGCACAGCCAGGCCGCACCCAGGGACCAGCCCGCCAGGACATCGGTCAGCCAGTGGTACCCCAGGTACACGCGGGAGGCCCCCACCATCGCCGTCGTGCCCACCGCCGCGACCACCGCCAGCGCTCCGCCCAGCCGCCCGGCCCCTCCCAGCAGCGCGCAGCCGGCCAGCGCCCCGGCGAAGACCGCCGTGTTGAAGGAGTGCCCCGAGGGGAAGGACAGGGTCAGCGCCGGGTCGCCCAGGAGCGTGTGGGTGCTCGGGCGCTCGCGGGCGAAGAGGAGCTTGAGCGCCACGGTCAGCAGGGAGGAGCCGATCATGGCCGCGGCCAGGCCCACCGCCTGCGCGCGGCGCCCCGCCCGGGCCAGGGCCGGGACGCATATCAGGGTCAGGATCGTCAGGCCCGGGGTGGAGCCCAGGGCTGAGAACCCCTCCATGATCGCCGTCGCCGGGGGCGTCCTGATGGTGACGGCCCAGTCGGTGACGCTCTGGTCGTAGAGGGCCGGGCCGCCTCCGCGCGCGGCGCTCAGGGTCAGCCAGGAGAAGAGCCCCAGGAGGATGATGGCGAGTGCGGCCAGTGCCCTGGCGCGCGCGGTCCGCCAGGTGGCGGGCAGGTGATGGGTGGAGACCATGGGTGGGACAGTAGCGCCCTCGCCGGATCGAGCGCAGCGCTGGCGGGTAGCATCCGCATCGTCCAGCTGCACTGACATGCCGGCGCCCCTGCGCCGGGGAGGGACTGATGGCCAAGCTCTACTTCCGCTACGGCGCCATGAACTCGGGCAAGTCCACGGGACTGCTCCAGACCGCCTACAACTACGAGGAGCGCGACCAGCGCGTGCTCATCATCAAGGCCGTGGTCGACACCAAGGGCGATGACATGGTGGTCTCCCGGCTGGGGGTGCGCCGCAGGGTGGACCTGCTGGTGGCCGAGGGCGACGACCTGCGCGGGCTGGTGCGCCGCTGCGCCCTGGGGGAGCGGGGCGCTGAGGAGGGGGCGGCTGTGCGCCGGGTCCTGGACTGCGTGCTGGTCGACGAGGCGCAGTTCCTCTCCGCCGCCCAGGTGGATCAGCTCATGGAGCTGGTGCTCCTCGACGACGTCCCAGTCCTGGCCTACGGGATCCGCTCCGACTTCCGCACCCTGAGCTTCCCCGGCTCGCGGCGCCTGCTGGAGATCGCCCACTCCCTGGAGGAGCTCAAGACGATCTGCCGGTGCGGGCGCAAGGCCATCTTCAACGCGCGCAGGGTGGTGGCCCCGGGGTCGGCGGGGGAGGGCGGTTATGTCTTCGACGGCGACCAGGTGGCCATCGATGCCGGTGAGATCACCTACGAGTCCCTGTGCGGCAAGTGCTACCTCGCCGCCGGGGGAGTGCTGGCGGGCGGGTGAGGATTGCGGGCTCCGGGGTATCGCTTGTCACTGCCGCTGTACAAGCAGTACCGTGGAGAGGTGGATGCCTCCTATGCGGTCATCGCGGACATCATCGGCTCTCGGCACCTGCCCGACCGCGCCGAGGCCCAGCGGGCCTTCCTGGCGGCCCTGGACCGGGCGGCCCGGGGCCTGGACCTGCCCCGGCCGCCCTATGCCAGTGTCGGGGATGAGTTCCAGGCGGTGGCCTCCGCGCTCGGCGACGCCCTGGCCCTGACGCTGCGCGCCCACCTCCTCCTGCCCCCGGGCCTGGAGCTGCGCTTCGGCATCGGCCAGGGGGATGCCATCGAGGTCGACGGCGCTCGGGGAGCGGCCGGCGCCCCCATTGAGGACGGGCCGGCGTGGTGGGCCGCCCGGGACGCCATCGAGCACGCGCACGCCCTCCAGGATCGGGGGGATCGCTACGCGCGCACCTGGCTGCGCTGCTCACCGCGGGTTCCCGGTGGCAGGCGCGGCAGTGAGAGGGCCGAGGGGCGAGAGGACCGGGGGCTGCGCGAGCGGGAGGCGGTCGTCAACTCCCTCCTGCTCCTGCGCGACCACGGCATCGCCCGCCTCCAGCCCCGCCAGCGCCGCATGATGGCCGGGCTCGTCCTCGGTGAGAAGCAGGTCGAGATCGCCCGTGCGGAGAGGGTCAGCCAGCAGGCCGTCTCCGATCTGGCCCGGGGCGCCGGCGCCGCCCTCCTGGAATCCCACCGGCTCCTGGAGGGGCTCGCCGCCCCCGGGGCGGCGCTTGGCGGCAGTGCGCGCAGTGCCGGTGGCGCGCGGGGCGGGGGGCGGCGATGACGGCGGCGCTCGTGCTGGCCCTGGGGATCGCCGCCTGCGCCGCGCCCGTGAGCGCCCTGGTGGCGGAGCGGGGGCGGCCCCGGGCCTCGGCCTGGGCGCGCGCCGCCCTTCTGGCGCTGGCTCCCCTGGCGGGGGCGGCCCTGGGCCTCGGCCTGGGCGCGGGCCCCTGGTGGGCCTGGCCCCCGCTCATGGGGGGCGCGGCCGCCTGGGGCCTGTGGGCGGCCGCGCCCCCCGCCTCGGGGCCCTGGCATGCGCTGGCGCGGTGGGCGACGGCGATCGCCGCGCTGGGGGCCTGCGCGATCCTGGCTCAACCGGCCCCGGGGCGCCTCGTTGCTGCGGCGGGCGCGGTGGGGGTCGTGCTGCTCCTGGCGGGCCCCGCCAATGAGGCCGTCTCGGCGCTCCTGGTCCTGGCCCGGGGCGCGCGGGGCGGCGGGGGAGGCCTGGTGCCCGGGCCCGCGCCCGGTCCTGGGGCCGTTCCCGCTCCGGGCCCTGCGGGGCAGGGCGGGTCGGCGGCCGGTGCCATGCGCGGGGGCAGGTGGATCGGCCCGCTGGAGCGCATCCTCATCCTGCTGCTGGCGGGTGCCGGCGCCAATGAGGCGGTGGCCGCCATCGTCGCGGCCAAGGGGGTCATCCGCTTCCCCGAGATCAGCAAGGACGAGGGCGGGCGGAAGGCCGAGGAGTTCCTGGTCGGGTCGCTGGCCTCCTGGACCCTGGCGGCGCTCGGGATCATGCTCATCCGCTCCCTCGTGCCCTGACGTGCCCTGAGGCCGCGCGCCTGCCGCGCGCGGGCCCGGGCCCCTGGGTCCTGCGCCCCTTGATCCCAGGGGTCCTCTCCGCTGGTCAGCCGTGCCGGATCGCGGCGTCGGGGCTCCCGGGCGCAGTGCCTTAGGGCCTTGCGAGCCTTGTGATGAGCGGTTTCCGTGTCGCAGGGCTTGAGGTAGACTGTACACATGTTCGAAAGCGGCGTGCTGACCCGGCCCTCCACCGCGCTTCATACGGTGGAGGAGCGCACTGTGCGCCTCCTGGAGCGCTGGGATGAGCCGGAGGAGGCCTGCGAGCGGATCGCCGCTATGGCCCCCGGCGCCGCCCTGGCGGCACTGATCGAGGAGCTCCTCTCGCCACTGCTCGTCCCCGCTGCGAGTCCTGCTGGTCCCGTGGACTCCTGCGACGGCGTCGTCGACCTTGCTGCGGGCCTTCCTGTGGGCCCTGCCGCCGTGAGCCTGGAGCCCGAGGCGGGGATCGCGGAGCAGGCCGCGGATCTCGCGGTCCTGCCGCCGGAGATGATCCAGGGCACCGGGCTGCTGGCACTGGGGGCTGAGGGGCTCAGCGAGCTGGTCGCCGCATGCCACCGCCTGGGATCGTGGGCCGCGTGGGCCGAGTCGATGGCGGCCGCCTGCCTGGCCCAGACTCCCGAGTTCCGCACCGGCCCGGCGCCCTGGGGGCCGGAGGGGGCGGTGCCGCGCTTCGTGACCCCGGAGGAGAGCCGCTTCACCACCTCCAGCGAGATCGCCTGCCGCCTGGGCATCTCCCGCACGTGCGCGGCCCGCATCCTTGAGCGCGGGGAGGCGCTGATGAACCCGCTGCTGGGGCCCACCGAGGCCCTGCACCGGTCCGGGCTGCTGGACGGGGCCAAGGCCGCCCTCGTCGTCGGACGGCTCGACGGCGCTGCGGCCCACACGGCGCTGGCCATCCAGGATGAGGTCCTGCCCCGGGCCCCGCGCCGCACCCACGCCCAGCTCGCCCGGGATCTTGACCGTGCCCTGGTGGCCCACGACCCCGAAGGCGCGAGCCGGCGACGCCGGTGCAACGTGCGCGCCAGGCACGTGAGCCGCCCGCGCCCCGCAGGCGAGGGCGTGTGCCGGATGACCCTCCTCATGCCCACCCTGGACGCCTTCCTGCTGGACGCCACCCTCGATGCCATCGCCGCCTCCGCCCGAGCCGCGGGCGATGGCAGGACCCCCGCCCAGCTGCGCGCCGACGCGCTGACCGCCATGACGCTCACCACGCTGCGCACCAGTCAGAACGCGGCCTGCGCGCCCGGAGGCCTAGAGCCGCAGGCCGGACCAGCGCGGCCCGGAAGGCCGGAGCCGCCGGGGACGGCGAAGCATCCTGAAAGACCAGCGCCGCCCGGGGAGGAGGCAAGGGTGCAGGGGCGCCTCAGGGGAGGGGAGCAGGATCGGGCCGGAGCGCCGGAGCACCTCGGCGCGGCTGCCGGCATGCCGCTCGCCGATGCCCTCTGCCCGGTCCCCGACGCCCATCCCGCCCCCGGACGCTTCCCCATGCCCGACGGTGTCCCGCTGGAGGGGCTGCTGGTCTCACTGAGCGGCCTCATGAGCTCCACGAGCCCATGGTGGATGCCCTCAGGGGAGCAGGCCCTCCACCTCCCACCGGGATTGCAGGTCCGCGTGGACGTCACCGTCCCCCTCGATCACCTCCTGCCCGACGCCGGTGCCGATCCCGGTGCCCATTCCGGCGCCGGCACCGATGCTGATCCCACTGCTGACCCCACTGCCACCAGTGGCGTCCCGAGCAGTGCTGCCGCACCCGTGGCTGCGCCTGTCGCCGAGGTCGTCATCGGCTCGCGCCGCTCACCGATCCCCGCCCGCGTCGCCCGGGCCCTGGCCGCCGGGGGCACCTGGAGGCGCCTGGTCACCGATCCTCTCACCGGTGCGGTACTGGATGCGGGTCGCAGGCGCTACCGCCCCGCCCAGGACCTGGCCGAGCGCGTCCGTCTGCGCGACCGGTCCTGCACCCACCCCGGCTGCGAGGTCCCCGCCCGGCGCTGCGACCTCGACCACATCACGCCCTGGAGCGCGGGCGGGACGACCTCCATGGACAACCTCACCGCCCTCTGCGAGGCCCACCACCGCCTCAAGCACACCCCCGGCTGGTCGCTGAGCCGCGCACCCGAGGGCGCCCTGACCTGGCGCACCCCCACCGGCGCCCGCTACCGCCGGCAGGCCGACGGAACGATCCGCCTCCTGCCCCGGCGCCTCGGGCCCCACTCCCACCAGCACCAGGGCGCAGCAGTGCCCGCCCCGCTCAGCCAGGAGATCACCGCCCCACTCCTGGAGCGCCTCGAGCGTGGACTCGCCAGCACCCACCCCGCCCAGGCCCCCACCGCAACGGCCGGCCTCGACCGCGTCGCCATCCTGGAGACCCGTGGCCCGGGCCCCGGCCAGCGCGCCGGCGCCTTCGAGACCGCCGACTACCCGCCCGCCGCCCATCTCCTGGGCCTGGCACCCCTGCTCGACGCCGCCCCGCCCTTCTGAGGGCGCCCCGACCCCTCTCAGGCCCCGCATGCCCAGTCCCCACCGCTACGCCGAGCTCCACGCCCACTCCGCCTACTCCTTCCTCGACGGCGCCAACGAGCCCGAGGACCTGGCCGCCGCCGCCGTCGAGCTCGGCCTGGAGGCCCTGGCCCTGACCGACCACAACGGCATGCCCGGCATCGTCAAGCACGCCCAGGCCGGGCGAGCCCACGGCCTGCCCACCGCGCACGGCACCGAGCTGACCCTGGCCGACGGCTCCCATCTGCCCGTCCTGGCGCGCAGCCCGCACGGATACCGCCGCCTGGTCTCCGCCATCTCCGAGCACAACCTCCGTGCGGGCCACGGCCAGGAGCCCGTTCATGACCCGGCTGACCTCGCCCCCGCCCTGGAGGGGACCTGCCTCATCCTCACCGGCACCGCCAACGGCCCCCTGCGCCGAGCCCTGGGCGACCCCCGCCGCCCTGGGACCTGGGACCTGGAGGCAGCCGACGCCTGCCTGGGGCGCCTGGCCGAGCTCTTCGGCGCACCGGACCGCGGTGCCGCCCGGCCCGTGGCCCCGGCCGGGGCACAGGGGCTCGGGACCCCGCAACCGCGGGAGCAGGGCGCCGGCGCCGGGCTCGCCGTCGAGCTCACCCTCACCGGAGGCCCCGCCGATGCCGCCCTCACCGAGGCGCTCAGCCGCCTGGCCGCCGCCCACCGCCTGCCCCTGGTCGCCACCGGCGCCGTGCGCTGCGCCCGCCCCCGGGACGCCCGCCTGGCCGATGTCCTGACCGCCACCCGCCTGGTCACCGACCTGGACGGGGCACGGGGCCATCTGCCCGCCATCGGCCGCTGGCTGCGCAGCCCCGAGGACATGCTCCGCCTCCACCGGCGCGCCCCGCACGCCGTGCTCACCGCCGCCCGGATCGGCTCCGAGATCGCCTTCGACCTGTCCCTCATCGCCCCCGACCTGCCCGCCATCGAGGTCCCGCCCGGGCACACCCCCGCCACCTGGCTGCGCGAGCTCACCCACCGCGGCGCCCTCCAGCGCTACGGGACCCCCGAGCAGGACCCCCGCGCCTGGGAGGCCCTGGGACATGAGCTCGACGTCATCGAGCAGCTCGGCTTCCCCGGCTACTTCCTCATCGTCCACGCCATCGTCGAGTACTGCGAGCGGGCCGCCATCCTGTGCCAGGGAAGGGGCTCGGCCGCGAACTCCGCCGTCTGCTACGCCCTGGGCATCACCGCCGTGGACGCGGTGCGCCACCGCATGCTCTTCGAGCGCTTCCTGTCCCCGGGGCGCGCCGGCTACCCGGACATCGACCTGGACATCGAGGCCTGCCGGCGCGAGGAGGTCATCCAGCACGTCTACTCCCGCTACGGGCGCCGCTGCGCCGCCCAGGTCGCCAATGTCATCTCCTACCGCCCCCGCTCCGCCGTGCGCGACGCCGCCCGAGCCCTGGGCCACCCCGCCGGCCTCCAGGACGCCTGGGCCTCGCAGATGGACCGCTGGTCCTCACTGCGACCCGACGACGGCGCCCCCGCGGGCCCGGGATCGGCGGCCGCGCCGGGGCGCCGGGGCGAGGAGGTGCCCGCCCAGGTCATCGATATCGCCGAGAGGCTGCTGCGCCTGCCCCGGCACCTGAGCATCCACTCCGGGGGGATGGTCCTGTGCGACCGCCCCGTCACCGAGGTCTGCCCCGTGCGCTGGGCGGCCATGCCGGGGCGCTCGGTCCTGCAATGGGACAAGGACGACTGCGCCGCCGCCGGCCTGGTCAAGTTCGACCTGCTGGGACTGGGGGCCCTGACCGCGCTCCGGCTGGCCTTCGACGGCCTGGCCCGTCGCGGTCAGACCGTTCCCGACCAGCCGCCTGCGGCCGGGGGCCGGGCGCGGCCGCCCGGTCAGCCGGCCGCGGGCGCACTGCGCCCCGCCCAGGTCGGCAGGTCCTGGGGGCTGCACACCCTGCCCGAGGACGATCCGGCCGTCTACCGCCTGCTGTGCGCCGCGGACACGGTGGGGGTCTTCCAGGTGGAGTCGCGCGCCCAGATGGCGACCCTGCCGCGGCTGCGGCCCCAGGAGTTCTACGACATCGTCGTCGAGGTGGCCCTCATCCGCCCCGGCCCCATCCAGGGCGAGGCCGTCAGCCCCTACATCCGCCGCCGGCAGGGGCGGGAGGAGATCACCTACCTGCACGACTCGCTCGAACCGGCCCTGGCCAAGACCCTGGGAGTGCCCCTCTTCCAGGAGCAGCTCATGCAGATCGCCGTGGACGCCGCCGGCTTCAGCCCCGCCGAGGCCGACTCCCTGCGCCAGGCCATGGGGGCCAAGCGCTCCGCCGAGCGCATGGAGGCCCTCCACGAGCGCTTCGTGGAGGGGATGGTGCGCCTCCAGGGCGCCCCGCGTCACATCGCCGAGACGGTCTTCGACAAGCTGCGGGCCTTCGCCGACTTCGGCTTCCCCGAGTCCCACGCCTTCTCCTTCGCCTACCTCGTCTACGCCGCGGCCTGGCTCAAGGCCCGCAAGCCCGAGGACTTCTACGCCGGGGTGCTGGCCGCCCAGCCCATGGGCTTCTGGTCGCCCCAGAGCCTGGTGGCCGACGCCCGCCGCCACGGCGTGCGCGTCCTGGCCGCCGACGTCGGGTCCTCCCAGGCCCAGGCCGTGGTCGAGCAGCGCCCCGCCAGGCAGGAGTCGGGCGACGCCGGGCCGGGCAGCGACAAGGAGTGGGCGCCGGTCCGCTCCTCGCCCCACGCCCCCACCCACCTGGATGTCCATGAGGACCTGGCGGTGCGCCTGGGCCTGTCCCCCATCAGGGGCATCGGCCAGGACACCGCCCGGGCCATCGTGGCCGAGCGCGGGCGGGGCCCCTACCGGGACCTGGCCGACCTCGCCCGCAGGCTCCCGCTGAGCCGATCCCAGCTCGAATCCCTGGCGGCCGCCGGCGCGCTGCGGAGCCTGGGGGTGGGCCGGCGCGAGGCCCTGTGGGCGGCCGGCCCCCTCGCCCAGGAGCACGGGGGCGGCGGGCGGCACGGAGGCAGCGGGCACCGAGGCCCCCGGGGACGGCGCCAGCCGACCCTGCCGGGAACCGCCGTCGGCACGACCGCGCCGCCGCTGCCCGGGATGGACGACTGGTCCCGGATGGTCGCCGACCTGCGCCTGACGGGCGTGTCCACCCAGGGCTGCCCCATCGGCCTGCTGCGCGAGGATCTGAGCCGGGCGGGCATCCTCACCACCGCGCAGGTGCGCGCCCAGGACGACGGCGCACGGGTGCGGGTGGCGGGCGCGGTCACCCACCGCCAGCGCCCCCACACGGCCAGCGGGCTGATCTTCCTCAACCTGGAGGATGAGACGGGGCTGCTCAATGTGGTGTGCTCGGCCGGCATGTGGAAGCGGTACCGGGCCGTGGGGCGGCGTGCCGCCGCCCTCATCGTGCGCGGGGTCGTGGAGCAGTCGGAGCAGCCATCACCCGGCGTCACGGCCCTGCGCGCCGAGCGCCTGGAGGCACTCGAGGGCGCCGCCCCCACCCGGAGCCGGGACTGGCAGTGAGGGCCGGGCCGCGGCGCCGGGCCACCGGCTCGGGGCCCGGCCGCTCAGGACCCCCGCGAGGAGTAGGCGGGCAGCTCCCCGACCACGGGGGCGTCCCTGACGTGCAGCTCGGAGTAGACCGACCACACCACGCCGATGATGGGCACGGCGATGATCGCGCCCAGCAGGCCGGCCGCGTAGGTGCCCACGGCCACGCCGATGATGACCACCACCGGGTGCAGGGAGACCTGGCGGCCCATGATGAGGGGCTGGAGGATATGGCCCTCGATCTGACCGATCCCGGCCACGCCCAGGCACACCACGATCATGGTGACGAAGCCGTCGGAGGCCAGCGCCACCACCATGGCGATGATCATGGCCGCGGGCGCCCCCACGATCGGGATGAAGGCGCCGATGAAGACCAGGACCGCCAGGGGCGCGGCCAGGGGGATGCCCACCAGCTGCAGGAAGATGCCCGCCATGATCCCGTCGGTCAGGGCCACGATGACCGTGCCCCGGGCGTAGCCGGCGAAGGTGTACCAGCCGGCCCCCGCGGCGCGGTGGACGGATTCGCGCATGTGTGCGGGCAGCTCGTCGAGGAACCAGCGCCACATCCTGCCCCCGGAGGCCAGGAAGAAGATCGTGGAGAAGATCGCCAGCGCCAGGACGGCGAAGACATCCACCAGGCCACTGGCATTGGACAGGATCTCGGTGGCCAGGTGCGGGGCGTTGGACTGGACGTAGTCCTGGCCCTGGCGCACCAGGGCCTGGAACTGGGCGGTCAGCTCCTGCTGGGTCAGGTGCACCGGCAGGGGCCCGTGCTCCACGAAGTCCACGATCGTGTCCAGGCCGTCGCTGAACTGCGTGGCCAGGGAGCTCCACTGGCTGGTCACCGAGGCCACGACGTAGGTGAGCAGGCCGGCGATGCCGGCCAGCGTCGTCAGCAGTGCCAGGAAGGTCGCCGGGTAGCGGGGCATGATCCGGGCGAAGAGGCTGACCAGGGGCTGGAGGATGGAGGTCAGGACCAGGGCCATGAACACCCCGATGAACACGGGGATGATCATGGAGGTGGCGAGGACGACCAGGGCGATCATGATGATGATGCCCAGGCCCAGCCATGCCCCCAGGCCCCCGCGCACCAGCCAGGAGGGCAGGGAGTCCAGGGCGGTGGAGCGGGTGGTGACCACCGAGGGCATGCCGGGGGCGTCCTGCTCCGCGCCCGCGGCGGGCCCCGGTGGCGCTGTCGGGGCCCCGGGCCTGCCGGGCGCTGGCGCGGTGGCGGTCACGGGGCCGGTGCCGCCGCGCATCGTGGCGCGCCGGCGCTCCTCGGCCCGCTCCAGGGTGCGGCGCCAGGCCGAATGCACCCTCCTGGGCCAGGCCAGGGGGCGGGAGGATGGGGCGGCGCCACGAGCCGGCTCGCCCGACCGACTGCCCCCGTCCTCCTCCGCCCGCTCCTGTGCGCGTGCCTCCGCCTGCTCCCCGGGCTCATCCCGGGTGGCAGGCTCCTCCTCGTCCTTCTTCTCGTCCTTCTCGGTGGGCGGATCGTGGTGCTCGGACACGTGTGCTCTTCTCTTGGCCGTGATGCCGCTGACGAAACGGCCCTCAGCCTACTAGCGTGAGGCCATGATCAGTGGACCTTCATGCGACCCGGCGCTGAGGCTGCCGCCCTGCGCTGCGCTCACCCCCGGGCGGGGCGGGCAGCCCCGCCTGCTCATCGATGCTCCCGCCGGCTCGGCGGAGATCCACCTCCACGGGGCCACCGTGACCTCCTGGGCGCCCCGCGGCGGCAGGGAGGTCCTGTTCACCTCCCGCCAGGCGGTCTTCGACGGCGCCACGGCCATCCGCGGGGGCATCCCCCTGTGCCTGCCGGACTTCGGGGCGGGCATCGACGGCCGGGCGGTGGTCAAGCACGGCTGGGCCCGCACGGCCGCCTGGGCGCTGCGCTCGGTGGAGGCCACCCCCGACCAGGGGGTGCGCGCCCTGCTGAGCCTGAGCCATGACGGCCTGAGCCTGCTCTACAGCGTGGAGGTGGGCCGTCGTCTGGAGCTGACTCTGTCGGTTCGGGTCACCGGCTCCCAGGCGCGCACCGTGGAGGCGGCGCTGCACACCTACCTGTCCCTCCACGACGTCACGGTCACGCGGATCACGGGTCTGGAGGGCGCCGGCTACACCGACAACCTGGCCCAGGACCCGGCTGCCGTCCAGGTCCAGGACGGGCCGGTGCGCATCAACGGTCCGGTGGACCGCATCTACGACTCCGCCGGCACCGTGGAGGTCACCGACCCCGGGCATGGCCGGCGCATCATCGTCTCCAAGCGCCACGCGCCCTCCACGATCGTGTGGAACCCGTGGTCCACGCTCAGCGCCGGGCTGGCGGACATGGCCAATGACGAGTTCCCCGCCATGGTGTGCGTCGAGAGCGCGGCGGTGCGTCAGCACGCGCCGCGCATCGCGCCGGGGCAGAGCTGGTCGATGCAGGCGCGCATCGAGGTCGAGCCGATGTGATGGCCCCGGCGGGGCCCAAGTGTGAGCGGAAGCACCGGCGGGCGGCTTGGTGGGCCCCGCCACGGACGTGCTAAGTTTCTCTGCGTCGCCCAGCGGGGATCCCCCTGCGTCGGGCGCAGGAGAGTCCGAGTGGCGGAATAGGTAGACGCGCTAGCTTGAGGTGCTAGTGCCTTATTAAACGGGCGTGGGGGTTCAAGTCCCCCCTCGGACACCGCGGATGAGTCCGGAGGGCCGGGCAGTTCTTGGAACTGCCCGGCCCTCCGGCATGTCAGCCTGCTCTCGCTGCTCAGCTCCACTCGGGCCGGTAGAGATCCGGACGGGAGGGCATGCACAGCAGCACGAGAATGACAATGCTGCCGAAGGGGACGAAAGCCAGGAGGAGGAAGAGCCCGGACTTGCCGGTGTCGTGGAGGCGGCGCACGGCCACGGCTAGATACGGGATGAAGATCACCAGCATGAAGACGCAGAGGGCAATGGTGAAAATGGCCAACCCCACTTCCGCTGCGGACTGCTCGGACTGCGGATCACTCGCGAGCACCGTCAGAATGCCGGTGAGAACACCGCCCAGCATGTAGATGGCCAAGGTGGCGAGCATCAGGAAGCCGTAGGCCCACCAGAACTCCGAGGGTGAGGCGTAGCCGCGGAACTGTGCGTAGCGGCGGAAGAAGCGCTTGACAGCCTCCACCGGGCCGACTCCCGGCATCGGGGCGGAATCCGGGGGAAGGGGGATCATGCCGACGGGGTAATAGCTGCCCGGGTACGGGTACGGGGAAGGCCCCATGGCCGGGTAGCCGCCCGGATAACCCGGGTGGGCGAAAGGACCCGGCCCGGTGCCGGCGGCATGGCCGGTCCCACCGTAGGTCCCGGCGGGGCTCGGCGAGGGGTAGAGCTGCGGGTGCCCCGGGGGCGCACTGGGCTCGTAGTCGGCGTAGGGCGAGGTCATGAGGGGCTCCGTTCCGGTGGGAGGCGGGGACATGGGTGGGAGAAGGACCGGGGCGGGCAGCGCGCACTGGTCGCGTGCTGCCCGCCCCCATGGCCCAGGATGAGCGGAGTCCGCGGATCAGATCAGCTCCACTCGGGCCGGTAGAGATCCGGGCGCGAGGGCATGCACCAGAACACCAGGAGGACGATGCTGCCGAAGGGGATGAAGGACAGCAGGAGGAAGAGTCCGGACTTGCCGGTGTCGTGGAGGCGGCGCACGGCCAGGGCGAGGCTCGGGATGAAGAGTGCCAGGCCGATGACCACGAAGATCAATGAGAGGAACGCGCTTCCCGCACCACCGGCAGCCGCGGCGGATTCGGCAGCAGCGGGATCCCCTGAGGAGGCCGCGAGGCTGGCGAGCAATGGAATGAAGATCACAATATAGGCAATCACTTCGAAGATCACCAGGAACAGCTGGACCCACCAGAACTCCGAGGGCGAGGCGTAGCCGCGGAACTGGGCATAGCGCTGGAAGAAGCGCTTGACAGCGTCGCCGATGCTGGCGCCGGGCAGCGGGGCGACCTCGGGGCTCAGTGCCGGCGCGCCGAACTGGTAGCCACCGGCGCCGTAGCCGCCGGGCATGCCCCCCGGCTGGCCGGGGAACCCGCCGGGCTGCTGGGGGTAGCCCTGCTGCGGCTGAGCGCCGTAGGGGTCGGGAGTGTTTCCGTAGGACATAGAGGCTCCAGGGTTGAGATGTCAGGGGGCTCGGCCAGGGCGACCGAGCATCGGGGCGCTGCGAGGGCGCTCCGCCCCCAGGGTAGGCACAGGATCGGGGTCCCGTCATCCTCCTGCCCCCATATCCCCCTCCAGGAGGCTGGGGAGTGATCCCCACCGATACAATGTCCTCCTCTTGCGCACCCCTGCGCGCACCGACGCCCCCCACGGCCTGCGGGCGCGGCCGAACCCCCACCGAAACCCCCACCAAAACCGCCATCGAAACCGCCACTGACATGCTTCGTCCCTCCCGCCCCGGTGCCGCCGGCGCCCCGCAGCCCGCGGAGCTCATCCGCGCCCGCATCGCCGTCTCCCTGGTCTTCCTGGCCAACGGGCTGGGCATGGCCAACCTCGTGCCGCGCTATCCCGAGATCGTCGCCGACCTGGGGCTGTCCAAGGCCTCCTTCGGGCAGGCCGTGGCCGCGGCCAGTGTCGGGGCCCTGGTGGCCGGGCTCATCGCCTCCCGCCTCATCACCCGCCTCACCTCCGCCCGCGTGGCCAGCCTGGGCATGGTGATCATCTCCGCGGCCCTGGCCGGGGCGGGCCTGGCCGGTTCCTGGGCCTGGCTGGCCGTCTGCCTGCTCGTCGTGGGCGGCACCGATGCCGTGGTGGACGTGGCCCAGAACGCCCATGGGCTGCGCGTCCAGCGGCGCTGGGGCTCCTCCATCGTCTCCAGCTTCCACGCCGCCTGGTCCCTGGGCACGGTCCTGGGCGCGATCATGGGCCAGGCCGCTGCCGGGGCCGGCCTGGGCCCGGGGCCCCACATGGGGCTGACCGCCCTGGTCCTGGTGCTGCTCAGCGCGGTGCCCCTGGCCCTGGGCTGGTTCCTGCCCGGGCCGGACGCCCAGGACCGCCCCGCCCTGACCGAGCCGGATCATGCGGCCGCATCCGGGCCGGCCGCGCCCAGGGCCGCCCGGACGGTGCTGACCGGGCTCATCCTCGCCGTCGTCGGGCTGCTGTGCGCCGCGGCGATGGTGCCCGAGGACGTGGCCCAGAACTGGTCCTCCCTGCTCCTGTCCGATCAGGGGGCGCCCGCCGGCCAGGTGGGGCTGGGGATCGTGTCCCTCCAGGGCACGATGATCCTGGGGCGCCTGCTGGGGGACCGCGTCGTGGACGCCCTGGGCCCGCGCGCCGTCATTGCCGGGGGAGGCCTGCTCGTGGTCGCCGGCATGGGTGCGGCCCTGGCCCTGTCCTCAGTGCTGGGCACCCTCATCGGCATGGCGATCAGCGGACTGGGGTGCGCCGTGGCCGTGCCCGTGACCTACTCCGCAGCCGATGACATCCCCGGACTGGCACCCGGCCTGGGGCTGACCATCGTCTCCTGGCTGGCCCGCCTGGCCGGGCTCGTCGCGCCGCCGGTCGTGGGGTGGCTCTCCGACTCCCACGGGCAGTGGGTGGCCCTGGCCTACGGGCTCATCGGGGGACTGGTGCTGGCCACCTGCTGGCCGGTCCTGCGCCGCCGGGGCTGAGACCGGCCCCGCTGGTCGGCGCCCGCCCCACCGCTCAGGCCAGTCCCGCCCGCCGGCGGCGCTCGACGTCGTCGTGGTGGATCCGGCGCACCGCCCGCACGGAGAACGTCACCACGACGAGGGCCACCACCGCAGTGATGAACCAGCTGGCGGCGCCGCCTCCCGAGGCGGGCCCCGCGGGGTCCGGGGGCATCGCCTGAAGAGTGATAGAACCGCCGATGATGAGGCCCGCGATGCTGCCCGCGAACAGGAGTGCGCAGATCATGACGGCGGCGTTCCAGGTGTCCTCGCGGCGCCGGGCGGCGCACCAGCCGGGCAGGCTGGGGACATCGACGTCCTCCAGCCTCACCCTCAGGGGGCGGGGCTCCCCGGGAAGGCGCCGCGGGTGGGCCAGCACCACGGGGTCGGCATCTCTGAGCGCCAGGAGCATGATGGCCCCCGTAATGCCCAGGATGGCGCAGGCGAAGGGCAGCACGGGCATCCCCGTGCCCAGGATGATCCCGGTGGCGATGAGGCTTCCCAGCCCCAGGATGACGGTGAGGAAGAGCCCCGTCGCCAGCGCCCGCCGCCGTCCGGCCCTGACCAGGCGGTGGAGGTCCTGGGCATCGGGCCAGGGCGGTCCCATGCGGCCATCGGTGGTGGTGGCCCGGGCGATCCTCCCGCCCTGCGGGTACTGGCTGGGCGGATGCGTCACCAGGTCGCGGCGCCGGCCCAGCTCCACATCCAGGGGGCGCGAGGAGCCCGGCTCCTGGCCGGCCACCTCCATGAGCACCTGGCGCAGCAGGACCCACTGGTCCTCGGCGATCGACTTGGGAGTGCGCAGGATCCAGGCCCGGCGCGCGCACACCGCCGCCATCGATACCCCCACCAGGGCGAAGACGGCAGGGAAGGCCAGGAGGATCCAGCCCAGCTGGTCAGGGCCGGCGGAGTCGGCCAGATCGCTCCGGAGGCGCATGGCCATGGCGATGGCCGCGACGGCGAAGGCGAGGAAGGCCATCGCACCGATGAGGTGGGGGAGGAGGGCGGGACTGGGGCGGGCGGGCCCGCTGCGGTAGGCGGTGGGCCGGAAGCCGCCCAGCGCCGCCCCGATCGCCTGCTCCACCTGCTCGGCGCTCACCGGGCCGGCGGGGATGGTCAGGCGCTCGCGCACCAGCGGGATGCTGCGCGGCGAGCCGAGCCCGGACTCGTACAGCCGGGTCCTCCGCGTCGTGCGCGTCGTGCCCGAGCCGCTGGTCTGGGTGTGGATCTCGGCCACGCGCGCGGGCACCACCTGCTCGACGCCGATGACCTGCCCCTGCTGGCGCACGCGCACGCGGGGCAGCAGCCAGCGCGGGACGGAGCCCGAGGGCGCGGGAGTGGATTCGCTGTGGGTCACGCTGTAGGTCATGGGCCTGCCTGCTCGTGGTGCATGTCCTGGTCGCCCCACTCTGGCGCAGGCTCATGGGAGCTCGCTGGGACCGGCCCGGGCCGGGCTCCTCGTGGGGCGGCTCGTCCTCGGCACTACCATTGCCGGGCATGGAGTCATTCACCATCGAGGCCCCCGGCGGGCGGGAGGCGCCCGGGCTCGTGCTCTCAGCGCCCACCACCGCCGATATCGAGCGGATCCGCGAACTGTGCCAGGACCCGGACATCCAGGAGTGGACCTCCGTGCCCCGCGGCTACTCCCGGGATGATGCCCGCGCCTTCGCCGAGGAGATCGTCCCCCGCGGCTGGGCCCGGGGCGGGGAGCTGACCTGGGGGGTGCGGCCCGTCCCGCAGGACCCCCCGGCCGGCTCCCACGGCGAGCCCGCCGGCGCGCCCGCCCTGGTCGGCGTCGTCGGGCTGTCCCTGGCCGGGGACGGCACCGCGGAGATCGGCTACTGGCTGGGCGCGCCCTACCGGGGGCGGGGCCTCATGGCCCGGGCCGTGCGCGCCGTCATCGAGGCCGCCTTCGACCCCGAGGGGCCCTTGGCCGAGGCGGGCAGGGGCCCGCTGTCCGCGCTGCGGTGGCGCTGCGACATCCACGACGGCGTGCCCAACTGGGCCTCCTGGAGGCTCGCCCGGTCCGTCGGCTTCCGCAAGGAGGGGCAGGTGCGCCGCTACCTGGCCAACGACGGCGCCCTGCACGACGGCTGGATCGCCACCCTGCTGCCCACCGACCCCCGCCGGCCCCAGGCCCCCTGGGACGGGCCGACGCCTCAGGGCTCGCGCAACGCCTGCGGGGCGCGCACCCCCCTGGTGGACACCACCGAGGTGGGCCGGCGCGAGGGCGATGACCCCGAGTCCCTCGTGCGCCGCTTCCACCGCACCTACGGCCTGCCCATCCAGACCGACGGGCCCTCCCTGGACCGCCGGAGCCTGGATATGCGCATGAGCCTCATCGCCGAGGAGTTCGCCGAGCTCACCGGCGCGGTCTACGGCCCGGCCGCCCGCGCCGAGATCGAGGCCGCCTACACCCGGGCGGTGGCCGGGGACGAGGGCACCCGCGACGTGGTGGAGAGCGCCGACGCCCTGGCCGACCTCATCTACGTCATCTACGGCATGGCCCTGGAGACGGGGATCGACCTGGCCGCCGTGCTGGCCGAGGTCCAGCGCTCCAACATGTCCAAGCTGGGGGCCGACGGGCGGCCGATCTACCGCGAGGACGGCAAGGTCCTCAAGGGGCCGGGCTACTTCCCGCCCGATGTCGCCGGGGCGCTGCGGGCGGGAAGGGGGTGAGGACGGCTGAGAATGGCGCTGCCACCGGCCATGCCGCCGCTACCGGCCCAAGGTCCCAGACGTGGCACGATGAGACCATGAGCCTGACCGACGACGCCCACGGCGCCCCCGCCCCCGAGCTCCCCGAGTCCAACCCGCTGGCCCGCCCCTGGGCCCTGGAGCTGGGGCTGCCGGACTTCGCGGCGGTGCGCCACGAGGACATCGAGCCCGCCATCCGGGCGGGCATGGCCGCCCAGCGCGCCGAGTGGGAGGCCGTGGCCACTGACCCGGCCGAGCCCACCATCGCCAACACCCTGGAGGCCCTGGAGCGCTCCGGCGACCTGCTGGGCCGGGCCCTGACCGTGCTGTCCTGCCTGACCTCGGCCACCTACTGCCCCGACCTGGATGCCCTGGAGGAGCGGCTGGCCCCCGAGCTGGCCGCCCACCACGACGCCTACGCCCTCGATGCGCGCCTCTACCGGCGCTTCAAGGCCCTTGAGGAGCGGGCGGCGAGTCCCGATGAGGAGACCGTCCGGCTCATCCGCCTGACGGTGGAGGCCTTCGAGCGCGACGGCGTCTCCCTGGAGGGCGAGCAGGCCCAGCGCCTGCGCGCTATCAACGCCCGCATGACCGCGCTGGAGTCGCGCTTCTCCACCCTGGCCACCGAGGCCATGCACGCGGCCGGAGTGGCCAACTACACCTCCGCCCCGGCCCTGGCCACCACCCGCCCCCACGCCGCGCGCCAGGAGCTGCTGGAGCGCTCCATGTCCCGCGGACTGGGCGGGGAGCACGACACGCGCCCGATCGTCCTGGAGCTGGCGGCCCTGCGCGCCGAGCGGGCCGCCCTCCTGGGCCACCCCCACCACGCGGCCATCGTGGCCGCCGAGTCCGCCGCCCGGACCACCCGGGCCGTCTCCGAGATGCTCTCGCGCCTGAGCGTCCCGGCCATGGCCAACGCCCGCCGGGACGCCCGGGGACTGGCCGCCCGGATGGCCGCCGACCCCCGGACCCAGGAGGGGGAGTCCTTCGGCCCGGCCGACTGGCCCCTGTACGAGGCCGCCGAGCGCAAGGAGCGCTTCGGCGTCGACGACGAGGTCCTGGCCCCCTACCTGGAGCTGTGGAGCGTGGTGGAGAAGGGGGTCTTCGCCGCGGCCACCGGCCTGTACGGCATCACCTTCCACGAGCGCCCCGACCTGGCGGCCCGCATGTACGACCCCACCGTGCGCGTGTGGGAGGTGCGCGACGGCCAGGACCGCCGCGCCCCCCTGCTGGGACTGTTCGTCGGCGACTACTACGCCCGGCCCGGCAAGGCCGGCGGGGCGTGGATGTCCAGCCTGGTGGAGCAGTCCCACCTGCTGGACCGGCGGCCCGTGGTCATCAACTGCGCCAACATCACCCGGCCCGAGTCGGGCCCGGCCCTGCTGACCTGGGATGAGGTCATCACCTGCTTCCACGAGTTCGGCCACGCCCTCCACGGCCTGCTGTCCGACACCCGCTACCCCTCGGCCTCCGGGACCAACGTGCCCAACGATGTCGTGGAGTTCCCCAGCCAGGTCAACGAGAAGTGGGCCCTGCACCCCCGGGTCCTGGCCTCCTACGCGCGCCATGTGGACACCGGCGAGCCCATGCCCCCGGCCCTGAGCGAGCAGCTGCGCCAGCAGGGCGCCTTCGGCCAGGGGTACGCCACCACCGAGTACCTGGGGGCCGCCATCCTCGACCAGGCCTGGCACACCCTGACGGCGGGCCAGGCCCCCACCGATCCCCAGGAGGTCGAGGCCTTCGAGCACCGGGCCCTGGCCGCGGCGGGCATCGACGACGCCCTGGTCCCTCCCCGCTACCGCTCCACCTACTTCTCCCACGCCTTCGCCGGCGGCTACGCGGCCTCCTACTACGCCTACATCTGGAGCGAGGTCATGGACGCCGATGCGACCCAGTGGCTGCGCACCGACGGGCAGGGCGCCATCGACGGCGACCAGGGCCTCAACCGCACCGCCGGGGACGCCCTGCGCCGGGAGTTCCTCTCGCGCGGCGACTCCCGCGACCCCCTGGCCTCCTACCGGGCCCTGACCGGGCACGACCCGCAGATCCAGCCGCTCCTGGAGCGCCGCGGCCTGCTGTGAGCACATCACCACACCCCCAACGACCACCAACGGAAGGAATGCACATGGCCCGCGTCACCATTGTCGGCGGCGGCTACGGCGGCATCACGGTCGCCAAGGCGCTCGACGACGTCGCACAGGTCACTCTCGTCGAGCAGAAGGACACCTTCGTCAACCACGCCGCCGCCCTGCGCGCCGCCGTGGACGCCCAGTGGGCCGAGAGGATCTTCATCCCCTACGACAGGCTCCTGACCAACGGCCGGGTCGTCCACGGCACCGCCCTGGCCGTGCACGGCACCACCGTGGAGGTCTCGGGGCACGGCCCCATCGAGGCCGACTACCTGGTCCTGGCCACCGGCACCAACTACCCCTTCCCGGCCAAGCACCTGGAGTCCTCGGCGATCATCGCCAAGGCCCGCATCGAGCGCATGCGCTCCAACCTGGCCCAGGCCGGGCGGGTGCTCATCGTGGGGGCGGGCGCGGTGGGCATCGAGCTGGCCGGCGAGATCACCTCCGCCTTCCCCGACATCGCGGTCACCCTCCTGGAGACCGCCGATCGGATCATCCCCGAGGGCGACTACAAGGAGGAGATGCGCCAGGCCATCGTCTCCCAGCTCCGGGGGCGCGGCGTGGAGATCATCACCGGCGACAAGCTCGCCTACCTGCCGCCGGTGGACGTGGGCGTGCTCTCCCCCTTCCGCGTGGACACCAAGAGCGGGCGCCGCATCGAGGCCGACATGTGGTTCCGCGCCTACGGCTCGGCCGCCGCCACCGGCTACCTGGGCACGGACTACGAGGAGATCCGCCACTACAACGGCACCATCCGGGTCGACGACCAGCTGCGGGTCGTGGACCACCCCGGGGTGTGGGCCATCGGGGACATCACCGACGTGCGCGAGTCCAAGCGCGCCGACGCCGCCCGCGCCCACGCCCAGGTCGTGGCCCGCAATATCGCCGACCTCATCGCCGGCAGGCAGCCCACCGCCACCTACCGGCCCGGGCCGGAGATGGTGGTCCTGCCCCTGGGGCCCGATGGCGGGGCCGCCCAGATCATGCGCGAGGGGGTGCGCGTCGTCGTCGGCCCGGAGGAGACCAGCCGGATCAAGGGGGAGGACCTCTTCCTCGACTTCGTGCGCGAGGAGCTGGGCGTGAGCGAGTGACCCGCCCCGGTGCCGGTCCCCCGCGTGGGCGGGGGACCGGCACCGGCCCGGGCGCGTCCCCGTCGTGCTGTTCACCACGACGGGGGTTGCCGGTAGTGTGTCCTCCATGACGAATGACCCGCGGTCCGCGCTCAACCGACTCATCGCCGCTTTCGAGGCGCACCTGGATGCCGCCGTCACCGGTGACGAGTTCTCGCCGGCCGTGGTCGCTGCCGAGAACGCCCTCCAGGACGCCTTCTTCACCTACGACGACACCCTGTTCACCGCCTACGGCATCGAGCTGCCCTTCGAGACCTTCGACGGCGACGATGATGACGACGCCGACGAGGACGACTACGACGATGATGACGTGGATGACGACGACTTCGACGACGAGGGCGATGATGACGATGACGTGGATGACGACGACTACGACGACGATGATGACTACGACGATGAGGAGCCCGGGCGCCGCTGAGGCGCGCTGAGGGCTGCTCAGCGGCTCAGAAGCGCTCGGGGTAGCCCATGGGCGGGGCGGTGACCTCGTCCAGGGCGTGGCGGATCTGGACGGGCAGGCGCAGGTCCTCGGCGGCCAGCGCCCCCTGGAGCTGGGCGGGGGTGCGGGCCCCCACGATCGTCGAGGAGATCCCCGGGGCGTCGCGCGCCCAGGACAGGGCGATCTCCACGGGCTTGCGGTCCAGTCCGGCGGCTGCCGTCGCCACCGCCTCGGTGACCCCCTGGTGCACCTGCGCCAGGTAGGGGGCCACATAGGAGCGCAGGTGGGGCGAGGCCGCCCGGGAGTCGGGGGGAGTCGAGGAGCGGTACTTCCCGGTGAGCACCCCCCGGCCCAGCGGCGCGTAGCCGATGACGCCGAAGCCCAGGGCCGCGGCCGCGGGCAGCAGCTCGCGCTCCACCCCGCGCGAGAGCAGGGAGTGCTCGACCTCCACCGCGGCTAGGCCCGGCCCCTGGGAGGCGGCCTTGAGCAGGTCGGCCACATGCACCGTCACCCAGGCCGGATGGTTGGACAGGCCCACGTAGCGGGTGCGGCCCGAGGACACCGCCACGCTCAGCGCGTGGGCCATCTCCTCCAGGGGCGTGGTGGTGTCGGGCACCTGCACCAGCCACAGGTCCAGGTGGTCGGTGCCCAGGCGCCGCAGGCTCATGTCGAGGGTGTCCAGGAGGGTCCCGCGCGAGGCGTCGGCCACGCTGGGCCGCTCCCCGGTGCGCCAGGTGCGCACCCCGGCCTTGGAGACCAGCACGATGTCATGGCGGTGGACGTGCTCGCGCAGCAGGGTGCCGATGACCTCCTCACTGGCCCCCTCGCTGTAGGAGGCGGCCGTGTCCACCAGGGTGCCCCCGGCGTCCAGGAGGATGTCGAGCTGCTCCTTGGCCTCCAGCTCGTCGGTGTCCCGGCCCCAGGTCATGGTGCCCAGGCCCACCGAGGACACGCGCAGTCCGGTGCGGCCGAGTCTCCTGTGCTCCATAGGGCTAACCGTAGTGGGTCCGCTGCCGTTTCCCGAATGAGACCATTCGGCAGGCCGCCTGCGATGAGGCGGGTCAGGGGACTGGGCAGGGGGTTTCAGGCCACGGGCATCAGGCCGCCTGCCGGCGGGCGGTGAGGAGCTGGGCGAGGCCGTCGTCGGGCAGTGGGGGAGTCCGGCCGCCGAAGAGCGGGCACTGGGCCTGGAAGGCGCACCAGTCGCACAGGCGGGAGCGGCGGGGGCGGAAGTCCCCGGCGCGGGCGCAGTCCTCGATCTCATCCCAGATGCGCGAGATCCTGGTCTCGGCGGACTCCAGCTCGGGGGTGCGGGGGTCATGGGTGAGGGTGCGCCCGTCCTTGAGGTAGATGAGCTGGAGGCGCGCGGGCGCCCGGCCCCGCAGGCGCCAGAGCACCAGGGCGTAGAAGCGCATCTGGAACAGGGCGTCCTGCATGTAGCGCGGGTGCGGGCTGCGGCCGGTCTTGTAGTCCACCACGCGCATGGCGCCGTCGGGGGCCACATCCAGGCGGTCGACGAAGCCGCGCAGGAGCAGGCCGTCGGAGGTCTCGGTCTGGACGAGGAGCTCGCGCTCGGCCGGCTCCAGGCGCGTGGGGTTCTCCAGGGAGAAGTAGGTGCCGATGAGGGCGCGGGCCTCCTCCAGCCAGGACTCCACCTGGGCGGGGCCGCCCTCGAAGAGCTCCATGACCTCCGGGCTCCGGTCCCGGTGGGCCTCCCACTGGCCGGGCAGCAGGTCCAGGGCGGCCTCGCGGCTGCGCCGGGGCGCGGGCAGGTCGTAGAGGCGCTCTAGGACGGCGTGCACCACGGTCCCCTTGTGGGTGGCCAGGGATCCGGGCTCGGGCAGGCGGTCCACGGTGCGCAGACGGAACATGAGCGGGCACTGCATGAAGTCCTTGGCCCGCGAGGGCGACAGGGCGGCCCGCCGCCCCGGGCCGTGCCCGGCCCGCCGCCCCGAGCCGCGCCCGCCGCGGGGCCCCGGGCCGGTGGGCCGCGATCCTGCGGGGTTCGGGTCTGGGGAGGCGGGCGTGTCATTCATGGGAGCGACGCTACCGGTGGATGGCACTGGGATGGCGCTGTGCCGCGCCCCTGTCCACAGGGCGGCGCCCTCGGCGCTGCGCGGGCCGCTCTGTGGAGCACGGCCAGGCGCGGAGGGCCGCGGATGAGGCGGGGATCCTGGGCCGATCCGCCGTCGGGAGGCGGGCCGGGCCTACGCGGCGGGCGGGGTCCCGGGCCTGCCGCGACGGCCCCGGCCGGACAGTCGCGCCAGGAGGGCCAGGAGGCATGCGAGCAGCAGGAGCAGGACGCCGAGGGAGACGAACACGCTCTTGCCCAGGGACAGGGCACCGCCGATCTGGGCCAGCGGCGGGGGGACCTGCGGGAAGGAGCGGATCATGAGGGCAGTGCAGATGTTCTCCCCCCAGTCGCACAGGGCACCGATGAAGGGGATCCACCTCATTGTCATGACCAGGGCCGGGCGCCTGGCCGCCCCGGGCAGGTGCGCGGCGAGTGCCCGCAGGCTCAGGCTGATCGCCAGAGCGGAGGCCAGCGGGTAGACCATGTCCAGGGGCAGCTGCACCGTGAGGTAGAAGCGGCGCCCCTCCTCGCCCAGGGCGGACAGGAGGTCGACCGCCTGGGCGTGCCCCAGTCCCGCGGGCATGAGGTCCGGGAGCTGCCGGCCGCCTGCCAGGCCACGGAGGTGGGGGATGGTCACCGTGAGCATGACGGCGTAGGTGGTGGCCGCGATCGCGTACAAGCCGATGAGCAGCCAGCGCGTGGGGGTCAGGGGAGGGAATGGCCTGCGGGTGCGTCGGAGCATCATGGTGGCTACTGTGCACGATGCCGGGCTCGCCCGCACACTGCCGGGATTGTCAGCGGAATGCACCCCTGGGAGGCCCGCAGAGTGCGGACAGCCCCTGCGCTCTGCCTCCGCATTTGCATCCTGCGGCTGGGTTCTCCTTGGTAGCCTGAGGCGGTGGATCTCTCCTTGCTCCCCCTCGGCGTTCAACTGGCGAACCTATTGCTCCGCTGTGCTGTGATAGTGGCTCTTCGTGTTTGAGGGTGTGGTAGGTGGGGCTTATCGGCGCTTTTAGGTGGTTGCGAGGTGGTCCTTGAGTCGTCCGGCGTGGATGAGGCTGCGGGTGGTGTAGTTGGTGAGGTTGCGGAATCC